>NZ_JAIWPU010000008.1 GCF_021191705.1 Proluteimonas flavola
GTGGGCGCGCAGCGGTGTGCAGCATGTGCAGTGAAGGCGCCATCGCGGCCAAGGCCGCTCCCACAGGGGGCTGCAAACGCCGTGGGAGCGGCCTTGGCCGCGATGGCGCTTTACCGATCAAGGCTTATTGTGCGCGGGCGCGCTCCTGCACGGATGGCCCGCTCGACGGCGCCAGCGCGATCAACACCCCACGTGCGGCCTGGATGCGCGTGTCGGCATCCGGCAGATCGAGCGTGATGCGCAGCCTGTCGGGCCCGTCCATCTTGTAGTGCTTGGGCTGGCCCTGGATCAGGCGGATCACCGCCATCGGATCCACCTTCGGTTTCTCGACGAACTGCACGCGGCCACCCGTGTCGCCCAGATCCAGCTTGCGGATGCCGAGCGCGGTCGCCTGCAGCTTGAGGTCGGCGATCTGGAACAGATGCTTGGCGGGATCGGGCAGCAGGCCGAAGCGGTCGATCATCTCGACCTGCAGCTCGCGCAGCTTGTCGATGTCGCGGGCGCTGCTGATGCGCTTGTAGAGCATCAGGCGCGTGTGCACGTCGGGCAGGTAGTCCTCGGGAATCAGCGCGGGCACGTGCAGCTCGATGTCCGCGCCGCGCGCGTCCACGTCGTCGACGTCCGGCAGCTTGCCCTGCTTGATGCTGCGCACCGCGCGTTCCAGCAGCTCGGTGTAGAGGCTGAAGCCGACCTCGGCCATCTGTCCGCTCTGGCCTTCGCCCAGCAGTTCGCCGGCGCCGCGGATTTCCAGATCGTGGGTCGAGAGCGTGAAGCCCGCGCCGAGTTCGTCCATCGAGGCGATCGCTTCCAGGCGCTTCTTCGCATCGCTGCTGATCGAACGCTGGTCGGGAATCACCAGATACGCGTAGGCGCGATGGTGCGAGCGCCCGACGCGCCCTCGCAGCTGGTGCAGCTGGGCGAGGCCGAACTTGTCGGCGCGGTTGATGATGATCGTGTTGGCGTTGGGGATGTCGATGCCCGATTCGATGATCGTCGAGCACAGCAGCACGTTGAAGCGCTGCTTGTTGAAATCCAGCATCACCTTCTCGAGCTCGCGCTCAGGCATCTGGCCGTGGGCGATACCGATGCGCGCCTCGGGCACGAGTTCTTCCAGCTCGCGTTGCATGCGGCCGATGCTCTCGACATCGTTGTGCAGGAAATACACCTGGCCGCCGCGGCTGAGTTCGCGCTGGAAGGCCTCGCGCAGCTGCGCGTCGTCCCAGGGCACCACGAAGGTCTGCACCGCGAGGCGATGCGCCGGCGGGGTGGCGATGATCGACAGGTCGCGCAGTCCGGCCATCGCCATGTTGAGCGTGCGCGGGATCGGCGTGGCGGTGAGCGTGAGCAGATGCACGTTCGCGCGCAGCGCTTTCAACGCTTCCTTCTGGCGCACGCCGAAGCGCTGTTCCTCGTCGACGATGACCAGGCCCAGATCCTTGAACTTCACGTCCGGCTGCAGCAGCCGGTGCGTGCCGACGATGATGTCGAGCGTGTCGTCGGCGATCTTGCCGATCTCGGTCTTGATCTCCTTGGTGCTCTTGAAGCGCGACAGCACCTCGACGCGGATCGGCCAGTCGGCGAAGCGGTCGGCCATCGTGCGGTAGTGCTGTTCGGCGAGCAGGGTGGTGGGCACCAGCACCGCGACCTGCTTGCCGGCCGCAGCGGCGACGAAGGCCGCGCGCACCGCGACCTCGGTCTTGCCGAAGCCCACGTCGCCGCAGACCACGCGGTCCATCGGCTGGCTGGAGCCGAGGTCGCGGATCATCGCCTCGATCGCGGCGTGCTGGTCGGGCGTTTCCTCGAACGGGAACGCGGCCGCGAACGGCTCGTACATCGTGCGGTCGACTTCCAGCGCCAGGCCGGCGCGCGCCTGGCGCTTGGCCTGGATCTCCAGCAGTTCCGCGGCCACGTCGCGCACCTTGTCGGCGGCCTTCTTGCGCGCCTTGGTCCAGGCCTCGCCGCCGAGCGAATGCAGCGGCGCGGTTTCCGGCGACGCACCCGAATAGCGATTGACCAGATGCAACTGCGACACCGGCACGTACAGGCGATCGCCCTTGGCGTACTCGATGTCGAGGTATTCGCCCGGCTGGCCACCGGCTTCGAGCACGACGAGCCCGCGATAGCGGCCGACGCCGTGATCCTCGTGGACGATCGGCGCGCCTTCGCTCAGTTCGCCGAGGTCGCGGATGATGCTTTCGGGATCGCGCGCGGCGCGCTTGCGGCGACGCGGCTGCGCGGCGCGTTCGGGGAACAGCTGGCGCTCGGTGAGCACGGTCAGCTGCGGCGCATCGAGGGCGAAGCCGTTGTCGAGCGGCGCGATCGCGACGGCGAACGTCGTGTCCGCATCCGCGATGAAGCCCGGGAAATCCTGCAGCACCGAGGGGCGCAGCTTGCCCGCGTGCAGGATTTCCAGCAGCGCCTCGCGGCGTCCGGCGGAATCGGCGGCGATCAGCACGCGGCCCGGATAGCTGCCGAGGAAGGTCACCAGCGCATCGGCGGGCGTGTGGTCGCGCGCGGCCAGCGGCAGATCGGGGGCCGGCTGCTCGCCGAGCGCGGACGCCTGCGCGTGGCGCGGATGTTCGGCGTCGCAGACTTCGACGCGCGCGCCCTGGTTGAGCCGCGCGCGCAGCGCGTCCGGGGCGAGCCAGAGTTCGGCCGGCGGCAGCAGCGGCCGTTCGATGTCGTGACGCAGCTGGTCGTAGCGGTGCAAGACCTGCTGCGTCCAGAAATGGTCGCTGGCCGGCGACGCGCCGCTGTCGATGACCGGCAGCGTGTTCGCCGGCAGGTAATCGAACAGCGTCGCCGTCGACAGCGGCGCTTCGCCCTTGTCGAGCAGGGTGCGTCGCGGCGCTTCGAAGAACAGCGGCAGGTAGTACTCGATGCCGGCCGGCGCGGCGCCGGCCTTGAGGTCCTGGTACAGACCGCTGCGGCGTGTGTCGATGTCGAAGCGCTCGCGCAGCGTGTCCATCGCGCGCGCCGTCGCGGCCTCGTCGAGCGGGACTTCGCGGCCGGGCAGCATGCGCAGCGCGGCGATCTTGTCGAGCGAACGCTGCGACTCGGGATCGAAGGCGCGGATGGTCTCGATCGCATCGTCGAACAGTTCGATGCGGTAGGGCTGGTCGGCGCCCATCGGGTAGACGTCGAGCAGGCCGCCGCGCACGGCGAAGTCGCCCGGATCATGGACCTGCGGCACGTGCGCGTAGCCGGCGCTTTCGAGTCGGCGCTTTTCGGCATCGAGATCGAGCTTCTGGCCGACATCCAGATCGAAGCTCGCGCCGGACACATGCCGGACAGGCGCAAGCCGCTGCATCAGCGTCTGCACCGGCACCACGACGATGCCACGCTTGAGCGACGGCAACCGGTGAAGGGCCGCCAGACGCTGCGAGACGATGTCCGGGTGCGGGCTGAAGCGATCGTAGGGCAGGGTTTCCCAGTCCGGGAACGGGACCACTGGCAGATCGGCATCTTGGCCACCGAGCGTGCGCAGATCGTGTTCGAGCTGCTGTGCGCCATGGTTGTCGCGGGCGACCAGCAGCACCGGGCCATCGTGCGCCCGCGCCGCCTGCAGCACCGCCCACGCCAGTGCGCTGCGACTGGCGGGCGCACGCCACCAGGCGCGTGCATGGCCGGCGGTGGGCAGGGGAGGCGAAGCGATGACAGCGTGCGGCATGGAGAGGTCCGGATGGCAGAACACAAAACAACGGCAGCGCCGAAAGCCAAATGGCCGGCGCGAATCAGGGGGTGAAGTCTAGACGAGCCCGTCGCAGGAACTGCGACGGTGCGGCGAAAACCACGCCGGAGACCGGCGTGGCGGAGTCGGGCGGTCAGCCCAGACGCACGTTCGGCGTCGTGTCGACGACCTGGCGCTTGAGTTCGAGCGACACCCGGACCATGCCCGGCGCCTCGACGGCCTCCTGCTGGAAGCTCAGCGACTTGGCAAGCGCGAGCATCGGCTCGTTTTCCTCCAGCACGTCGCCGAAGATCCGCTCAAGGCGCTTGCCCTTGGCCCAGCGCACCAGGCGCCGAAGCATGTGCCGGCCCAGTCCCATGCCGGCCACATAGTGGCTGACCAGGATGTTGAACTCGGCCTGACGCGTGCCTGGGAGGACCGCCGCGCGCGCCACCGCGCCCACCAGCGCATCGCCGGGCGTATACGGCTCGGCGGCGACCAGCACGAATTCGGACTTCGGATTCGGCTGGGTCAGGCGGTTCGCGGTCTCGGGCGAGAGTTCAGCCTTCGCGTAGAGGAATCGCTGCCGGACCTCGCCGGGCTCGAGCAGTGCGAACGACGCCCGGAGCGGCTCGGCATCGGCTGGACGGATGGGGCGGATCAGCACCTGGCGACCATTGGCGAGGCGGATCTCCTCGTGCCACGGCGGAAGTCGGTTGCGTGCGGTCATCGAAAGTCGTGTGTGAACGGATTTGCCTGACCTTACCCGGACCGTCTATTCACGAACCGTGAAGGGGTCGCGCCGCTTGCGCGAAGTTTCCCCATTCATCCGTTATCCGGACGTACAGCGTTCAGGCCGGCTCGCGCAGCCAGTGCAGACGGGTGTCGGCGCCGGCTTCGCCGATCGCGCTTTTCAGGGCGCTGAGTGCGGGGGCGAGGGCGGTCGCGAGCTGCCAAGGCGGATCGAGGATCAGCAGGCCGCTGCCGTTCATACGCAGCGGCGAATCGTCGGCGCGGATCAGCAGTTCGACCAGCAGCGAGGCTTTCGACTGCAGCTTGGCGGCCGAACGCAGGAACGGCGTCAGCGTGCGGCGCTGCTTGATCGGATACCACAGCATCTGGATGCCCTGCGGCCAGCGCGCCAAGCCCTCGCGCATCGCCTTCAGGGCGATCTCGAATTCGGCCGCCTGCGCCTCGTAGGGCGGGTCGACCAGCACCAGGCCGCGATTGAAGCGCTGGGCGCCGATCTTCGGCGGCAGCAGCGACTTGAACGCGGCGTAGCCATCGCCTGCGTGGATCGCGACGCGGGGATCGGAACCCAGTGCCCGGCGCAGTGCACCCGTCGCGGCAGGTTCGGTCTCGCAGCAGGCGATGCGGTCCTGCTCGCGCAGCGCATGCGCCAGCAGCCAAGGCGAACCCGGATAGGCATCGGTGCCTTGCTCGGCCCGGCAGGCGTTGACTGCGGCGAGATAGCGCGCGATCAGCGGCTGCCGGGGCGCGGTGGCGAGCAGCAGGCTGATGCCGTCGTCGGCCTCCCCGGTGCGCCGGGCACGCTCCTCGCGCAGGCGATACACGCCGCCGCCCGCATGCGTGTCGAGCGCAAAGCACGGCGCGGGCTTGGCCGTCAGCGCATCGCAGATCGCGAGCAGCACGAGGTGCTTGAGGACATCGGCGTGGTTGCCGGCATGGAAGGCGTGTTGGTAATTCATCGCGACAGCGTACCCGGGACCGCGGGCGGACTGACGGTTCGCTGCGAACGCGCCGCGCGCGCGTGGGGACGCGTGGGCGAATCGACGCCGCAGGTATAGGATTCGCCGACTTCCGACATCGTGGATTCCATGAGCGCCATCCTGCTGGTCGAGGACGAAATCGCGATCGCCGAGACCGTGGTCTATGCGCTGCAGGCCGACGGCCACGCGGTGCGCCACTGCCTGGACGGGCAGCAGGCGCGGGCGGCGGTCGTCGATGCCGTATTCGATCTGGCGATCTTCGATATCGGCCTGCCCGACATCAGCGGCTTCGCGCTGTGCGGTGAACTGCGCCGACGCGCGCCGCTGCCGGTGATCTTCCTGACCGCGCAGGCCGCGGAGTCGGAGCGCGTGCTCGGCTTCGATCTCGGTGCCGACGACTACATCGCCAAACCCTTTTCGCTGCGCGAGCTGGTGGCGCGTGTACGCGTGGTCCTGCGGCGCGGCGCGCCTGACGCGGCGATGGGCGAGGCGAAGCGCAGCGGCGCGTTCGAACACGATGGGGCAGGCCGCCGCATCCGGTACCACGGGCGTGCGCTCGATCTCACGCGCTACGAATACGGCCTGCTGGCCGCGCTGCTGGCGCGGCCGGGCGCAGTGCTGTCGCGCATGCAGCTGATGGAGCGGGTCTGGGAAGATGCGCCGGGCAGCGGCGACCGCACCGTCGATACCCACGTGAAAACCCTGCGCGGCAAGCTGCGCGCGGTCGTATCCGGGGGCGATCCGCTGCGTACGCATCGTGGCATCGGTTATTCGCTGGACATCGACTGACGTGCGCATCGGGCTGCGCATCCTGCTCGGCTATTTCCTGATCGTCGCGCTGGCAGCGTTCCTGCTCATGCGTGTCTTCACCCAGGAGATCAAGCCCGGCGTGCGCCAGGCGATGGAGGACACGCTGGCCGACACCGCCAACGTGCTCGCGGAACTGGCGACCGACGATTTCCTCGCCGGCCGCATCGACGATGGCCGTTTCGCCGCCCGCGTGCGTGCGCTGCGCGAACGCGACATCGGCGCCGACATCTGGGGCTTCCGCAAGGCGCAGGTCGAGTATCGCGTCTACGTCACCGACGCCGATGGGATCGTGGTATTCGATTCGTCCGGCCGCGACCTCGGCCACGACTACTCGCGCTGGAACGATGTACTGCTGACCCTGCGCGGCGAGTACGGCGCACGCTCGACGCGGACCGATCCGGCCGACGACAGCACCTCGGTGATGCACGTCGCCGCGCCGATCCGCGACGGCAACCGTGTCGTCGGCGTGCTGACGGTCGCCAAGCCCAATAGTGCGATCGCGCCCTTCATCGCCCGCAGCGAACGCACGATCCTGCGTTGGGGCTTCCTGCTGCTGGGCACTGCATTGGCGGTCGGCCTGCTCGCGGCGTGGTGGCTGTCGCGCCAGCTCGGCGGCCTGCGCCGTTACGCCGACCAGGTGACCGCGGGCGAGCGCGCGACGCTGCCCAGGGCCGCCGGCGAATTCGCCGATTTGGGCCGCGCGCTGGAGACTATGCGCGAGCGGCTGGAGGGCAAGCAGTACGTCGAGCGCTACGTGCACGCGCTGACCCATGAACTCAAGGCGCCGCTGGCGGCGGTGCGCGGCGCGTCCGAACTGCTCGAATCGCCATTGTCCGATGCCGACCGCGCGCGCTTCGCCACCAGCGTGCGCGAGCAGAGCGAGCGCATGGCGCAGATGATCGACAAGCTGCTGGCGCTGGCCGCGGTCGAGCATCGCCAACGGATCGAGCAGCCGACCGACATCGACGTGCGCACTCTGATCGACGCGGCCGTCGCGCCGTTCGCCGATTGCGGCGTGCAGGGTGCAGGTGGACACCGGCGACGTGGCGGGCCTGCGCATCCGCGGCGATGCCTTCCTGTTGCGGCAGCTGCTGTCCAATCTCGTCGACAACGCCTGCGACTTCTCGCCTGCCGACGGCGTGGTCGAGGTCGAGGCACGCGGCGACGGCGCGCAGCTGCGGATCGTCGTGGCCGATCGGGGCCCAGGCGTGCCGGACTACGCGCTGCCGCGGGTGTTCGAGCGCTTCTTCTCGCTGCCGCGGCCCGGCGGTCGCAGCCGCAGCAGCGGTCTGGGGCTGGCCTTCGCGGCCGAGGTCGCGACGCTGCACGGCGGCACTGTGCGACTGGAACACCGCGAGGGTGGCGGCACACGCGCCATCGTCGAACTGCCGCTGACGGCCACCGGCTGAGACTTCGTCTTCGCTTCACACAGCCGCCCGCGTGCCGCCACGCATGCGGCGCAGTCTGCGCGCACCCCAATACGGAGCGTCGCGATGCGACTGATGCTGAAGATCCTGATCATTGCCGGGCTGAGCCTGGCGATCCTGGTGCCGCTGGTGCTGATCCGCGTCGTGATCCAGGACCGCGAGCAGCACCGCGCGGCAGCGGTCGCGCGTATCGCCTCGAGCGAGGCGGGCGCCCAGACCCTGAGCGCGCCGGTGCTCGTCGTGCCCTACACCGAGCGCGTGGAAGTGGAGCAGACCGATGACCGGGGCCGACCGACCGGCCGCGTCTGGCGCGACCGCACCGGCGCCTGGACGTTCTTTCCCAGGACCATGGAGATGACCGGCACGATGGCGCCGTACCTGCGCCAGCTCGGCCTGCACGATGTGCGCATGTACGCGCTCGGCGGCCAGTTGTCGGCGGATTTCGACGTGCGGATTCCCGAGGACGCCGAGGGACTGCCGCCGCGGAAGATCGGCACGCCATGGATCGGCTACACGGTCGCCGACGTGCGCGGCCTGCGCGGCACGCCGCGGTTGCGTGTCGACGGGGCCGGTATCGCGCTGCACCAGGGCGCGGGCAGCGATGGCGGCGGCAGCGGGGTGCATGGCCTGCTGACGCGGCCTGCGCTGGCCGGCGCGCCGCTGCGCCTGCGCACGGTGCTGGACTTCGAACTCACCGGCGCCGAGACGCTGGCCGTCGTGCCGCTGGCCGACGAGAACCGGGTGACGCTGGATTCCGCATGGCCGCATCCGCAGTTCAACGGCCGCTTCCTGCCCCGTGCCCGGGAAGTCGGCAAGCGCGGTTTCCACGCGGAGTGGTCGGTGTCCTCGCTGGCCAGCGACGCGCAACTGCAGTACCGCAACGGCACGCGCGCCGAATCCCACGCCGCGTCGATGCTGCGCGGACATGGCGACGCGGGTGTGGACATGCTCGGCATCTCGCTGGTCGACCCGGTGGACGCCTATACCCGCGTCGACCGCGCCAGCAAGTACGGCATCGTCTTCGTGCTGCTGACCTTCACCGCGTTCTTCATGTTCGAGATGCTGCGCGGCCTGCGCATCCACCCGATCCAGTACGGCCTGGTCGGCCTGGCGCTGGCGATCTTCTTCCTGCTGCTGCTCGGTCTCTCGGAGCACATCGCGTTCGACTGGGCCTACCTCGCCGCGAGTGGCGCCTGCATCGGTCTGATCGGCGTGTACCTGAGCGCGGTGCTGCGCAGCCGGGTGCGCGGTCTGGGCTTCGCCGCGGGACTGGGCCTGCTCTACGCCGCGCTCTACGGCCTGCTGGTGTCGGAGGACAACGCGCTGGTGCTGGGCGCCGGCCTGCTGTTCGCGATCCTCGCCGCGATCATGCTGGTGACGCGCCGGGTCGACTGGTACCAGGTCGCGTCGACGCCGACGGCGACACCGCCACCACTGCCGCCGCGCTGATCCATCGATCATGCGCACGTGGCCGCCGGCATGCCTGCGGCCACGCTGCGTTCCGCCGCGCGTTCGAAGCGCCCACCGCATGCATGCCAGACTTCAGCCATGACGTCTTCAGCTCCCACCGTGCGCGCGCTCTCGGGCGATGCGATGCATCCCTGGCTCGATGCGGTCGCGCAGCTGCGCATGACCGTGTTCCGCGACTGGCCCTATCTCTACGCCGGCGATGCCGACTACGAACGCAGGTATCTGGCCGCGTATGCGCGCTCGCCGCGCAGCGTGTTCGTGCTGGCCTTCGACGGCGACAGCGTTGTCGGTGCGTCGACCGGCCTGCCGCTGGCCGACGACACGACCGAATTCCAGGCGCCGTTCGTCGATCAGGATGTCGCCGTCGATCGCGTGTTCTATTTCGGCGAATCGGTGCTGCTGCCGCGATGGCGCGGGCACGGCATCGGCCATCGATTCTTCGATCTGCGCGAGTCGCATGCGCGCGCGCTCGGCGGTTTCGACATGACCGCCTTCGCCGCCGTCGATCGCGCCGAGGACGATCCGCGTCGGCCCGACGACCACCACGACAACGCGGTGTTCTGGTACAAGCGCGGCTACGTGCGGCAGCCCGGCATGACCATGCTGCTGCGCTGGGACGAACGCGACGTGGGCGATGTGGCGCATCCGATGACCTTCTGGACCCGCCCGCTGGAGGCCGGGGCGTGAGGGTCGCCGCCGCGCGCTATGCGATCGGCATGCCGCCGGACTTCGACGCCTTCGCCGCGCACCAGCGCCGCCTGCTCGGCGACGCCGCCGCGCAGGGCGCACAGGTCGCGGTGCTGCCCGAATACCTCGCGCTGGAGCTGGCTGCGACCTTCGACGACAGCGTGCGCGGCGATACGCTGGCCTCGCTTGCGGCCGTCCAACGCTACCGCAACGACTGGCTCGCCCTGTTCGCCGGCTTCGCGCGCGACACCGGCATGCACATCGTCGCCGGCTCCTTCCTCGTCGACATCGGTGATGGTCGTTACCGCAACCGCAGCGATCTGTTTTCGCCCGACGGTGGTCACGGCTGGCAGGACAAGCTGCAGCTGACCGGCTTCGAGAAGAAGACCGGCGTGATCGAACCCGGCGACACGCTGAAGGTCTTCGATCTCGGCGGCGTACGCGCCGGCATCGCGATCTGTTACGACATCGAATTCCCGCTGCAGGCCCGCACGCAGTGGGAGGCCGGCGCACGCCTGCTGCTGGTGCCCAGTTGCACCGATACGGCCGCCGGCGCGACCCGCGTGCGTATCGGCTGCCTCGCCCGCGCGTTGGAGAACCGCTGCTTCGTCGCCCGGTCGGTGACGGCGGGCGAGGCGCCGTGGACACCGATCCTCGACGTCAATACGGGCAGCGCCGGGCTGTTCGCGCCGATGGATGCGGGGTTTCCGTCCGATGGCGTGTTGGTCGAGACGGGGGATACCGATGTCTGGGCGATCGCCGATATCGATGTCGATGCGTTGGAAGCGGCGCGGGCGGGCGCGCAGGTCGACAATGACCGCGACTGGCCGGGGCAGGTAAGACCTGCATTGGTGCGGGCGGTGTTGGCGTCTTTTGAATCGCCCGCATAGCGCGCCGTGGTGCTTTGCTGTTGATACTCGATCAGGTGGCACCGTCCTTCGCACACCCGGAGGGCGGCGGGCATGGATGCCCGCCGTTTTCCGACCGAGCCATGGATGGCGAGTCGGAAAATGCCGGAACAAACGACTCGCCGGATTTGCTTCGTCGGGGCTGGCCCTTTTCTTTGGTTCCGTTTCTTTTGGGCCAGCAAAAGAAATGAACCCGCTCGCCGCAAGGCGAGTGGAAGCGTTTGATCTTGATGTTCGCGTTTGATTGCGAAGCGGTCCGTCGCAGCGCGGAGCAATATCAACCGCTTTCGTCCGCTGACGCGGCCGAGTTCATTTCTTTTGGTGGACGCCTACGCGCGTAGCGCGAACGGCGAAGCCGGCCCCGAAGGGGCGAGCATTGGAGATGCGAGTCAAAGAAACGGAACCAAAGAAAAACGTCTCCCCGACACGTCCACAGCCCGCGGCGTCACGTGCAACGGGATTTTCCGACTCGGCATCCTGCCTCGGTCGGAAAACGCCGCCCATCCATGGGCGGCGCCCTCCGGGGCTGCATTGCGTGCGATACGTTCGGTTTCATGGAGGGCAACGGCTCGCAGGGAACAGAGCCAGGCGATCGCCTCAGACGACCCCAATCACCCACAACGATGCTGCCCCCAGCCCACTGCCGATCGCCGTCGCCGCCAGCACATCACTTGGATAGTGCAAGCCCAGCACCACCCGCGACACCGCCACACTCGCCGCGAACGGCACCAGCACGCCGGCGAGCATCGGGTACCAGGCCACCGCGACGATCGAGAACGACACCGCGTGCAGGGTGTGGCCGGACGGGAAGCTGAACTCGTCGAGCGGGGCGACCCAGGCACGGATGCGGCCGTCGGCGGCGAAAGGGCGCGGGCGTTTCGTCCAGCGCTTGAGGGATGTGTAGAGCAGCAGCGCGACCGCGCCGGTCGCGGCCATGTGCGTCGCCGCGATCAGGCCGTCGAAGCCGTCGAGCAGCACCAGCGCGGTCATCAGCAGGTACCAGAACACCCCGTCGCCGAGGCGGCTGACGGTGGAGAAGTAGCGGCGGATCCAGAGCCGGGTGCAGGCGCGGTTGGCGCGCAGGCACCAGCCGGTGTCGTGGTGGAGCAGTCGGCTACGCGGCGGCGCGTGCATCGGCATCCTCGGCATCGGTCGGAGTCGGAAGCGGTGTGCGCGCGTCGGGCGCGCCGCCGCGCAGGCCGGCCAGCAGCGCGTCGAGATCGCCGGCGACGTGCGCGGGCGTCAACCGTCGCATGGCTTCGCGACCGGCGAGTCCCATCGCGCGGCGCGTCGACGGGTCCTGCGCCAGCGCGATTGCAGCGGCGACGAACGCATCCTCGTCGTCGCCGGCGATGCGCGCGCCCTGGACGCCGTCGCACAGGTGTTCGGTCGCCGCGCCGTGGTCGAATGCGACCTGCGGCACGCCGCAGGCCATCGATTCGAGCACCACGTTGCCGAAGGTCTCGCTGCGGCTGGGGAACAGGAACAGGTCGGCACTGGCGAAGTGCCGGCCGAGCTCGTCGCCGCGCAGCGGTCCGCTGCAGATGAAATCCGGGTTGGCCGCCTGCAGCGCATTGCGTTCCGGGCCGTCGCCGACGCACACCATGCGCGTGCCGGGACGTTCGACCTGAAGGGCGCGGAACGCGCGGACCGCGAGGCCCAGGTTCTTCTCGGCGGCGATACGGCCGACATGGATCGCGACGAGGCCGTTCTCGTCTACGCCCCACTGCGCGCGCAAGTCAGCGTCGCGCCGTGCAGGATCGAACTGCGTGCAATCGACCGCGCGCGACAGCACGACGGGATGGCCGATGCCGGCTTCGCGCAGTTCGAGGGCGAGTGCCTGCGTGGCCACGAGCGTGGCATCGGCGCGGGCGTGGAAGCGGCGCATCCACGACAGTGTGGCGGGCTGCAGCCACGGCACGCCGTAGGCGCCCATGTAGAGGTCGAAGCGGGTATGCAGCGCGGTGACGACCGGGATGTCCAGCGCCTGCGCGGCATTGAGCGCCGACCAGCCCAGCGTGCCTTCGGTGGCGACGTAGATCGCGTCCGGACGCGTGGCGCGCCAGCGGGCGCGTAGTCGTTGTCCGGCGGGCAGCGCGAGGCGCAGGCCCGGATAGCGCGGGACGCGCAGGCCGCGGATACGCAGCGACTGGGCGTCCGCCCCCGGCGGTTCGCCGGCGCGGGTCGGGCGGATCACCTCGACCGCGTGTCCGCGTGCGCGCAGGCCGCGGACGTAGGATTGCAGCGTCAGGGCCACGCCGTTGATATCGGGCGGGTACGTATCGGTGACGATCGCGTAGCGCATCGTTCGGTCCGGTCGCTGGTTGTGCGCAGCTTGGGATCGGGCGATGCCGGCCAGATGACCGGCGTTTGACGCTTCGATGACGGCGTGACCGAGGTCTGTGGGAGCGGGGGGGGGGGGGGGGGGGGGGGGGGGGGCGGCCCGCCCCCCCCCCCCCCCCCCCCCCCCCCCCCCGCTCCCACGGGCCATCGGCGCAAACTCAGTCCGCGGTCAGCGCCAGCGTGACGCCGAGCGCAGCCATGTCGTCCGGTTCGCCTTCGAGGTCGGTGCGCAGCAGCGGACGGGCATCCAGCCACTGGCGGGACAAATGCAGGCGCAGCAGCGGGCCGTCGGCGGTTGCCTCCAGGCGCGGAATCTCGTCGGCCTCGTGGCTGCGATGCAGCAGCACCGCCAGACGCAGCAGCGCGGCGGTACGCCTTGCCTGCAGCAGCAGACGGTCGGGCAGGGCCTCGAACGTGGACTTGCCGACCTTGCGCCGCTGGCAGCGCACCAGCGTTGCGAGGAACTGCTGTTCCTGGCGCGAGAAGCCGGCGATATCGGAATGTTCGAGCACGTAGGCGCCGTGCACGTGGTACTGGCTGTGCGCGATCACCAGGCCCAGCTCATGCACGCGCGTGGCCCAGGCCAGCATGCGCAGATCGTCGCCGTCGAGGTTCCAGCTGCGCGCGACCTGGTCGAACAGGCGCAGCGCCGTGGTTTCCACGCGTGTCGCCTGCGCCTGGTCGATGCCGTAGCGCTGCTCCAGCGCGGCGATCGAGCTTTCGCGCGGATCGTCGCTGCCGCCGCGCCCGAGCATGTCGCGCAGCACGCCTTCGCGCATTGCGGCCTTGCTGACCTGCATCCGATCGATGCCGAGCACCTGGAACGCGGCTTCGAGTACCAGCACGCCGCCGGCGATGATCGGCCGACGGTCGTCGGACAGGCCGGGCAGGCGGATCGCGTCGATGTGCCCGGCCTGCAGCAGCGTGTCGCGCACGAGCGGCAGTGCCTGGGCGGTCACCGAGCCCTTGGTCAGCTTCATCGCCGCACAGATCTCGCCGATGGCCTTGTTGGTGCCCGAGGCGCCGACCACCTCCTGCCAGCCGAGCGCGCGATAGGTGCTGGCGAACTGCTGGAATTCCGCGGCCACTTCCGCCAGCGCTTCGCGCCAGCGCTTCTTCGACAGCTTGCCGCCGGGAAAGAAACGCCGCGTGCTGGCGACGCAGCCGATCTGCAGGCTCTCGCGCTCGAGCGCGTCGAAGCCGCTGCCGATGATGCATTCGGTCGAGCCACCGCCGATGTCGATCACCAGCCGGCGCTGACCGGGCCGGGGCGGCTGCGCATGCGAGACGCCGAGGTAGATCAGGCGCGCTTCCTCGCGGCCCGAGATCACTTCGATCGCATGGCCCAGCGCCGTTTCGGCCGGCACCAGGAAGGCCTGCGGCGCGGACAGCCGGCGCACGGTATTGGTGGCGAGCGCGCGCACGCGCTGCGGCGGGATGTCGCGGATGCGCTGGCCGAAGCGCGACAGGCATTGCAATGCACGCTGGCGCACGTCGGCAGTGAGTCCGCCGCGGCCATCGAGACCTTCGGCCATGCGCACGGTTTCGCGCAGGCGATCGACGACGCGCAGCTGGCCCAGCGTGTAGCGGGCCACGACCATGTGGAAACTGTTGGACCCCAGGTCGATCGCGGCGAGCATCTCGCCGTCCTCGAGCGGTACCGTCAGTGCCTCGGCGAGCGCGAGCGTGTCATGACCGGTCATGGCGTTCCTGGATGCCGCGGCGCGTCGTGCGCCGCGGCGTTGGGGGAGCGGGCATGTTAATGCATGCCGCGATCCGCTCAGGTTCTCAGCCGCACAGGTGTGCGAGCAGCCAGCCCTGCGCCGAATGCGGCATGGTGTCGCCGTCGGGCACGATCTTTTCGTAGGTGCCGTCTTCGCGCAGTTCCCAGGCGTTGAGGTTGTCGGCCAGATAGTTGTCCAGCGACTCGCTGCGCACGCGCACCGCGATCTCCGGGTCGAGGATCGGGAAGCCGGTCTCCACGCGCCGCAGCAGGTTGCGTTCCAGCCAGTCGGCGCTGGCGCAGAACAGGTCCGGGTCGCCGTCATTGGCGAACCAGTAGACGCGATGGTGTTCGAGGAAGCGGCCGACGATCGAACGCACGCGGATGTTCTCCGACACGCCCGGCACGCCGGGACGCAGCGCGCAGGCGCCACGGATGATCAGGTCGATCTGTACGCCGGCCTGCGAGGCCACATACAGCGCGCGCATGACCTGCGGCTCGTTGAGGGCGTTCATCTTGGCGACGATGTGGCCCGACCGGCCGGCCTTCGCATGTGCGGTCTCGCGCTCGATGCGCGCGATCACCCCGGCATGCAGGGTGAAAGGCGACTGCAGCAGACGCTTGAGCCCGATCGCCGGCGCCAGGCCCGACATCTGCTGGAACAGCAGGTGCACATCGTTGCCGATGTCGGGATCGGCGGTCAGCAGGCCGAAGTCGGTATACACGCGCGCGGTGCCGGCATGGTAATTGCCGGTGCCCAGGTGCACGTAGCGGCGCAACTTGCGGCCCTCGCGGCGGACGACCAGCAGCATCTTGGCGTGGGTCTTGTAGCCGACCACACCGTAGACGACCTGCACGCCCGCTTCCTGCAGGCGGTCGGCGAGGCCGAGGTTCGCTTCCTCGTCGAAGCGTGCACGCAGTTCGACGACGACGGTCACGTCCTTGCCGTTGCGCGCGGCCTGGATCAGGTGTTCGACGATCGCCGAATCCTTGCCGGTGCGGTAGAGCGTCTGCTTGATCGCCAGCACGTTCGGATCTTCGGCCGCCTGCTTGATCAGTTCCAGCACCGGCGCGAACGAATCGAAGGGGTGGTGCAGCAGGATGTCGCCGTCGGCAATGAGCTCGAACATCGCATCGGTGCCCCTGGGCAGTCGCTGCTGGAACGTCGGGAACTTGAGGTCCGGCCGCTGCACCAGGTCGAAGATCTGACTGATGCGGTTGAGGTTCACCGGCCCGTCGATGCGGTAGACCGCGTTTTCGGGCAGGTCGAAATTCTGCAGCAGCGTGCGCACGATCGGCTTGGGACACTTGGCTGAGATCTCCAGCCGCATCGCACGCAGATAACCACGGCCGGCGAGTTCGTCGCGCAGCGCCAGCGCGAGATTCTCGACTTCCTCGTCGTCGACGATCAGTTCCGAGTTGCGGGTCACCCGGAACTGGTAGGCCCCCTTGACGTCCATGCCGGGGAAGAGTTCATGCACGAACTCCGACAGCACCGACGACAGGAACACGAAGTCGTACTCGCCGCCGGAGATGCTTTCCGGCAGCTGGATGATGCGCGGCAACGAACGCGGCGCGCGCACGATGGCCAGATTGCCCACGCGCCCGAACGCGTCCTTGCCCTTGAGTACGACGACGATGTTGAGCGACTTGTTGAGAATCTTCGGGAACGGATGCGCGGGGTCGAGGCCCAGCGGCGACAGCACCGGCATCACCTCGTCGCGGAAATAGGCGCGCAGCCAGCGGGTCTGGCGCGCGGTCCACTGCTCGCGGCCCAGCACGCGCACGCCGGCCTCGGACAGCGCCGGGCGCAGCACCTGGTTCCAGCACGAGTACTGCGCTTCGACCAGTTGCGCGGTGCGCTCGTGGATGCGCTTGAGCACGGTGGCGGGGGTGAGCCCGTCGGGTGGCAGCGGCACGCCGAAATCCTGTGCGTGGTGCATCGTCGCGGCGCGGATCTCGAAGAACTCGTCGAGGTTGGTGCAGGCGATGCACAGGTACTTCATACGCTCGAGCAACGGCACCGATTCGTCTTGCGCCTGCGCCAGCACGCGGAAGTTGAAATCCAGCTGCGACAGCTCGCGGTTGAGGTACAGCGCCGGGTCGCGCAGCGGATCGGCCGGCCTGTTCATGGCGTCGACGGGCTCAGGACCATGAACGGATGTCGCGGCTTTCTGGACGCGGGGGCGGGCGGCGCTCATGCGGTGGCTCCGAAATACCGGGTGTCGCGGGCGCGGACGCGCTCGGCGGTGAAATGACAGGCGAACCGGCTGCCGGCGCCGACTTCGCTCTCGATCCCGAGTCGCGCCTGGTGCAGGTGCAGCACGTGCTTGACGATGGCGAGGCCGAGGCCGGTGCCGCCGGATTCGCGCGAGCGGCTGGTCGACACGCGATAGAAGCGTTCGGTGATGCGCGGCAGGTGCGCGGCGGGAATGCCGTAGCCGGTGTCCTCGACCGACAACGCGACGCCGCCGCTGGCGAGCGGTTCGTAGCGGATCGCGATGCGACCGCCGGCCGGTGTGTAGCGCACCGCATTGCTGACCAGGTTGGAGAACGCGCTGTGCAGTTCGCGGGTCGAGCCGACGAGATCGGTGGGCGAGTTGTCTTCGACGGCGATCGTGTGCCGGCCCTGGCTCTGCACTTCGAGTTCGCGCCGCAGCGTGGCCAGCATCGAGGCCATCGACACGACCTCGTCGCCGACGCCTTCCTGCGCCTCGAGGCGCGACAGCGTGAGCAGGTCCTCGACCAGTTGGGTCATGCGCTGCGACTGGTTCTGCATCTCGGCCAGCATCGGCGCCCATTCGGGCTGCTCGGCCGGGTCGAGCATGTCGAGATAGCCGTGCACGACGGTCAGCGGCGTGCGCAGCTCATGCGAGACGTTGGCGACGAAATCCCGGCGCATCTGTTCGAGCTTCATGATCCGTGTGACGTCGCGGGCGAGCAGCAGCCACAGATCCTCGGAATAGGGGATCAGGCGCAGTTCCAGCCGCGTGCCCGAGGCGTGCGGCGAGGGCACGTCGAGCATCGGCTCGGCGCGGCGGCCCTGCGCCAGCCAGTGCGCGACCGGCAGCGGCTGCAAGGTATCGCCGACCGGCTTGCCCACGTCGCGCGGCATCTGCAGGCCCAGCAGGCCGGTCGCCGCGCGGTTGAACCACTGGATGCGCTGGCTGTTGCGGTCGACGACGACCACCGCATCCGGCAGCGCCGCCGCCACGGCGCGATAGGCGCGCAGCATCGCAATCAACCGCCGCTTGCGCGCGCGCATGTCCTGTTGTCCCCGGTGCAGCATGCGGTCCGTCTCCTGCCACACGCCATCTCCCTGCGGCGGTGGCAGGCGGCTGCGCGAGGTCAGGCGCGTCAGCAGGTCGTAGAGTTTCCAGTAGTGCCAGGCCAGCACGCCGAGCGCCGCGATCGCCAGCGCCATCCAGATCTGCCCGGTCAGCGCGCCCAGCACAGCCGCTGCACCGAGTACAGCGACGAGTTGCAACAGCGTGCGGGTCCAGGCGACGTGGATACGGGGTGGCATGTCGGTGAGTCTAGGCAATGTCGGGTGACAGGTTGGCGTAAGAAATCAGGATGTCGCGGTTGCGGTTGCTTTTGCTGTCGCCCTGCAGCTTCTCCATGAAACCGAACGTATCGCACGCAATGCAGACCCGGAGGGCGCCGCCCATGGATGGGCGGCGTTTTCCGACCGAGGCAGGATGCCGAGTCGGAAAATCCCGTTGCGCCTGACGCCGCGGGCTGTGGACGTGTCGGGGAGACGTTTTTCTTTGGTTCCGTTTCTTTTGGGGTCTACCAAAAGAAATGAACTCGGCCGCGCCAGCGGACGAAAGCATTTGATGTTGCTGTTCGCTTTTCTGCCCAGGAGGACGAGCAAGATCAAACGCTTCCACTCGCCTTGCGGCGAGCGGGTTCATTTCTTTTGCTGGCCCCACGCACGCAGTGCGAACGGCGTAGCCGGCCCCGAAGTGGCGAGCATCGAAGATGCGAGTCAAAGAAACGGAACCAAAGAAAAGGGCCAGCCCCGACGAAGCAAATCCGGCCAGTCGTTCGTTCCCGCATTTTCCGACTCGCCATCCTGGCTCGGTCGGAAAACGGCGGGCATCCATGCCCGCCGCCCTCCGGGCGTGCGATGTGCAGTGCGGCGTCGCGAAGATCAAAAGCAGGGCAGCGCGTGTCGCGTCAGACCGACGCCGAGAACCGGTACCCCGACCCCCGCACCGTCTGCACCATTCCATCCAGCGCACTCGGTTCGAGCGTCTTGCGCAGCCGGCGGATATGGACGTCGACCGTGCGTTCCTCGACGTAGACGCTGCCGCCCCAGACATGATCGAGCAGCTGCGAGCGGCTGTAGACGCGTTCGGGGTGGGTCATGAAGAAGTGCAGCAGGCGGTACTCGGTCGGGCCGATCGTCACCGGCGCATCGCTGGCGAACACGCGGTGGGCGGCGCCGTCGATGCGCAGGGCGCCGACGGTCACGCTGCCGTCCTCGTCGTCGTCGCGGGCGCGCCGCATGACCGCGCGGATGCGCGCCAGCAGCTCGCGCGCCGAGAAGGGCTTGACCACGTAATCGTCGACACCGGCCTCGAGACCGCCGACCCGGTCGTTTTCCTCGCCGCGGGCGGTGAGCATGATGATCGGGATGTCGCGGGTCAGCGGGTCCTTGCGCCAGCGGCGCGCCAGTTCCAGGCCGCTGGTGCCGGGCAGCATCCAGTCGAGCAGGATCAGGTCCGGCACATGGTCGACGATCGCCGACTGCGCCTCACGCGCGTCGCCGGCGTGCATCGGCTCGAACTCGCCCTTGCGGAGCGCGAAGGCGACCATGTCGCGGATCGCCGGTTCGTCATCGACGATGAGGATGCGTTTCTGCATGGATCGGTCCATAGCGCCGGTGGGATGGCGCCATTACACGACAGTTTTGTGACGGTTTGGCGACAGGTGCGGCCCTGTGTCATGAAGGGTGCCGCAGGTCCTCAAAGAGTCCACCGCTCCCCGCGGGGGAGAGCCTGCCCCGGACTTGATCCGGGGTCGGCGCGCATCGCGCGTCGGGTGAGGGCAGCAAGAAGCGCGATTGCCAAAATTCCGGCAAAGCACCCTCACCGCCGCCGCAGATCCTCGTCCCGGATCCCCTGCCGACGCAGTTCCAGCACTGTCGGGGTAATCGACGCGATCCGCGCATCGATCCGGGTACGGGCGTAATAGTCCAGATCTTCGCGCTTCTTCAACGTATTGAGCTGGATCAGCGCCTGCTCCGGACGTCCGCCGAGCACCGCAGCCTCGGCCCAGGCCTCGCCTGCGCGGACCGGATCGCCGGCCGTCTCGCTGGCCCGGGCGAACGCACGCTGGAAGGCCGGATCGCCGCTGGACGAATTCAGCAGCGGCCGCAGGATCGCCTGCGCACGCAGGCCGGCCTCGGGCGTATTGCGTTCCGCCAGCGCAGCGGCATAGGTCAGCACCACCCCCGGATGACGCGGCATGCGGTCGATCAGGGTCTCGAAGCGCTGGTCGGCGGCGGCGATCCGGCCGGCCCGCGCGTCGGTCTCGGCCACGCCCAGCGTCAGCCAGACATCGCCCGGATACTCGGCCAGCAGTTCGCCGAAGGCCTTGCCCGCGGCGTCGAGTTCGTTGAGGCGCTGGCGGGCCACGGCCAGTCCGTAGCGCTGCGCATCGGTCAGCGTCCCGTTGCGGCGCATGGCCTCGTACTCGCGCACCGCCTGCGCGGGCGTGTTCGCGCTGAGCACCCGCAGGCGCTCGCGGGCCCAGCCGAAGGCCGTACCGTCGATGCCCGGCATCGCGCCCGGTGGCAGGCGCAGGCCGGCCGGCAACATCGGATTGCCGAAACCGCGCGCGGGCGCCTCGTAACTGGCGTCGACTGGTACGCGCTCGGTGCGTGTGCCTTCGGGAGTCGAAGTCGTGACCTGCACGGTGTCGCGGTCCATGCGCTCGGCGCGGTCGCGCGCCTCGCTGATGCGGGTGGTGGTCACCGGGTGGGTGCGCAGGTAATCGGGCAGGCGCTCGCGGTCGCCCCCCTGGTTGGTGCGCGACACCGCCTGCATGCGTTCGAACATCGACGCCATGCTCACGGGGTCGTAACCGGCGCGCGACAGCGTGCGGATGCCGAGCCGGTCGGCTTCGGATTCGTTGGAGCGCGTGTAGTCGATCTGCCGCTGCAGCGCGAGGCCCTGGGCGCCGGCGATGACCGCCATCGCCGCGTCGTCGGAGGAATTGCTGCCGCTCTGCGAGGCGACCGCGATCGCGCCGAGCATCGCCAGCAGCATCGGCACCTGATCGCGTTGCGCGCGTTCCACGCCGCGCAGCACATGCGACTGGGTGACGTGCGCGACTTCGTGCGCGAGCACCGCGGCGACTTCGTCTTCGGTCTCGGCCGCCAGCACCAGGCCGGCGTTCATGCCGATGTAGCCGCCCAGGGTCGCGAAGGCATTGATGCTGCGGTCGCGCATCATGAAGAACGTGAAGGGCTGCTGCGGCTGGTCGCTCGACGAGGCGAGGCGGTTGCCGGTGCCGCGCAGCCAGCCGTCGACCAGCGGATCCTCGAGCACGTAGTTGTAGTGGCGCAGCTGCGCCAGCAGCATCTGGCCGTACTCGGACTGCTTGGCCGGGCTGAGCACGGTCCCGGCGGATGAGCCGATGTCGGGCAGGCGCGTGTCCTGCGCCGGCGCGCACACCGCGGCCGTCGCCAGCACCAGCGCCGTCATCGGCGGCACAAGGGCGGAGCGGGCAGGGCGTTGTGGCGTCTGGGTTCGGCGCATCGGCTCGGTCGTGTCAGGCGGCGAAGGTGCAGCATGCCGGTGGCATGCGGGGAGGGCATGAATGCCATGTTAAGCCGATGGTGATCGGCGCCGCATGGAAACACGATGCCGTGCCCCCATCTGACCGACAATCGCCCGACAAGTTTCCGGAGACTGCCGTGACCCCCGATTCCCCGACTTCCGCATCGTCCGGCATTGCGCCCGAGATCGTGATGTACACCAGCGCGATCTGCGGCTATTGCGTCGCCGCCAAGACCTTCCTCAAGAGTCAGGGGCTCGACTGGCGCGAGGTCCGCATCGATCTCGACACCGCCGAGCGCGAACGCATGGTGGCGCGCGCGCGCCGCACCAGCGTGCCGCAGATCTTCGTCGGCGAAACCCACGTGGGCGGCTACGACGACATGATGGCGCTGCACCGCAAAGGCGGTTTCCTGCCGCTGATCCAGGGCGCAGGCGCATGAGTGGCGAGAGCGGGAATGACCCCGTCGCCGAGTTCGGCGCGTTCCGCAAGCGCATGAACGAGCGGATCCTGGCCGAGCCCAACCAGGTCGTGCGCCGTTTCTTCGCGCTCGACACGCAGACCTACCAGGCCGGCGCGCTCGATCTCAAGACCAAGGAACTGCTCGGTCTGGTGGCATCGATGGTGCTGCGCTGCGACGACTGCATCAGCTATCACGTGGCGCAGTGCAAGGACGCCGGGGCGACGCGCGAGGAGCTGTTCGAAACCTTCTCCGTGGGCCTTGTCGTCGGCGGCAGCATCGTGATTCCCCACATGCGCCGCGCAGTCGATTTTCTCGATCGTCTCGAGCAGGGCGAGGCGGGTGCGCCAGCGGAACACGCGCACGATTGAGGATCTGCCCCAGGCGCGCCGGATGCGTCCTTCGCGATGCTGCAGTCGCGCACCGGTGTGCCCGCGTTTGGGTCGGGCGGGGTGCCTCGGGCATAATGGACCGGTTTCCCCTTCACCCGACGCCGCGCATTGCGCGTCGTCCCTGCGCACGGAATCCCATCCCACATGACCCACACGATTACGGTGATCCGCGGCGACGGCATCGGCCCGGAGATCATGGACGCCACGCTGCACGTGCTCGACGCGATGCAGCTCGGCCTCACCTACGAAGACGCGGACGCGGGCCTGATGGCGCTCGAGAAGCACGGCGAGCTGCTGCCGGCCGCGACGCTCGAATCGATCCGCCGCAACCGGGTTGCGCTCAAGAGCCCGCTGACCACGCCGGTCGGGGGCGGCTTCAGCTCGATCAACGTGGAACTGCGTCGCCAGTTCGACCTCTACGCCAACGTGCGTCCGGCGACCTCGTTCCCGAACACGCGTTCGCGCTTCGCCGACGGCGTGAACCTGATCACGATCCGCGAGAACACCGAAGGTTCGTACATCAGCGAAGGCCAGGAAACCTCGGCCGACGGCGAGACCGCGGTGTCGATCACGCGCATCACCCGCAAGGGGTCGGACCGCATCGTGCGCTACGCGTTCGAACTGGCGCGCAAGACCGGTCGCAAGAAGGTCACGATCGTCCACAAGGCCAACATCCTCAAGAGCACGTCGGGCCTGTTCCTGAAGGTCGCGCGCGAAGTGGCGGCCGAGTACCCCGACATCGAAGCCAACGAGATGATCGTCGACAACACCTGCATGCAGCTGGTGATGCGCCCCGAGCAGTTCGACATCATCGTGACGACGAACCTCTTCGGCGACATCATCTCCGACCTGTGCGCCGGCCTCGTCGGCGGTCTGGGCCTGGCCCCGGGCGCGAACATCGGCACCGACGCGGCGATCTTCGAGGCCGTGCACGGCTCGGCGCCGGACATCGCCGGCAAGGGCGTCGCCAATCCCTGCGCGCTGCTGCTCGCCGCTGCGCAGATGCTCGACCATCTGGCGCTGCCCGAGCAGGCCGAACGCCTGCGCAAGGCGATCGTCGCCACGCTCGATGCGAAGGACGGCGTGACGCCGGACCTCGGCGGCACCGGCAACACGATGGCCTTCGCCAGGGCGATCGCGGCGCGCCTGTGAGGTAACGCCTGCAATCCACGCGCGCCGCGCGCCGCACGCCGGCGACGCGGCGGCGGAAACGGGACGCTTCGGCGTCCCGTTTTTCGTTGCAGGCCGTCCCGCCGGTCGTCATGACGGACCGGTGCATCCTGCGCACAATGCGCACACGCCTCGCCGCCTCCGGACTCCACCCGCATGACCGTCCGTCCCAGTGCACTCGCGCTGACGCCGCTGCTGCTGTTCCTCGCGCTGTTCTTCGGTGCAGGGCTGTACTTCACCGCCCAGGGCGAGCCGATGGGGTTCTACCAGTTGCGTGCGCCGGTCGCGATCCTGCCCGCACTGGCGCTCGCCGCGTGGATCGCGCATCGACGCGGCCTGCAGGCCGGCGACATCCTGCTGCGCGGCATGGGCGATCCCAACATCGTGCTGATGTGCCTGATCTTCCTGCTGGCCGGCGCGTTCGCCTACGTGTCGAGCGCGATCGGCGCGGTCGATGCCGTGGTCTCGATCGGCCTGTCGGCGATTCCGGCGCCGCTGATCCTGCCGGGGCTGTTCGTGCTGTCGTCGCTGATCTCGCTGGCGATCGGCACGTCGATGGGCACGATCGCCGCCGTCGTGCCGATCGCGCTCGGCGTCGCCGAGGCTTCGGGTCTGGACCGTGCGCTGGTGGTCGGCGCGGTGATCGGCGGCGCGATGTTCGGCGACAACCTGTCGATGATCTCCGACACCACGATCGCCGCGACCCGCACCCAGGGCGCGCAGATGCGCGACAAGTTCCGCGAGAACTTCAGGATCGCCATGCCGGCCGCGCTCGCCACCGTCGTGCTGCTCGGCGTGCTGGGCGGCGCGTCGCCGATCGAGGCGGAGGCGACGGGTTCGCCCTGGCTGATGCTGCCCTACGTGATCGTGCTGGCGCTCGCGCTGGCCGGCATCGACGTGCTGATCGTACTGGGCCTCGGCATCGTGCTGGCCGGCGGCTTCGGCCTGGTGTTCGCCGACGACTATGGCGTGGTGCCGTTCGTCGGCGACATCTGGACCGGCTTCGAGGGCATGGTCGAGATCCTGCTGCTGTCGCTGCTGATCGGCGGTCTGGCCGCGCTGACCAAGGCCAGCGGCGGCCTCGACTGGCTGGCCCAGCTGATCGCGAAGTTCGCGCGCGGGCATCGCGGGCGGCGCTCGGGCGAGTTCAGCATCGCCGCGCTGTCGATCGCGGCCGACGTGTTCACCGCCAACAACACCGTCGCGATTCTCGTCAGCGGCAGCGTCGCCCGCGACATCGCCGAGAAGCACGGCATCAGCCCGAAACGCGCGGCCAGCGTGCTCGACATCTTCGCCTGCGTCGCGCAGGGCGTACTGCCCTACGGCGCGCAGATCCTGCTGGCGGCATCGCTCGCGTCGGTCTCCCCGCTCGCGCTCGCCGGCAGCGTGCACTACTGCTGGCTGCTGGCCGCGGTGACGATCGGTTTCATGCTGTGGCCGGGACGCAGGGACCTCGAAGCCGCCGAGGCGCCGACGACGCGCAGCTGACCGTCCGCGTAAACGAAGCGCGCGTGCGTGGGAGCCCGCTCGCGCGCGAAGCGGCTTTCCCGGCGACGTCATCGCGCGCGCCCACCTTCAGCGCCCTCGCGACGCGGTTGCATCCATGAAAAAGGGTTCATCGCCCAACTCCGGGGAAGGCGGCACGGATCTTGAGGAAGAAGTAGGCGTCATCGCGGTAGCCGTAGGCGATGCGCTTGATGACCTTGATCTTGTTGTTGATGCCTTCGAGCAGGCCGGTGTGCATGGGCCAACGCACCCGGCTGAGGATGCCGCGCCAGTAAGGTCGCAGGCACTTGGCGAAGTGCATCAGGGCCGGGATCGCACTCTCCCGGGCATGCCGTAGCCACTGCTTCCAGGCGCGGCGCCAGGCCCAGGCCGTCGGTGCGCTCCACAGCGCCTTGAGTTGTTCCTTCATCACGTAGACCGTCATCAGCGACTGGTTGGCCTCCAGCACTTCGCTCAGCCGGATCTGTTCGGGCTCGGCCAGGTTCGCCGGGTTGCGCAGCAGCAGCCAGTGAGCGCGTTTGACGACCTTGCGCGCCGGCTTGTCGTGGCGCAGCTGGTTGGCCGCATCCACCCGTACCCGGCCGATCACTTCGCGGCCGTATTTGGCGATGACATGGAACAGGTCGTAGACCACCCGGG
>NZ_JAIWPU010000064.1 GCF_021191705.1 Proluteimonas flavola
GCGGACTGGAGAAGGTGGACCAGATGTTCGTGTTGAACATGGCCGCCTACAACCTGGTGCGAATGCGAACCTTGGCACAGGCGTGCCCGCAATCGGGGAAAGTGGCATGAATCGGGCATCTGGAGAGGAAGATGCCGCGCTGTGCAAGCACTGGAATGTCGAATTCAGTACGAAAAGATCAACATCGGCACTGCCCGCTCACACTGTGGTCAAAGACGGCTTCGTGGCGCTCGGTATTTCAGTAGCCTGCTAACGCATAGGTTAGGTGAGGTGGCCAGGACAACGGCCTCATAGTAGGCTCGCATGCAATGCGATCGCCATAAGAGCACAGGCTTGGGGCCCGTCAGATTTTATCCCCGTGAGCATCAGCCTCAGACTTAGGCCATTGGTAATCCGCACGATTGACGAGCCCTCAAATTGATTAGGAGCATGGATGCCCACCAAGCGTAAGGAAGATCGTTACGAGCCCGATCCGGTAGACGGACTGCCATGTGAGCTCGTTGGGAGCTGGGTCAAGGACAAGCACACGCGACTGCGCCACTACGTCGACATCAGCCGCGCGGCGCGCAGGAAGTTCGACGGCAACACAAGTTTCATCGATCTCTACTGCGGTCCTGGCCGCGCCAAGATCAACGACACCACAGAGTACCTCCCGGGCAGCACCGTGGCGGCAGCGCTGGAGGCCCAGCGAAACACACCCTTCGGCTCAATCCATTTTGGGGATCTTGATGCGGACAACATGCAGGCCTGCGAATCGCGGCTCGCGCGTGAGAACCTTGGGCCTCGACACTCCTACACCGGACCAGCGGTCGAGACCGCTGCGAAGGTCGTGGCCGGCTTATCGAAGTCCGGACTCCATTTCGCCTTCCTCGATCCGTACAACATCAAGTCGATGCCATTTGAGGTCATTCAGACCCTCGCAAGCAAACCTCGCATGGATCTGCTGATCCACCTCAGCTCCATGGATCTCACCCGGAACATCAAGCAGTACATGCGCAGTGGAACCTTGGAGAACTTCGCTCCAGGGTGGCGGAGCCACGTGGATCCGCACGCCCGCAACAACCTGGCTCTCATCGGCCTGGTCAACTACTGGTGCGGGCTCATCCGCGGCTTGGGCTATGAGGATGTCAGCACTGGCCTGGAGCTGGTCTCCGGCAATCGCAGGCAGCCTCTGTACTGGCTCGCGCTCGCATCTAGAAACCCGCTCGGCACCCGGTTCTGGGGAGAAGTCAGCAACGTCACACCGCAGAACCGATTGCCCTTCTAGGCTTGTTTTGGGCGTCTGACCTTGGCAGTGAGCCGTAGCTGCTCGATAGGTAGCTCGGCTTGGTGTCGGCTGCCATGCCAGCTCTGTCGAGCTCCGGTACATACGGGTCAGGAATTCGAGCAGCTGCTGCAGGTATCATGCGCGCCACGGAGGGCATCGCCATGACCACCACATCTCGTATCGAATGGACTGAGCAGACCTGGAATCCGATCGTCGGCTGCACGAAGATCTCGGCCGGCTGCAAGCATTGCTATGCGGAACTCATGGCGCGTCGTCTGCAGGCGATGGGCACACCCGGCTATGAAAATGGTTTTGCACTACGCCTGATCGAGTTGCGCCTCAACGACCCGCTCAAGCGCAAAAAGCCGACGATCTACTTTGTCAATTCCATGTCCGATCTTTTTCACGAGAAGGTTCCCGTGGAATACATCGATCGCGTGATGGATGTGATCGCTCAGACCCCATGGCACAGTTACCAGATCCTCACCAAGCGCGCAGCGCGCATGGCTAGGTACTTCAAGACGCGCCCGGTACCACAGAACGTCTGGCTCGGAGTCTCGGTCGAGAACCAACGTCACGGCGTGCCGCGCATTGATCACCTGCGTGGCGTGGAGGCGAAGATCCGCTTTCTGTCTGTCGAGCCGCTGCTCGAAGACGTGGGCGAACTCGATCTGCACGACATCCACTGGGTCATCGTTGGCGGCGAGTCGGGACCTAAGGCACGCCCCATGAAGCCCGAGTGGGCGGAAGCGGTGCGGATCCAGTGCGAGGCCCAGAAGGTCGCGTTCTTCTTCAAACAGTGGGGCGGCTGGGGCGCCGATGGTAAGCGTCGCGCCAAGGCCAAGAATGGCCGACTCTTGAACGGACGCACCTGGGATGAGATGCCCGTTCAAGGTGAGATTCCCGCTCAGGCCATGATGTAGGCGCGGCCTGGATGACGCTCTCCCATTATTCCTGGGAAGAAGGTTCGCTTCCGGTCATTCAGCAACACAGCATCGCCAAGCACGATGTGCTGCGCGAGTACCTGGTCGAGTATCTCAAGACGCTGGCCCACAACCCGGCGCGTGAAACGCTAAGCCTCACGCTGGTGGACGGATTCGCCGGCGGCGGCGTCTATCGGCACGAGGACACGCGCGAGACGGTTCTGGGATCGCCTTTTGTATTCCTCAAGGCGGTTGAGGAGGCGCAGTTCGTGATCGATCAGGGCCGCCGCAAACCGCTGCAGTGGAACCTCGCCTACTACTTCGTCGAGAAAAAGCGTCGCGCCCAGCAGCATCTGCGCTGCGCATTAGAAGCGCGCGGTTACGGAGCTAGGTTCGACCAGGACATCCATCTGGTTGGAGGGTCGTTCGAACAGCACGCCGATGAGCTGGTCATGCGTGTCCTGGAGAAGACCCCTCGCAGTGGCCGATCCATCTTCCTGCTCGATCAATACGGCTACTCCGATGTTCCGGCCTCACGCATTCGCAGCATCTTCCACAGATTGGAATCGGCCGAAGTCATTCTGACGTTTGCGGTCGATGCGTTCATCAACTATGCCAGTGACTCGCCGAAGACGCGAAAGCTGCTCGAAAAGATGGACCTGCCAAACCTGCTGAAGGGTAGGTCGATCGATTCAATCAAGAGCAAGGAGAAGGACTTCCGCCTCTTCATCCAGAGCGCATTTTATGAAGCGCTTGTGGAGCAATGCGGCGCCACCTTCTTCACCGTCTTCTTCATTCGCACGACCGGGCACGGTGACTACTGGCTGGTCCATCTCTCCCAGCACCCGCGCGCACGAGACGTTATGACGACGGTGCACTGGAACAAGAACAACCACTTCATTCATTACGGTGGCGCGGGATTGAACATGTTCAAGACGCTGGGATACGACCCGGCAGCTGACAGCGCGATCACGGGGCAGAATGAGCTTGGTTTCTGCTTCGACTCCGACGCTGCTGCAGCTTCGGTCCGGGCGTTGTCGCTTCAGCTATCGCCGATCATCCACGCCACCCCGGATGGCGTCACCTTTGAAGAGCTCTTCACGTCCACTTGCAACCTGACGCCAGCAAACAGCGAGCGGTACCGCGAAGCTTTGGCCCACCTGATTGCAGTCAAAGAAGTGACCGCTACCTCGCCCAAAGGGGCTCGACGACTGAGTGCCAACACGATTGAAGCTCACGACAATATCTCAGTAGCGCGGCAGTCCAACTTCATTTTCGAACGGTAGATCGCGCAACAGGGCTATCTACCACGACCCCGTGGGCGTGCCCGCCATGCTTCCTCGACCAATTCTGGGGTGATGGCATCCCGAAGCGCGCGTAGCGCATTGTCGGAATATCGGGGATGTTTCTGAGCCCCGAACTCGAAAACCATGACGTTGGCTGGATCTTCGTCTATGCGCAGGAAGTCGCGGAAAGCCTTGGCCTTATTGATTGTCAACTCCAGTTTTTCCGCCAGCGCACTCGGACTCCAGTGGTATTTTTTTTGAAGATCTACGTCACGGATGGCCGCGGCACCTTCTGGGTCATCGCCCGACACGAAGCGAACCGCTGGAGCATCTGCCGCTCGGGTGATTCGGACACGAATCGTAGGACCTTCCCCCTCAATGTTCGTTGCTAGGGTCATCAACCGTGGGAATACGTGCTCCACGGGAGTGTCGTCTCTAATCGCCGCTTCAATTCGGTTCAGGTCTCGCTTGGAAACTGCAACCTCTTCACTGACATGAGCCTCCATCGCCAGGAGTGCCGTGATTCGGCCTCTAGCCTCGTCTCTCGCTCTGCGGCCCGGAGCAAGCAGTTCTCGAATTTTCGCGTATTCCCGATTCACCAGCATTAAAAAATCAGGCAGCGGTTGGGTAGACAGAGGCAGGACCCGAACCGGAAGGTTATCCGCCAGCGTATCTTGAAAATGCTCCGTCAGAATCTCATCCAACACAGTTATCAACGCCCTCGCGTTGATATAGAGAGCGTCTTCAGGAACAACGATCATCCAGTGCTGGGCTTGATCACGCATCGCGTCAATAACGCGGATGGCCCCGGCTTGTGCGGCGCTCATCCACCCTTTGGACTGAGCAATGTTCAACGCCTTCTCGATACCAATGGAGGTTCCCTTTTCTTTGTCGAAGACGTCCTGCCCTTTCTGAACCAACAATGCCTTGGCCAACATTTCACTGGCGTGCTGGAGCATGAGCAGAACGCTTTCCGGTCTTCCATCGTCGTCGTGGTTATTGAACGCTTCTAGCCCACGCTTCAAAGACGCTATGGATTTCGATTTCAGCGTCTTGGCTTCCCGCTTAAGCTTCACGATCACTCCAATCTTTGGTCAACTTCCGATGTATGGTGCGGCGCAGCGATCCGAACTACGCCACTTTCACCAACTTCGCCGCGCCAGGATCGTAGACGTACCCAGTAATGCTCCCATCTTTGATGCGCGCGACGGCCTCGTCGATCACGAACAGCGGAACGAGAAACCATTCCTCGGGCTGCACGGGGTGACCGAAGCGGTCGTTGATAGTGATGTTCAACCGCGCGGGCGCGAACAGCCTATGGAACAGGTTCTCCATCCGGGTGCGGTTGATGCCGGCGAGCTTGTAGGTGGCGACAACTTCGACCTTCGCCAGCAGGTAGGTGGAGTCGTGTTCGGCGTTGGAGATGCGCGTCTCCACCCTGCCCCCGGTCACGCCCATCTTGTGGATGATGTCGCGGTGCTGAGCGACATAGGGATGATCGGACAGCGAACGCAGGACGTAGATCGTGCCGCTTTCGACATCATCGGCCTCAAGCTCGCCACCGAAGGAGAGTTGCCCACTCTCGGGCGAGGCCAGCCGCCGCGCGGCCGGGTCGTTGTAGAACGCTCGCTGGAGCGAGCGCAGCAGCAGATTGCTTTCGGTGCCGTTGGAGAAGATGAGGCGCAAGCGGCGGTCCACTTCCCCGGCGGTGGTCTTCAATGGCTCGCCGACCTCGGCGACGTAGAGCGTGATGCCATCGAGAACGAAAAAGTCCCCGGCCTCAATCGCGCGGCGGCCCGCCTCTATGGACTGGGACTGGCGCAAGCCAGTCTTGACTTCCGTAGCTACGCGCTCGAACAGCGGCTTGAACGCCTCGAAGTCCTCGCAAGGCTTGCGATCCGCGATCTCCTCGGCGGCGCGCTTATCGGCGCTGGTGCGGACATGGCGCAGAACCGTGATGTCGTCCGCCTCGGCGCCCGCCAACTCGGCGGCCAGATCGTCGATATCGATGGCCTCATCTGCCGGAGCGGCAGCGGCTGGCGCAGCGGTAAGCAAGCCCTGATAGTCCAGCGGCTCCAGCACGGCGCGGCAGTCCGGGAGCGCGCGCAAGCGGTCCAGGCGCACAGCGTAAAAGCGCTCGAATATGTCCCGGTCTTCACCGTGCTGCGGCGCACGGCCGTGCTTTTCGGTGAAGCGTTGGATTTCCTCGAAGCCCGCGATGACGCGCTCCTCGCTGGCCGGGCGTCCGCCCTTCTTTTCGGGCGGTGCGAACTCGGCAAGCTCTGCGGCGAGTTCGTCAAGATCGGAGTTACTCATAGCGTCCCTCCGCCTTGAAGCGCATAAAGGCGACCGCGCCTTCGGCCATGCGTCGCTCCCAAGCATTCTGGGAATCGAGCGCCGGCATGCGGCCGCGCTCCTTCTTGAACTGGACGGCGCGAACGGCCATCTCCTTCGCCTCGTCCGGCGTCAGGCTCGTTCGCTTGGCCGAGATGGCCGCCGCGACCTGCTTCAAGCTGTCCTCGCTCATGGTCTTGGCAAGGATGGCGTAGGCTTCCCCGAAGGGGTTGATGCGGTCGATCAGGTCGATGTCCAACTCGCGCACGTCCATCGCGAAACGGCGCAAGCCGTCGATCAGCGCGGTGTTGGGCGCCCCCTCGCTTTCGCCTTCGGTGACAAGCCGCTTGGCCTGCTGCGTGAGGTTGAGGGCGGCGATGGCGTGCTGGCGCACAGCCTCCTGATCTTCGGCGTCAAGCTCGGGATACTTATCCTTGATGATCTTGCCCATGCGAACCTGCGTCAGCTCCTCGGGCACCAGCTCCTCATCGAACAGGCCGCGCTCAATGGTGGGCTTGTCCTGCACGAAGGCCGCGATGACTTCGTTCAGGTCTTCCTGACAGATTCGCGCCGCCTCCTTGCTCTTGGGCTCGGCGATGCCCTTGATCTCGATTTGGTACGCCCCTGTCTGCTCATTGACACCGACATTGCAGCGGTCAGAGTCGTAGCCACCCTCGCCGTAGTTAAAACCTGGCGTCGGGCCACTGTCGGGGTTCTTGGGCTTGAACTCGAAGCGCGGAGCAAGAACCTGCTCCATCAGCAGGCTGGCCGCGATGGCCTTCAACGTATCGTTGACGGCCTCGGTGACAGCTTCCTCAGCCGCATCCGGCTCGGCGATCAGGTTGGTGAACCTTGCGCGGGTCTTGCCGGGCGCGTCGCGGGTAGCTCGGCCGATGATCTGCACGATCTCGGTCAGGCTGGCGCGGTAGCCCACGGTCAGCGCATGCTCGCACCAAATCCAATCGAAGCCTTCCTTCGCCATGCCCAGCGCAATGATGATGTCCACATGGTCCCGGTTGTTCTTCTGTGCCGCGTCTTTGAGCGCGGCGGACACGCGGTCGCGCTTGGTGGCATCGTCATCCACGAGATCAGCGATCCGCAGCACCCGGCCATCGGGACGCTTGACACGCTGGAAGCCGGTCGCAGGGTCGATGCCTTGCCATTCACCCAGCGCCTCGATGATGTGCTCCACTTCCCGCATCTTGTCCTTCGTGCTCTCGCGCGAATTGACGTTCGGGATGTGAATGATGGTCTTCTCGGCGGGATCGAGGACATTGAGGATGTCATCGACGTAAGGCCCGCCGTAGAAGAAGTAGCCGATGTCGAGTTGCTTGAGGTACTCGTAGCCGTTGAGCTGCTCATAGTAGGTGTAGGTGACGGTATCGAACTTCGACTCATCCTGCGGCGCGAGCACGGCCTCGGCGTCGCCACGGAAGTAGGAGCCGGTCATGGCAACGATGTGCGTTTTGCCCCGCGCGAAGAACTGCCCCAGGTGCAAGCCGAGTTTGTTGTCCGGGTTCGCCGAAACGTGGTGGAACTCATCGACCGCGATCAGCCGGTCGTCGAACGCCTCCACGCCGTAGGCATCGACCGCGAAGCGGAAGGTCGCATGGGTGCAGACCAGCACCTTGTCGTCGCCTTCAAGGAATGCGCCCAGCGACTTGACCTTGCCGCCGTTGTCGTTGCCTGGCGCGTTGCACAGGTTCCACTTGGGTTCGACCTGCCAGTCGGACCAGAAGCCGAACTTCGACAGAGGTTCGTCATTGAAGCTGGCCCCGATGGATTTCTCGGGCACGACGATGATGGCCTGCTTCAAACCTTGATGCTTGAGCTTGTCGAGTGCCACGAACATCAGCGCACGGCTCTTGCCCGATGCGGGCGGCGACTTGATGAGCAGGTATTGCTCGCCCCGCTTCTCGTAGGCCCGCTCCTGCATAGGCCGCATCCCGAGCGCATTGGCCTTGGTCGATGCGCCGCTTCGGGCGTAAGTGACGGAAACGGACGGTACGGACTTTATCTTGTCGCTCATGCGTTGGCTCCCGCTTTGCGCTTCTTGCCCTTGGCCGGTGCAGCCGAAGCGGTCATCTTGGTATAGAGGTCAAACAGCTTTTCCAGCCGCTCGGTGTCATTCTTGAAGCGCCGACCGATGTAGATGCGCTCCAGCACTTCGTCGTTGCGATCATGGGCGGCACGCAGGTCAGCGGGCATTTTCTTAGGGTCGTACAGGTCCGCGATGGTCGCGGGGAAGTGATGCTCCCGCGCCAGCAGGATGTCCTCCGCGCAGCGCGTGAGATCGGCCTTGTTTTTCTCGGTCAGCGTCGGCACCGGGAAGGTATTCCAGCCAAGGGTGTTCGAGTAGCGGAAGTCTGTTTTCATCTTGCCGCAGACGGTGGCGATCCAGACCAAATGCAGGCGGCTGGCGATGAGTGACATATTCCAGAGGGGAGCGTTGTAGAGGGCAAAGGCGAGGTTGCTGACAATGGTGCCTGCCGGTAGCAATCCCACCGGTAGATAAGGGCGCAATTCGGACGAAACACTGGGCACGATCAGCAGTGTTTCACCGCCGGTTTGCCGGACCTCTCCAAAACGATGTGGCCGATCCGCCAGGGTGGTGGTCGTTCTACGCGTGGAGACCGCCCGTTGGCGACGTACCGCCTCGAAGCGATCGTCCAACCACGTGTTGCCAGAGGCTTCGGCCAAGTCGTTGTCGCTCACCCAGATGCAGTGTCGCTGCTTGCCGCGAATGAACTCTTCGGAGCCGAGAAACGACCGGATGAAGCGCGCGGGAACGTGGTGTTGACGTACCGCCGCATCAGCGGCCTGCTGGTCGAGGATCAGGTGCCCACCATCGTTGGCCATGCTGCCGAAACTCATGGGGCATACGGGGCTGATGGGCTGGGACTCCGCCTCGACCGCTACGTCCGGTCCTGCGACGAGATAGGCGTTGATATGCGAGGTTTCTTTGAGGGTCTGCTTACCGTCGTCGCCCAAGCTATAGAGCCGGCGCACGGCTGGGGGGTTACAGGCGATACCGATAACCGCGACGGTCACGCCTGCGTTGTGGCTTGCGAGGTTTGCCCATTTGAACGAGGTATGCGCAAAGGTGATTTCGTGGTCGCAGGCGTGGATGAGCGGCCACAACGTCGCTACCTGCCGCCCTTGGCAAACCGAGTTTGTCGAGACGAAGGCCGTGGCTGCTGCGCTTTTGAGGCCATACAGCGCCGCTTTGAGGAACCAGCCGGCAACGTAATCGAGTGATTTCCAGTTATTGGTGTAGTCAGCGAAAACAGCCTGTAGATCGGCCTTTTGCTCGTCCGTTTGCCCTTGGCTACCCTTGTATGGAGGATTCCCACAGATGTACGTCTCGCCGCCTTCGTTCTCGAAACCGATCTCTGCCTGATCTAGCGGTGTTTGCAGAAGGTCGTCCGAGACCAGCTTCACTCCTGAGCCGCCAACGCCCATCAAGTTCAACCAGTCGAGCCGCAGCGCGTTGCCGCAGGTAATCCAGTTTTCGTTGCGAAGAGGTAGAAACTCGGCCAACGCCAGCTTCTGGCCGCGGTACAGCACATCGCACTGATACTCGGCGATGACAAGCGCGAGGCGGGCGATCTCCGCTGGGAAGTCGCGTAGCTCGATCCCCCGAAAGTTGGTGACCGGGATTTCTGATGCGCGATCCGGCTCGCCGCGCCGCTGGTTGATCTCGGCCTCGATCGCGCGCATTTCCTTGTAGGCGATGACCAGGAAGTTGCCCGAACCGCAGGCCGGGTCGAAGACCCTGATCTTGGCGATGCGCTTGCGCAGGTTGAGCAACATGCGAGCGTTATCGCCCGCTTCCTCCAGCTTCTCCCGCAGGTCGTCGAGGAACAGCGGATTCAGCACCTTCAGGATGTTGGGGACACTGGTGTAGTGCATCCCTAGCTCGCCGCGCTCCTCGTCCTCAGCAACGGCCTGGATCATCGAGCCGAAAATGTCCGGGTTGATCTTGGTCCAGTCCAACCCGCCGACGTGCAGCAGGTAGGACCGCGCGATCTTGCTGAATCGCGGCACCTCGTCGCCACCAGAGAACAACTGCCCGTTGACGTAGGGGAAGTCTTCGGCCCATCGGGGAATCTTGGCGGCAGCCCGGTCCTCGCGCTTGGTGTTCATGGTGCGGAACAACGTTGCGAGAACTTCGTGTGTGTTCGAAGAGTCCCTGGTGCTCATCTGCGCCACGGTCTCGGTGAAGCGACCCTTGCCGACGAAGATGTCGGTGTCCTCGGCGAAGAAGCAGAAAATCAGCCGCGCCATGAACTTGTTCATGTCGTGGCGACGCTCCGCCGTGCCCCATTCGGGATTGTCTTTCAGCAGTTCGACGTACAGGCGATTCAGGCGGCTGGTGGCCCGGATGTCGAAGGCGTTCTCGCTGATCTGGCGGACGGTGCTGATGCCCGCCAGCGGCAGGAAGAAGCCGAAGTGGTCCGGGAAGTCCTTGAAGGCGCAGGCGACGGTCTCGCCGCTGGTCAGGTCTTCGGCCTCGAAGTCCGTGCCGTCGGTGGCGAGGATGAACTTCGCCTTGGCCTTGGCCGTCGCCGGGCTGGCTTTGAGAGCGGCCAACGTCTGCGTCACCCGCCCTGCGTCGCAGGTCAGGATGTGGATGTTGCTGGTCTGAAGAACACCGCCGAGGTCGGACTTGTTCGACGCTCCTGCGCGCAGGCGCTTGATCGTCGTCGCTTTGTTGCCAAACGCTTCGAGGAAGGCATAAGGGAACTCGGCGGCGTCAAAAGACTGGCCAGCGAGATCGGTAATGGCCTGTTCGATTTCTACAGCGTTCATGGGTACAGCCTCGATGGAGCTAAAGAATTATCGTTGTTCCGCAGAACGACCGATTGCCACTTATGCCGATGCCTGTGAACAACGTGCTGGATCTACACATCTAGCGCCCGGCCGGCCGCTCCGGCCGGTAGCGCTCCACCACCAACGCATCGGCCGGCTCACCATCGCTGAACGCCAGCGTCACCGCCTCGACGATCCCGTCCCACACGCCGGGCGTCTTCAACACCGGCATTTCCCTGGCCAGGACGTTGCTCAGGACCCCGCGATTCTGCTCGATGGCGCGCAGCACGCGGTCGGCCTGATGGTCGGGCATCTCCACGATCTCCTTCAGCCCGGCGCGCGCGCGCATGGCTTCGCAGGTAGCGCGATTCCTCGCGCATCTGCTCGGTCAGCGTGCGGCCGAGGATGTCCGACAGGTAGACCACATGCGGCCCGAGGTCGGGATAGCGCCAGACCGGCCCAGCCACCTCGGCGCCGGTGAATGCGAAGTTCGACGCCACGCCGTCCGGATAGGTGGTCAACGTGGCCTCGAACGCCACGCGCTCCCGTACCGTCTCCATCAGCGGCCGCGAAACCCGGTCCAGGACGCGGTCGTAGCCGCGCCGCTCGCCGGCGTCGTCGGTAATGACGGCCGACACCGGCAGGATCACCGGGTCCGGCACCACCCCGTCCCGGCGCAGCGTGTCGTTGACGAGGAATCGGTGCACGCGGCCATTGCCGTCGGCCAGCGGATGGATGTAGACGAAACCGAACGCCGCCACGGCACTGCGCATCACCGGCGACTGCCCCTGCGTTCTGCGCAGGAAGACGCGCAGGCCCTCCAGCATCGGCGGCACGTCCGCCGGCATCGGCGCCACGTAGTGCACGACTTCCTCGGAGCGCACCCGCTCGCCGACGAAGACCGGCGACTGGCGGACGCCGAAATGGACGAGCGTGGTCCTGTCGCCCAGGATCTCACGCTGCAGCTCGGCGAGCGTCTCGTCGGTCAGCGGGGGCGCGCCCTGGCCGGTGCGTCGGGCCATCACGTCAGCAAAGCGCTGGACGCGGCTGTCCTGGTCTGCCTCGCCCTCGATGGCGAAACTGGCCCGGCTCTCTCGCAGCGTCATCCAGGCCGCCGCGCGCATCAGCAGGTCTTCGCCGAACTCGCTCGCCAGCGCACCAAACAGTGCGCGCACGTCCAGGTCCGCCGCGCGGAGCACGGCGTCGGTCTTGACCACCGTCGGGCAGAACCATCGGGTGCCCGGCAGGTTGTCGTTGACCCGCCAGCGCTGGACCTTGTCCACCTGGGCTGGCGAGGCGGCGACCAGCTTGGCGTCGTCGATCGCATCGACGTAGTTGCCGCCGAGCCGCGCCGGCACCTGCAAGGCATCGCCGGTCAGCCATTCGTACAGGAACGCCGCCCGCCGGGCGTACTGACCGGTAGGCTCTGTGTCCACCCAGGCCTGGACGAAGGCCGGCCCGCTGCGCGCGAACAGCCGGGCCAGGAACTCCAGGTGCGGGACTTCGTGGCGAAGATGGAACTGCAGGTGCGCGGCCGGCTCCGACGGCGGCCGCATCGCCTCCTGGTAGGTTTCCAGACGGAAGCCGTCCTCGACCGCCGTCGCCCGTCGCCCGCCTATCTGGCTGAGCACCGGCAGCCGTCCGACGGGCAGCACTTCGAAGCGCCGGGCGAGCCACGCGGCACCGATCGGATCGGCAGGCAGATCGTGCATGGCATGGCTCCTGGACTCCCGCTTTCCGACATGAGCGCCGACGACAGCGCCCGCGCTCGTGCATCGTCCCGATTACGGGTGGATAGAATCGATTACAAATCAGTCGAAATGCATGATTTTGATTATTGTACGGCAGCCGTGGCGCCGCAAGCGCCTTCGAGCCGGCCACTACGGGAAGCTTGCGGACGACCGTGATGCGATGCGTGGCGGCCGGATCACCGCGCGGACTACCACCATGGCTGCAGGTGTGGCACGACAGTCCGACCCCCAGGGCCAAACCGAACCCGGCGCTTGCCGCTCCAGTCTCCTCTCCCGGCCGTTATCCGAGTCGCAATCGACCTGCCGCGCCGCTAGCGCGAAGCAGAGCCGGCCGCGCTCGAGCTGGCCGACGGGATGACAACAGCGATGCTGCAGCAAGTTGTCGCGATCGCGACCGATAGCCACCATGACGTTCATTGCGAACTCCATGGAATCTGGACGATGGCTGCCGACTCAGAACCGCTCAGGACCTCTGCACAACCCACTGCTTCCCTGCCCCGCCCCGGCACCGAGCAGTACGCCGAGCTTCCGCAGTTCCCGAAGGGCTCGCCGCTCCCCTTTCGCCGCACGATCCGCCGACGTGAGCTGCACCAGATCGTGCCCTTGGCGGAAACCACCATCTACGAAATGGAGCAGCGCGGCGAGTTTCCCCGGCGCTTCCGGCTGACGCCGCGCTGCGTGGTCTGGGATCTGGAAGAGGTCGAGGCCTGGATCGAAGGCCGCAAGCAAGCCTCGCGATCAGCAAAGACCGAATACATCGCCCGGCCCGGACGTGAGGCTGCGTCGGCACCGCCCTGTTCGATGAACCCACCATCTGGCGCCCACGGCGACTACCCGACGTCCACCCTGACCAGTTCTGCCCCGGCCAGCACCTGTGCCATCTGAGCTACAGCAAGCGTGACCGCCACATCTCGGTCCCGTGCCTCCCGGCTACAGGCCAGCGCGATATGTCCAGGCCGCCCCCAGCCCACCGTGGCGTCGGCACAATCGCTGCCGGCCAGCCGGCGCAGGACCTCATCCTGTGAATCCAGCTCAGGATTCAGCGCATAGACCAGTGTGAAATCGTGAACCATCGCGATCTCTCCATCCGCTTGTATTACCCGCTGCGTCAGCGCGCCTTGATCCGCGTCAGCACGTCCGCCAACTGACCACGATCCGCCGCGCGTTTGGCGGCCGTGCGCTGTGCCAGGTTGTGCAGCTTGCGCCGCACCCCGGGCAGATCGGCCGCATGGGCAAGGCCGATCAACCCGAAATCCGGCTGCTCATCCTCAACCGATTCCAGAAAGGCGCGCGATGGCTCGTCCAACCAATGCGCCACGCGCGCCAACATGCGCTCGCGGCTTTCCAACAAGGCCGTCGCTTCAATGGGCTCAGCCGTCATGCCCTTGAAGTGAGCGTCGAACGTGGCCTCGAAATCCGCAGGTACGCGCGGCGCCAGCATTTCCCATGCTGGCTTAGGACTGCACGTCAGGTACACGAGAAAGGCCCGCCAAAGGTGCGCATCCGCCCGCTCATCCTCCAGCAGCAGACCCACGTCGAACAGATCGCGCGGATGCTGCCGCGACAGCGCCGCCGCCAGCTTGCCAGCATACAGGTCGGCGAAGTCCAGCACCTGCACTTCGGCGAAGCCGAACGCCTCCTCCACCCGTGGCCGCACGCCCATGGTTCGCACTGGATGGACCGTCCCGCGCATCACAGGCGTCGTCTCGATCTGCACTCGTGCACGGCCGCGACTGGCCACCAGCCGGGTGACCGCCCCGCCTTCGCCCGCTGAAGCTTGCACCTGCAATTGCAAAGGCCGGGCGCGCATCGCGTCGGCCAGTCGTCCGAGTGCTTCGGCGATCAGCTTCGCATCTTCGGCATGGTCGTGCACCGGCAGCCAGGCCAGGTCGATGTCCACCGACAGACGCGGCAGGTCATGCTCGAACAGGTTGATGGCGGTGCCGCCCTTGAGCGCGAAGCGCGGCTCCTGGGCCAACACCGGCAAGATTTCCACCAGCAGCCGCACCCGGTCGGTGTACCGCCGATCCCATCGATCAAGCCAGGTGCTCATCGAGGTCTCCCGGCAAGGTGATCTGGTAGGTCGGATGCAGGCGCCCACCGGGGACCAGCGCCCGCTTGCCCCGGCCCAGATCGACGCCATCCATCGGCACGTGGGCCAGCCATGCATGCCGATGGCGATCGGCCAGGGCCAGGAACAGCCGCTTGGCCTTGATGCTGCGGCAGTGACGCAGCAGCAGGCCGATCCGCTGCGGGCGCAGCGTGGTCATGGCCTGCATCAGCGCATCGGCCTCGTAGACCCCCGCCGCATCCGATACGCCATCGCACAGCTCCAGCATGGCCCGCTCAGGTGTCGAGCACACCAGGGCATCGACACCAGGCACGGCGGAATGCCAGGCCAAGCCCGCCTCGGACAGCGCCTTTTCGGAGACTTCCGCCGTGACGGGCACGGCCAGTAGGTCGAACGGCCCCTTGCCTTGGTACTCGAAGCGCTGCTCCATCGACAATTTGCCGACCCAGCCCGGCGGCGGCACCGGTCCGTAAAGCGTGATCGTTCCGGCATCGCCCAGACGCAAGTAGTGCTCGTGCCCTTGCAAGGCCAGTGCGAATCGCCCACCGACATGCAGTGGCATGTCCTCCCCAACCTGCAGGCTGCGGACCACCCCATCCCATTGCAGCCGCCCGCCCGCGCGCATATACACGCCACGCGCCGGCGACACCAGCCAGCCGCTGCCGACATAGCGCGCGACCAGGCTGTTGGAGTAATCATGCGCGCGCAGCCAGCGGCTGGACACCAGGCGGGTATCGCCCAGTTCTGCCAACAAACGGTTCAACTTTCCTGAATTTTGAGCATCCATAGTGTTCAAAATATCAGTTTTATAAACCTCCACCAAGGGCCATGAGTTTTAAAATACAGAAAAAAGATCATCCAGAGTGATCTTTTCTTGAAAAATGCAAACCCGAGGCCACCCGTCCGAAGCCATTCCCGGCACTTCAGGCGTAAGGCTGGAAGTCGTTGTTGTCGCGGCTGATCAATTGCATCAGCTTGGGGTGCATGAAGAGCTTTTCCTTGCCAACCTGCATTTCGCGCAGCACGCCCAGGCTGGCCAAGTCGTGCAGGTAGCGCGAGGCGGCCTGGCGTTGGGCAATCCCTTTTTCCACCAGGTTGCCGATGCGGCAATAGGGCTGTTCAAAGATGACATCCACCAATTCGCGGGTGTAGATCTTGGGCAGGCGTGTGCGCACGTACTCGGTGGTGTGTTCGGCCAGCCCGCGAATGGCCGCGATCTTCCCTGTGGTCCATTTGGACGTATCGGCGACGGCCTGCAGCATGAACAGCAGCCAGGGTTCCCAGGCGCCATCTCGCGTCACACTGAGCAGCAGGCGGTAGTAGTCGGCCTTGTGGGCAATCACATGGCGACTGAGATACAGGATCGGCAGATTCAGCAGCTCTTCCTGGATAAGGTAGAGGATATTGAGCACGCGGCCGGTACGGCCGTTGCCGTCGGTGAATGGGTGAATGGCCTCGAACTGGTAGTGGCCCACGGCCATGCGGATCAGCGGGTCCAGGTCAACCTGGTTGTGTAGGAAGCGCTCCCAGTTGGCCAGCATGTCACGCAAGCGGGCCTCGCCTTCGGGCGGGGTGTAGACCACCTCCCCCGTGCGGTCGTTGGCGAGTTGCGTGCCCGGGGTGCGGCGAATGTCCATGTCCACCCCCTTGAGGGTGCGGCAGACATCCACGGCGGTGGCGGTACACAACGGTCGCGCCTTGAGCGATTGAAAGCCTTGGTGCAGCGCGGTGCGGTAACGCAGCGCCTCCTTGGTGGCAGGATCGGCGTTGTCGTGGCCTTGCGCGTACTGGAACAATTGGTCGGTGGTGGTGACGATGTTCTCGATTTCCGAGCTGTCCTTGGCCTCCAGCAACGGAATGGTATTGATCAGCATCGCCTGATTGGGAATCAACTCTGCCGCCTGCTTGAGTTCGGCCAACGCGGCACGCGCCTCGATACAGGCCTTGAGCACGGGCCGGGTCTCCAGTTCCTGCGCCGGGGGGAGCCCTGGCAGCTGGTTGTGAGGCTGCTCTGGATGCCAGGCAAGTGCATTATCATTCATGATGCAAAAATACCATTTTGACGACACGTTATCAGTTTATGTCGCTGCTGGCGACACGTCAACGAATCATGTTCTTATTTCATTGGAATAGCGACACGTAGGGTGCTCATGTCGTTCTTGACGACATGAGCACCTCAACACGTCCCCAAATCACAGCTTAAAAACATCAGAGCGCAGGACTCAGAACCGGCACGGTCACGTTCTCTGGCACCAGCTTCGGCACATGCGTGCGCCCATCGATCCATGCCTCCACCATGTCGGCCCACTCTTGGAGCATGTGCCGCCGTGGCCCGGCGTACTCGGCCTTGTTGTAGACCGACCGCGAAGTCCGGCTGCCTTCTTCGTGCGCCAGGCATTTCTCGATCCAGTCCCCGTTGAAGCCAACCTCGTTGAGGAGCGTGGACGCGGTGCGCCGCAGGTCGTGCACCGTGAAGGGCTCCAGCGGCAACCCGGCTTCCTTCGCACGGGAACCAATGAGTTGGGTCACACGATTGAGCGTGGCATGCGACATGCACCGATCGGGGTCATAGCGCGATGGCAGCACGAACCGCGAACCCGCCGCGCAGGTGTGCAAGGCCACGAAGATGTCCATCGCCTGCCGCGACAAGTAGACCACGTGCGGCTTGCGCCCCTTCATCCGCACCTTGGGGATCGTCCAGGTGGCGTTCTCGAAATCCACCTCGTTCCAGGTGGCCTCGACCAACTCGCTCTTGCGCACCATCGTCAGCAGGATCAGGCGCAAGGCCAACCGGATGGTCGGATAAGACGCAATGGTCTCCAGCTGGTGGAAGGCCAGCCGGATCTCCGCCGGCGAGAGCGCCCGGTCCTTGGGAACGAAGGTCGCGATCGAGGCCGCCTTCACATCGTCGGCCGGGTTGGCGAGCCGTCCGCCATGCAGGATGGCGAAGGCATAGACCTGCTTCACGATGTCGCGGATGTGGATGGCCGTGGCCGGTGCGCCGCGCGCCTTTACCTTGTTGCACAACGCCCCCAGGTCGTCGGGGGTGACTTCCCTCAGCTTGCGATTCTGAAAGACCGGCAGGATGTCGCGGTCGATGATGTGCTTGCGCATCGCCCGGGTGCTGTCGGCCATGCGGGCATCGGCCAGCCAGCGTTCCGTCATCTCGCCGAAGGCCCTGGCGGCCGTCAGCCGCCGCTTGGCCCGCTGCTTCTCCAGCGCAGGGGAAAGGCCCTGATCGACCGACCGCTTGGCATCGAGCAATCGTTCTCGGGCCATGGCCAGCGACATGCCGGCCGGCCCATACCGTCCGAGCGTCAGCGTCTCGCGGCGTCCGTTGAAACGGTAGTCGTAGCGGAAGGTGATGGTACCAACGGGCGATACCGCCACGTACATGCCATCGCGGTCAAAAACCTTATAAATCTTGGACTTAGGCTTGAGATTGCGCAGTGCAGTGTCGGTGAGCATTGAGGGTGTTCCTCCTGTTCGTGACGGCTTTTACCGTCAGGGACCTGGAGACCCGTTGATGCTCGGAAAGCCGCATGAAACAAGCTTTCCTCAGGAGTTTTTTACCGTCAAAGACCGGTTCGGTCTCAATGGTAAACAGGAAGGTCTGGATCCGACCTCCGGGGGCTTACCGTCAGTTCTGTCGCAGCCCCGTTCTGCTGGTCGGCGATAGCCACCGATAGAAAACGCAAATTATACTTTTATAATCAACAAGTTAAGTCACTTCTACCGATACCTGGCGATAGCCTCCGAAAGACGCTCCGTCACTCCCACTCAATCGTCGCCGGCGGCTTCCCGCTGATGTCGTACACCACGCGCGAGACCCCGCGGACTTCGTTGATGATCCGGTTCGAGACGCGGCCGAGGAAGTCGTATGGCAGGTGCGCCCAGTGGGCGGCGGGGCGGTCATGAAGTCGATGGTCTCCACCGCGCGCAGCGAGATCACCCATTCGTAGGCGCGGGCGTCGCCGACGACGCCGACCGACTTGACCGGCAGGAACACGGCGAAGGCCTGGCTGGTCTTGTCGTAGAGGTCGGCCTTGCGCAGTTCCTCGATGAAGATGTGGTCGGCCTTGGCCAGGATGTCGGCGTACTCGGCCTTGACCTCGCCGAGGATGCGCACGCCCGTTCCCGGGCCCGGGAACGGGTGGCGGTAGACCATCTCGCGCGGCAGGCCGAGTTCGACGCCGAGGCGCCGCACTTCGTCCTCGAACAGCTCGCGTAGCGGTTCGACCAGGCCCATCTGTATGTGCTCGGGCAGGCCGCCGACGTTGTGGTGACTCTTGATGACGTGGGCCTGTGCGCCATGTCCAATGGCCGAGGCATCTTCGATTCGGACATCAGAACCGCAGCCTGTGCACCGATCCGATCTGCGCGCCCTGCTGCGAGTCGACGTCTGCCTGGCTTGCGAACGTCGCCCAGTCCTCGACCGCAGCCACTACTTCATCCAGCATCTTGCGATCCCGCCCGCGCTTGAGGCCCGCGACCGCTGCCACCGCCTTGAAGTCGTCCAGCGTGAATCCATCGCGCTTGCCGTTGACGCGCATCTGGTGCGTGGCCGTCCAGTCGCCGTCGGGGTTGTAGCTGTAGCTGACGTCGAACGCCGGCGCCAAGGACCACCGGCCCTGCTTGTCCATCAGGAATGCGATGTTCTTGACGTGGTCGTCCTGGTTGCGCGTCACCACGTTGAACAGCATGCGACGGAACTGCTGCTCGATGGCCGCCATTGGCAGGCCCAGTTGTCGGATGACCAGGAAGGCCTGTTCGTACGAATAGGCGCCGGGCAGGTTGTAGTCGAAATGCGCCAGTGCGCCGAGCGACTGCATATGCAGTTTGCTTCCATCGTCAGGGCGATCGAAGCGGCGCGTCATGAAGTGGCGGCGTCCGCCCTCTTCCAGCAAGCGGCATTCGCTCATGTCGATGCCGGCCGCCTGTGCCATCAGCGCGTAGGCGTATTCGATGGCGCCGTAGCCCTGCGGGTCGACCAGTTCTTTGTCCTTGTTGCCCGAGACGCCGTCGAACTTGAGCAGCCAGTGACTGAAGCCCGGATCGGCCTGCACCTGGCCCGAACGCACTTCATGGGTCTCTGCGTTCCAGGCGATCAATGCCTTGGCGCGGGCGCCGCCGGCCGATGTGCCCACGCGCAGGATGTCCTGCATGGCCTTCTGCCGTGCAGGGCGTTCGAGGCTGGCGTCGAGACCTTCGCGATGGGTGAGGATGTCAGAGGCCAGCCCGACCAGTGCGGCGACATCGAGGGTATCGGAGCGGCTGGCTCTGGGCCCGCCGACCGGCTTGAACTCCAGCGCGCCCATGCCGCGTGCGCCCGTATAGCAGAGGCGTTCGACGGCATTGAAGCTCTGCGGCGTGCGGCCCTGCATCGCCAGCCATTGATCGATCAGCGCATTGCCGAAGCGGTCCGGCAGGGAATCGGCCAGCAGGCCTGGCAGGCCGTGGAAGGTGGCCTTCGCCAGCTCCGGGAAGGTGTAGATGCGCGGCTGCAGCGGCATGTGCAGCGGCGAAAGTTCGATGCCGCTGTCGAGGAACTCGGGCACGTACTCGAAGGCGGCCGTGGTCTCGCCGTCCTGCACCGAAACGGCGCCGATGGTGCGGCCCCAGAGCTGGACTTCGGCGATGGTCATGCCTCCCACTCCCAGCGCTTGGCCGGCGGCGCTGCGACATCCTGACGGTTCGAGGCGCGCTTGCGGGTCTGGCGTTTTTCCTGCCTGAGCAAAGCCACCGGACTGACGGCGGGTTCGGGCACCAGTTGATCCAGGCGCCCCTGCAGCCCGAGCACGCGACAGACGCGCAGGAACGTCGACAGCTGGGTGGCGGTGGCGCCCGATTCCAGGCGCTCCACCGTGCGCTTCGATACCCCGGCCTGCTCGGCGAGTTCGGCCTGGGTGAGGTTCTGCGCAAGGCGCAGCGCCGCCAGGCGTTCGCCAAGCTGGTGGAGCACCATCGATTCAGACACAAGCGGAGCGTTCATGACTCGCCGAATATGACGAATAAACGAGATAAAAGCAAATAAATCGTCATATGTGGCGATTTATAGTTCCACGTCTTGGCCTGAGGTTGGTGGTCAGAAGGGTTGCATCACTATCCCACCCTGCAGTGCATCGTCGCTGCATGAAGCTGGCCGCAGCGCGATGCGCTCACCGCCGAACATCTTTGAGCCTGATTAGTATCGTGTCTCAGCTGAAGACTTTCAGATCGTCATTCCCGCGAAAGCGGGAATCCAGCGTCTTGCTTTTCAATGCCTTGAAGTCGCTGGATCCCCGCTTTCGCGGGGATGACGATGGAAAACTGACGCCCAGCTGAGACTCGACACTCATCAGGTCTTTGAATGACATAGGTTCGCCGTCTCGTATGACCGCCTGCGTCATGGAAAAGCCCGCGCGCGGCGGGCTTGTATCTGTCTGCTCGGTAGGGCGACACTTAAAAATTCGTCATTCCCGCCTTCGCGGGAATGACGAATAATGACAGTCCTGATCGGTGTTGCTTTAGCGCGCCGGGCGCCGCCTCACTCCCACTCAATCGTCGCCGGCGGCTTCCCACTGATGTCGTAGACCACGCGCGAGACGCCGCGGACTTCGTTGATGATCCGGCTCGAGACGCGGCCGAGGAAGTCGTACGGCAGGTGCGCCCAGTGGGCGGTCATGAAGTCGATGGTCTCGACGGCACGCAGCGAGATCACCCACTCATACGCCCGGGCGTCGCCGACGACGCCGACCGACTTGACCGGCAGGAACACGGCGAAGGCCTGGCTGGTCTTGTCGTAGAGGTCGGCCTTGCGCAGTTCTTCGATGAAGATGTGGTCGGCCTTGGCCAGGATCCCGGCGTACTCGGCCTTGACCTCGCCGAGGATGCGCACGCCCAGGCCCGGGCCCGGGAACGGGTGGCGATAGACCATCTCGCGCGGCAGGCCGAGTTCGACGCCCAGGCGCCGCACTTCGTCCTTGAACAGCTCGCGCAGCGGTTCGACCAGGCCCATCTTCATGTGCTCGGGCAGGCCGCCGACGTTGTGGTGGCTCTTGATGACGTGGGCCTTGCCGGTCTTGCTGCCGGCCGACTCGATGACGTCGGGATAGATGGTGCCCTGCGCCAGCCACTTGGCGTTGCTGAGCTTGTTGGACTCTTCGTCGAAGATCTCGACGAACAAGTTGCCGATGATCTTGCGCTTGGCTTCCGGATCGCTCACGCCTGCGAGTGCGCTGAAGTAGCGGTCGCGGGCGTCGACGCGGATCACGCGGACGCCCAGGCCATGTGCAGTGGAAGCATCGGCGAAGGTCGTCATGACCTGGTCGCCCTCGCCCAGCCGCAGCAGGCCGGTGTCGACGAAGACGCAGGTCAACTGCGGGCCGATCGCCTTGTGCAGCAGCGCGGCGACGACGGAGGAATCCACGCCGCCGGACAGGCCGAGAATCACCTCGTCGCCGCCAACCTGTTCGCGCACGCGGGCGATCTGGTCGTCGATGATGTTGGCCGCGGTCCACAGCGTGGCGCAGTTGCAGATGTCGACGACGAAGCGGCGCAGCAGCGCGAGGCCCTGCTTGGTGTGCGTGACTTCGGGATGGAACTGCACGCCGTACCAGCGCTTGTCCTCGTTCGCGAACGCGGCGACCGGCACGCGATCGGTGCTGGCGGTGACGGTGAACGCCGGCGGCGCGGCGCTGACGTGATCGCCGTGGCTCATCCACACGTCGAGACGCTGCGCGCCGGCGTGATCGCTCAGGCCTTCGAACAGGCTGTCCTTGGCGACGATGGCGACTTCGGCGTGGCCGTACTCGCGCGCGTCGGCGGCTTCGGTCTCGCCGCCCAGTTGCTTGGCCATCGTCTGCATGCCGTAGCAGATGCCCAGCAGCGGCAGGCTGCTGTCGAACACTTCCTGCGGTGCGCGCGGGGACCCGTGCTCGGTGGTCGATTCCGGGCCGCCCGACAGGATGATGCCCTTGGGCGCGAACGCGGCGATCTCGGCCGGATCGTGGTCCCAGGCCCAGATTTCGCAGTAGACGCCGAGCTCGCGGATGCGGCGGGCGATCAGCTGCGTGTACTGCGCGCCGAAGTCGAGGATCAGGATCTTGTCGCTGTGGAGGTCTGGAGTCGGTGATTCGGAAACGCCGGTCATGTGTGCCCCAATTCAATCTGATGTTTGTCGAATCACGAACCGCTTCACCTGCTACGCAGGATTGCTTTTTTCGTCATTCCCGCGAAGGCGGGAATCCAAGGACTTTAGTGCTGCACTGACGCGATGCTGGACGGTGAATGAAGAGCGAAAGTCCATGGATTCCCGCCTTCGCGGGAATGACGGGCCATGGGGAAGCGGACGGACGAGTGGATCTGCCTTTCCGAATCCCCAATCCCAAATCCCCAATCACGCCAGGCCGGCTCAACCGGCCTGGTAATTCGGCGGCTGCTTGGTGATCTGCACGTCGTGCACGTGGCTCTCGCGCTGGCCGGCGCCGGTGATCTTCACGAACTTGGGCTGGGTGCGCATCTCTTCGATCGTCGCGCAGCCCACGTAGCCCATGGTCGCGCGCAGGCCGCCGGCGAGCTGGTGGATGATGCCGCCGAGCGCGCCGCGATACGGCACGCGGCCTTCGATGCCTTCGGGCACGAGCTTGTCGGCATCCGACGAGTCCTGGAAGTACCGGTCCTTGCTGCCCTGCTCCATCGCGCCCAGCGAGCCCATGCCGCGGTAGCTCTTGTAGCTGCGGCCCTGGAACAGTTCCACTTCGCCCGGTGCTTCCTCGGTGCCGGCGAACAGGCCGCCGATCATCACCGTCGATGCGCCGGCGACGAGCGCCTTGCCGATGTCGCCCGAATAGCGGATGCCGCCATCGGCGATCAGCGGGATGCGGTCCTGCAGGGCCTCGGCCACCATGTCGATCGCGGTGACCTGCGGCACGCCCACACCCGCGACGACGCGCGTGGTGCAGATCGAGCCCGGGCCCACGCCGACCTTCACCGCGTCCGCGCCGGCGTCTTCGAGGGCCTTGGCCGCGTCGCCGGTGACGATGTTGCCGCCGATCACCTGCACCTGCGGGTAGGTCTTCTTGACCCAGTTCACGCGGTCGAGCACGCCCTGCGAATGGCCGTGCGCGGTGTCGACGATGATCACGTCGACACCCGCCGCGACCAGCGCTTCGACGCGCTGCTCGGTATCGCCGCCCACGCCGACGGCGGCGCCGACCAGCAGCTGCTCGTCGGCATCCTTGGCGGCGTTGGGATTGTCGTGCGCTTTCTGGATGTCCTTGACCGTGATCAGGCCACGCAGCGCGAAGTCGTCGTTAACGACCAGGATCTTCTCGATGCGGTGCTTGTGCAGCAGCGCCAGCACTTCGGTGTCACTGGCGCCTTCGCGCACGGTGATCAGGCGATCCTGCTTGGTCATCACGTTGCGGACCGGATCGTCGAGCTTGGTCTCGAAGCGCAGGTCGCGCCCGGTGACGATGCCGACCAGCCGAGTGCCATCGACCACCGGCACGCCGGAGATGTTGCGCGCGCGGGTCAGGCGCAGGACTTCACCGATGGTGGTGTCCGGGCCGACGGTGAACGGCTCGCGGATCACGCCGGCTTCGAAATTCTTGACCTTCGAAACCTCGGCAGCCTGGCGCTCGACGCTGAGATTCTTGTGCAGGATGCCGATGCCGCCGAGCTGGGCCATCGCGATCGCGAGGCGGGCTTCGGTGACGGTATCCATCGCCGCGGAGACGATCGGCAGGTTCAGGCGCAGGTCGCGGGTCAGGCGGGTGGCGAGCCGGACATCCTTGGGGAGAATCAAGGAGTGGGCGGGAACGAGCGATACGTCGTCGTAGGTAAGTGCTTCGGCCTGGATGCGCAGCATGCGGGGTGCCGGGGAGGAGGAAGCGCGCCATTATAACTCGGGATTGGGGATTGGGGATTCGGGATTGGGGATTCGAAAAGGACGGTTTCGCGCCCAATCCCCCCCATCCCTAATCTCCCGTCCCTGCCGCGTCAGCGGCATCCGCCGCCTCGATCGTGTTCTGCATCAGCGTGGCGACCGTCATCGGCCCCACCCCGCCCGGCACCGGCGTGATCCAGCTGGCACGCTGTGCGGCGGCATCGAAGCCCACGTCGCCGACCAGGCGGCCGTCCTCGATGCGGTTGATGCCGACGTCGATCACCACTGCGCCCGGCTTGACCCAATCGCCCGGAATCAGTGATGGACGCCCGACCGCGACGACCAGGATGTCCGCCTCGCCCACGTGCCGACGCAGCACGTCCGGCGGGGTGAAGCGGTGGCAGGTGGTGACGGTGCAACCGGCGATCATCAGTTCCAGCGCCATCGGCCGGCCGACGTGGTTGCTCACCCCGACGATCGTCGCACTGGCACCGCGCACCGGACGGTCGGTATAGGCCAGCAGCGTGGTGATGCCGCGCGGCGTGCACGGGCGCAGGCCGAACTGGCGCAGCGCCAGGCGGCCGACGTTCTCGGGATGGAAACCGTCGACATCCTTGCGCGGATCGATGCGATGGATGATGTGGGTCGCGTCCGGAATGCCCGGCAGCGGCAGTTGCACGAGGATGCCGTGCACGGCGGGATCGGCATTGAGACGGTCGACCAGCGCGACCAGTTCGGCTTCGGTGGTGCCGACGGGCAGATCGAAATCGAAGGCCTGGATGCCGACCTTCTCGGCCGCCCGGCGCTTGTTGCGCACGTAGGACTGCGAGGCCGGATCGCCACCGACCAGCACGACCGCCAGCCCCGGGCGCGAGCCCCCGGCGGCGACCCGCGCATCCACGCGGACGCGCAGCTGGTCGAGCAGGGTGTCGGCAATGCGCTTGCCGTCGAGGATGCGGGCCGGGGTGGGGGCAGCGGCGGTCATGCGGAGCGGTGTCGGCGGCGTGGGGGTGCATATTGTCGCCGATTCCGTCGAAGCGGTATTCCGATCCTCGGCGAAGCGAGCGGATTCCTGTGGGAGGGGGGGGGGGGGGGGGGGGGGGGGGGGGGGGGGGGG
>NZ_JAIWPU010000065.1 GCF_021191705.1 Proluteimonas flavola
TTCGGAGGCGACGACGGCGAAGCCGCGGCCCTGCTCGCCGGCGCGTGCGGCCTCGACGGCGGCGTTGAGGGCCAGGATGTTGGTCTGGAAGGCGATGCCGTCGATGACGGAGATGATGTCGGCGATCTTCTTCGAGGAGGCCTCGATGTCGGCCATGGTGGCGACGACCTGTCCGACGACCTCGCCGCCCTGTGAGGCGACGGCGGCGGCGCCGATGGCGAGCTGGTTGGCCTGCCGGGCGTGGTCGGCGTTCTGGCGGACGGTGGAGGTGAGTTCCTCCATGGAGGCGGCGGTTTCCTCGAGGTTGGCGGCCTGCTGCTCGGTGCGCTGGGAGAGGTCGTTGTTGCCGGAGGCGATCTCCGACGACGCGGTGCCGATGGCGGCGGAGGCGTCCTGGATGCGGGCGACGATGCCGGTGAGCTGGGCGACGGTGGTGTTGGCGTCGTCGCGCATCTTCGCGAACACGCCGTGGAAGTCGCCGTCCATGCGGGCGGTCAGGTCGCCGGCGGCGATCGCCTGCAGCAGCGCCGACACCTGGCCGAGGTTGCCGTCGGCAGTCTGCATCAGGTGGTTGAGGCCCTCGATCATCTCGCGGAACTCGTGCTGGAAGCGCGCGGTGTCTCCGCGCACGGCGAAGTCGCCTTCGGCCGCCGCGCCCGCCAGGCGCTTGATCTCGGCGTTGATCGCGCCGAGGTTGGATTTCACGGTCGTCATCGTTTCCGACAGGATCGCTTTCTCGCCCGGGTACTGTTCCAGCTCCGGCGCGAGGTTGCCGATCGCATACTGGCCCATGACCTCGACCAGGTGCAGCTTGACGTCGACGTGCGAACCGACCAGTGCATTGGTCTCGCGCACCATCAGGCCGTAGTCGCCGGGAAAGGCGGATTCGTCCATGCGGTAGCTGATCGTGCCCGCATCGTGCGCGCGCGCCATCTGGCGCTGCGCATCGATGACCGCGCGCAGCTGGCCCTGCATGCGCTGCATCGCGGCCAGCAACTGGCCGACCTCGTCGCGGCGGCCGACGGCGATGTGGCCGTCGAGCCGGCCGGCGGAGACGTTGTTGGCGACCTGCACGGCTTCGCCGACCGATCGCGAGAGCGTCCGCGCGATCACCAGGCCCATCGCCGCGGCCAGCAGCACGAGCAGGGCGATGCCTGCGATCATCGCGCCGACGCTGCTGCGATAGATCGCGTTGGAATGCGCGATGTCGGTCTCGAGCCGGCGGATGTTGAATGCGTTGAGCGTGGCCATCGCCTCGAACAGGCTGCGCCGCAGTGGGCGGGACTGCTCGTCCGACAGCGTCTGCGCGGCCTCGGCGTCGCCGGCCGCGAGCGCCTGCTCGATCTGCCGGTGCGCGCCGAAATAGGCTGCCAGGCGCTCGACGACGGTGTCGTAGAGCGCCTGCTCCTCGGGACCGAACGGCAGCGCTTCGTACAGTGCCCGCTGCTGGGCGACCGCGTCCTCGATCCGGGCCAGGCGCTGGTCGTAGTCCCGGATCGCCTCCGGCTCGTCGAGACGGGTCAGCTGTGCGATCTCGTAGGTGCGGTACTCGCCGAGCTGCGAACGGATCTCGCCCAGGTACTGCACGGCGGGCATGTCGTCGGTGCTGACCTTCTGCAGTTCGGCGTTGATGCCGCCCAGGCGGGTGAGGGCGAAGATGCCGAGGCTGGCAGCCAGCACGGCGATCAGCGTGAAGGCGACCGCCAGCTTGCGTGCGATCGAGAGGTTGTTCAACCAGGTCATAAGAAGCCTCCGCTATTGGAAAAGGACGCGGGCAGGCATTCCCAGAATGCCCGTGGCGCGTCCTTCGCTCCTGACCTAACGGCCGCGCCGCGGCAGACTTGACGGAAATCCGGATAATGATTTCTGAAAAAATGCCGTGATTCATGTCTCATAACCAAACATGAAATCCGCACAGACGTGATTTCGCCGGATTGCGTCAATACGGCACGATGCGCACGGGCGTCCGGAGACGGCACGTCTCCCGATCCTGTTCTCGATTCCGTGCCATATGCCCTGCTGCGGCGATGCAGAAGGCGCGGCAGGCCTGGGCAACGCCCATCAGCGCCGGATTGTCCTGCTTCAGTCGGCGCGTGTGGGCGACCGCCCGACGGCAGGAATCCATGCCGCGATCGCGCATGGTGTCAGGGTCGTGTCGGCACGGCTCGATGCCGGCGGGCCGGCCGGGCGTTTCGCCGGGCGTCGGGGATGCCTGCGCCCCGGTCCCGGGGCGGGCGATGGATCAGGCGGCCTGCGGCAGCCGCAGCGAGCGCGCCAGGCCGCCGACGTCCACGATCAGCGCGACCCGGCCGTCGCCGAGGATCGTGGCGCCGGAGATGCCGTCGATGCGGCGGTAGTTGTTCTCGAGGTTCTTGACCACGACCTGTTGCTGGCCGATCAGTTCGTCGACTTCCAGCGCCAGTTTCTGGCCGTCGCCCTCGACCACGACCACCAGCGGATCGTCGCGGCGGTCCTGGCCGTAGTGGTAGTGCTCGTTGAGCGAAAGCAGCGGCAGGTACTCGCCACGCACGCGCAGGACCCGGCCTTCGCCGCCGAGGCTGCGGATGTCCTCGGGCTGCGGCTGCAGCGCCTCGATGACGTAGGTCAGCGGCAGGATCAGGGTCTCCTCGCCGACGGCGACGGTCATGCCGTCGAGGATCGCCAGCGTCAGCGGCAGGCGGATCACCACGCGGGTGCCGTGGCCGGCCCTGCTCTCGAGCTGGACTTCGCCGCCCAGCGCCTGGATGTTGCGGCGGACCACGTCCATGCCGACCCCGCGCCCGGACAGGTCGGTGACCGCGTCGGCGGTCGAGAAGCCGGGTGCGAAGATCAGGTCCCAGATCTGCGCGTCGGTCGGGGCATCCGGGACCGCGACGCCGCGCTCGGCGGCCTTGGCGAGGATCCGCTCGCGGTCCAGGCCGCGGCCGTCGTCGGCGACCTCGATGACGATGTGCCCGCCCTGGTGCGAGGCGGCCAGGGTGATGGTGCCGGCCTCGTCCTTGCCGGAGGCGCGGCGCGTGTCCGGCAGTTCGAGGCCGTGGTCGATCGCGTTGCGGACCAGGTGCACCAGCGGATCGGCGATCTTCTCGATCAGGCCCTTGTCCAGTTCGGTGCCTTCGCCGATCGTGCGCAGGCGGACCTGCTTGCCCAGGCGCGAGGACAGGTCGCGGACCAGGCGCGGGAAGCGGCGGAACACGGCGTCGACCGGCAGCATGCGCACGCCGATCACCGCTTCCTGCAGGTCGCGGGTATTGCGTTCGAGCAGGTCGAGGCCGGCGAACAGGCGCTCGCCCAGGGCCGGATCCAGTGCGCCCGAGACCTGCTTGAGCATGGCCTGGGTGATGACCAGCTCGCCGACCAGGTTGATCAGGCCGTCGATCTTGTCGGTGCTGACGCGGATCGAGCTCTCGGCCTCGTGGCCTCCTGCCTGGGGCGGGCCGCCGGGCGCGACCGCCGCCGTGGGCGGCGCAGGCGCGGGGGCGGGCGCTGCGACCGCTGCGGGCGCAGCGGTTTCGGGCAGGATCGGGCGGATGTCGAGTTCGCAGTCGTCCTCGACCCAGGCGAACACCTCGTCGACCGCGCTGCGCGGCACTGCGCCCATCAGGCCCAGGTCCCAGGCCAGATAGGCCTCGAGCGGGTCGAGCTGGCCGAATCCGGGCAGGCGCTCCATGCGGCAGGCGACCTCGAGCGGCGCCAGGTGGTCGAGCTCGCGCAGGATCCGCAGCGGATCGTTGCCGCTCATGAACAGCGACGGCGCCGGCGTGAAGCCGATCCGCCAGCCCGTGGGATCGGCCTGGGGCGCGGACGCCGCGGGCACTGCGGACGGCACCGGGGGGCCGTCGCCGGCCAGGACGTCGTTGAGCCTCGCCTGCACCGCGATCGAGGCCTGCGGATCGGCCGGCTGGCCGGTCTCGGCCTCGGCCAGCAGGGCGCGCAGCACGTCCACCGAGGCCAGCATCGCGTCGATGCCGGCGCCGGTGACCGCGCGCTTGCCCGCGCGCAGTTCGTCGAGCAGCGTTTCCAGCACGTGGGTCAGCGCGGCGACCGCGTCGAATCCGAACGTGGCCGCGCCGCCCTTGATGGAGTGGGCGGCGCGGAAGATCGAATTGACCAGTTCCGGATCGTGGTCGCCCTGTTCGAGCTGCAGCAGGCCCGATTCCATGGCTTCCAGGCCTTCCCGGCTTTCCTCGAAGAAAGTGGCGTGGAAGCGCTGCATGTCCATGTTCATCGGGGTGGCCTGCGATCGGAGACGGGAAGGAGCGTGCGGATCAGCCCAGGACTTTCTGGACCGTCGCCACGAGCTGCTCGGGGTTGAACGGCTTGACCAGCCAGCCGGTCGCGCCGGCCGCCTTGCCTTCGGCCTTCTTGTCGGCGGCCGATTCGGTGGTCAGCATCAGCATCGGGGTGAACTTGTAGTCGGGCAGGCCGCGCAGCGCGCGGATCAGCGAGATCCCGTCCATGTTCGGCATGTTGACGTCGGTGACCACCGCGTTGAAACGCTGGCCCTGGGCGCGGCCCAGCGCCACCTGTCCGTCCTCGGCCTCCTCGACCGAGAAGCCGGCCGAGGTCAGGGCGAAGGACACCATCTGGCGCATCGAGGCCGAATCGTCCACTACAAGAATGCGTGCGCTCATGCGGCGTTCTCCACTGTGCTTGCGTGCGTTGCGTTTGAAGGATCGGAAGTGTCGCCGTCGAGACCGAGCGCGGCGTCGAGGCCGAGCAGGCGGGCGGCATCGCGCAGCGCGTCGCTGCAGCCGCGCAGCTCGGTCCGGCGACCGGTGCCGTCGCGGCTGGCGAAGAACGCGCACAGCACCTGCAGGCCGGCGGTATGCACCCGCCGCACTTCGGTGCCGTCGAGCACGACCGCATCGGCCTGCGCCAGGTACGGCGCAAGCCGTTCCTTCAGGCCGGTACTGGTCTCGATGCCGAGGTCATCGCCCAGGTGCACGGTGTCCATCGCGTCTTCCACAAAAGAGGGGTCGGACAGGAATAGCGGCAGCGCCCGGCGATTCTTTAACGCGGGCGCGCGATCGCGGTCAGCGCGGCGGGAAGAGCGGGATCGCCATCAGCCGGTTGGCGTCGAGCAGCAGCATCATCGCGCCGCCCAGCCGGGCGATGCCGCGGATGCGGTGGTCGCCGACCGGGGCCAGGCGCGAGGTGTGCGTGCCCTCGATCTGCGCGTCGCCGATCAGCACCACGTCCTCGACCGACGACACGCGCAGCCCGAGCACGTCGCCGGCGTCATCGAGCACGATGATCCGCGTCGATGCCGTTTCTTCCACCGGCGCGTCGCCCAGCTGCAGGCCGAGGTCGACCACCGGCACCACCTGGCCGCGCAGGTTCATCACCCCGGCCAGGCACGGCGCGGCGCCGCGCAGCGCCAGCAGGGGGGCGGGCAGTACGACCTCGCGGATCTTCAGCAGTTCGATCGCATACGCCTGTGCGCCGCAGCGCAGGCGCAGCCAGCGGGCCATGCGGTCGGCGGCGCGGCGTTGCTGCGGCGGCAGCGTCGCGGCCAGCCCGGATGCGGCGACGGCGCTGCGGGGCGGCGCGGCGAAGGCGACCCTGGCGGCCGCGGGCGTCGCCCGTGGCGGTGCTGCGGCGGGCTTCGGTGGCGGCGCGGCCACCCCGGCGACCGGCGCAGGCGAGGGTGCGACCGGTGCAGCGGCAGCGGGCGGGACGGCGGCGGCATGCACAGGTGCAGGTGACGCGACGGCGGGCGCTTCGGCCGCGACCGGCGGTGCCGGCGTCGCTGCACGCGCAGCGTGTGCCGGCGCCGGCGCCGGACCGGGCGCCGTCGACAACAGCATGCCGAGGTAGTCGTCGACGACCCCGGCCGGCGTCATGCCGCCTGCTCCATGGCCTGCTCTTCGGCCAGCACCCAGTCCAGCGCCCGGGTGTACGCGGCCAGGGCCCGGCCGGGCGGAGCCCCGCTGAAGACCTGGCAGGCCAGCGCATCGGCATTGCTGAGCTGGGTGTCGACCGGCACGGCCTCGCTCCAGATGCGGCCGGCGTATTCGCTCTGCAACTGGGCCAGCGTGTCGCGCCCGATGCGGGTGCGGCGGTCGTACATCGTGGGAATGATCGACACCGGCAGCGGCCGCTGGCGCGAGCGCTCGACCATCTCGCCGGTACGCACCATGCCGGCCAGTCCGTACAGCGCCAGCGGCTCGCACTGGGTGGGCACGATCAGCCGGTCGGCCGCGGCCAGCGCGTTGACCATCAGCAGGCCCAGGGTGGGCGGGCAGTCCAGCAGCACGGCATCGTGGCCGCCGGCGTGCCGGGTGATCGCCTGGGACAGCGCGAGGCCCAGGCCCGGCTGGGTCGCGCTGCGGCGTTCCAGCGTGGCCAGCGCGGTCTGCGCGCAGACGAAATCCAGACCTTCGGTCGGCGATGGTTTCATCAGCGACGCCAGCGTCGGCGGCGGCGTGGTGAACAGGTCGACGACGCCCGGCGGCTGCGGGTCGCTCGGCACACCGAACGCGCGCGTCAGCGATGCGTGCGGGTCGAGATCGACCAGCAGCACACGCAATCCGCGCGCGACCATCGCGCGTCCGAGGGCGAGCGAGGTCGTGGTCTTGCCCACGCCTCCCTTCTGGTTGGCGATCGCCCAGACGCGCATCAGCTGTCTCCTTGCGGGGGTGGGGTGGAAGCAGGGGGGCGGGGCGCGGCGACGCCGGCCACCGCGGGCACGGGCGCTGCCGGGTACGACGGCGCCGGCGGTTCAAGGATCGGCGGCGGCTGCGGGCCGGGCGCGCCGGTATCGGGCGTGGCCAGCACCATCAGCACCACGCGCCGGTTGGCGTTGCGGCCGGCGTCGGTGTCGTTCTCTGCCTTGGGGCGGTACTCGCCGTAGCCGACCATCACCAGGCGCTCGGGCGCGAACCGCTCGCGCACGAACAGGTGCACCACGCTCGCCGCGCGTGCGGCCGACAGTTCCCAGTTCGACGGGAACTGCGCGGTCGCGATCGGGCGGTCGTCGGTGTAGCCCTCGATCCGGATCGGATTGGGCAGGTCGCGCAGCACGCCGGCCAGGCGGCTCAGCAGTGCCTGCGCACCGGAATCCAGACTGGACGAGCCGCTCTGGAACAGGATGTCGCTGTTGATCTCGACCTCGAGCCAGAGATCCGAGCGGCGCACCGTGATCAGGCGTGCGCGGACCATCTCCGCCAGCGTGTCCTCGAGCTGCAGCGCGATCCGCGCCAGCTGTTCGCGCGAGGCGGCGATCGATGCGGCGTCGGCGCCGCTGTCGCCGATGCGGTCGGCGCGCATCTTCGATTCGAGCATCGGCTGCAGCGGAGAATCGAGCAGCGGCGTCTTGCCGGGACCATCGTGCGCGCCGCGCGGGTTCGCCGTCGGACGTCCGACCATGGCCTCGCTGCGCTGGTTGTCGCCGATCTGGATGGGCTCGATCGAGCGCGGCGGCGCGTTGAACGCGCTGGCCAGCGACGCCGCGACCGCGCGGTACTTGCCCTCGTTGAGCGAGGACACCGCGTACATCACCACGAAAAAGGCGAGCAGCAGCGTCATCAGGTCGCCGTAGGGGATCGCCCAGGCTTCGTGATTGACGTGATCCTCGTGGGGCTTCTTTCGAGCCATGGGCGGGTCAGTGCAGGAAGCCGGCGAGCCGCGCTTCGATGTTGCGCGGATTCTCGCCCTGGGCGATCGCGATCAGCCCTTCGATCGCCAGCTCGCGCTCGCCGCTGCGGCGGCCGACCACGCTCCTGAGCTTGGCCGCCATCGGCAGGAAGAACAGGTTGGCCGCGCCGATGCCGTAGATCGTCGCGGTGAACGCGGCGGCGATGCCGTGGCCGAGCTTGCTCGGGTCGGCGAGGTTCTTCATCACCGCGATCAGGCCCAGCACGGCGCCGATGATGCCGAGCGTCGGCGCGTAGATGCCCATGCCCTCGAACACCTTGGCCGCGGCGAGGTCGTTGTGTTCCTCGCCCTGCAGGTCGATCTCCAGCATGTGCCGGATCGCCTCGGGCTCGACGCCGTCGACCAGCATCTGCAGGCCCTTCTTCAGGAACGGATCGGTCTGCGCCTCGACGTGGCTTTCCAGCCCCAGCAGCCCTTGCTTGCGTGAGACGTTGCTCCACTCCAGCAATTGCGCGATCAACGCGGCCCGGTCGGAGACCGGCGGCCTGATCACCCAGCCGGCGATGCGCATCGCATGCTTGAACACCGGAGCGGGCGTGTGCAGCAGGATCGAGGCGAGCGTGCCGATGATGACGATGACGAAAGCGGCCGGCGACCACAGCGCGCCGAGCCCGGCGCCCTTGAGCACGCTGCCGCCCAGCAGGGCGACCAGGGCGAGCACGAGTCCGGCGACGCTGAAAATATCCATGACGTTGGTATCGGCGGGGCGGGAGGGGACTTGAGGAAGGGCCGGGATTGGGGATTGGGGATTCGAAATAGCAACAGCCGTGCCATTCCCGGCTATTGCGAGGCTTTCAGAATTGAGGGATGGACCCGTCATTCCCGCGTAGGCGGGAATCCATGGACGTCAACCCTTTTGGAGCCAACGTCCCTGGATCCCCGCCTGCGCGGGGATGACGGTTGATGACTGATCCGGGATCTGGCGAGGTATGCCTGATCAGACGTCCGTCTGTTGCTAGCCGCGGTAATGACGACGCAGCGGCTGTTCCGAATCACGAATCACGAATCCCCAATCACCACGCCCGAGTCACCGCTTCAACGCATCCACATCGAGGATCAGCGCCAGCCGCCCGTCGCCGATCAGCGTCGCCCCCGCATAACCAGGCAGGCCGCGCAACGCACGCGGCAGCGGCTTGATGACGACTTCCTCGCGGCCGCGGACTTCGTCGACGACCAGGCCGAAGCGGCTGTCGCCGCGTTGCAGGACGACGATGGTCAGCAGGGTCGTGTCCTGCGCCGACTGGCCCAGCCAGTGGCGCAGGTCGAGCAGCGACAGCGTGTGCGAGCGGCGGTCGAGTGCGGCGCGGCCGTCGAACCAGTTGACCGTGCGCGCCGGTGCGTGCAGCACCTCCTGCACCCGCGCCAGCGGCAGCGCGTAGCAGTCGTTGTCGGCGTGGACCAGCAATGTCGGCAGGATCGCGAGGGTGAGCGGCACGCGCAGCGAGAAGCGGCTGCCGCGCCCCAGTTCCGACTGGAGCTGGATCTGGCCGCCGAGTTCGCGGATGCGCGACTGCACGACGTCCATGCCCACGCCGCGGCCGGAGATGTCGCTGACCTCGTCGCGGGTCGAGAACCCGGCGAGGAAGATCAGGTTGAGGCATTCCTCGGCATTGAGGCGCGCGGCGGATTCGGCGTCGATCAGGCCCTTGTCGCGGGCCTTGGCGCGCAGCTTTTCCGGATCGATGCCGGCACCGTCGTCGTGGATCTCGATGCCGACGTAGTCGCCCTGCTGCTGCGCGATCAGGCGCACGCGGCCGGCGCGCGGCTTGCCGGTCGCCTCGCGCAGCGCAGGTATCTCGATGCCGTGGTCGATCGCGTTGCGCACCAGGTGGATCAGCGGATCGGCCAGCGCCTCGACCAGGTTGCGGTCGAGTTCGGTCTCCGCGCCGACCAGTTCCAGGTCCACTTCCTTGTCGAGCGCGCGGGCGACGTCGCGGGCGAGTTTGGGAAAGCGCGAGAACACCTTGCCGACCGGCTGCATGCGCGTGCGCATGACGGCGCCCTGCAGGCGCGCGGTCGCGTTGTCGAGCGTGGTGACCGCGCGGTCGAGATCCTCGTCGCGCAGCCGTGCGCGCAGGGTCTTCAGCCGGTTGCGCGCCAGCACCAGTTCGCCGACCAGGTCGACGATGACGTCGAGGCGCTTGGTGTCGACGCGTACGGTCTGTTCGCGTTCGGCCGCCGGGCCGGATGCCTTCGGCGCCGCGGCGGGCGGTGCGGCGCGCGGTGCCGGTCGCGGAATGGCGGCGGGCGCGGGTGTCGCCGCAGCGGGTGCGGCCGCCTGCGTGCCCGGCGCAGCGCCGCCGTGCAACTGGTCGAGCAGGGCTTCGAATTCGTCGTCGTCGATCATGTCGGCGACGGGTTTGGCAGCCGCCGCCGGCTCGGCCACGCCGGGCGCGGCGGCGCCATGCAACTGGTCGAGCAGGGCCTCGAACTCGTCGTCGGAAATCATCTCGCCGCCGGCGGCTGCGGCCACCGGCGCTGCAGCCCGCACCGGCGCGGCGACCGGCGCTTCGGCAGGTGCGAAGCCCGCGATCAGTTCGGCTGGTGCGCTCGGCACGGTGTCGTCGGTCTCGATCGCGTCGACCATCGCCTGCAGCCAGTCCAGCGACTGCTGCGCGGCGTCGAAGTGACGCTGCAGCAGCGGGGTCTGGCCGGCGCGCACCATGCCCAGGGTTTCCTCGGCGGCGTGGCACAGCTCGACCAGCGGCGTCGCGCCGAGGAAGCCGGCACCGCCCTTGAGGGTGTGGAATGCGCGGAAGACGGCATTGAGCCGCTCGCGGTCGTCGGGCGTCTGTTCAAGCCCGACCAGCTGGCCCCCGAGATCCTCCAGCAGCTCTCGGGCTTCGAGCACGAAATCGGCAGCGATGTCCGACGGCAGGTCCACGCCTCAGAGGCCCAGGTTCGACAGCAGGTCGTCGGCGTCGCTCTGGCCGACCGCGTTGCGGTCCAGCCCGTTGACCGACGGTCCGTTGCCGCGTTCGTCGTCCGCCCTGGGCGGCAGGCCGAGCGCGCCGAAGCCTTCGTGCACGCCGCGCACGATGCCGGCGACGCGACGGATGATCTGGCCGCCGAGATCCTGGTGGCTCTGCGCCAGCGCCATCTCGCGCAGGTTCTCGCGCAGCGATTCGATTGTGGCGATCCGGGTGTCGTCGAGCGGACCGTCCTTGAGCCGGGCGACGAGCGCGCGGCTGTCGTCGATCAGGTCCAGCGTGCGGTGCGTGGCCTGCTCGGTCATCTCCACCACGTGGTCCAGACGCGCGCAGGCATCGTCCAGTCCGCTGCCTTCGACAGGCATCGGGGGCAGCGTGTCCAGCGCCTGCGACAGTTCGCGGGCAAGCCGGCCGAGGCCGGCGACCAGGGTGCGGGCGCGGGCATTGGCCAGCGCGTCGACCTGCTGGCGCCAGCCGTCCTCGTCGCCGCGCTCCAGCGCTTCGAGCGCATCGTGCAGCATGCTGGCCAGGCGGGTGCGTTCGATGTCCGGCGAGGTCATGCCGCATTCCCCAGGCGCTCGAAGATCTTGCCGAGCTTCTCTTCCAGGGTCTGCGCGGTGAAGGGCTTGATGATGTAGCCGTTCACGCCGTTCTGCGCGGCCTCGATGATCTGCTCGCGCTTGGCTTCGGCGGTCACCATCAGCACCGGCAACGCGCGGAATTTGGGATCGGCGCGGATCTCCCGCAACAGTTCGATGCCGGTCATGCCGGGCATGTTCCAGTCGGTCACCACCAGCTCCACCGCATCCTGGCGCAGCACGGCCAGCGCACTGTGCCCGTCTTCCGCCTCGACCGTGTTGTTGAAGCCGAGATCGGACAGCAGGTTCTTGACGATCCGGCGCATCGTCGAGAAATCGTCGACGACCAGGATGCGGATGTTCTTGTTCAAAACGTGTTCCTCAAAAGCGTGCACCAATGTGGGGTGGGGCGGGTACGGATGCCCCGGTCGTCAGTCGTCGGCACCGAAACCGGTGTCGGCGAGTTCGAAGGCGGTGAGGCGGCCGCGCAGGCGGACCACGGCCTGGCCGTGGATCTGGCAGACGCGCGATTCGCTGACGCCGAGCACGGCGCCGATCTCCTTCAGGTTCAGCTCCTGCTCGTAGTACAGCGAGAGCACCAGCTGTTCGCGCTCGGGCAGATGGCCGATCGCGACCATCAGCTCGCGGCCGAACTCGCCGCGCACCAGCGCTTCGGGCGGCGTGGGGCCGCCGCGGCGGTTGACCGGCTCGACCTCGCCGTGGTCCTCGATGTGCGAATCCAGGCTCAACACCTGGCCGCGCGCGGCGTCTTCCAGCAGGCGCTGGTACTCGCCCAGCGGCAGGTCGAGCCTGGCCGCGACCTCCTGGGCACTGGCGGCGCGGCCGCTGGTCTGTTCGATCTCGCGGATCGCGGCAGCGGCTTCGCGGGCGCGCCGGTGCACGGAACGGGGCACCCAGTCGCCACGCCGGATCTCGTCGATCATCGAGCCGCGGATGCGGATCGATGCGTAGGTCTCGAACGAGGCGCCCTGTTCGGCGTCGTAGCTGCGCGAGGCCTCGAGCAGGCCGATCATGCCGGCCTGCACCAGGTCGTCGATCTCGACGCTGGCGGGCAGTCGCGCCGCGAGGTGATGGGCGATGCGGCGGACCAGTTCGGCGTGCTGGACCAGCGGATCGACCGCGGCCGTGCGTTGCACGGCCTGGTACTCGCGTGCGGCGAGGCTCATGCGGCCGCTCCCTGGCGCAGCATGCGCTCGACGAAGAACTCGACATGGCCGCGCGGCGCGGCCGGTGCCTGCCAGCGCGAGATGCGGCGGGCGATCTCGACCAGCGCACGCGCCGACGGGCTGCCCGGATACGCCAGCACCACGGCCTGCTGGCGCTGCACCGCCATGCGCAGCCACTCGCACTGCGGCACCGCGCCGAGGTAGTTCAGCGACACGTCGCCGATGAAACGCTCGCACACGCGCGACAGCTTGTCGTGCAGATTGCGGCCTTCCTGCGGGCTGCGGACCATGTTGGCCACCACCTGCACGCGATCCACGCCGCGCTCGCGCGCCAGCACCTTGATCAGCGCGTAGGCGTCGGTGATCGAGGCCGGTTCGTCGCAGACCACCACCAGCGCGTCCTGCGCGGCCTGGCAGAAGGTCAGGACCGAATCGGTGATGCCTGCAGCGGTATCGACCACCAGCAGGTCAAGCTCACGCTGCAGGTCGTTGAAGACGTTGACCAGGCCGGCATGCTCGGCCGGACGCAGTTCGGCCATGTGCCGGCGTCCGGATGCGGCCGGGACCACCAGCACGCCGCCGGGTCCTTCGATGATGACCTCATCGAGTTCGCAGCGGCCGGCGACCAGGTCGGCCAGTGTGCGCTGCGGCGACAGGCCCAGCAGCACGTCGACATTGGCCAGCCCCAGGTCGGCGTCCAGCAGCAGCGTGCGCTCGCCCATGCCCGACAGCGCGACCGACAGGTTGGCCGAGATGTTGGTCTTGCCCACGCCGCCCTTGCCACCGGTAACGGCGAGGGTGCGGACGGGTTTGAATGGAGTGGAAGACATCGGCAGGCGCTCAGGCGACGGCATGGTCGTGATTCCGGAATGCGGGCTCCGGGACAATCGGCTTATCGGCATCGCGGCGGAGATCTTCAAGGCGGAGCACCAGATGGGCGGCATGTGCCCGGTGCAGATCGTCGGGAATGCGCTGGCCGTCGGTCACCCAGGTCAGCGGCAACTGGTGGTCGACCACCACGGACAGGGCGCTGCCCAGCCGGCTGGTCTCGTCGAGCTTGGTCAGCACCACGCCCTGCGGGCCGGCGTTCTCGAACCGGCGGACCACTTCGTCCAGATCCGCGAAATGGCTGTTGGCGGGCAGCACCAGCAGGGTGCGCACCTGGCGCGCGGCGCGCAGCCAGTTGAGCTGGCCGGCGAGTGCGCGGTCGCGCTGGCTCAGGCCGGCGGTGTCGACCAGCACCAGACGGTACTCCTGCAGCTTCTGCAGCAGTTGGATCAGCCCGGCTTCGCTGTCGGCTTCGTGCACGGCGATACCGAGCTGGCGTCCATAGCTGTGCAACTGTTCGCGGCCACCGACACGCGAGGTGTCGGTCGTGACCAGGGCGACGTCGCGCGGCTGATGCAGGGCGGCGTAGAGCGCGGCCAGCTTGGCGATGGTCGTCGTCTTGCCGGCGCCGGTCGGACCGACGAGGGCGATCACGCCCGCCCCGGCCAGCGGATCGGCCGGGCAGATCGGCAGGCGCTTGGACAGCAGCGCCAGCATCAGCCCGCGGACGCGGGCATCCGGGGTGTCGGCGGGGATCTGCAGCACGGTGTCGCGGGTGATGCCCGCATCGAAGCCGTAGTCCTCCATCAGCTCCATGGCCTGGGCGCGCGCCGGCGAACCGCGCAGGCGCTCGTCGGTCAGCCGGGCCATCTCGCGCTCGATCATCGACCGCATCTGCGCCAGCTCGTCGCGCATCTGCGCCAGTTCTCCGTCGCTGGCAGGCGCCTGCGGGGTCGGCACGGCAGCCAGAACGGCAGGCGCGACCGGCGCAGGCACCGGCGGCGACGGAATCTCGTCGCGGACCGGACGGGCGGGCGCGGCGAAGGCGACCGCCTCGACCTGCGGGGTGTCGTCGCGATGGCCGGCGGCCAGCAGCTGGGCGAAGGTCGGGCCATCGATGTCGAATGCCGCCGGTTCTGGAGCCACGCGGGCACGCAGCGGCGGTGCGGCCATCGCAGCCTGGGGCGCGGCCGGTGCGGCCGGTGCGGCGATGCGCGCGGGCGGTGCCGGGCCTGCGGACGTGGCGTCCGTCTGTGCCGCAAGATCGCGCAGCCAGCGTTCGGAGGGCGCCAATCCTGCATCCGACGGGTCGACAGCACGCGGAATCGCTGCGGCCGCAATGGCCGCTTCACGCTGCGTGTCCTCGATGGCCCGCTGCACGTAGCCCTCGTCGTAGTTGCTGGCAGCCACGATCTCCACGCCCTCGTCGATGCGACGGTTGGACAGGATCACGGCATCGGGACCATGCGCCTGGCGCACCAACTGCAGGGCACTGCGCATGTCGGCGGCGACGAAGCGGCGGATTTTCATGAGCAGGGATTCGGAATTGGGGAATGGGGATTGGAAACAGCAGGCATCGGTGTCGGGGGTGTTGCGCGTGTGGTCTGTCTGGGTCTCATCGCTTGCATCGCACTCTCTCCGCGTTGGCGGGATCCGCTCTCACGAATCCCCACTCCCCAATCCCGCATCCCGGCTTTCAATTGATCGTGCCCAGCAACTTCAACCGCTTGTCTTCCGGCACTTCGTTGTAGGACAGGACCGACAGCCCCGGCACGCTGTGGCGGACCAGGCGCGCCAGCGCGGCGCGGACCTGTCCGGGCACCAGCACCACCGCCGGTTCGTTCCTGGCTTCCTGCTGGCTGGCACAGTCGGCGAGACTCTGCTGCAGGCGTTCGGCCAGTCCCGGTTCCAGTGCCGCGCCGCCGCCCTGCGCGGAATCCTGCAAGACGCGTTCCAGAGTCGGCGCCAGGGTGTAGACCGGCAGTTCGACCGCCGGGCCGGCGATTTCCTGGACGATGAAGCGGCCCAGCGCGGTGCGCACGGCGGCCGTCAGCTGGGCCGGATCCTGGGTATGCGCGGCGTGCTCGACCAGCGCCTCGGCGATGCGGCGCAGCTGGCGCACGGGGATGCGCTCGATCAGCAGGTTCTGCAGCACGCGCACCACGACCGCCAGCGGCAGCGCCTTCGGCGTGAGGTCCTCGGCCAGCTTCGGCGCGCTGCGGGCGAGGGTGGCCAGCAGTTGCTGCACTTCCTCGTGGCCCAGCAGTTCGGGCGCCTGCTCGCGGACCAGGTGCGAAAGATGCGTGGCGACGACGGTCGCCGGATCGACCACCGTATAGCCGGCGGCCTCGGCCTGGGCGCGGTGCTGCGGCAGGATCCACAGTGCGTCGAGTCCGAACGCCGGGTCCTTGCCGGGGATGCCCTCGATCGGATGCAGCGCGCCGCCCGGATCGAGCGCCAGCAGGCGGTCGGGATGCACGTCGGCGGTCGCCACCGGTACGCCGTGTATGAGCAGGCGGTAGGCGGTCGGCGCGAGTTCGAGGTTGTCGCGGATGTGGACCGCCGGGATGAGGAAGCCGACGTCCTGGGTGAGCTTGCGGCGCACGGCCTTGATGCGCGCCATCAACTCGCCGCCCTGGGTCTTGTCGACCAGCGGGATCAGGCGGTAGCCGACTTCCAGGCCCAGCGGATCGACCGGACGCAGGTCGTCCCAGCCGAGCTCGGCATTGGCGGCCTGCTCCGGCGCGGGCAGGGCAGCCGCATCGGGATCGGCGGCGACGCGCTCGGCCTCGAGGCTGCGCTTGCGCATCGCCCAGGCCGCATAGCCGACGATCGCCGCCAGGCTGAGGAACGCGAAGTTCGGCATGCCCGGCACCAGACCGACCACCAGCAGGATGCTGGCGGCGATCGTCAGTGCCTTGTGCTGGCCGAACACCTGGCCGCTGACCGCGCCGCCCATGTCCTGCTTGCGCGAGGCGCGGGTGACCAGCAGCGCGACCGCCGACGACACCAGCAGCGCCGGCAGCTGCGAGACCAGGCCGTCGCCGATCGACAGCAGGGTGTAGGTCGCCGCCGCGTCGCCCATCGGCATGCCGTGCTGGAGCACGCCGATCGCCAGGCCGCCGAAGATGGTCACGAACAGGATCAGGATGCCGGCGATCGCATCGCCGCGGATGAACTTGCTGGCGCCGTCCATCGCGCCGTAGAAGTCGGCTTCCTGGCGGACTTCCTCGCGGCGGCCCTTGGCCTCCTCGCGGGTCAGCAGGCCGGCGTTGAGATCGGCGTCGATCGCCATCTGCTTGCCGGGCATGGCGTCGAGGATGAAGCGCGCGGTGACTTCCGACACGCGGCCCGCGCCCTTGGTGATGACCACGAAGTTGATGATGGTCAGGATCGCGAACGCGACGATGCCGACCGCGAAGTTGCCGCCGACCACGAACTCGCCGAAGGATTCGATGACCTTGCCGGCCGCGCCGGGACCGTTCTGGCCGTGCAGCAGGATCACGCGCGTGGACGCCACGTTGAGCGCCAGGCGCAGCATCGTGGTGACCAGCAGCACGATCGGGAAGATGCTGAAGTCCAGCGGCCGCTGCACGTAGATCACCGCGAGCAGCACGACCAGCGAGATCGCGATGTTGAAGCTGAAAAGGATGTCGAGGATCGTCGGCGGCAGCGGCACCACCACCATCGCCAGCAGCGCCATCACCAGCAGCGGCGCGCCGATGCCGTTGCGCAGGGTGTCGAAGACCCGCTTCGGGCCCGAGGCCATCACCGCGCTCACGGCCGTCCCCCGGTGGCGTCGCCTTCGTCGATGTCGAGATCGGCGAGCTGCGGCTGCGGCGTGCCCGCCCGCCAGCTGCGCAGCTGGTAGACGTAGGACAGCACCTGGGCGACGGCGGCGTAGAGCTTCACGGGGATTTCCTGGCCGATGTCCGCCTCCCGATACAAGACGCGTGCCAGTGGCGGTGCCTCGACCAGCGTGATCCGGTGCTGGCCGGCGACCTCGCGGATGCGCAGGGCCAGTTCGTCGACGCCCTTGGCCACCACGCGCGGCGCGCGCATCGCGCCGCCGTCGTACTTGAGCGCGACCGCGTAGTGGGTCGGGTTGACCACGATCACGTCGGCCGTGGGCACGTCCTCCATCATCCGGCGCTGCGACATCTGCTGCTGCAACTGGCGGATGCGGCCCTTGACCTCCGGCCGGCCCTCGCTTTCCTTCATCTCCTCGCGCAGTTCCTGGCGGGTCATCTTCAGCTTCCGGCGCCAGTTCCACTTCTGGTACGGCGCGTCGAGCAGGGCGAGCAGCAGCAGTGCGCCGGCGGTCGCCATCAGCATCCACAGCGCGAGTTTCAGGCCGCCGGCGGCGGCCTGTTCCAGCGGCTGGTGGATCATCGCGCGCAGCCGCGGCATGGCCGGCCACAGGAACAGGGTCGCGGCGCCGCCCACCAGCACGACGCGGAGCAGGGACTTGAGCAGTTCGGCCAGTCCCTCGGGCCCATAGATGCGCTTCAGGCCGGAGACCGGATTGAGCTTCTTCAGGTCGGGCACCAGGCCCTTGGTCGCAACGTTGAATCCGCCCATCACCGCGGGCGCCACGAAGCAGGCCAGCAGCGTGGCCACGAGCAGCGGCAGCAGGATCCACATGAAGCCGAGCATCAGCCCACCGGTGTGGGCGAACATGTTCTGTGGCGATTCCAGCAGCGCGATGTCGGGCGTCAACGCGCCGCGCATCCAGTCCTTGGCCCGCGCGGTGATGCCGCCGCCCATCGCCAGCAGCGAAGCGACACCGGCACCGAACACGGCCACGGTCGCCAGTTCGCGCGATCGCGGGACATCGCCTTTCTGGCGCGCGTCCTGCAACCGCTTCTGACTGGGTTCTTCGGTCTTTTCCTGACCGTTTTCGTTCTCGGCCATTGCCGCGGGCCCGGGGGGAGATGTCCCGGGTGTTGCAAGCCGCGTGCCCGCGCGGGTGTGGGTGGTGGGGGGGGGGGGGGGGGGGGGGGGGGGGGGGGGGGGGGGGGGGGGGGGGGGGGCGCGGCGCGGGCGCCCCCCGCCCCGCGCGGCGGCGCGGGGGGGGGGGGCGCCCGTGGGGGGGGGGCCCGCGGCGCCGCCGGCCACCGCGGGCACGGGCGCTGCCGGGTACGACGGCGCCGGCGGTTCAAGGATCGGCGGCGGCTGCGGGCCGGGCGCGCCGGTATCGGGCGTGGCCAGCACCATCAGCACCACG
>NZ_JAIWPU010000066.1 GCF_021191705.1 Proluteimonas flavola
ACCCTCAGGCAGCCACTCCTTCAGCGAGGACGGCAGTAGCAGAAGTTGATCGGGGGCGTAGGGGCGGTAGGTCGTCGGCATGCCGACAATTTTACCGACGCTCGGTTCCTGCCGCCCACGCTCCTAGATGGGCAACCGGATATCCGACAGCTTCCAGTGCAGCCCCTTGCGCGTCAGCACGAACTCGATCGGACGGCCGCGATCGTCGCGCACCGTGGCGGTGAAGCGCGAGGTCGAGTTGTAGCGGTAGTGCGCGTCCGCGAGAGGCGTTTCGCGTGCGGGATCGGCGCGGACCTGGGTCGGCGATGCACCGCCGGACAGGCTCCACAGCCGCTGGCCGCGCATCAGCGCGCTCAGGCCGACGGGCGTCACCATCATGTCGACGCCGGTGCCGGCCGCGCTGCCGGCGAGCCGAAGACCGATCGCGCCGAGCAGGTTCGACTGCAGGTCCGGACCCGCCTCGCGCACGATGGCATCGGCCAACTGCAGCCGCAGGCTCTCGCGCAATGCGGGAAAATCCACCTGTTTCGAAAGCGCCCGCGAATCCTCGTTGCGCACGGCCTCGCGGATCGCGTTGACGGTCAGAAACGGGCCGGCCACGGTATAGGCCAGCAACAGAACGACGGCGATCGCGGACAGCCAGGCGAGCTTCTTCATCGAGGATGCGGCGTGCGAGGGGCAGGTCCCGATTGTCGTGCCTGCGGCTGCAGTCACGGCTGAACGGTCGTGAGGCGATGTCGGATCACGTCGAAACGAATCCGTCTCCTTCGCTCGTCATTCCCGCCTTCGCGGGAATGACGGCTGTGGGCGCCGCGAGGGCACGAAGCGCAAAGCGCGCAGACCAGCCCTAGAAAATCTGCCCCATCCGCTGCTTCAGCACCTGCGCCTGCCGCCGGCTGACGGCGACGTGGCTGCCGTCGGGCAGGGTCGCGATCGAGCCTGTGCCGATGTCGGGCTCGATCGCCACGACGGCATCGAGCCGCAGGATGTCGGCCCGGCTGACGCGGAAGAAGTAGTTCGGGTCCAGCCGCTGCTCGATCCGGTTCAACGAACTCTGCAGCCAGCTCTTCCCGTGCGCGCAATGCACCCGGGCGTGGTTGCCGATGCTCTCGAAGCGGTCGATCTCGCGCAGGCGGACGATGCGCGCCTGTTCGCCGAAGCGCAACAGCAGGCCGTGGTCGTACGGCAGCACGCTGCGCGTTGCCGGCTGCGAACGCAGGCGCTCGAGTGTGGCGGCCAGGCGCTCGGGCACGACCGGCTTGACCAGGTAGTCGACCGCATTCAATCCGAAGGCATCGATGGCGAAACTGTCGTAGGCGGTGCAGAAGACGAAGCGCGCCTGCCCGGTGAGTTCGGCGGCCAGCGTCAGGCCGGTCGTCTCCGGCATCTGGATGTCGAGGAACACGACGTCCGGCGACAGCGCGGCCACCTGCTGCAACGCGGTCGCGGCGTTGTCGGCCTCGCCGACGATCTCCACGTCCGCATGCGCGCCGAGCAGGCGCCGCAGTTCCGTGCGCGCCAGGCGCTCGTCGTCGACCAGCAGCGCGCGGATCATCGCGGCAACTCCATCCGGACCCGGAAGCGGCCATTGCCGTCGTCGACGTGCAGCCGTGCACGTTCGTCGCCGGACAGGCTGACGCGCTCGCGCAGGTTGGACAGGCCGTGGCCGCCGCTGTAGTCGGCGACGCCGCGGCCGACGCTGTTCTCGACTTCGAGCTGCCAGCCGGCGTCGGTCGCGCTCGCGCGGATCGCCAGCGTGCCGCCGTCGCGGTTCGGCGCGATGCCGTGCTTGATCGCGTTCTCCACCAGGGTCAGCAGGGTCATGATCGGCAGCGTGCGCGGCATCAGTTCCGGATCGAGGTCGACCTCCAGCCGCAGCCGCGATTCCAGCCGCACCGCCTCCAGGTCGAGATAGCGCCGGGCGATCTCCCAGTCCTCGGCCAGGGTGACCTCGGTGCGGGCGCCGGCGCTGAGATGGAAGCGGAACAGTTCCGACAGCTGCGTGACCAGTTCGGCGGCGCGCTCGCGATCCTCGAAGATCATGCCGCGGATGGTGTTGAACGCATTGAACAGGAAGTGCGGATTGAGCTGGCTGGCGAGCAATTGCAGACGCGCATCGCGCACTTGGCGCTGAAGCTGGCGCCGTCCCTCGAAAGCCTTCCACGCGAGATAAAGGACCGACCACAGCAGCAGCAAGCTGAACTGGTTGAAGCCGCCGAGCAGCCAGAGTGAACCACGCGACAGCGATAGATCGTAGTTCTGGCCCGGCGTGTGAAACTGCACCTGTTCGATGTTCATGCCGTCATCGGGCGTCAGAGAGCCGAAGGCGAAGCCGAGCGCGATGCTCAGGTAGCCGAGGACGAGCAGCCAGATCAGCATGCAGACCCATTCACGCAGAGCCGGCTGGCGCTGTACGAACCAGACGCGTAGCGCCGGGCGGATCGCGACATGTGCGATGCCGGCGATCAGCAATCCTTCGAACGCCATCCGGATCGCAACCTGCGCAGCCCGCAAGCCGCTTTCACTGCCTGAGCCTGCGATGGTCATCGTGCTGACCAGCACCAGGGAGAAGGCGAAGTACACAAGCGCGAACGCGCCCTGCACGATCCAGTACGCGCGACTCGCGTGCGTTAAATGCCAACGCCACTGCGCGGCGAGGGTCTTGCGGGTAGCGGGCATGGTCGTCATTCGTAGCGCAGCGCGTCGATGGGATGCAGCCGGGACGCCTTCACCGCCGGCGCGAGTCCGAACACGATGCCGATCAGCGAAGTGAATCCCAGTGCCAGCATCATCGCCCAGACCGGCACCGCGGCGCCGCTCATGCCCGGAATGAACAGCGCCAGCAGCGCCGCCAGCCCCCAGCCGAGCAGCAGCCCGACCAGACCACCGAACAGCGACAGCACGACGGCCTCGATCAGGAACTGCACGAGGATGAAGCGCGGCGTTGCCCCGAGCGCCTTGACGATGCCGATCTCCCGGGTGCGCTCGGTCACCGACACCAGCATGATGTTCATGATGCCGATGCCGCCGACGATCAGGCTGATGCCGACCACGCCGCCGGCGACCATCGTCACGCCGCGGATGATCGCGTCGAACTGCGCGCGGGTGCGCTCGGCGGTGATGAATTCGAACGGATCGGGATCGCCTTCGGCCACGCGGTGGCGGGCGCGCAGGATCTGGCCCATCTGCGCCTGGATCGCCGGCAGGCGTTCGGTGCTGGCGGGCCGGAACATGATCTCGATGTTGCGTTCGACCCGCTCGCCGTTGAGCGAGCGCATCGTCGAGAACGGCGCGATCACGTAGTTGTCCTGGTCCATGCCGAACAGGCTGCCGCGGCGCTCGGCGACGCCGATCACCCGGAACCATTCGCCGCCGATGCGCACGAACTGGCCGACCGGATCGCCCGCCATCTCCAGTTTGTCGACCACACTGGGGCCGAGCACCGCGACCCGGCGCCGGCGCTCGTCGTCGCTTGCGGTCAGGAAGCGGCCGCGTTCGGGATACACCCGCACCACGTTCTGGTAGCTGCTGTCGGTGCCGATGATCTGCGACTGGGTGGTGGTGCGGCCGTGCGAGACGCCACTGCCGAAGCTGAAGGCCTGCATCTGCGCGGTCATGTCGAGCACGCCCGGTACCCGGCCCTGCAACGCGAGGAAGTCGTTGTAGTGGATGCGGTTGCCGGTGCCGAGCATCGTCTGCTCGGGCGAGGTCCAGGCGCGCAGCGTCACGGTGTCACTGCCCAGGTCGTCGAGCTGGGCGGTGATGTTGCGGCTCAGGCCCTGCATGATCGCCACGACCGCGATCACCGCGGCCACGCCGATGATGATGCCCAGCGCGGTCAGCGCGCTGCGCAGCGCATTCGCGCGGATCGCGGCGAACGCGGCGCGGCCGCCTTCGAGTACCGCGTGCGCGAGGCTGGACAGGTCGGCGGCGGCGTCGCGGGGAATCGTGCGCTCAGACATGACGTGTGCCAGTGCCGGGTTGCCGGCGGTCTTCTGCGATGCGGCCGTCGACCAGACGGATGCTGCGCCGGCAATGGTCGGCGATCTCCGCCTCGTGGGTGACCAGGATGATGGTCTGGCCCTCTGCATGGAGTGCGTCGAACAGCCGCATGATGCTGGCCGTCGTGCTGCTGTCGAGATTGCCGGTGGGCTCGTCGCCGAGCAGGATGCGCGGCCGCGTGACCAGCGCGCGCGCGATCGCCACGCGCTGGCGTTGCCCGCCGGACAGCTGGCCGGGCAGGTTGTCGAGCTTGTCGGCCAGGCCGACGCGTTCCAGCGCGTCCAGCGCGCGACGCCTGCGCTCGGCGCCGGCCATGCGCCGGTACACCAGCGGCTGGACCACGTTGGCCAGCACGCTGGCGCGCGGCAGCAGGTTGAAGCTCTGGAAGATGAAGCCGATCGCACGGTTGCGCGCGACCGCGAGCCGGTTCTCGTCGAGGCCGGCGACGTCTTCGCCCTGCAGCCGGTACTGGCCGGCATCGGGCACGTCGAGGCAGCCGAGCAGGTTCATCAGCGTCGACTTGCCCGAGCCCGACGGGCCGACGATGGCGACGTACTCGTTGGCGTCGATGCGCAGCGACAGATCGTCGAGCGCGGTGAACCAGCCGTCGCCGATGCGGTAGCGCTTGGCGATGCCGTCGAGTTCGATGACCGGTGTGGCGGTCATGGGGTCGGCTCCGGCGTCGACGGTGCCGCATCCTGCGTGTCCGGTGCCTCGTCGGCAACGACGGCCACGCGCTGGCCGTCGCCCAGTTGCGCCAGCAGACGGCCAGGACCGGTCACCACGCGCTGCCCGGCGGCGAGGCCCGACTCGACGGCCTGTTCGATGTCGTTCGACAGCCCCGGCGTCACCTGTGTGCGCCACACCGTGCCGTCGTCGGCCAGCCGCCAGACGAAGGCGCCGCCACCGTCCCGGCGCAATGCGGCCACCGGCATCTTCAGCGCGTCCTCGCCCTGCGCGGTGACGATCTCGGCCCGACAGCTCATGCCCGGCGACAGGTCGCGGCCGCCGCCGTCGAGCAGCACGCGCACGCGGAACGCGAGGCCTTCGGTGGTGCCGATCTTGCGCGCCGACGAGCCGATATGGACCACGCGTCCGGGAATCGCGGCGTCCGGCCGCGCGGCCGCGAACACGTCGACGGTCTGGTCGAGGCGGATCCGGGCGATGTCGGCCTCGTCCACGCGCAGCTCGGCGAGCAGCGCGCTGGTGTCGGCCAGCGTCATCAGGTCCGAGCCGACGATGTTGGTGGTGCCGGCGATGACCGTCTCGCCCGGTTTGATGTCGACCGAAATGATCCGTCCGGCGATCGGCGCGCGGAATTCGCTGCGGCGCAGCTGGTCGGCGGCCTGGTCGCGCAACGCCTGCTGTTGCGCCAGCGCCTGCTCGGCCTCGCCGACCTGCAACGCCGACATCTGCTGGCGGCTGCGCAACTGGTCGACCATGTCGCGGGCGACCAGTTGCCGGTCGAGCAGATCGCGCTGGCGCAGGAGCTGGCGCCGCAGGTCGGCATCGGCCTCGCGCAGGCGCCGGATCGAGAGCTGCGCCGACTGGACGCCCGCGTTCGCGCTGGCGAGGTTCGCGGCGAAGGTCTCACGGTCGAGGAACAGCAGCAGCTGGCCCTGCTCGACCTCGTCGCCTTCCTCCACCAGCACTTCGGCGACGCGGCCGCTGACTTCCGGCCGCAGCTGGATCTGGGTCTCGAACACCAGATTGCCCGAGGCCAGCGTGGTATCGGCGAGCGGGCCTTGCGCGACGCTGGCGACCGTGACCTCGGGTGCGCGACCGCCGCGCCCGGACGACAGCGCGATCAACAGTGCGATGCCGGCGACCAGGCAGGCGGCGACGATCAGTTTCTTCTTCATGCGAACGACGACAGTGCGATCAGGAATGCGAGACCGGCCAGCAGGCAGGCGGTGGCGAGCAGCGTCTTCTTCATGCGAACAGCGCCCAGACGCCGAACACCAGCCCCCAGGGCAGGGCGGCGAGCCCGGCCGCGCGTCCCCACGACGCCCGCGTCCACACGCGGAACCCCACTGCCGCCAGCCCGATCGACCACAGCTGGAACAGGCCCAGGTTCGATGCCCAGTTGAACCAGCGATGGCCCGGCGGCAGGTCGAGCACGAGGCCGTTGAGCGAGGCGTAGCCGAGTTGCGACAGCGGCTGGTCCGGCGTCGATGCGATCAGGGCGAGTGCGATCAGGCCGAGCGCGTAGAGCACCTGCGGCAGTTGGGTCCAGACCGTGAGCCGCAGCCATTGGCCCCAGCCGTGCCGGGGGCCGCGCGTCGCCACGCGTTCGAGCAGCATGTAGACCGAGCCGAGCAGCACGACCAGCAGGGCGGTCATGAAGACGCCGCCGATCGCGCTGATCAAAGGGGTGTGCGGCGCCATCGCCAGCAGCTGCGGGCGGACCTGCGCCAGTTCGGTGTCGGACATCCGCTCGCCCATCTGCAGGACCTGCTGCTCGACGATCCACTCGGGCGACATCGGGCCGATGAAGACCAGCATCGCCACCACCGTGACCGCGGCGGTCAGCAGGAACGCGCCCCAGCCCCAGAAGCGGCGCGTGGGCAGCGTTTCGAACAGCGAAGCCGGGGCGAGGAAGAGATCGATCAGGCCACTGGCGAGATTCGGACTGGGGCGGGACATGGCGCACCTCGGTGTGGTCGAGGGGGCAACATCGCAGGCCGGTTCACGTCGGGGGTGCGAAACGTGACCGGCGGTCGGAGGCGGTGAGGAGTGGTCGCCAGGTTCCCGTCACGCCGCCAGCGGCGAGGGCCCGGGATGGCCTCGCCATGTGCAACGGCGTATTCTTACGAATCCTCGATCGATATCGGGAAGATGTGAAATGGGCGCTACCGCCACACTCTCCAGCAAGTTCCAGATCTCCGTTCCCAAGGCCGTGCGCGAAGAGCAGCACTGGAAGGCCGGGCAGAAGTTCGCGTTCATACCGAAGGGCGTGGGGGTTCTGGTGATCCCGGTTCCCGAACGTGAGCAACTGGCCGGCATTGCCAAGGGTGCGCGCAAGGACGGCTATCGCGACCGGAAGGATCGCTACTGATGGCGGCGCCGCGGCGCGTGGTCGACACCTCGGCCTGGATCGAATGGCTGGTCGGCAGCGCGCTCGGCAAGATGCTCGCCAGGCACCTCCCGGACGCGCCCGAATGCGTCGTGCCGACGATCGTGCAACTCGAACTGTCGAAGTGGCTGACGCGCGAAGTCGGTGAGGATCAGGCCGATCAGGTAATCGCCTACACACAGCAGTGCGCGGTCGTGCCTCTCGACACCACGATCGCCCTGCTCGCCGCGGACCTGCACCGCGAGTACAGACTGGCGACCGCCGACGCCATCGTCTATGCGACCGCACGGTGCGTGGGAGTGGATCTGCTGACCTGCGACTCGCATTTCGAGAACCTGCCCGGCGTGGTGCTGTTCCCGAAGTCGGTGCGCGGTTAGTGGAGTCCGCCGCCGCGGCTGTGAGTCAGAACTCCAGATCCAGCGACGCGCACAGGTAGTCGACGAACGGGGCCAGCGTGAGCAGATCGGCGGCGATCGTCTGCCGCAGCTTCGGGCCGGTCATCGCGGCGTCGTCGAGCGTGCGCCAGAACACCCAGTTGCGGTGCTTGAGGTCGTCGATGAACTCGAACTGCGGATCGAAGCCGCGCGGCGGGCGGACCAGCATCTCGCTGGTCTCGAACTCGAACGTCCTGCGCAGCTTGGTCGCGTGCGCGGCGGCCTTCCAGCTTTCGGGGTTGTCGACGATGAACTGCCGGACTTTCCGCTGGGTGTCCGATTCGGGGTGCCACAGGCCGGCGCCGACGAAGCTGCCGCCGGGCTGCAGATGCACGTAGAACGACGGCGCCGGGGTCTCGCGGCGGCGCTCATGGAACAGGCGCGCGCCCTGCCAGGTCTTGTACGGCGATTTGTCGTTGGAGAAGCGCGCGTCGCGATGGATGCGGAACAGCGAGCCGCCGACGGTGCGCGTGTCGGCGCGGAAATGCGGGCTGACCGCGGCGATGTCCGGCTGAAGATCGCCGATCAGTCGCAGGAACGGCTGGCGCACATGCGCCTCGTAGTCCTTGCGGTGGGCCTCGAACCAGGGCTTTTCGTTGTGGCGCGCGAGCGCGTGCAGGAACTTGAAGCTCTTGTCGCTGAAGTAGGTGGTCATGCGGACGTGATGGGCAGCGTGGGGGATGGATGCAGCCGCGTCTGCAGGCTCTGGCCCCAGTCGGCAAGGGCGTCGAGCAGTGGCAGGCGCCGCGCGTCGTCGGGATCTTCGGCGCGCAGCGCATCGATCTGCGTGAAGTAGGTGGCGAAATCCTGCTCGGCCTGGGTCGTGCCGGGCGCCAGCCGGGTGCGCCGGTAGTCGTCCCAGCGCAACTGTTCCTCGGGGCTGAGCGTGTCGGGCCAGTTGCGCGCGCGGTAGCGCAGCAGCAAGGCGTCGAGGCGCGGATCCTCGAAGCCGAAGTCGCGTGCGCCCAGCAGCGTCGGCGGCGTCGCGCGGACCTGGGCCATGCGCCGCTTGTCGCCGTCGCCGACAAAGCCGTCGTAGAGCGCGCCATCGGGATCGGACGGCGCGAACTCGCGCTCGACGGCGAACACCTGGCGGATCTTCTCGGCCAGCGCCGGGCCCGCGCCGCGAAGCCGGGCTGCACGCCGCTCGATGTCGGCCGGATCGATCGACAGCCGCTCGAAATCCGAATCCCGCAGATGACTCCAGGCCACCAGCGCCGGGCAGCGGTTGCTGTGCACTTCCTTGAGCGGAATCCGCGCCACCCCTTCGGGCAGGTCCTCGCGGCGCACGAACACGCGCGCAGCGATGGCCTCGGCATCGAGATCGAGCAGCCAGTCCGGATCGCCGTCGAGGTCGAACACCACGACGCGGCTGTCGATGCGCGGGTGGCGCACGATCGGCAGCACCGGGGCTGCGCACAGGCGCGCGGCCGGGTAGCGCTGCGAGACGTGCAGCACCGGCGTCATCGCGATGGTGTCGAGCATCGAAGCCGCGTGGCGCTTGTCGCGCAGCTTGGCCGCGTAATCCCACAGCCGCGGCTGCGCATTGCGGAACAGCCGCGCCAGTCCGATCAGGGCGCGCACGTCCGACAGCGCCTCGTGCGCATCGCCGGTCCGTACGTCGTTGGCGACGGCCAGATGTTCGAGCTTGAACGAGGTCGCGCCGTCCTCGCGCGTCGGCCACACCAGTCCTTCGGGGCGCAGCGCATGCCACAGCCGCATCACGTCGAGCAGGTCCCAGCGCGAATTGCCGCTGCGCCATTCACGCTCGTAGGGATCGTGGAAATTGCGGTACAGGCCGAAGCGCACGAACTCGTCGTCGAAGCGCAGCGAGTTGTAGCCCAGCGTGCAGGTCTTCGGCCGTGCCATTTCCTCGTTGATGCGCGCGAACGCGTCGGCCTCGGGCATCCCGGTCGCCAGCGCATGCTGCGGCGTGATGCCGGTGATCAGGGTGGCGACGGGCGAGGGCAGCAGGTCGTCGGCAGGCCGGACGAAGAAGTCGATCGGCGCATCGATCTCGTTGAGATCGGTGTCGGTGCGGATCGCGGCGAACTGGGCGATGCGCGTGCGGCGCGGGTCGGCGCCGAAGGTTTCGAGATCGTAGAAGAGAAAACTGTCGTTCATAAGCGGTGCTGCTGGCGCCTCGTTTCTGCAAGCCGTTGCGACGGCATCATTCCGGCCGGGCGCGGCAGCCTCGTCGCGGCGCGATCGTAGAAAAAAATCGTCCTGATGAGCGTCGTGTCTCAGTTGGGCGTCAGTTTTCCATCGTCATCCCCGCTTGACCAGACATTCGTTTGTTGAGAGCCGCGGGAATGACGATCTGAAATTCTTCAGCTGAGACACGATACTCATCAGGAAAACCGTAGAAGAGAAAGCAGTCGCTCACGCCGGCACGTCCTCCAGCGGCGTCAGCAGCTCGCGCACCTCGGCGTCGATCGCACGCCAGTCCAGCGTCGACAGCGAGGCATGTCCCGCAGTCGCGCGTTCGAGGATGCCGCGCTGCAGGTCGGTGCGCGTCATCGCCAGCGAGTAGGGGATGCGCATGAAGGTGACCATCGCGTAGTGCGGCACGAAGCGGCCGGGGTGGCGGTCCTGCAGCGCGAGTTCCAGTTCGCGCTGGAGCAGATAGTCGGCATCGTCGACGCGGTCGCGCATCTCCAGATAGTTGTCGAGCGCCATGCGCTGGATCGCGGCGGCGTCGGGCTTGCGCTCGGCCTCGAAGGCGGCGAACGCGGCTGCCAGATCATCGTGCGCATCCAACTGCCGGGCCAGCGCCACGCAGTCCTCGAACGCGCAGTTCATGCCCTGGCCGTGGAACGGCACCATCGCGTGCGCGGCGTCGCCCAGCAGCACTGCGCGGCCGTCGAGATGCCAGCGGTCGAGATACAGCGTGGCCAACTGGCTGACCGGATTCGCGATCCAGTCGCGGTCGAACTCCGGAATCAGCGCCAGCGCGGACGGAAAATCGCGTTCGAAGAACGCGCGTGCGGTATCGACATCGCCCAGCTGATCGAACGCAGGCCCGCCGTCCGTGCCGGCGTGGTGCGGCAGGAACAGGGTGACGGTGAAGGTCTTCTCGTCGTTGGGCAGTGCGATGCACATGTAATGCCCGCGCGGCCAGATGTGCAGCGCATTGGGCTCGATCCGGAAGCCGCCGTCGGCGGTCGGCGGAATCTCGAGTTCCTTGTAGCCGTGGTCGAGGAAATCGCTGCGCTGGCCGAGATCGCGCACGCGGTGCATCGCGCCGCGCAGTGCAGAGCCCGCCCCGTCGGCGCCGACCAGCGCCTCGAACGGGACTTCGCGCGTGCTGCCGTCGCGCGGATCGCGGAAGACCGCGCGCCGCGATTCGAAGTTCACGCCGTCCAGCCCCGCATCGAAATGCAGCCGTGCCCCGGCAGCTTCCGCCAGATCCAGCAGCACGATGTTGAGATCGCCGCGATGCACCGACCAGATCACCTCACTGTCGTCGCGGCCGTAGCGCTGCAGCACCGGTTCGGTGTCGCCGACGTGGACCATGCGGCCGCGCATCATGATCGCGTGGTGCATCACCGCCTCGTCGGCATCGGCGGCGCGCAGCGCATGCCGGCCACGCTCGGCCAGCGCCAGATTGATCGACCGGCCGCCGCCGTAGCCCTGCACGCGCGGGTCGCCGCGCTTCTCGTACAGAGCCACGTCCCAGCCGCGACGCCGCAGCAGGATGCCGAGCAGGGCGCCGGCCAGGCCCGCGCCGATGATCGTCAGATGGCGTGCGGGTGCCGTCACGCGTCGCGCCACCGGGCCACGGTGCGCACGAAACGCAGCACGTCGGCGTGGCTGTTGTAGAGCGGCGCGGGCGAGATGCGGATGACGTCGGGCTCGCGCCAGTCGCCGAGCACGCCGTTGCCTGCCAGGTATTCGAACAACGCGCGGCCCTGCTCGCGACCGCCGCGTACGCGCAGGGACAGCTGAGCGCCGCGACGGGCGGGATCGGCTGGCGTGGCGATGTCGAGCACGTCGTCGAGCTGGCTGCGGATCAGCGTGTCCAGATAACCGGTCAAGGTTTCCGACTTCGCCCGCAGCGCCGGCATGCCGGCTTCGGTGAAGAGATCGAGCGAGGCGCGCAGCGGCGCGAGGCCGAGGATCGGCGGATTGCTGAGCTGCCAGCCCTCTGCGCCGGGCGTGGGCTGGAAGTCGGGGCCCATGCGGAAACGCGTTGCCGCGTCGTGGCCCCACCAGCCGGCGAAGCGCGGGCGCTCGGACTGCGCATGACGCGCGTGCACGAACGCGCCGGCGACTGCGCCCGGACCGCTGTTGAGGTATTTGTAATGGCACCACACGGCGAAGTCGGCATTGCTGTCGTGCAGTTGCAGGGGCAGGTTGCCGGCCGCATGCGCGAGATCGAAACCGACGACTGCGCCGGCGGCATGGCCGAGGCGCACGATTTCCACGAGATCGAAGGCTTCGCCGGTGCGGTACTGCACGCCCGGCCACAGCACCAGCGCGAGGCGATGGCCGTGCTCTTCGATCGCTGCGGCGATCGCATCCATGCCGAACAGCCCGTCGGCGCCGGGCTGCACTTCGATCAGATCGGTGTCGGGATCGAAGCCGTGGAAGCGCACCTGCGATTGGAGCGCATAGCGGTCCGACGGAAACGCGCCGGCCTCCATCAGGATCGCCGGCCGCTCGGCGGTCGGGCGATAGAAACCGACCATCAGGAAATGCAGGTTCGCGGTCAGCGAGTTCATCGCGACCACTTCCTCCGGCTGCGCGCCGACGATCTCGGCCAGCTGCGCGCCGACCAGGCCGTGGTAGGTCATCCATTGCGAATTGCCGCGGAAGTGGCCTTCGACCGCCTCCATCGCCCATTTGTCGAGCACGTCCTCGACCTGCGCACGCGCGCCGCGCGGCTGCAGGCCCAGCGAATTGCCGACGAAATAGGCCTGTTCCACATCGCCGAAGCGCGGCAGATGGAACTGCGCGCGGAAGCGCTGCAGGGGATCGGCGGCATCGGCGGATGCGGCGTAGTCGTCGGAGAACAGGATGTGCGGATCGGTCATGACATGGATTCGGTCGATGGTCGCGCTGATGCACGACGCGGGAAAAGGGGGAGAGTGCGTCGCGATCACGCGAACCGGCCGGGCGACAGGCCCAGCCATTCGAGCGCGGTGCCGTGGTACAGACGCGCCCGCGATACCTCGTCGAGCGGAATCTCCTCGATCCCGGCGCCGGGCACCTGTTCGCCGAGCGGGAACGGGTAGTCGGTGCCGAGCATCACGCGGTCCGCGCCGCAGGTGTCGAGCAGGTACTGCAGCGCCCGCGGATCGGCGACCCAGGAATCGAAATACAACTGTTTCAGATAACCGCGCGGGTTGTGCGGATTGTCGGTGGCGACGAGATCGGGCCGCATGTTGAAGCCGTGCTCGATGCGGCCGATCGTGTACGGAAAACTGCCGCCGCCATGCGCCATGCAGATCTTGAGCTTCGGCAGCCGCTGCAGCACGCCGCCGAACACCAGGCAGCAGGCCGCGCGCGACTGTTCGGCCGGCATGCCGACCAGCCACGGCAGCCAGTACTTGGGCATCGACTCGCTGCCCATCATGTCCCAGGGATGCACGAGGATCGCCGCGCCCAGATCGGCCGCGGCCTCGAAGAACGGGAACAGTTCCGGTGCGTCGAGGTTCCAGTCGCCGATGTGGCTGCCGATCTGCACGCCCTGCAGGCCCAGTTGATCCACGCAGCGCTCCAGTTCCTGGATCGCCAGCCGCGGCGACTGCATCGGCACCGTGCCGATGCCGGCGTAGTGGCGCGGATGCGCGGCGACGGTCGCGGCCATGTGGTCGTTGAGCGACTGGTGCAGTTCCAGCGCGTGCGCAGGCTTGGCCCAGTAACTGAACATCACCGGCACCGTGCTGATGACCTGGACCTGCACGCCGAAACGCGCGTAGTCGTCGATGCGCTCGCGCGCGTCCCAGGTCTTGGACCAGATCTCGCGGAAGAACCGCCCGTCCTTGTAGATGCGGTGGCGGCCGTCGGCGGTGTGGTGGATGACCGGGAACCGTGCCTCGCCGTACTTCGATGCCAGATCCGGCCAGTCGCGCGGCAGGTAATGGGCGTGGATGTCGATCTTCAGCATGGCAACAGGTATCCGGACATGCGGCGCGTGTCGGGTTCCATGCCTGCGTCAGCCCATGCCGTGCAGCAGGGCATCGATCTGCCTGCGCAGAGGACCGAGCCGGCTCTGGACGATGTCCCAGACCAGCGCATCGTCCACGTTCGCGTAGCCGTGGATCAGGATGTTGCGGAACGCAATGATGCGTCGATGATCATCGATGCGCGCGAGCAGATCCGGATCGCGCCGGCCGAGCTGGCTCAAGGCTTCTCCGATGATCTCGAACTGGCGTTCGACCGCGGCGCGCAACATCGCGTTGTGCAGGTAATGGTCCCAGTCGCGGCCGTCCACGAAGTCGGCCAGCCGGTCGGCGGCACTCTGTACGTCGTACAGATACTTGGCGGTCTCAAGCCGCATACAGCGGCTCCCGCTGCGTGTTCACGGCCCGATGGAAGTACGGGTTGCGGATGGCGTGCTCCACGACGAGTTCCACGGGCGCCTCCAGAATCTCCTGCAGGCCTTCCAGCAGCCCGAAATAGGTGTCGGCGTAGCCACCTGGCTGCATCGGCCCGAACTCCACCAGAAAATCGTAGTCGCTGGCGTCATGGTCGCGACCTGCGGCGACGGAACCGAACAGGTCCAGGCGGCGGACGTCGTACCTGCGGCACAGGGCCGTGATGCGATCGAGGCGGGCGTCGAGCCGTGCGTGGAGGCGGGATGCACTCATTGCGGAAGGGTAACCCAGCGGTGCGGACCGGTGCGTGCCGGGCGCCCTGGGGCCGGATCCATGCGCGCGCGTTCCCGCGTCGACCGTTGCTGGCGATCGGAAACTGGAATGGCCCGTCTCGCGAGCGTCTTCAGGTGATGTCCGCCAGCGTGTCCGGATCGGGGTCGTAGCGGACGGGACGCGGATTCAGATGCCCGCAGGCCTCGCAGGTGCGGTGCTCGATCGAGCCATAGAACCGATCGAACACCGGTGGGAAGTCCTGTTCGATGTCATGCAGGTGGAAGTACTGCTCGAACAGTTTGTGGTTGCAGCGTTCACAGAACCACAGCAGGCCGTCCTGCTCGTGCGGCAGGCGCTTGCGTTCGATGACCAGGCCGATCGAACCGGGGCCGCGCTGCGGCGAATGCGGTACCTTCGGCGGCAGCAGGAAGGTCTCGCCGGCGCGGATCGGAATGTCGCGCGGGCGGCCGTCCTCCTGGATGCGCAGCACCATCTCGCCTTCGAGCTGGTGGAACCACTCCGGGCCTTCCTCCCAGTGGTAGTCGGTGCGCGCGTTCGGGCCGCCGACGACCATGACGATGAAGTCGCCATCAAAGATGCACTTGTTGCCGACCGGCGGCTTGAGCAGATGACGGTGTTCGTCGATCCACGTCTGGATGTTCAGCGGTCCGGGGAGCATGGTTTCAGTCCTGCGTGTTGGATGGTGGATCGGCGCGCCTTTCCCTCACCCCACCGTCGGCTCCGCCGACGGCCCCCCCCTCTCCCGCGGTGCGGGCGAGGGGCATCGGTTCGCGACCTGCGGTCGCGATGCATTTGATCTCGATCGCGATCGGCGTCGGCAGCGCGTCTATGCCCAGCGTCGTGCGGCAGGGCGCGGTGGCGGGGTCCGGGAAATACTCGGCCCAGACCGCGTTGTAGCCGGCGAAATCGCCGGCCATGTCGGTGAGATACACGGTCACGTCGACGAGATCCTCCCAGCGTGCGCCGCTAGCGTCGAGCACCGCGCGCACGTTGGCGAACACCGCGTGGGTCTGCGCGGCGATGTCGTGGGCGACCACATGGCCTTCGGCATCCAGCACGTTGCCCGGCACCGAATCGGTCGCCGGATCGCGCGGACCGATGCCCGACAGGAACAGCAATCCGCCGGCGCGGCGCGCATGCGGATAGCGGCCGACCGGCCGCGGCGCCGCGCTGGCCTCGATGGCGTCAGGCATCCCGCCGGCCCTGGGCCGCGACGCGTGCGATGTCGGCGACCGCGGTCGCGTACGCCGGACCGATCTCCTCGTACGAGGCGGCGTTCATGCCCAGCTCGCGCACCTGGCCGTCGCCCAGCGCATAGACCCAGCCGTGTACGGCGAGCGGCTGTCCACGCGCCCAGGCATCGCGGACCACGGTGGTCTTGCAGATGTTGAGCGCCTGTTCGACCGCATTGAGTTCGCACAGCCGCGCATGGCGCAGGCCGATATCGTCGACCGAGGCCAGCAGGTCGGCGTGCTTGTACGCGATGTCGCCGACGTGGCGCAGCCAGTTGTCGACGAGGCCGACGCGCGCGCCGGTCAGCGCCGCGTGCACGCCGCCGCAGCCGTAATGGCCGACCAGCAGGATGTGTTCCACCTTGAGCACGTCGACGGCGAACTGGATCACCGACAGCGCGTTGAGGTCGCCATGCGACAGCACGTTGGCGATGTTGCGGTGGACGAAGACCTCGCCCGGGTCGAGCCCGAGGATCTGGTTGGCCGGCACGCGCGAGTCGGAGCAGCCGATCCACAGGTACTTCGGGGTCTGCTGGTTTTCGAGGCGGTGGAAGAAATCCGGGTCGTCGCGGCGGACGCGCTCGGCCCAGTCGCGGTTGCGTTGCAGCAAGGATTCGATATCGGTCATCGCGCGATTATCCCAGAGACAGGCCGACGTTCTTCGGCTCGGTGAAGAAGCGCATCGCTTCCATGCCGCCCTCGCGGCCGAGGCCGGATGCGCCGGTGCCGCCGAAGGGGGTGCGCAGGTCGCGCATCAGCCAGGTGTTGATCCAGACCATGCCCACGTGCAGCGCCGCAGCGAGGCGGTGCGCGCGGGTCAGGTCGCGTGTCCAGATGGCGGCCGCGAGGCCGTAGTCGCCGGCGTTCGCCAGTGCGAGCGCGTGCGCGTCGTCTTCGAAGGACTGCAGCGTGACCACCGGCCCGAAAATTTCTTCCCGGTTGGTCGCGCAGTCAGGACCGAGGCCGTCGATGACGGTCGGGGCGATGAACCAGCCCGGCCGCTCCAGCGCGTGGCCACCGCACAAGACGCGGCCACCTTCATCGCGGGCGCGCGCGATCGCGGCGAGCACCTTGTCGTGGTGCGCCTGCGAGACCAGCGGGCCCATGCGCGTGTCGGGATCCATCGGATCGCCGACCCGCAGCGCGAGCGCCTCGGCGACGAAGCGTTCGCGGAAGGATGCGTAGATGCCGCGCTCGACGAGGATCCGCGCGCCGCACAGGCAGATCTGCCCGGCGTTCTGGAAGGCCGAGCGCAGCAGCGTGGGAAGCTGCGATTCCCAGTCGCTGTCGGCGAACACCAGCGTCGCGTTCTTGCCGCCGAGTTCCAGCGAGGCCTTCTTCAGTTGCGCGCCGGTACGTGCGCCGATCCGACGGCCCACCGCGGTGCTGCCGGTGAACGACACCGCACGCACGCGCGGATCGTCGATCAGCGCATCGCCGACATCGGCGCCGATGCCGTGCACGACATTGAGCACGCCCGGCGGCAGTCCGATCTCGCCCGACAGCGTCGCGAGCAGCGACGCGCTGGCCGGCGTGATCTCCGACGGTTTGGCGACGACCGTATTGCCGGCCGCGAGCGCGGGCGCGATCTTCCAGGTAAACAGATACAGCGGCAGGTTCCACGGCGAGATCGCCGCGACCACGCCCAGCGGCGGGCGCAGCGTGTAGTGCAGGCCGGCTTCGCCATGATGCGATTCGCTGGCGAACTGCGTGGCGGCATGTGCGAAGAAGCGCAGGTTGGCGACCGCGCGCGGCATCTCGGCATCGCGCGCGAGCGCGAACGGCTTGCCGCCATCGCGGGCCTCGGCATGGGCGAAATCGTCGATCCGGGCTTCGAGCGCCGCGGCGAGCGTTTCCAGCCAGGCCGAGCGTGCGCTGTTGGGCAGCGCAGCCCATGCGGGCGCAGCGCGGGCGGCGGCGGTGATCGCGGCTTCGATATCGGCGGCATTGCCGGCGGCGACTTCGGCATAGACGCGGCCCGTTGCCGGCTCATGCACCGGCAGCCAGTGGTCCCGGCCGGGTGCGCGCGCAGCGCCATCGATCCAGTGCGTCAGCCGTTGCATGCCGTCAGCTTAACCGAGCGGTGTCTATCCCACGTTCGCCACCGAGGCATGCCGGGCGCCAGGGATCGGCAAACGACAGCCCTGTGGGAGTCCTGTGGGAGCAACTGTCTTCTACGCGGGCAGCGTGATCCATTCAGTCCTGTCGCGCGCCATGGCGTTGAGCCTGACCAGCAGTACGCGCATGCACGCGGTCACGGCGAGCTTGGCGCACTTGCCTTGGCCGCGCAGCCGGTCGTACCGGGCCTTGAATTCGGGCTGCATGCGGATCACCGACCAGCACGCCATGTAGAGCACGCGGCGGATCGCCCCGCGGCCGCCGCGAATGC
>NZ_JAIWPU010000067.1 GCF_021191705.1 Proluteimonas flavola
CCCGGGTGGTCTACGACCTGTTCCATGTCATCGCCAAATACGGCCGCGAAGTGATCGGCCGGGTACGGGTGGATGCGGCCAACCAGCTGCGCCACGACAAGCCGGCGCGCAAGGTCGTCAAACGCGCCCACTGGCTGCTGCTGCGCAACCCGGCGAACCTGGCCGAGCCCGAACAGATCCGGCTGAGCGAAGTGCTGGAGGCCAACCAGTCGCTGATGACGGTCTACATGATGAAGGAACAACTCAAGGCGCTGTGGAATGCACCGAGCGCCTGGGCCTGGCGCCGCGCCTGGAAGCAGTGGCTACGGCATGCCCGGGAGAGTGCGATCCCGGCCCTGATGCACTTCGCCAAGTGCCTGCGACCTTATTGGCGCGGCATCCTCAGCCGGGTGCGCTGGCCCATGCACACCGGCTTGCTCGAAGGCATTAACAACAAGATCAAGGTCATCAAGCGCATTGCCTACGGCTACCGCGATGACGCCTACTTCTTCCTCAAGATCCGTGCCGCCTTCCCCGGAGTTGGGCGATGAACCCAAAAAAAGCCCCTCTGTCGAGGGGCGGTAGGAAGGGTCAGGGAGCCGGGCTACCAGTCGTACAGCGGTAGTCCTTCCAATGCCGGAGCATCGGCGTCGAAGATGAGGATGCGGATATCGGCCAGGCCGGCCAGGTGCAGAGCGTTCGCGAGGGAGTCAGGCATGCCCTTGTCCCGGTGTTCCTGCCGCAGTTGCTCGGCGGTGATCTCGTCCATGTCTTTCAGATGGCTGTCCGTCCAAGGTGTGGAGATCAGCTTGACGCCGACCGCTGGGCTGTTCGGGATGGGGAAGGCGCTGAACAGGAAACCGGGCGGCGTGGCGATGTCGGCAAGTTCGGCGAGATAACGGCGGGCCTCCTCGGTGATGTGCGCCGAACTGATCTCGAAGCAACGGCTGTAGAAGCCGGTGTCGAACGTCAGACGACGTACCACGTCCTGCGCGGCTTCCTCGGAGTAGGTATCGGCCACGTGCACCGGCCGACCATCGAAATCGTTCGCGGTGATGGCGTAGACCACCGCGCGCACGATGCCTGTGGTTTCGCATTGCGCATCCAGTTGCTCGGGGACCTCCTGGCCTTCGTTGATGATCGCGAAGTCCTTGGCGATGCTGCACGGAAAGCGCTCGACGTCCTTGTCGGGAAGATGCGCCTGACTGGGATGCAGCGGCCGCCAGACCGGCGGGCAATCGTCCTCGTAGGTGATGAACAAGGTGCGGACGACGCGCGGGAACTGAAAGCCACGGATGAAGGGATTGCCGATTGATGACATGGGAATTCTCCAGCAGAGAATGGCCGAGCCGATCCCCTGCTGGGGATCGAACCCCGGCGGGTGGATGTGAAGTGGTGACGAATTACATCGCGCTGTGAACGGGAATGCGCGGCAATGGGATGTGAGTGGGCCAGTCCTGGAGCACGAGGGACTGTACGAGGCCGCCCTCAAGAACAACGGCCATGGAGGCTGGTCGGGTCATGTTCGCTTCTGTGAAAAAATGGAGGGACATGGCCCCGAGCGGGACACATGTCCCTCGTGGGGTTGAAAGGAAAGGCAGTGGTCAGTCGAGGTCGGCTCACCAGCCGTCGTAGTGAAGGATCAGGTCGGCGATGACCTGGCGGCGCTGCAGATCGAGGCGGCCAAGATCAGCGAGACCCTCGAAGCCGCAGCGTTTGAGCATCGCGCCTCCCTCGCGGCTGTTGTAGAAGCTCGTCATTGCAGAGAGGAACAAACGCTCGCCGCCGCTCAGGACGCCGAGCGCGTCCGAGAGCGACAACAGGTTCGGCTGCAGGTCCCACTTGCTCGTGGCACGCTGCAGCCCTTCCTTGGTGCCGTCGCCGAACCAGGTGTGGCCGGCGATCCGGACACCACGCGTCCAGGTTTCGAAGAATGCCTGTTGCGCCTGCGCGAAATGCGCCTCTTCGCGCAAAATCAGGGCCAGCGCCCCGGACGGGATTGGCTGGATCATGGAATGCTCCTTGGTGGCCAGGGCGGCCGCTGCGGGGTGTGGAAGGACGGTGCATCGGCACCACGAGGGTGCGCATCCGCGGGATGATGCGAAGCGGATTGGCATGGTGCTGACGTCGTCAGCAGCGCATGCCATGGACTATCTGACCGGGACGTTGCGCCGTCCTGCGACAATCCGCAGAGGCCAGTCCCCGTGATGACGTGTGCCGGGCGTGATCGCCTGTGACGTCAGTGTCCGCGGCGCCGCACGGACGTCGAAGACGCACCTCGGGGGGAGCCGACTCTGGCATTCCGGGCGGGCGTGGGCGTCGACGCGCGGCTCGCGGATGACCGCCGATTGCGATGTGCCGTGCCCGTCCTGCTCCGCCCTGTGACGACCGGTCTCGGCTCGGGCCGCAGCGCGTGCGCCAACCGCCTGCCGAGCCAGGCGACGCAGGGGACGGCCATGGAGTTGCCTATCGCCTTGTAGCGCGGCGCGTCCGCAGCCGGTTTGCCGCGATAGGGCACCAGTGTGAAGTCGTCGGGGATCCCCTGCAGGCGCTCGCACTCCACCGGCAGGAGACGTCGCACCCGCCACCCCGACCATTCCGACCATTCCGACCATCCACTTTCTTCCGGGGTGAGCAGCCGGCCCACGTACTCGGCCTCGATGGAGGGGAGCAGCACGTGCGCCTTGTCGCTCCCACCGCTGCTGGCACGCAGCGCATGGCCGATCTCATCGCCGAGTTCGGCGGCCGTGCCACCGTCGCGACCGCGCAGGGCGACCGAGCGCGTCATTCCCGCCGCGTCGAACAGTGGATCGCCGGCGTCGAATGCGATCGCTGGCACGACGCCGCCGTTCGTGTGGCTCGCGGTGTGGTTGCCAGCCCGCAGGGTGGGTGCGATCCCCTCGTGCGCATCCGCGCCATAGTCCGTGGCGGTGAACGCGATGATGGGATGCCCGTTGCCGTCTTGCTGGTCGCGAGCATCGTGCGTCGGGATGCCGTGGGGCTGGGCGTCCGGCGTCGCTTCCGCGTCGCTTGCGGGGGAGACGATCGCCGGAAGGCCATAAGCCGGTTTGCCGCCGGCGCACAGCGTGCCGGCGATGTGACCATGGCCCGATTCCAGTCTGACCTCACCGCGGCTGTTTTGGGCGAACGCCATAGGTGCAGGTGAAAGGACACGATGCGCGATGGTCGGAACGCCGCGTCCCGAGCCGTCCTCGCTACAGCCTTTGCCGCCATTGGCGGTGTTGAGCGCGTGGCTGACCTGCCCGGTGCACGACTGCACGGCAAACGTCTCGATGTCGAAGTCGCACTTGTGTCCGCGTGCCGTCAGGCACGGGGCTGTGTCGATCGCTCCGCTTGTGGTGCCGCCGCCGAAGCAGACCGTCACCGTGGTCTGCCGATACGGCCGGTTCAGTCCGCCGAAGAAGCGGCCTGGGCGATCAACGTCTTCTCCAACAGGGGCGGCAGCCGCTTGTGCCGCTTCCGTGCCCGGCGCAGGATTCCCGTGCAGGCGATAGGGCTCAAAAAGTACCTCGGCGGGATTGAAGCGAGTTCGACAACTTGCCACAAGAAACACGCGACGGCGTCGTTGGGCGACTCCGTAATGTTGTGCGTCGACAATCCGCCACGCGATGCTGCGGCGGGGTCCAAACACACTACCCACGTTCGTCCACCGCGGCCCTGGCGGTTCCAGCGCGCTGCCTTCTCCGGCCAGCGCGCCCAGAAGGCATCCGAAGGCGTTGGACTTGTCCGACAGTACGCCGGGGACGTTCTCCCAGACGACGACCGACGGTTCCTGATCTTGCTCTTGGCGGGTGAGATCGATGGCATCGGCGAGCTCCGTAAACTTGAGGGTCAGGACGCCGCGGGGGTCGGAAAGCCCCTGGCGGGCTCCGGCGACGCTGAAGGCCTGGCAGGGCGTGCCGCCGACGAGGATGTCGGGGGCCAGCACGTCGCCGGCACGGACACGGCCGGCGATCAGGGTCATGTCGCCGAGGTTGGGCACGTCCGGATAGCGGTGGGCGAGGACGGCGTTCGGAAACGGGTCGACTTCCGAGAACCAGGCCGGGTGCCAGCCAAGCGGCTTCCAGGCGAGGGTCACGGCTTCGATCCCGCTGCACACGCTGCCGTATTGCAGAGTGGGTTCGTTCATTGCGTCATCTCCAGATCTGTTGGGGGCGCAGGCGCCCGGGGCCGGCGATCGGTGGACCGGCGGCGCGAAAGCCGAGGAAGGAGAGGAACAGGGCGCTGGAGGCTGGGCCTCCAGCGGGGGAGAACGAGACCACCCGTGGGCTGGTACAGCGCATGGCCGTCGGTGAAGCCGCCCGCTGTCGCAGCATTCGCACTCGGCCCATGTCGTGGCTGGGGCCGAAATCCTTCGGCACGCATCCGCGCACAAAAGGAGCCCGTTGTTTCGCCGCCGGGCACCGGCTCGGAACACCGTGAAGCCCGAAGGGCTTCCTCGCGCCTCGCGGGCAAGGCGTCAGGAAGCCCCTCGGATCGCACGTCGAGCAAGCAGATCAACAGGCGACGGCCTGGGATCAAAGCGCCTTCGACCCGCCCTCCGGGTGGCCCGGCGGCAAGGCACATGTCGTTGCAGAAGACGAGGACATGCTGGGGTCGCCCCGCTCGGGGCGAAACGCACGACCGCTGGTAGACACGGTCGCGACGGATGAGGTGTGCGTCAGGACGGTTTTCGGCGGGAACGCCGTTGGCCTTCGATCGCAACCGTACCCTTACAATCTGGATAGCGGCTGCAGGACCAGAACGAGCCCCTCTTGCCGGCGCGCTTCCCGGTGGCAGCACCACAGGTGGGGCACTGCGGCCCCTCCACGCCTCGGACACTGAGGTTCGCGCCACGATATTGGTCGACGAGGCGAGTGACCCACGCCGACTGCTGCTCGATGAAGCGATCGAGCGTCAGTTGCCCGGCCGCGATCATGTCCAGCGCCTGTTCCCACACGGCGGTCGTGCCGGGATCGGCGATGGCGGGCGGAACGGCGTCGATGAGCGCGAACGCGGCATCGGAAGCACGGATCGACCGTCCCTTCTTGAGCAAGTAGCCCCGTCCGAGCAGGCCGGTGATGATGCCGGCCCGTGTGGCTTCCGTGCCGATGCCCGTCGTCTCCTTCAGCTTTTGCCGAAGGCGCGGATCGGTGACCAACTTCGCGACGCTCTTCATCGCCTTGACCAGTTCGCCCTGCGTGTACGGTTTGGGCGGCAGGGTCTTCAGAGCCTTCAGCGTGACGTCGTCGATCCCGCAGCGTGTTCCCTGCGAGAGTGTCGGGAGAACCTGGCTGCGGCGCGGATCCTCATCGCCCGCGCCATCGGCGTCGTTGGAGTGACCGGCGTCCTGCGCCACGCGCCAACCGGGAACGACCACCTGCTTGCCGATCGCACGCAGTGTCTGGTCGCCGGCGCGCAGGACGGCGATGGTCCGGTCGAACTCATGGTGGGGCAGGAACTGCGCCAGGTAGCGCGATCGGACGAGACGGTAGACCGCATGCTCCTTCGTCGACATTGCGGCGAGGTTCGCGGGTTCGAGCGTCGGGATGAGGCCGTGATGTGCCGTCACCTGCGCGTCGTTCCACGCGCGCGAGCGCTGGGATCGGTCGAGCTGGTCGATCAGCGGTCGGACGGTGGGATCGGTTGCGACGAGTGCGTCGAGGACGGCCGGGACTTCGGCGTGCATGCTCTCCGGCAGGTAGCCGCAGTCGGAGCGAGGATAAGTGGTGGCCTTGTGCGTCTCGTAGAGGGCCTGGGCGATGTCCAGGGTCTCCTGAACGTCGAGGCCGAGTTGGCGCGAGCACACTTCCTGCAGGGTGCCGAGGTCGAAGGGAAGCGGCGGCGGCTCCCGGACGCGTTCCGTCTCGACGGACGCGACCTGTGCTTCGCGCTGCGAACTCATCCGGTCGGCGGCCCGTTGCGCGGCGGTCTGGTCGAGGCATCGGCCTGCCTCGTCCGTGGTGCTGTCGGATGGCAGCCATGTCGCGGTGAAAGACTGTCCGCCGAGCGAGAGGATGAGCTCGATCGCCCAATAGGACACCGAGACGAACGCACTGATTTCGCGGTCGCGGTCGACCACGAGGCGCAGTGCCGGTGTCTGCACGCGGCCGACCGACAGGACGCCCTGATAGCCTGCACGGCGGCCGAGCAGGGTGAACAGGCGGCTGAGATTCATGCCGACCAGCCAGTCGGCTCGGGAGCGCGCCAGCGCGGCATGATAGAGCGTGACGGTTTCGGTGCCGGGCTTGAGTGCGTCGAGTGCCTTGCGGATCGACGCATCGTTCAATGCAGACAGCCACAGCCGACGGATGGGGCCGCGATAGCCGCAGAGATCGATGATCTCGCGGGCGATCATTTCCCCCTCGCGGTCGGCGTCGGTGGCGATGATCAGTTCGCTGGCCTGTCCGACCAGGTCCCTGACGACCTTGAACTGCGCGGCGGTCGAGGCTTTGATCTCGATGCGCCAGTGCTGCGGAACGATGGGCAACTGGTCGATGGACCAGCGCTTGTAATGCGAGTCGTAGGCCTCGGGCGGTGCGGCCTCGACGAGATGACCGATGCACCAGGTAACGACGACACCGGGGCCGTTGTAGCAACCGGTGCCGCGTTGCCTGGCGCCGACCACCCGCGCGATGTCCTTGCCCTGGGACGGCTTCTCGCAAAGAAAGACACGCATCTGGTTCCCGATTGGCACCGTGGATCGCGGAGTGGCGTGTGCACGATGTCGGCGCCGGTCGGGTTCGGCAGCAATGAAGACGCACGCGGAGCGGCCCGGATTCCGTCGAGGCACGCTGACGCAGGCGTTCGATGGGCGCCGTCTCGGATGTCGCTGGCGCAGGATCCGTAAGCACGAGGACGCCGTTGGCGCAGGCCGGTCATGGGAGGTGCCTGGCTGGCGCAAGCAGGGCGACGATGGGTTGCATCAGCCGCCCTCGACGGCGGCAGTTACTTGGCCTTGGTCCGCTTGCTTTCCTTCGATTCCCCAGGCTCGGCCGGCTGCTCCGGATCCTGTTGCTTCCGGGTCAGGGTCATCGTCTCGATCCGGTACGGAAGCATGCCGACGCTGCGCGCGTTGATCCGGTAGGTCGTGCGCGGGTTGTTGTCGTCGTCGGTCCAGTCGTCGCGTTCCTCGCGGCCGTGCACCACGATGCGCATGCCCTTCTGGAAGAGGGTGGCGAAGTGCTCCGCATCGCGGTGCCACCAATCGATGGGTCGCCAGAAGCCGCCGCGGTCCTCGTAGCCGCCATCCCTGGTGGGCACGGGGTTGTCGAAGTACACGTTCAGACGCAACACGCGACGCGGTTCCTCGTTGCCGTTCGGATACTCGTGGAACTCGGGCGCGGAGCCGATGTTGCCTTCACCGCTGAAGTGCGTGCTCATTGGATTCTCCTTGGTGAGCGGCCTGCCCTGAGGGCGGTCAGTGCAGTTCGTGGTGGTCGAGAAACGACCGGTTCAGGACGAGGCTGGGAATGAAAGTGGCGGGCGTCGGCTCGAGGCCGATCTCGGTCGCCTTGTCCGGATGCCCCGGCGGCAGATAGGAGCGCAGCCGGAAGTAGGGCGAGCTCGTCACGCACATCTGCACCGACAACCCGTCCCTGCGCATCTGGCGCAGCGCCCGACGGCAATCGCTGACCTGCGTCCGGTTCAACCGGGCGACGTCCGGCATGGCCGTCACCGGGGCTGCCGGCTGGGATCGCCCGACCGGCGCTGACACGCGAGATGGGCACACGCGAGCTTGGCCGCGCATTCCTCGGCCTGGTGCGCGATGCTGTGCAACAGGCTGATCTGCATGTTCAGCACGAGGCGCTGTTCCTCCATCGCCAGGAGATCATCGATCAGCGACGCAGGCGTCATGGGGTCGGCGATGAGCGCCTCCCACAGCGCCACGCCCATGGCGGACCGGTCCGTGTTGCGCCAGCGCAGGAAGGTCGTCCCTGCGCCAGTCGATTGCTGGGCCAGTTGAACGGGGAGCCGGCTGAAGGGGGGGCGGCGCGCCTGCGGCAGGACACGTCGCTGCGCCACTGCGATCAACCCATCGCGCATCGCAAAGCAATGGCTGGCCCAATCCTCCAGACTCCCCTTACCTTTAAAAGGCTTCAAAAGGCCTTTTAGGGAGGCTGTGTGTTCCAGGGCCTGGAAGGCACCCTGTTCGAGTGGCTCGAAGCGGCGCTGCCGATTCATGCCTGATCGCCCTCTTCGGCTACGGACGTGGCTGGCGCATCCTCGGCGTCGGTGGCTCCGTTGGCAGGGTGCTCATCCATCTGCGCATCGCTCATGGCGGGCGTATCGCCACTGTCGGGCGCTGACGCTGGCGGTGGCCGGACCGAGGCTCGGCGTCGCCGAACCACCGCGACGGTGGGAGCGCGATCGGCGCCTGTAGGGCTGGACGTCTCGGATGTGGGCGCCTTCGGGCCGTCGGGGTCGTCGTCATCGGCAGGGCCGCTCGGACCTTCGATCGCGCTCGCCTCCGTGGTCTCCGACAACGCGTCGCTTTCGGCGCCATCGATGCGCGTTGTGTCTGCCCCTCTCTGCATGGCGGGGGGTGCCGAGAGCGGTGAACGGCGAATGATCGGTGGCGCGAACCGCGAACGCCGCGTGCCCTCCAGCACGTCCTGCGGCAGCTCTCCGAATTTCTCCACGGCGGCGCGTGCCGCTGCGTTGCCTGCGGCGAAATCGTCGCGCTGGGTACCGGAGTAGCGATACTGCTGGGCCAGCGAAAAGAGGCTTCTGAGCGCGTGTGCACCCTCGTTGAGCCAGCGCTCCAGCGTGCTGCGGTCGATCAGGGCGGTGTGATGCGCAAGCAGCAGGCGTCGCGCCAGGTCATCGTAGTCAGCGAGCAGATAGACGGCGGCGAAACCCAGCTGCGACGAGATGTACAGCGGAAGCTTCACCGGCTGGACGTTGAGGTTTTCGCCGAGAGTGAGCGCCTGCGGTACAGCGGCGAGCGCCTCGTCGACCTGCTCGCGCAAGGACTGCAGCCGCTCTTTGGTCACGCTGAGCTTGTCCTCGATTCTGAGCATCCACCAGTCGGAGTACGGGTCGTCCTGTTCCGCGCCGCGCTTGAGCTTGTTCATGACGGCGATGAAGCCATTGAGCCCGACGATGCCGGGTTTGCCCTCCGCTGGCGCGCGGCCATGCCAGATGCGCGACGCATGATGCGTGTGCAGCGTCAGGGACATCGCGCTGCGCAGCGACCCGAGGTTGAGCTGCGGAGTGTCTGGTGTGTTGGCCATGCTGCGGACTCTCGGTATTGAAGCGAGCCGGCAGCATCGTTGTTGGCGGGAAGACCGTCAGTGATCAAAGCGAACGCGACGACGGCCTGTTTCCGCGGCTATACGCGGCGGTGAGCCGGTACTCAGGCTCGACACGCCGCAGGCGTAAGACGTGAGATTCGATCCTGAAGGTCGTGTGCGCAACTATACCCAGGGTATAGACGGCGATGGACGTCAATGGACGGGCGCCGAGACGATAAGGGATGCTGGACCGCCATGTGCCGAGCTCCAGGATTGCCAACGGGTTGGCTATGGCGAGCGCAGGATCGACTGGAGACGGTCGAGTTGTGCCAGCGCTGTCTCACGGTCGCTCGGGACGCGGGGCTGGTCGCGTTCGTGCGCGATGGGTGAGGTCGGCGCTTTCACACCTGCCCAGGCACGGAACTCATTGTGCATGGCCTTCTGGATGATCCCGAATAGGTAGCCGGCGGGGTTGCGCACGGTGCTGGCACGGCATCTGGCATCCCATTCGTCCAGGATGGCCTGATGCAAGTGGTGATCGACCGCCCGCATAGCCGCTAATGCACCGGCCTGCTGCTCGGCCTTCAGCGCATGGAACCTGTCTGGGAGGCGAAGGTGTTCGGACACGCGCGGTACAGTACGTTCTTTGGAATCTTGTTTTTTACGTACAGTACGGCCGGTCTTCGGATTCCGAAGTGAGGCTGCAAAGGTCCGTTCGTCTCCGGCTTCGGAATCCGAAGTCTGCGTTTTCCCTTCCCCGAACCCTGCTGTCTCCCCGTCTTCGGAATCATCATTGTCCACAGGCTGTGGATTATCGGCCGGGGCGCGCCGACCTTGCTCGGTCAGCCGTTGAACGAGGAGGTGGAGCCGGGTGGGCAGCTTTCCGAGGAGCGGGTCGGCGACCATCTCATCGAGAACGTGCGCGCCGATGCGTTGGATGGACTTGCTCGCGTGCGTCAACGACTGGCCGACCAGCCCAAGATAGTCGGGGTCGAGCTGGATGGCCTCATAAGGCGTCAAGTTCAGGTCGTGAAGCACATACAGGTTGCCCTGCACGCGACCGGTCTCTGGGTCACGCCGTCGCCTCACCAGGCTGATCCAGCGTGTGAGGCGAAGCATGGTCATCGCACGGGCCACGGTTTCGTGGGACGCCTGTGCGGTCAGCGGCATCGACGCCAGCCACGGGGCGAACTGATCGTAGGTGCAAAAGGTGGTGATGCCGTCGTCGTTCAGCATCAGCCTGACAACCTGCCACGCGTTGCGTTCCAGCGGCGTCAGCCGATTGTCGAGCAGCAGCGCGCGCGGCACGCTGTCGTGCCGGCTACCGCTAAAAATGAACCCATCGGTCTGGCGAGCGGCGGGAACGGCAGGCGAGCCGGCAGAAGGCCGTAGGGCTTGCAGCCGGTCAAGCGTCTCGCCGAGCAGATCGCCCAACGCGACAGGAGCGTCGGGCCGACGCGGATCGCTCATGATCAGACCAGCCCTTCATCGATCCACTTGCCTATGGCGCTCCAGATCACCGACAGGGGCAACGCGGTCTGCTCCGCGAGATCGGCTGCGATCTCCAGCATGCCCTTATCGTCGTTGAGGGCGGTCTCGCGCTCCTTGACCTCAGCCGACCAGCCGATCCACAGATCGGCATCTTGTTGCTCCGTCAGGACGGGATGCCTGCCCTTGCGTTTCGGCAACCCGATCACGCTGCGTCGCAGCGCAATCTCCTGGTGGGTGAGGCCGAAGAACTTGCTGACCAGTTCGGTGCTGGCGCCCAGCCGCAACAGCCGGTCGATTTCGCTGATTTCCCTCGAAACGTCGTCGACCTGATGCAGCAGACGGCGGACCACATCGCGGTTGACGATGACCGAGCACCACGAGACCGAGGCGTTGGCGAGGACGCTGACCATCGCGGGATGTTTGAGCGCATCCAGGTCCTCGTCGCCGAAGCCCATCGTTTTGGCGCGACGAAGTTGGCCGTTGCGCAGATCGTGGAGGGCTTGTGCGATCACGGCTTGGTTGAGGGGGTGAGGACCTGACATCGTGGCTCCTCACGGTCCGGAGGACACGCGATCGTCGCCCGTCGCGTCCGCTTCCGACTCCAGCAGGCGGCGTGCGAGCCGTACGAGGCGAAACAGTTTCACCAAGGCGCTGTCGGTGAGGCGGATGCTGCTCCCGTATGCAGGACTGGCTGGTCCCAGCAACAGGTCCGCAAGGTCGCCCGCCAAGTGCGAGGCACCGATATGTGCTTGCGCCCCGCCGGTTGGCTGCCGTGGTGCGCTCAGCGCATGGAGCAGCGCCAGCACGGCGCCCGCAGCGCGAGCCGCCGGGGGGCGCTGGTCGAGCCGGCAACAAAAGCCGATGCCGTCGTCATCGGTCACGACCACGTCGTCCAGTCCGACCTCGGCGGCAATCTCCTGAGCGAACTGCGCGATGTGGGTGCGGAGGTGTTGGGTATCGTCCAGTCGTTGATCGATGTGCCAGACATCCGAAATCGGATAGAGACCGCCGGCCTGGACGGGAATGGATTGAAGCACGTTGCGTTCGAAGTCGGGCGCCGACTCGCCGGTCCTGTCGGCAATTAGGCGCTGGATCGACTGCAGGCGCTCCGTAGTCGCGGCGGGGGAGACGATGTGTTGTTCCAGCAGCCCGGCCTGCTTGCGATCTGCGCTCTGCGCATCGTCTTCGGTGTTCGGCGCCGTCTCCTTTGGTGACGGATCGGTTGAAGGCGTTCGATCTGCATCAGCTGCGTCGCCGCCACCTGTGGATGGCCCTTTGGTGGGCACGGCTGATGCAGCATCCGGCGCTGGCGACCGCGGTGGGATCGACGCTACGGCAGGCGCCATGGCGGGCGCGCGATTCAGTTGCTCCCAGCGACCCTCGCTGTCGGTGATATCGAACGCGAGCGTGTCGTACTCGACTCCGAACAGATCGGCCATCTGACCGACCAGTTCGTCCTGCGCGCGCTGAACGCTGAAGCTGCCGGGTATCTCGTCGAAACCGGCAAGCACGTCCTGAAAAAGCGAGGCGAGGTCTCCATGTACGGAATGCGACTGCGACCGCGCCTCCCAGATCCGAGCGCCTGCGCGCCGCAGGGCCGTCAGCTGCTCGATCTGGTGACGCCCCAGGCCACCGTAGAGAATATTTGGGATGGCCGGCAGCAAGAATTGCACGGCTTCCTGCATGCGACTGATGTGCGGCTGCGGCACCGGATAACCGTCGGCCTTGAGGCGACGCGCCAACTCCGATTGCGAGAGCGGCTTCCCTGACTCTTGCTCATAGAGTTCGCGGGCCTTCTCGACGCCCAGGGCACGTTCGATGAAGGTCAAGCCACCGCGAAGCTCGTTTTCGGCGAGATGGCCCGTCAATGCGACGATCTCGCCGCGCTCCGGCCAGGGTCTGAAGAGGCAGGCGATGCGGAAGAAGCGTTCCTGCTTGGTCTCGGACCAGAGTTCGCGCAGGATCGCGAGCCGCGTGTTGCCGCCATTGCGGATGATGTAGTGGTCCGCGCCAGGGCGCCGGGTGATTGGTGGGGGAGCGTCCAAACCTCGCTCGCGGATCGAGGCCTTGATGTCCTCGTAGAGCGGGTTGCGGGTGATGCGCGGATCGAGTTCGTACGCGTGCAGTTCGTCCAGCGTCACCACCATCGGGGTATCAACGATCGGTGCCGACAGGGCATCAGCCGCCGGCCCACGGCGGGCGAAGCCGTCATTCATCAGCTTGGCCGCCATGTCTTGCGTGGAGAGGTCAGCCATGGCCTGCCTCCCTGCGAGGACTGCGCCTTCCAAGCTTTCCGCCAACCCGCTCGAAACGGTCGTGCCATTGCGGACAGAGTTCTTCGGCGATGCCGCGGACTGTCTCCAACGCGGTCGGCGCGACCCGTCCCGAGGGGCGACGGTACTCGACGCGATGTACCGGGAGACCCTGCGTGGCGGCGCGAGGGAATGCCTCGATCGCAGGGACTTCGGTGCGCATGACACTCACCCCGGCCTGCTCCGCGAACACCAGGCGCAGCGTCTGCTGGAGCAAACGGGCATTCGACGAGACCCCCGGGATCCGATTGATCAACAGCCGCAACGGCGGCGGCTCGATGCCCAGGCGACGATAGGGGCCGATATCATCGAGCAGTTGCAGGGTTCCGCGGCGCATTTCCCGGGCGGCAAGGATTTCGGGCGTCACGGGGGAGACGGACAGGCCGGAGGCGAGTACCGCCATTTCCAGCATCACGCTGCGGGCACCTTGCGTGTCGATTAACACGAGGTCGTAGCGTGAGCGAAACACGGATAGCAGATTGCGTAGTCGCAATCGTCCGTCAGGTGCGTGCAGCAGCAACATGTTCAACTGTCGATGTTCGTCGTTCGACACGACGATGTCGAGGCCGTCGATAATCGTCCGAGAGGCGAGATTGCCTACGTCTCGTTCGTTGAAGGCGAGCAGCTCGTAGATGCCGCCGGATGCCCGATGCTGAAGCTCGTAGTAGGACGATAGCGTGGGCTGCATGTCGAGATCGAGTAGCAGAACCCGCAGCCCGGCATCGGCGAGGAACCCACCGAGATTGGCGGCGACAGTGGTTTTTCCCACCCCGCCTTTCGTTGAAATCACCGAAATGACCTGCATCACCTGCTCCTATCGGGTGGGACATCAGGAGCGGCGTCAGGCGCGGGCGGTCAGCCTTTCGGCGACCCATCGCTCGATTTCGCCGGAATCCCATCCGACCGCGCGCACACCTAACGGCTTGGCGGTGGGGAACTTGCCTTCGCGCATCAGGTTGTAGATATGAGCGCGCTTGAATCCAGTTTTGGATTCGACCTCCGCGATCCGGAGAATTCGCCTTTCGGGTATCGCAGTATGCTGCTGCGTCATTGTGATCGTTCCCTAGCGCTTATTGGGCCGGAGTGGACGTCCGTTCTAGAAGAACCCGACGACCGCAGATACCAAGTAAGAGGACCGGGTGATCCCCGCATTTGCAGATGATGGTGTGCTCGGTACGGGGTGTTGTCCGGGTTGATCCGCTCCGATCCAGCAATCGGCAGTATTGATGCGGCGTCAGGCGATTAAAGTGCCGGAAACGTCGACCTTGATGACTGCAAACGCAGCTTTGCGGTATCCGCTTCGACTCCGTCGGTCGGCAGACGAAAATTGTCTGGACGAAAGCCTTTCCGCGTTCATCCCCGCATGATCGCGAACGTGACCGGCAACCACTGGGTGGCGAGCGTGAAATCGACAGGCCCCGATCGACCTTTTCCGTCCTGAGCAAGACCGAAAAGGTGCGATCCGTTGACGGTTATTTGACCAGCATCCTTGATCTGTCTTCTTCGGATACGCCCATTGCACCCACCAGTTTCGCGCGCTGCACAAAGCGCGCCAATTCTGGCGTAGGTCTTTCGGCAGATACCGCGAACGTGATCATGTCGGGTGCATCGTCCGAGACCTGTCGGACGATCACGTCGGGATGCGTATAGAGCGCGCACTGAGATTCCAGGCCGATACCGATGCCGTATCCTGCGGCGACCAGCATCATCATGGGCTCATGGCCGGAGACGTACTCGGCCACGGTCTCTGAAGCGGACGAAGAAGCCGTCATGATCCAGCGTCGGACGACATTGTAGCCGCTTGCGCATCGCTCCGGATGGCACATGATCAGGGGATAACGAAGAACATCGGTCACCGACACCCGACCCTGAGACAGCAACGGATGGTGCGTTGGGATCGTGACGGCGAGGCGATCCCTCCACACGCGTTCCATGTGGTAGCCCTCGGCGATCAGGCCATCGACCGTGAAGCCGACATCGATCTGATCGTTGCCGAGCGCCTGCACCATCTCGTGCGCTGTCATCTCGGCGACCCTGATTTCCGTCAACGGCTCCTCCTCGCGACAACGAGCGAGCAGCCGTGTCAACTGCGGTTGAGCGAGTGCGTCCGCCAGTCCTATGCGGATCCGGCCGCGGTAGCCGCGAGATGCGGAAAGAACCCTCGTTTTGGCGTCTTCGAGGAAGGCGAGGATGCGGCGTACTTCTTCTAGAAAGACTTCGCCCGGCCAGGTCAGTTTGATGCGGCCTCTGCCCCGGTGAAACAGGGTGACTCCAAGCTGCCTTTCGAGCTCCTTGATCGCACGGGACAGGGGTGAAGGCTCGATGTGGGCTCTCGCCGCCGCTCGCGTGAAGCTCTGTTCTTCGGCAACGATCAAGAAATATCGCAGGTATCTTATCTGCATGTCTGTCCCTTCCGCAGATTGATGAACGTTGTGTGCCGACGATGGAAAGTGGGTGTTCATCCAACGCCGTTCCTACGAGTTCATGCCATCGGAGTGCTGCGAGGGCAGCTGCATGCGGCATCGCGCGCCGAACTGCGGACGATGCCGCACGTCCTGCAACAGAGGGGTTCGAACTTCCGAGCAAGGAATGGCGCGGATGTATCGTCAGCGAGGGCGCCGAAGCCCATGGGACTTCTGGCGTGCCTCACGCTCAGACGATGTTTCCTCGGCATGGAAGGTAGATCTGCTTCATGATCGAGATTGGCATACAGCCGTCCGTCACGCGTCCTCGAATACGTGAAAATTCGAGAGACGCGAACGAAATCCGGGAGCGCGAACTGGACATCCAGGCGGCAAACTGGCTTGCTGGGTTTGCAATGGCGGCCGGCGTTGATCAGCCAGTTCAGGGCCGCAGCTTCACGGCCATTTGCGATGTCGCCGGGGTCGGGCTTGTCACCGCAAGGAAACCTGTCCATTATGCTGTCTATCCCGGTTTCGGGATGGCAGTAAAATACAACATAGGCAACGGGTTACGAGCCGCTTTCGAAGCTCATCACCCGCTCCAGTTTCATCCCTGTCCGCTCTAAATTACTGATCGGACAAGGATTTTTGCAAGATCGCGATCCCTGAGACGACCTCCCCGAGGTATCGTTTTAGGTATCGCCAATGCCCAAGCCGCTCATTCTGCGCAGGCCATCAGGCCTCTATGTTCGCTTCCTGATCCCATCCGATTTGCATGAGCGCATGCGTGCTCGCTTCATCGTGCGCTCGCTCGGAAAACTGCGCGGAGACGCCGCCAGGTTCGTCGCGGCTGCCCAGGCTGTGGCACTCTCGCACGCGTTCGACGCGCTCAGGAGGAGCGGGGGAATGGTCGACGTCAAAAAGCTCTTGGAGAGCGCGCAGCGCGCCGTCGAAGGCGGCGCGGATCGGCCGTGGACAGCGTCGAATTTCCGCGTGGGCGGGGTCGACTTTGGCACCGTCGCCACCTCGGGACGGGAGGACACGCTCGATTTCATCGAGGTCATGAAGGCGGCTGACGAACTCGTCGCAAAGTCCATGGCGGGAAGCGAGCAGACGAAGGCACCGGCAGCACCGAGCGTGCCCGCGACGCCCCTTCTCTCGGAGGAGATCGCAAGCCAAGTATCGGACCTTGAACAGCGAAAGCTCTCCCGGGATATCATCACCGAGAGCAAGCACAGGGCAGACTCAAGTTCCAGGTGCAACACCTCAGCGCGTAAGGTGTTGCGATGGGAAGACAGTACAGTCATCTGAGTAGTGAGGAGCGCGCGGTGCTTCAGGTCGAACGAGATCGTGGGACGAGTCTTCTTGCGATCGGCCGCCGCCTGGGACGCAGTGCATCGACGCTGAGCCGCGAGATCCAGCGTTCGGAGGCGCCGGTGTATTCGGCGCATGCGGCGGCAATAGGGTATCGGTCGCGTCGATCCCGTAGCGTGCGACCGCGCAGGCTGATCGCGGGAGCGGCGCTGTTGGAGTTCGTCCACGACCGTCTGGTGTTCGATCGCTGGTCGCCGCAGCAGATCGCGGCCACACTGCGGGACATGCATCCAGACG
>NZ_JAIWPU010000068.1 GCF_021191705.1 Proluteimonas flavola
CCGGCGGCAGCAACCGCGCCACCGCTCTGTCCTTGAATGCCTTTCCGTATCGAGCCATTGCGTCCTTCCTTCATTGCCGCCGAAATTATGGGATCTATCGGGGCGACAACTATTCTGACGCGGCGGGATACGAACGGCTTGCCTGCCGAGGATGACGAGCAAGCTCAGTTACGCTCCTGGGTCAGGCTAAGCACTGCTGCGAAGGTCGAATTCTTCGAGCAGATGATCGAACTGGCTTATCGAAGCGGCGCGTTGTCCCCTGAGCGTCTCGCGCTGCGGAACAAGGTCTTGCCGGGGGCGGAGTCATCGTCATCCATCGAGACGGATGGCAGTCGACAGTCACGAAGCTGCTGGATATCGCAGCGCGAGCGCCTGTGCGATGAGGTTGCGCTTGCTTTCCGGGATCGCCTCATCTCCATAGGTGAACCAATCGCAGCCCCGGCCCATCGGCGTGAACACGAACACGTCTGACGCCTTGCCGGCCGCATCTTTTTCGATGAACCAGCCGGGCAGGGAAATGACGGGAGTGACGGGGATCTTTTCGCCCAGGCTGTCAGTTAGGAAGCCAGCCAGGAACGCGGCCTGACCTCGCGCCTGATCGAGTGGTTTCCGCGTCATGAAATCACTGAATCGAAGCGTGCTCCCGTCAAAGGTAACGCGGGTCTTGGATTGCGTCGCTTCTTCCCTTGGTTTGCGGAAGGACTTGGTCTCGACCGCAAAGATGCCGCGTGGCGCGATGACCACATGATCGATGTTGAAGTGGCCGCATGGCAGGTCGTGCATCACGACGCAGCCATGGGCCATCAGCCGATTCAGCTGCATTCCGGTCACACGTTCCGCGAGCAAGCCGTCTCGGGCCTGTTCCCTCCGCTTCAGATGACGCTGGTAGTGCCAGAAGCCGTAGGTGAAGAAGATTGCCCACCCAATGAGGAAGATCAGTTCATTGGCGCCGAATTTCACTGTGCCCCAATCGATCTGGGTTGTGGACCAGATCAGGAAGAGTCCTGGCAGCGCGATCGTCATGACGTTGAAGCCGAAGCTCAATTCTTCGTCGGCCTTGTCGATGCGCTGGAGGAGTTGCTGGCCGGGCAGATGACCGATCTGTCGCCCATGAAGCGGTGATCGCCGCTCGCGGCGCTTTCGCAAGAATTTGAATGAAAGCACAATGGCAAGCGTGATCAGGCATGAGGCGATAAACACGATATGGCCGATGAAGACTTCCCACTTCATGCGCGCGACCTCTTCCGGCTACGAGGCGCTTCGGTCCGTTCTGCCAGCATCAACATCATCTGCTCAAACTCCTCCCTGTTCGCGTTGAAGAGTACTGCATGGCGTAGACATCGAAGTGCTTGAGCGAGGCGGCAGTCGAATTTCCCCGGAACGTCTTGACGCTCGCGCTGCGCAGTAGCAGACTCGACCTCAAGGAGCGTCGAAACTCCCCGTACAGCGGTCCCCACCTCCGTCAATCTGGTGGGTTTTTTGTGCCCGTGCGCTTGCGGGCATGGACCGACGCGTTGCCTGCGTCGGGAGGGCGGCTAATACAACACCCTTCGGGGAAATACGCCCGCCGTCTGTACGCGGTTTCGAACCTCCCGACTTCCCGTCCTCCGTCTGGTGGACGGGCACTTCATGGATCGAGGAGATGACGATGTCGAAGTTCGATACGGAAGTTCAGGACACCACGGGCTACTTCCTGCCGGAGGACAGCCAGTTCCGGCTGAAGAAGCTGCACGCGCACATGGTGTTCCTGTCGCAGCTGGCGCAACCGCGCTCGCATGATGAGGACGAGAGCGGCTGGGGCCCGCAGATCACCGGAGATGAGATTGCGGTCTGCCTGGAGATGCTTGCGGAGCAGGCCGAGCGCGTTCTGGACGAGGTGACGTGGCCGGCGGAGCGAGAGGTGGACAAGCCGCGATCGCAGGCGCGCGAACAGGCCGACGCGCAAGAAGCGCCGGCGCAGGTCGGCGAGGCTTCGACTACCGACCAGCCCGAGGGCGACGAGGCTGCAGCGGCTGTGGCGGCGCAGGACAATGAAGTTAGAGAAGACGCGCCCATCGAAGCTCAGCAGGGCGATGCCGTTGCCGAGCCTTTGAGGGCCGGGCTGCCGGGCGAGCAGGGCGAGGCGGGCGACGGCGCGAACGCGACGGACGCCGAGGCTCCGCTCGTCTTCGGCATGACGCTCGACCAGCTGGACGCAATCAACCGCATGCACGACAGGCTTCGTGCCTATGGCGATCTGGTCTTCGGCGTCGAGCGTATCGATCTGGCCAATGGCACGCTCTCAACCTTGGGCGATGTGATTTTCGAGCAGGCGGGCGCCGCGAGCGATCTCATGGACGAAGTGGCGGACCAGTGCTTGTCCCATGACGCCCGGCGCCGGCACCGCGTGCGCGAGGAACCGGCCATGTATGGCGCAGCCTTTGGCCCGGGCCTGTCGCGTCAAGCGACCGTCCCGCTGCCGCCACCGCCTGTGCATCCGGTGTGGTCGCAGAGGGCCGTGACGCGGCACTGAGGAGAGGCTGACAGGGCGCAGTGCCGGGCCCCAGAGGCGGGGCTCGGCGCTGGCTCCTATGGCTTGCTTGCGAGAACAGGTGCGAAGAGAGGGCTGCGTTGTCGATCTTTGATTCACGGTGCCAGATTCACTTCTCGGGAACGAGTAACGGTGCGAGTAACGGTGCCAGGTTCACTTATCTCGCTTTGAAGGCCGATGCGCGGGCCGGGTGCCCGCGAAGCGGCGTGTCTTGGCTTCGACCATGGCGCGGAAGTCGTCGCGCCCCCCAAAGCCCTGGCAGGTTTCACGCGGTCGCAGCGAACAGCCATGCCTTGCGAGGTTCGTGTGCAGACTCGAGCTGGGCTTCAATGGCAAGACTGACGAAGTCGGGGGATTACCGAGGAGTGCGTGCAACTAACGGTGCCAGGTTCACTTCCTGAGCTTGGCGGGTCGATGCGCGGGGCGGGTGCCCGCGAAGCGTCGGGCTTGGCTTCGACCATTGCTCGGAAGTCGTCGCGACCCCAGTGTTGGTACTGCAGGTACTCGCGGATCGCGGCGAGGGCTTCGTCGAGCAGGGCGCGCCAGCTGCGTGCGCGATGGACGCCTGCCACGCATCGATGATGTACCGCATCGCATGGAACCTGTTGCGGGAACACTGGCGAACGCAGCGTCGCTACCACGCATTCAGCCACGTGCCGCTGGACCTGATTGAACCGTTGCTGGGGGACGCCGCTTCGGTGGAAGACATCGTCGATGCCCGCCGTGCATTGCATCGTCTTTCCAGCCAGACGCTCGATGCGTTGCCATCGAAGTGCCGAAAGGCGTTCGTGCTCCATCGCGTTGACGGCCTGACCTATCCCGAGATCGCTGCCGCGATGGGCATCTCGGTGAAGATGGTGGAGAAGCACATCGGCAGGGCACTGGCGAGGTGCCGAGCCGCCCTGGGACGTCCTCGGTGATCAGAAATGCCTCGAGGCTTTTCAAGAGATCGCTGCGAGGATCCGGCACTCGGCGATGCAGAGCGCGGTCGGCAGGAGGCAGGAGCCCCCCAAACCTTATGAAGCGCCTTCCGTTCTATAAGCTTTCTGGCGTTTCCTTCTAGTAAGATCGAGGCTTCATAAGGTTGCGTGCCCGGAGGGATCGTCATGCGTCGGGATCAGATCGCCACTGAGCGGCATTCCTATCTAGTGCCGGTGTCCGGACATCCACACGTGCATGCGCTGGTGGCGCCGCCGACCCCGCGCAACGTGCCGGACGGCGCCCGCAATCACGCGCAGTTCGCCAAGGCACATGCTGCGTTGGGGCGATTGCAGGGCGTGATGGCGCACCTTCCGGGCGCGGACATGGTGACCCGCACGCTGGCGAGGCGAGAGGCGGTGGGGAGTTCGCAAATCGAGGGCACCCAGACCAATCTCTCGCAGCTGCTGACCTTTGAAGCGACCCGGGGGGCGGCCGGCATGCCCGCGGACGTGAAAGTGACCGAGCGTTACGTGACCGCGCTGCAGCATGGCCTGACGCGCATCCGCGAGGAGGGGCGCCATGCGCTGGATCTTCGGCTCATCCATGAACTGCATGCGGAGCTGATGCAGGACGAGGCGGGCATGTTCCCTGTGGGCGGCTATCGGACCGAGCAGGTCTGGATCGGCGCCGGTAGCCGGATCGAAGACGCGACCTTCGTGCCGGCGCCGCCCGCACATGTCGAGGGCTGCATGGAGGAAATGGCTGCCAGCATCCTGCAGTACGCGCCGCGGAACGACGAGCAGGGGGCGCTTTCACTGGTGGCGCAGCTGGCCATCGCCCATGCCCAGTTCGAAACCATCCACCCCTACCACGATGGGAACGGGCGCACCGGTCGGTTGCTGATGCCGTTGTTGCTCGCCGCCGAGGGCTATCCGCAGTTGTATCTGTCCGGTGCATTGCTGCGCGCCAAGACGGCGTATTACGCGGCGCTGGCCGCTGTGCAGTTGCGGGGCGACTGGCGGCCCTGGATCGAATTGCTGACCGCAAGCGTTGTGGAGGCATGCGATGAGTCGATCGCCATCGGCCAGGATCTGGTCGCCATTGCCGAGCGCTGGGAACAGCAGCTCGGTCGCTATCGCGCGCATTCCGCCACGCGCCGGCTGCCCCGGTTCCTGCTGGGCCATCCCGTGCTGTCGGTGCAGCAGGCCGTCGAAGGACTGGGTGTCTCGCAGCCGGCGGCCAATGCGGCGCTCAACAACCTGCTTTCGGAAGGCATCGTCAGCCTGGTCAACGAGCGGCAATGGGGGCGCGTGTTCCAGGCCACCGAGATTCTGGCTCGGTTGGATCGTCGGCCGGGTTGAGGCTTCGGTGGCAGCTAACGGTGCCAGGTTCACTTGTCTCGCTTTGAAGGCCGATGCGCGGGCCGGGTACCCGCGAACCGGCGTGTCTTGGCTTCGACCATGGCGCGGAAGTCGTCGCGACCCCAAGCGCGTTGCTGCTGCAGGTATTGCCGGATCTCGTCGAGTTGCTCCTGGGTCAGGGCTTCGTCCAGCAGGCTACGCCAAGCGGCGGATCGCCGCGCGGGGGCGGCATCGAGCGCGAGCCAGGCGGGGTGGGGCGTCAGCATCGAGCCGGTGCGCTGCCCGAGGTGGGCAGCGCAACTCGACCAGCGGTACGCCACGGGATCATCGGTGATGCGGGCTCGGACAGGATTGAGTTCTATGTAGCGCTGACAGGTCAGTAGATAGCGTTCGTCGCCAACGAGACAGGCCTTGTACCGGCCTTCCCACAACGTGCCGGTGCGACCATGCCGGGCGTTGAACAGACCGGCATACTGCCGGCCGAACTTCTGCATCATCCGGCTCAGATCGCCAAGCTCGGCAGGCGTCGCCAGCAGATGGACGTGGTTGCCCATCAACACGTAGGCATGCAGTCGCACGCCGGTCGCGGTCAACGCGTCCTGCAGCAGGTGGAGGTAGTCCAGGCGATCGCGGTCGTCGAGGAAGCAGGGCAGGCGGTTGTTGCCGCGCTGCACGATGTGCTGCGGGATACCCGGCAGATCGAATCTCGGCGTGCGGCCCATGCCGATAGCATCGCGCGGCGTTGGACGGACAGAGGTCAGTCTTTAGCGAGCGGATGCGCCCGCATTGGCCCGCCTGGTCCTCGGAAAAGTGAACCTGGCACCGTTCTGTCTCGTCGTCCAGCAATCCGTGCCGGAGGCTGGAGCGCTTCGCGGGATCGGGATCCAACGCGAGCCAGGGGTTTTGTGCGCCAAGCTGGCACCGCGGCTCCTTGCAGCGCGTCCCCGGGCTCAACGTAGTGCCTTTGGCGGAAGAGACACCAGCGCGCGAAGCTCGCCGGGGTCGGTGGATCGGGCACGAAGCACGGGAAGTGCGCCGTGATTTCGCGATTCGGGCGCGACGCGGGCCAGGGTGGCGGTAGTCCCGGCCGCGTTCATCGATCCAGTTCCACCGAGTACGCGATGGCCTTCTGCGCTTCGAGCGCCGCCAGCCGCTGCCGCAGCGCCGCATGGATGCCGTCGAAGGCGGACGCGCCGAGCGCCAGGCGCAGCGGCGTCGCGCCCTGGTCGATCATCTCGATCATCCGGTCCACCACCTTGCCCGCGTCGCCGGTGACCGCGAATGCGCCCGAATCGATGCCGCGCCGCACGTCGTCGGCGGGCGTGCCGTCGTAGGCCGCCATCGTCGCTGGTCGAACTACGCCGGAGACGAAATGGGTCGCGGTCGGCCCCGGTTCCACCAGGGTGAAGCCGATGCCGAAGGGCGCCAGCTCCTTGGCCAGCGCCTCGACGAAGCCCTCGATCCCCCACTTGGCGGCGTGGTAGAGGCTGAATCCCGGATAGGCGATCTGCCCGCCTTCCGAGGAGAGTTGCAGTACGCGACCGCCGCCCTGCTCACGCAGGTGCGGAATCGCTGCGCGGATCAGCGAGATGGAGCCGACCAGGTTGGTGTCGATGACGTGGCGGATCTGTTCATCGGAGGCTTCTTCCGCCGCGCCGAGGACGCCATAACCGGCATTGGACACGATCACGTCGATGCGGCCGAGCGCGGCGAAGGCGCGATCGGTCACGCTGCGCACCGCGACCGCGTCGGTCACGTCGAGCCTGGCGACCCAGAGCCTGTCGCCGTAGATGGCGGCGAGATCGTCGAGCGCTTCGGGGCGACGCGCGGTGGCTGCCACGCGATCACCACGGGCGAGTAGACGTTCGGTGAGAATGCGGCCGAGACCGGCCGATGTTCCGGTGATAAACCAGGTTTTGCTCATGACATGCATCCAGAAAGAAGAAAGTGGGTTACTGGATTGGATGCTATGCCCCTGTAATTGTTATGATAAGACTAAATTAACTGCATGAGTTGGTTCAAAAAATACACCAATGAGCAAGCCAACGCTGTCCGACCTCAGGGCCTTCATGGCGGTCGCCGAGCACCGCAGCTTTCGCCGCGCGGCCGATTTCCTGGGCATCGCCCGTCCCTCGCTGAGCCATGCCATCCGCGGCCTGGAAGACAGCCTCGGCGTGCGCCTGTTTCATCGCACGACGCGCAGCGTGGCCCTGACGGAAGCGGGAACACGCCTGCTGGGCCGTCTCGACCCGCTGCTGCACGATCTCGATGCGGCGCTCGAGGAGGTCACCGGCGAACAGGGGCATCTGCAAGGCCAGCTGCGCATCAACGGCAACGAGGTCGCGATCCGCTTGCTGCTGCGCGCGGTGGTCCCCGAGTTCCAGGCGCGCTATCCCGGTGTCGAGCTGGATCTCGTGGCGGAAGGCCGCCTGGTGGACATCGTCGAGCAGGGTTTCGATGCCGGTATTCGCCTGGGCGAGGCCGTGCCCAGGGACACGGTGGCGATACCGCTCGGGCCGGACATCCGCTTTCTGGCGGTGGCCTCGCCACGCTACCTGGCCGCACGGCCCGCGCCGGACGTGCCCGACGCGCTCGCCAGGCATCAGTGCATCCGCCAGCGCCTGCCCAGCGGCAAACGCTACCGCTGGGAGTTCAGCAAGCGCGGGCAGGTGGCGGAGATCGACGTGCCTGGCACGCTGACGCTCGACAGCAGCCCGTTGATGGTGGAGGCGGCCATTGGCGGTCTGGGCATCGCCTACGTGCCCGAACCCCATGCCCGTGCCGCGCTGGACGACGGGCGGCTGGTGAGCGTGCTGGAAGACTGGTGTCCGCGCATACCGGGGCTGTCGCTGTATTTCCCCGGCAATCGCCATATGCCGGCGGGCCTGCGGGCCTTCATCGACACGATCCAGGCGCTGCGCAGCCAGGTCGAAGCGCTGGCGCCGTCGCAGCCTGTGCGCATATCGACGCCGGCCGTCCAGTGACGCCGGAAACGCGACCGTTGAACCGCATGACGCCGCCACGCGCATGGGGTTCGCGTGCTATGGCTTTCGGGGGTGTGCGGGGTGCCGGGCGGAGAGGTATTTAGCCCGTCCGCGGGCCTGAACGCTGCGCAACAGCCGTTGGGACGGGCTGCCTGTTTCGAGGGGCCGTGAATCGACTCGAGGCCGGCACCCGTATTCTTGGATCGGTTTTACAGGATGTGGGGCATGCACCAGTTCGAGGGGATGGCGCCGGACAACGAGTCGTTGCGACTCGCTGTATTGCGGGAATATGCCGCGTTCGAAAAGCACACCGAGCCCGAGTTCGACCGGCTGGTGAATCTGGCTGCGCGTCTGTTCGATGTGCCGGTGGTGCTGATCTCGCTGGTGGAACGCGACCGGCAGGTGTTCAAGGCGCAGGTGGGACTGGCCCTGTGCGAGACCGCGCGCGAGGTGTCGTTCTGCGCGCACGCGATTCTCAGCGACGACGTGATGGTGGTGCCCAATGCACTGGAGGATCCCCGGTTCGCCTCCAATCCGCTGGTGCTCGGGCCGCCGTTCATCCACTTCTATGCCGGCAAGCCGCTGGTGACGCCGGACGGCCTGCGCCTGGGCACGGTGTGCGTGATCGACACCAGGCCGCGGGCCGATTTCGACGCGCAGGCGCGCAGCCATCTGAGCGACATTGCCGCACTGGTGATGGAGCGCATGGAACTGGCGCGGCTGGAACGCGTGCGCTCGGTGAGCCAGGCGCGTTTCGAGAACATCGCGGCGACCTCGCCCGATGCGATCGTCTGCATGACGGACCGCGGCGAGGTGACGTTCTGGAATACCGCGGCCGAGCACCTGTTCGGGCACAGCACGCGTGAGATGCTCGGCCACAGCATCTGTCGCATCGTGCCCAAGAGCTGGCGGAGCGACTTCTACGCCATGCTCGAAGGACTGCGTGCCGGGCAGGCGCTCACGCTCGGGGGCACTACTCTGGTCAAGACGTGCCTGCGCCGGGACGGCAGCGAATTTCCGGCAGAGCTTTCGCTTTCCTCCTGGCGCGAGGGCAACGCGAGGAGCGTTGGCGTGATCGTGCGCGACGTGACCGAACGCCGCCGCAACGAGGCGCGGCTGTACCGTCTGGCGTCGATCGACGCGTTGACCGAACTGCCCAACCGCGCCGCGCTGCGTGCGTGCATGGACGAGCAGATTGCGGCAGGGAACGCCGTCACGGTGCTGATGCTGGATATGGACGGCTTCAAGGAGGTCAATGACGCGCTGGGCCACTCGGCCGGCGACACGGTACTGCGGGAGGTGGCGCGACGCCTGCGCAGTGACCATGGCAACGCCTTGAAGGTGGGCCGGTTGGGGGGCGACGAGTTCCTGGTGCTGCTGGCCGGCGATGCGCCTGCAGCGGCCGAGCGCGTGGCCCGTGCACTCGTGCGGTCGCTGGGGCTTCCTTACGACCTGCCGGGTCATGCGTTCGATATCGGTGCCAGCATCGGCGTGGCCATGTGGCCGACGCACGGGCAGCGCGCCGAGGACGTGCTGGGTGCGGCGGACCTGGCGCTCTACCGCGCCAAGGCGGAAGGCAAGGGACGTCACGTGGTCTTCGAGCCGGCGTTCCGCGATGTGGCAGTGGCCCGCAGACGTTTCGAGCAGGAATTGCGTCATGCGTTCGAGACCGGCGAGTTCGAGGTGTTCTACCAGCCGCAGGTCTGTGCCGGGGACGGCCGGATCTGTGGCGCGGAGGCGCTGCTGCGCTGGCGTCATCCGGACCGTGGACTGCTGACCCCCGCGTCTTTCATCGATGTGCTGGGTCGCAAGGCGATCGCCGGCGCGGTGGGCGAGTGGGTGATGCGCACCGCCTGCCTGCAGGCACGGGTGTGGCGGGACCGTGTGCCCGGCTTCCGGATGGGTGTGAACCTGTTCGAGGCGCAGGTCCGGTTCGGGCATCTACCCAGCACGGTGACGCGCATCCTCGGTGAGACCGGTTTGCCTGCAGACGCGCTCGAGCTGGAGCTGCTCGAGACCACGATGATGCGCAACGACGAGAGCACGCTGGACATGCTGCGCGAGCTGCGGGCGTTGGGCGTAGGACTGGCGTTCGACGATTACGGCACCGGCTTCGCGTCGCTGAGCATGCTCAAGCGTTTTCCGGTCAGCCGCCTGAAGATCGACCGCTCGTTCGTGCGCGATGTCGGCGATCCGGAAGATGCCGCCATCATCAAGGCGGTGATCTATCTGGCGCAGAGTTTCAACATCGAGGTCATTGCGGAAGGCGTGGAGACGCAGGCCCAGCTGGCATTCCTCAAGGAAAACGGGTGCCGGCAGGCGCAGGGCTATCTGTTCAGCCCGGCGGTGGACGCGGACGCGTTCACCGCGTTGCTGGATGCGGACCCCGGTGTGTGGTGCGTGTCGCAGGACGGGTGAACGTCTCGTTGCCAGGCTCGCTCGCGTACGGCTTCACCAGACGGGGGCCAGCACCAGCGCGGCGACCACGATCACCGCGACGGCGGTCAGCAGGATCGGCAACCACTTTCTGGCCGCGACCTGCGGCGGCTGCGCCGGATCGCCGGGCCGCACGCGGATGGTCTGCCGGGAGGTCTCCATGCCCGGCGCGATCAGCATGAAGCGCACGGCATCGAGCCGGAGTTCGTCGCCCGGGTCGAGAAACCCCTGCTGCACGCGCCTGCCGTTGATGTAGGTGCCGTTGGACGAATCCAGGTCCTCGACCGCGAGGCCATCGCCGACCGGTTTGACCCGTGCGTGACGGCGCGAGATTTCGTCGGCGTGCACCGTGATGTCGCACTCCGGCGCGCGGCCGATGACCACAGGGCCCGCGACCGGAAACATCTTGCCGGACACCGCGCCGGACACGCCGCGCAACACGAACCTGGGGACCGCCATGCGCACGCGGGTGGCGCCGGTGTCCTCGTCGGCATCCTGGACCACGCCCGACCCGGACGCGCTGCGTGCGGGCTCCACCAGGGCGAACGTCGCAATGATGTCGCCGATGGCGATCTGGTCGCCGATACGCAGCGCCATGATGTTGGAGACGGGCATGCCGTTGACGCAGACCGGACCGCCGCCCTGGGGCACCTGCAGATTTGCACCGGTGCCGGTGACATGGATCTCGCAGTGGAGGGCGCGTATGCCGTCCCCGGCGATCACGACGGCGCCCCCGGGCGCGGAGCCGATCCTGTTGACGCCTGCGCGCAGCAGGACCTGGCCATGCTCGCCGTTGGGAAACACCAGCTTCATCTTCGCCCCCTGCGAAACGGTGAGGGCTGGAGCGCCGACAACCGCGCGTATTCTAGCCACGCGCAAGACGAAGAATGGAACGAGGCGCGCGACCTGGCGGGGCCGGTCTCCCTCGATACGCAGGCATGCCGTCGCCGCCGGTCTCGGTCAGTGCGTCCTCGGGCTGATGCAGGTAATGCAGCCGGCCGCGGCCATCGAGGCCGCAGGGCAGCCGCTTGTTCCCGCGCCGCATGAGGTGCTGCGGGACACCAGGCAGATCGAATCGCTGCGTGCGCGGTCCATATCAGGTGCGCATCAGTTCGGCCATGAGCATCCGCGGGGTGCTACCCGCGATGGCGTGGAAGTCGGCGATGAGGTGGGCCTGGTCGTAGTAGCCGGCATCGGCCGCGATGCTGGACCAGTTGATCTCGCGTCCCGACTGCGCGGCCCGCACCGCGTGGCCGAACCGCACCAGCCGGGAAAATGTCTTGGGACCGATGCCCAGCGCCTCGTGCAGGATCCGGCGCAGATGCCGTTCGCTGATGCCCAGCGCCCGTGCGGCCCGGCTGACGCCGGCGACCTGCAGGTGTTCCAGGGCCGCCTGCAGCAGTGGCGACGCGGCACGGGCGGAGGTGTTGTGTGCGGCATGTGCCGAGACCGCTGCGTCCAGCAGCGCACAGGCGGCGTCGGCATCGGCGGCGCCGGCGAGCTGCTCCCGCAGATCGTGCGCCTGTGTGCGCGTCCACAGATCCTCGAGCGGAATCATCCGCCCCTGCAGCTCCCCTGCGGAAACTCCGAGCACCCGTTCGTACGTTCCCGGTTGCAGCCGGGCGAACACCGCATGCTGCCCGCCGCGGATGAACTTCCGATGGACCTGCGGGCGCACCCCCATCGCGTGGATGTCGAGCCCGCCCGGAATGGTCGGCCCGAAGCGGGCAACCAGTTGCGCTTCCACATGCGGCACCGCGACGCGCTGCATGTCGTGCCGGAAGTGACGCACCGTCATCGCGAGGATGGGGCGCAGTTCGCAGGCAGCGGGGATCGTGGCGCGGCGGGAACGCGGTGCAGGAATTGAACGCATGGCCATATTTCTATGACCGATCCCCGGCGTTCGCAAGCCGGCAGGCGATGGCCGTTTTCTCCAATGCCGGGATGCGCACGGGGGCTATCGTGCGCCCCATGAACATTCTGATGACCGGCGCGACCGGAAAAGTGGGGAGCCGCCTTGCGAAGCGGCTGGTGGAACATGGACACAGCGTGCGTGCCCTGGTCCGTGACCCGGCGCTTGCGGCGGAACTCACCGATCACGGCATCACGCTCGTGACCGGCGATCTGTTGCAGGCGGCGTCGCTGTCGGCAGCAGTGGCGGGGGTGGACGTGGTCGTGCATTGCGCTGCGTTCTTCCGCGGCGCGACGCCTGAAGAGGCGCATGCGGTGAACGAACTCGGCACGCGCCACCTGGCGCGGAGTGCCCGCGATGCCGCGGTGGCGCGGTTTCTGTTCATGAGTACAGGCTTGGTCTACGGCCCGAATGGCGGTGCCCTGGCGCACGAGGATGACGCGTGCGCCCCGGTGGATGCCTATCCGCAGAGCAAGCTGGCGGCCGAGCGGATGCTGCTGGAGATCGACGGCCTGGATGTCGGCATCCTTCGCCTGCCGTTCGTCTACGGCGACGGGGATCCGCACATCCGGGACGTGGTGCCTTTCATGCGCAGCTTTCCTCCGACGCAGCGCATGTCCATCGGCCACCATGCGGACGTGGCGCAGGCCGTGATCCGGTGGCTGGACACGCCATCGCCCGGGCATCGCATCTACAACGTCGTGGATGACGATGCCCCCGATCTGGCCACGCTGTTCGCCTCGGTGGGCGAGCCGCCGCCCAACGGCACCGACTCCGAGCGCGCGCAGGCGTTCGCCGCTCGCCTCGACGGTCGTCGTATACGCGACGACCTGGGGTTCCGGCCTCTGTTTCCGACGCTCGCCGATGCGCTGGCTGCGGGCGAGGCGTGACCCTGATGCGGCAGGATCCGGATGCGGCGATCGGTGCCAGATGCACTCGACATGCAACGGACTGCCGATCATCTCATCCGCACGCGCCAATACTGCGGCCAGGCTATCGACTATTACGCGCAGAGCGCGCTGGTCGAGCCGGCGCGTAGTTTCGCCGGTCGCGGCCGTACGGTGACCGTGGGCTACCGCCTGGATTTCTGACCGCGCGGGCAGGCACAGGCATGGCATCGCGCTGGCGGCACGCCCCATCCATCCGAATCTCCGGTACCCGCGAGGGGCGCGCACGCGCAGGGGGCAGGGCCTTCACCCGCCCCGTGCCGGGCCCGCGATAATGCCGGCATGACACCGCACCGCATTCCCGCGCAACGCCCGATCGCCGCGGCGCTGGTCGCCGCCGGCCTGGTCCTGCTGGGACTCAGCCACGTCCGCTACGGGCTGGTGGCGCAGTCGGGCAGCGTCATGCTCAGCATCCTGCCGCTGCTGTTCGCAGGCTTGCTGCTGGGCCGCCGCGGGCTGTGGGCGACGGCGGCCGCCTACGTCGCGATCCTGCTGGTCGGCGGCTGGACCGACCTGCAGGGCGGCATCGCCCTGCGCGAGGCCGTCTCGCACTTGCTGCAACCGGTGCTGGCCAATGCGATCGTTGCGCTGATCCTCGACCGGCTGATCCTCAAGTCCGACATCAACGCACGGCGCAACCGCGAGCTGACGCTGATCTGCCGCCAGCTCGAGCTCGAGATCCAGGAAAAGGAAGGCTCGCAGGCGCAACTGCTGCAGTCCCAGCGCATCGACGCGCTCGGCAAGCTCGCGAGCAACGTCGCGCACGATTTCAGCAACCTGCTCGGCGTCGTCCTCGGTTTCGCACAGCGTGGCCTGCGCCATCCCGGCATCGATGACGAGACGCGGCACTGCCTGCAGCGGATCGAGGCGGCGACGCGACGCGGACGCGGCCTGACCACCCGGCTGCTGACCCTGGCCCGCAACGACGCGGCGGTGCGCGAGACGTTCGACGCCAACGCGGTGCTGCGCGAACTGATGCCGATGGTCCATTCGATCTCCGGGCCCGGGGTCGAGACCACGGCCGACCTCCCGGAGCGCCCGGCCTGGATCCGCATGGATCGCGCCGAACTCGAGGCCGTCGTGCTCAACATCGCCAAGAACGCGGTCGACGCGATGCCCGGCGGCGGTCGCTTCGCGCTCGCGACCGAAGTCGCCGACGGCGAGGTCCGGCTGCACCTGGACGACACCGGCCACGGCATGGAACCGGACACCCGGGCGCGGATCTTCGAGCCATTCTTCACCACCAAGCCGCGCGAGCGCGGATCGGGCATCGGCCTGGCGATGGTCCACCGCATCGTCACCGAGGCAGGCGGCAGCGTCGATTGCGACAACACCCGGGGCCGGGGCACGCGCTTCGTCGTACGCCTGCCGCAACAGCCTCCGCCAGCGGGCGCTGGCGCCGGCGTGCCCGTGCCCGATGCGGGCGCTCATTCCGACGCGCGGCCGTCCCCGAGCCTGGTGCGGGCGCGTTCGACCACTGCGTCGTAGTCGCCGTCGTGGAAGCGGCGCTCGCGCGTCGCCCACAGCAGGCAGATCAGGCCGGCGAGGCTGGCGGCCAGCCAGATCCAGTCCCGGCGGTACCATGGCACCGGGCGATCGAAGCGGAGCACCGCCGAATCCGACCAGTCGCCGTCGAGGTAGCGCGCCTGGATCTCGAACTGCAGCTTGCCCCACGGCACGTCGGGCAGCAGGATGCTGCGGCCGGCGCCGGTCTCGACCCAGTCCGCGCCCTCGCCGAGCCGGTAGCGGACGCGGGCGTGCTGCGGGTCGGCCAGGCTGACGACGCCGATCGCGATCTCGAGATTGGCGGCGTCCACGCCGAGCGCGGGCAGGTCGAACGGATCGAGTGCGCGCCCGGAAACGGCGACGCGGTCGACGTAGGGAACCGGCGGCCTGCGCGTCCCCAGGGCGAAGCGCCCGGGCTCGGCGACCGCGAAGCCGCGGATCATCGCGAACAGCATGTTGCCGTCCGCATCGGCGCGGCAGGCCGAGACGGTACCGCCGTTGAATTCCACGGGCTCCAGGCCATCGGCGACGCCGAGGGTCATCAGCCTCGGGCCGGAGGCCGCGATGGGCCGCTCCAGCAAGACCGACAAGCCATTGTTGCCGGCCATCCACAAGCGCCCGTCGCGATCGGGCAGGATGCACGATACGGTGTCGTCGAACAGGCCGTTGGCGGCCGTATAGCGCACGACCTCGCCATCGCGGACGTGCACCAGACCGCCGCCGTAGGTGCCGATCCACAGGCCGTCGTCGTCCTCGTGCAGGGCGCGCGCGAATCCCGGCACGCCTTCTCCGGCGCTCCAGCGTTCGACCACCCGATCTCCGACCAGGCGGAACACCCCGCGGTCGCCCACGAACCAGGTGCCGCCCGCACGCGCGTCGACCATCTTGACGATACTCATGCCGGAAAGCGCAGCGACCGGGTGCGCATCGCGCACCGTGCCGTCGGCATCGACCTGCAAGCGGTAGACGTCGCGCAGCGTCGCCGCCCACCAGCTTCCGTCGCACGAGCGCCAGATCCCCAGCATCGCCTCGCCCGGCCATCTCCAGGCGCGCGCCAGACGCCCCGCATGGAGTCGGCCGAGCATGGCGTTCGACGTGCCGATCCACAGCGTGTCGGACGCGGGATCATGGAACAGGCTGGAGATGCAGCCATCGCCGAGCGCGTCCTCGACCGGCAGCCGGGTCATCGCGCCGACGGCGGGACGATGCCACAGGCCGGCACAGCCGAAGCCCAGCCAGGCCCCGCCGCGCCCGTCGCCTGCGACCACGCGGCCAGGTGCGCGACCGCCCAGGCCGGGCGCGTGCAGCATCGCCACGCGCGCCGGCCGCATCCGCCACAGGCCCTGGCCGGTCGTGCCGATCCAGGTATTGCCTTCATCGTCGAGATGCAGCACGCGGGCATGCAGCGACCCGGCGGCCGGCACTGGAAGCTCGCGGCCGTCGTCGGCAAGCCTGCGCAGGCCGGAGACCTCGTCGGAGATGTGGACGCTGCCGTCGTTGGACGGCACGAGCTGGGTCTCGAGCGGCAGGGCGGTCCGGACCAGGGTCCATTCGCCGCTCGAAGGCCGGTAGCGATGCAGGCTGCGGTCGCTGAAGAAGATCCAGAGCAGGTCCGCTGTCGAGGCCATCCGCCGGACGACGTTACGCCCTTCCGGCAGCGGCACGCGCACGCTGCCCTCGGACGTCAGTCGCCACAGCCCGTCCTGCCCGCCCGCGTAGAGGACGTCGTCGCCCATCGGCGCGGCCGAGTCGAATGCGTTGTAGGCATCGAGGTAGAGCCTGGCCTCCAGGCTGCCGGTATCGACCCGGAACACGCCCTGGGTACTGAGCACCATGCCTTTCAACGTCTTTGGGCCGCCTCCTTGAGTACGCGCCCGGTAGAGACATGGGATCTGGCGATGGAACCGCTGACATACCCCGCGCTGGTTGGGCTGGTCTTGGGCCCGCGTTTGCTGGTGGCCAGTTGTCTGGGGCTGAGGCGGGTGGCCAGCAACAACAGCCGTTGCAACAGACGCTGCGGATCATCGTCGGCACACGGCAGATGCTCGGCCGGAAGGATCAGGAGCATGGATTCATAGGTGCTGGCGATCTCCACCGTCAGGTGATAG
>NZ_JAIWPU010000069.1 GCF_021191705.1 Proluteimonas flavola
GGCCGCGATGGGGCTTTCCCGGTAGAGCAATCGCGGCCAAGGCCGCTCCCACAACCGTTCCACAATCTCGACCAACTGCGCCGGCTATTCGCTCGGCTTCGCCGCTTCGGCCGGCCGCTGCGTCGCGGCGCGGCGCGACAGCACCGCCTCGCGGTGCGCGATGTAGCCGTTTGCGCCGAACACGATCGCCGCGCCGATGGCGGTCCACAGGTCGATGACCTCGCCGAACAGCCACCAGCCGAACAGGACCACGATGGGTAGCTGCACGAAGCTGATCGGCTGCAGCGCCGACACTTCGCCCAGGCGCAGCGCCCGCGTCCACAGCCACTGACCCAGCGTGCCGAGCACGCCGGTCGCGATCAGCCACAGCCACGCCGTCGGGCTCGGCCAGACCCACTGGAACAGGGCCGGCACCAGCGACAGCGGCACCCACAGCAGGTAGGTGTAGAAGACGATCGTGTCGGGCGGATCGAGCTTCGAGAGCTGCTTCATCTGGATCGCGACCAGCGCCGCGAGCAGTGCACCGACCACAGGCACCAGCATCGCGGCCGAGAACGCCACGCCCGGCCGCAGGATCACCAGCACGCCCAGAAAACCGGCGGACACCGCCATCCAGCGCCGGATGCGCACGATCTCGCCGAGCCAGATCACTGCCGCGATCGTCGCGAACAGCGGCGCCGCATACGACAGCGAGATCGCCTGCGACAGCGGCAGATGGCCGATCGCCCAGAACGCGCACAGCATCGAACCGAGTCCGACCAGGGTGCGGACCAGATAGCGGCCGAGATTGCGGGTGCGCGGGATGCCGCTGCCGGCATGCAGCAGGATCGGCAGCAGGGCGAGCAGGCCGAAGAAGTTGCGGAAGAACGCGACTTCGGTGGTCGGGATGGTCGCCGAGGCGTAGCGGATCGCGATCGCCATCAGCGCGAAGGCCGAGGTGCTGCCGAGCATCAGCAGCGCGGCCTGTCCCTGCACGGTCGCGGGTCGCCAGCGGAGCAGGGCGCGTGCGTTCACCACGCCGCCCCGACGATCCTCGGTTCGGGTTCCAGCGCGACGCCGAAGCGCATCTGCACCGAGGCCGCGATGCGTCGCGCCAGGCCCAACAGTTCTGTGCCCTGCGCGTTGCCATGATTCACCAGGACCAGCGCATGGCCGGGTGCGACCCCGGCATCGCCATCGCGATGGCCCTTCCAGCCGCAGCGATCGATCAGCCAGGCGGCCGAGAGTTTGCGCAGGCCGTCATCGACCGCGAACACCGGAATGCCCGCATGCGCGGCGACGAGTGCAGCGGCCTGCGCCGCTGGCACGACCGGATTCTTGAAGAAGCTGCCGGCGTTGCCGATCACCGCGGGGTCGGGCAGCTTGCTGCGGCGGATGTCGATGACCGCTTCGGCCACGTCGAGCGGGCGGGGCGCGATGATGCCGCGCGCGGCGAGCATGTCGCGCAGGCCGGCGTAGTCGAGCACCGGCTGCGCGAAGCGGTGCAGCGCGAACTCGACCGCGGTGACGATCCAGCGGTCGGGCACCTGCTTGAAGACGCTATCGCGATAGCCGAAGCGGCAGGCCTCACGATCGAGCCGCACGAATGTGCGCGTGTCCTGGTCGAAGGCTTCGACCGCGACCACGTGCTCGCCGACCTCGACGCCGTATGCGCCGATGTTCTGGATCGGCGCCGCGCCAACCGTGCCCGGAATCAGCGCGAGGTTCTCCAGCCCGCCGAGTGCCTGCGCCAGCGACCACAGCACGAAGCCGTGCCAGTCGGCGCCGGCGGCGGCGCGCACGACGACGCGCTCGCCGTCGTCCGACACCACGCTGCGGCGCGCGTCGACGATCGCAAGTGCATCGACGGCATCGCCCGCGAACAGCAGGTTGCTGCCGCCGCCGATGACCAGCGGACGCGCATCGCTGCCGAGCGCCGCGAGCGCCTGCGGCACGGCCGCGGCATCGAGCACCTCGATCAGCCGGCGCGCATGCGCGGCCACGCCGAAAGTGTTGCGCGGGCGCAGATCGGCCGGCTGCAGCAGACGGAAATGTTCGGACATCGCTGCGATCAGAGGCTGGGCAGGGTGCCGCGGCTCGGGGCCTCGCGACGGCGGCGGATCGCCTCGACGCAGTCGCCGATCAGCGCCGGGCCGCGATAGACCAGGCCCGAATACACCTGCACCAGCGACGCACCGGCGGCCATCTTCTTGACCGCATCGGCGCCCGAGAGGATGCCGCCCACGCCGACCAGCGGAATCTCGCTGGCGAGGCGCGTGCGCATCATCCGCAGCACGGTGGTCGACTTGTTCATCAGCGGCTCGCCGGACAGGCCGCCGGCCTCGTCGGCGCGGCGGTCGTCCTGCACGCTGATGCGCGAGATCGTGGTGTTGGTGGCGATGACGCCGTCGACGTGCAGATCCGACAGCACCCGCGCCGCAGCCTCGATGTCGTCGTCGCTGAGGTCGGGCGCCACCTTGACCAGCAGCGGCACGCGCTTGCCATGCTGCGCGGCCAGGCGCTCCTGCGCCTCGCGCAGCGTGCCGATCAACCGGCGCAGCGCCTGCTCTTCCTGCAGTTCGCGCAGGCCCGCGGTGTTGGGCGAGGAGATGTTGACGGTGATGTAGTCCGCCAGCGGATACACGCGCTCCATGCAGAACAGGTAATCGTCGGCCGCCGATTCGTTCGGCGTGTCCTTGTTCTTGCCGATGTTGATGCCGAGGATGCCGGCGCGCCTGGCGCGGCTCACATTGGCGACCAGCGCATCGACACCCTGGTTGTTGAAGCCCAGGCGGTTGATCAGCGCGCGATGGCGCGGCAGCCGGAACATGCGCGGCTTCGGGTTGCCGTCCTGCGGGCGCGGCGTGATCGTGCCGATCTCGACGAAGCCGAAACCAAGCGCGAACAGCGCATCGATGTGGTCGCCGTTCTTGTCGAGCCCGGCGGCGAGGCCGACCGGATTCGGGAACTGCAGGCCGAAGGCTTCGGTGGGCAGCGGCTGCGGCGGTGTCGCGATCAGCGTCGACAGGCCCACGCGGTTCAGCGCGTCCATGGCCGTCAGGGTGAGTCCGTGCGCGCGCTCGGGATCGAGCCGGAACAGCAGCGGACGGACGCTTCCGTACATCAGGACGCGGCCGCGACGAAGGCCAGCAGGCCGCCGAAGAACAGGAAGACGCACAGCAGGCCGACGATCGCCATCGCGACCATCAGATAGCCGAGCACGAGACCGGCGACCGCCAGGCCATCGCCTTCGAGCGCCTCGGGACGCCTGCGGATCTCGGCGCGGGCCATATGCCCGGTGATGATCGCCACGACGCTGCCGATCAGCGGCAGCAGCGACCAGCCGAGCAGGCCGGCGACGAGACTGGCGATCGCCAATGCACTGGTCTGGCGGTGGACGATGGGACTGTTCAAGCGCGAGCACCTCGCGTCGGATCGGACACAGGCGATTGCGGCGCGCCACTGCGCATCGCGGCGGGCATGCAGGCCGGAATTCGCGGCGCCATCGGCGGCGGTCCAGGGAAAGCGGGGGAAGACACGATTATTCAGACACCAGGGTGTCGCGCGCAAGGCGCAGGCGTCGCGGAACTGGATCCGCGACGCCCATGGTCGACCTCAGAGGTCGAACTTGATGCCCTGTGCCAGCGGCAGCGCGTCGGAGTAGTTGATCGTGTTGGTCTGGCGGCGCATGTAGGCGCGCCACGCGTCCGAACCCGATTCGCGACCACCGCCGGTTTCCTTCTCGCCGCCGAATGCGCCGCCGATTTCCGCGCCGCTGGTGCCGATGTTGACGTTGGCGATGCCGCAATCCGAGCCCCATGCCGACAGGAATTGCTCGGATGCGCGCAGGTCGGTCGTGAACAGCGACGACGACAGGCCCTGCGGGACGTCGTTCTGCAGATCGATCGCTTCTTCCAGATCGCTGTACTTCATGACGTAGAGGATCGGGGCGAAGGTCTCGGTCTGCACAACCTCGGCATCGTTGGTCAGGCCGCTGACCAGCGCCGGCAGCACGAAGTTGCCCTTGCGATCGTCCAGCGCGCGGCCGCCGCTCTCGATCGTGCCGCCGCTGGCCTTGGCCTTGGCGATCGCGTCCAGATACGCCTGCACGCCGTCGCGGCTGTTGAGCGGGCCCATCAGATTGGCGGCGTCGGTCGGATCGCCGATCCTCGATTCGACCTGGCCGTAGGCGGTCTTCAGCTTGCTCAGCACGTCGTCGTAGATCGACGCGTGCACGAACAGGCGGCGCGTCGTCGTGCAGCGCTGGCCCGCGGTGCCGACGGCGCCGAACACGATCGCCGGGATCGCCAGCTTCAGGTCGGCGGTCGGGTCGACGATGATCGCGTTGTTGCCGCCCAGTTCCAGCAGGGACCGGCCCATGCGCTTGGCGACGCGCTCACCGACCTGGCGGCCGACCCTGGTCGAACCGGTGAAGCTGACCAGTGCGATGCGCCTGTCGTCGACGAAGCCCTGCGCAAGATCGCTGCCGGCATCGTTGAACAGGAAGAAGATGTCCGGGAAGCCGGCCTTGTTCAGCGCTTCGTTGCAGATCTTCATCGACGCGATCGCCGACAACGGCGTCTTCGGCGAGGGCTTCCAGATCGAGATGTTGCCGCAGACCGCGGCGACCAGCGCATTCCAGGCCCACACCGCGACCGGGAAATTGAACGCGCTGATGATGCCGACCACGCCCAGCGGGTGCCACTGCTCGTACATGCGATGGCCCGGACGCTCGGAGTGCATCGTCAGGCCGTAGAGCTGGCGCGACAGGCCGACGGCGAACTCGCCGATATCGATCATTTCCTGCACTTCGCCGTCGCCTTCCGGCTTCGACTTGCCCATTTCCAGCGCGACCAGCGAACCCAGCGCGTCCTTGTGCGTGCGCAGCGCGTCGGCGCACAGGCGCACGGCTTCGCCGCGACGCGGGGCGGGGGTCTTGCGCCAGATCCTGAACGCCGCCTGGGCGCGCTCGACGATCAGGTCGTAGTCGGCCTGGGAGCTGGCCTGCACGCGGGCGAGGACTTCGCCGTCGGTCGGGTTGACGGGTTCGATGACGCCGGCATCGCGGGTCTGCGACCACTCGCCGTTGCCCAGGTAGGTGCCCGATTCGGTGCCGGACAGGCCGAGCGCGGTGAGGACGGAATGGGTCATGCGGAAGAACTCCTGGTGCGGCGCGTCGCCGGACGGACCGGACACGCGGGGATGCGCGAAGCATCGGAAGGCGCGACACGGCGCGGAGGCCGGTGGGGGATGGTCGCGGACTGGTGACCCCGGCCCGATTCGAACGGGCGACCTGTCCCTTAGGAGGGGACCGCTCTATCCAGCTGAGCTACGGGGCCATGAAGCCGTACAGGATACCGGACTGCCGCATGCGCACGAAACAACATCACCGGACGAGCGCCGCTCAGGCCCGGGCGGCCGCCAGCTCCACGCAGTCGCGGCCGTTGGCCTTGGCGGCGTAGAGCGCGCGGTCCGCGCTGCCGAGGGCATCGTCGACGCCGGTCTCCGCCGTCGGGTCGACCACGTGCACGCCGATGCTGGCCGTGACCCGGATGCGCGTGTCGCCACTGGTGCACGGCTCGTCGCCGAGCGCATGGCGGATCGCCTCGGCGACCTCGCTGGCGGCGGTCGGATCGCAGCCGGGAATCGCAGCGACGAACTCCTCGCCGCCGAACCGGGCGAGCAGGGCGTCGTGCGGACGCAGGATGCGGCCGATGCGGCGCGCGGCCCAGCGCAGGCAGTCGTCGCCGGCGAGATGGCCGTGGCGGTCGTTGATCGACTTGAAGTGATCGAGGTCGATCATCAGGACCGCGAGTGGCGTGCCGGTCCGCTTTGCCTGCCGGGCGAGCTCACGGAAGGCCTGGTGGAACCAGGTGCGGTTGTAGAGGCCGGTCAGGCCGTCGCGCCGGCTCGAATCGCGCAGCCGCGCATGCGCTTCCTCCAGCTGCAACAGGGTGCTGCGCACTTCCTGGGTGCGCTGCGCGACCTTGCGTTCGAGTTTCTGGTTGGCCTCGGCGGTGATGCGCAGGTTCTCGTGGCGCAGCGACGCGTAGCGATGGCCGAGCGCGATCGACAGCAGCAGCATCTCCAGCGCCGAACCGATCTGCACGCCGTACTCGGTGGCGAAGTTCTTCGGCAGCAGGCCGAACGCCAGCAGGGTGAACACCGCGGTGCCGAGCAGGAACATCGACCAGGCGAGCAGCAGCAGCCAGGCCGGCGCATAGCCGCGACGCAGCACGACGATCGTCGCGATGACGATGCCGACCACACCCAGCAGCACCGCGCGCGAGGCCCCCGGTGTGGAGATCCGCAGCGGCAGCCAGATCGAGGCGATGCCGAACAGCACGAAGAACGCCATCAGCGCGAGCAGCAGCACGTTGCCGCGTGGCCAGCGCCGCGGCAGTTCGAGGAAGGTGCGCGAGAACTGCAGCATCGCGATCAGCGCCAGGCAGATCGAGATCGGCACCATGTGGTCGGCCATCCACGCCGAGCCCGGCCACAGGTATTCGAAGCCCAGGCCGTTGAGCGTGAACAGCACCAGGCCGAATGCGGTGACGTGGCACAGGTACCAGACGTAGCTGGCGTCGCGCAGCGACAGCCACAGCACGAGGTTGTAGAAGAACAGCGCCAGCATGATCCCGTAGTACAGGCCGATCGCCAGTTGCGCGTCGCGCGAGACTTCGGTGAACGCCTTCGGCGTGTAGAGCTGCAGCGGCACCTGCATCGAACTCTGGCTGCGCACGCGCACCAGCAGATCGACCGGCTCGCCGAGCGGCAGTTCGAAGCTGAAATTCGGGTGCCGGTAACGCACGCTGCGCGAAGCGAACGGGCGATGGTCGCCGCCGGCGAAGTGCAGCACGCGACCGTCGGCATACCGCACATGCAGATCGACTTCGTCGCTGAGCGGATACTCCTGCACCAGCATCCAGCGCGGTTCGTGCGGCGCTCGGTTGACCACGCGCGCATGGAACCAGAACGTCCCGCGCTGGAAACCGAACGCATCGGCGCCACCGGGCAGCGGCGCCATGCCGTCCGCGTCGACGCGGCGCCAGGCGGCGGCGAGATCGGCGACGTCTTCGCGGTCGTGGTAATGGCCCAGTTGCGGCGCCAGCGCGAACCGCTCGGTGCCGGGCGCGAGCACGACGTCCGCGCGCTCGAGCGCCGATGCCAGCAGCGGACAGCATAGACAGGCCAGCAGCAGCCGGCATCGCCAGGCCCGCATCGTCCTGCCGATCAGCGTCACCCCTTCGCCCCCGTGTTCCATGCATCTCCGCATCGACCGTATCCATGGCCTCCGAACGCGGGAAGCGTAGACCAGCGGCCGGCCGAAATCATCCGGCGGCATAATCCGACGATTCCCCGCAACGCAGGCGCTGCCGATGCCGCCCATTCACCGTCGCCCGTTCATGCCGGTCGCGCTCGTATCGCTGCTCCTGTCGACGGGCGTCGCGTCCGCCTGCGATGCGGGACGCGTGGTCGGCACGCAGGCCGATGGCGCAAGCGCGGGCGTTGCGGGCGTGCGTGTGTCGGATGGGCGCCGCATCGTCGAAACGGCTGCGGATGGACGGTTCGAAGGCCTCTCCGGTCGCGACGCGCCGGTGTTCGTGATCAAGCCTGCGGGCTGGACGCTGCCGCGCGAGGGCGCGAATCCCGCGTTCTGGCGCGCGACCGGCAGGCGTGGCGACGCCTGCACGTTCACGCTGCAGGCGGGTGAAGCGGAGGGCACGCTCGATATTGCGGTGTTCGCCGATCCGCAGACGGGGACCGCGGATGAAGTTGGCTACTACGACCGCGCCGTGGTCGAAGCCGCGCGGTCCGTCGGTCCGTTCGGGCTCGGACTGATGCTCGGCGACGTCACCAACGACGATCCCGCGCTGTATCCGCTGATCGATCGCGCGACCGCGCGCCTCGACACGCCGTGGCTGCATGCGCCGGGCAACCATGATCTCGATGTCGATGCGCCCGACGATGTGGGATCGACCGCATCGTTCCGCGCCGCCTACGGCCCCGAGACCTATGCCTGGGAAACGCCGCAGGCGAATGTCCTCGTGCTCGACAACGTGATCCACCAGCCGGGCACGCGTCCGGCCTACATCGGCGGTTTGCGCGAGGACCAGTTCGCATTCGTCGAAGCCTATCTCGCGTCCGCGCCGGTCGACCGCCTGCTGGTCGTCGCCGCGCACGTGCCGTGGTTCGACACCGCGTCCGCCGGCGCGCCCGAGACGATGCGCAGCGCGGATCGGGCGCGCCTGTTCGCGGCCCTGCAACGGCACCCGCGCGTGCTGCTGCTGACCGGCCATCGCCACACCCAGCAGCATGTGCGCCACGACGCAGCGAGCGGCTGGCACGGCGCGACGCCGCTGCACGAGTACAACGTCGGCGCCGTCAGCGGCGCGTTCTGGAGCGGCGCACCCGATGCCGACGGCATTCCGGATGCGACGATGGCCGACGGCACGCCGAACGGCTTCGCGACGCTGCACATCGATGCCGACGGCGAATACCGCCTCGCCTGGCATCCGGCGCGCACGTCCGACGATCCGGCGACCACGCAGGCGATGGCGCTGCACGCACCGCGCCTGCTGCGGCGGGGCGCGTATCCGGCCTGGGGCGTCTACGCCAACGTCTACATGGGGCAGGCCGATACGCGCGTCGAGTTCCGTGTCGGCGACGGCGAATGGGCGCCGATGCGCCGCGTCGAGCGCGCCGATCCGCGCCTGCTGCTGGAGAACGCACGCGACGATCTCGCCGAGACGCTGCGAGGCCTGGATCGTTCACCGGAAGCAACGCCGTCGATGCATCTGTGGCGCGGCGCGCTGCCGACCGATCGCGATGTCGGCGAGCACGCCGTCGAGGTGCGCGCGTTCGACGCCTGGCAGGGGGAACAGCGCGCGCGCACGACGTATCGCCTCGAGCGCTTCGACGGCGTCGGCCGCACGCGATGAGCGCCTGCACGGCGGATACGCCGGATCGCAGGCCACCAAAAAACCCGCACGCGGCGGGTTCTTCGAAGATGACCGGCTGGCGCGCGAAGGCTGGCGGGCGGGTCGTGCGCGTCACTTGCTGGCGATGGCTGGCGTGCGGCGCGGTGCGATTCTAGCGAGCCATCGCGGGGTCGTGACGAAACGAGAATCACTCTCGGAAAAGCAGTTCCGCCCGCGGATACACGGATGAAGCGGCCCCCGTGGGGGGGGGGGGGGGGGGGGGGGGGGGGGGGGGGGGGGGGGGGCGGCCGCGCCCCCGCCGCCCCCCCCCCCCCCCCCCCCCCCCCCCCCACGGAGCCGCATGGAGCCGTGGCCGGCACTCAGGGCGCGATCGGGTACGGATACACCGCTGGTGGTGGATCGGCAGGCAGCGTGGCCTGCCAGTGCGACAGCGTCTCGCCGATGCGCGCGCCGGCGGCGATCTGCGGGCCCGAGCGCTCGTAGCCCAGCTTGCGTTCGCGCTGCTTGATCGCGCGTGCCGCGAGGCGCCAGGCGTTGGCGAAGTCACGGTCGGCGTTGAGACCGTCGAGCAGCCAGGCGTGGCCGAAGAAGGTGATCGTCGATTCGCTGCCGCAGCCGAACGAGGGCCGGTCGGGACGCGCGGCGGTCAGCACCAGCGTGTCGGGATGCTTGAGCGCGGGCACGAAGCCGCCCGAGTAACAGGCAGAGATCACGACCACGCGGTGCACGATGCCGGACGCGTCGAGCGCCGCGCGCAACGCATCGGGCGTGATCGTGTCCTCGCTGCCGTCGGGCAGGGCGAGTCCCAGTGCGTGATCGGGCGAGCCGTGCATCGTCAGATACAGCAGCAGCACGTCGCGCTCGCGGTCCATGTGCGCACCGAGCGCGGACAGCGCATGCCGCAGGTTCGCCGTGGTGGCGAGCGGGGTGCCCGCGCCTTTCAGGCTGTCGGCGTTGTTGACCAGCGCGAGTGCACGCGCGCCTGCGCCGAGGCGCGGCGCAACGCGTTCGGTGAGGAAACGCACTTCGTTGCGGAACACGTCCTCGCTGGCATCGCCGGCGACGCCGACCACGTACAGCGCGGGCGCGTCGCCTGTGCCGGCCGGCATCGCGGCGACCGTGGCGTCGATCAGCGCGTGATCGCGCGTCGCCAGCGGTTCGGCCGCCTGCAGCGGCGTGCAGACGAGCAGGCACAGCAGCGCCGTCGCCTGCATCCATCGGGGCAACACGGGCCGACCGGCCGCCGGCCGCATGTCAGCGGATCGCGTCGATCTGGTCGAACGCGGTCACGCGCGTATGCCCGTTCGCGGCGCTCGCATCGCGCGGCTGCGGATAGTCGTCGAGACGATCGACCAGGACAGTGCGCATGCCGGCGTCGCGCGCGGCGTCGAGTTCCTCGACCACGTCCGACAGGAACAGGATTTCCGCCGGTGCCGCATCGAGCGCATCGGCAATGCGCGCGTAGCTCTCGGCCTCGCGCTTGCCGCCGACCTCGGTGTCGAACCAGTTCGAGACCAGCCCGGTCAGATCCCCCGCGTCGCTGTGGCCGAAGAACAGCTTCTGCGCCGGCACCGAGCCGGAGGAATACACCGCCAGCGTTTCGCCGGCCGCATGCCAGCGGCGCAGCGCGGCGGCGGCATCGGGATAGATATGCGCGGTGAAGTCGGCGTCCTGGTAGCCGGCCGACCAGATCATGCCCTGCAGCGCCTTGAGCGCGGTGTGCTTGCGGTCGGCGTCGATCCAGCCCTGCAGCGTCTCGACGATCGCCGTGTCGTCGCAGATCGCACCGTGTTCGGTCGCGACCACATCGAGCCAGCGACGCACCTCCGGATCGTCGCGATGCGCGGCGACGAAGCCGGGCAGGGCGCGGCGCGCATAGGGAAACAGCACGTCCTTGACGAACGAGATGCTGCTGGTGGTGCCTTCGATGTCGGTCAGGATCATCCGCGCGTCAGCCAGTGGTCGGGGGCGTTGAAGTGTAAGGCGTCGGGTGTGGCGACGGCCCCGATTGGCAAGCGTACGAACGGTGCGCTCAGCTGGATCCGCGCGACTCCCTCTGAATCCGTCATTCCCGCCTGCGCGGGAATGACGGTCGTTGGAGGAATGCGGCGCAGTCCCGCCGGCACGCATGGCCGGCGCCCAGGGAACCCTCAGCGCGAACCCGGCTCGTACCGCGGAAACTTCTGCGCGATGTCCGACCCGGTGAAGTGCCCGATCCAGCCGTCGGGCTGTTCGAAGAAGCGGATCGCGACGAAGCGCGGTTCGCTGCCCATGTCGAACCAGTGGGTCACGCCGTCGGGCACGCCGATCAGATCGTCCTTGACGCACTCGATCTCGTAGACCTTGCCCTCGACGTGCAGGGTGAACAGGCCCGAGCCGTCGACGAAGAAGCGCACTTCGTCTTCCTTGTGGAAGTGTTCGTCGAGGAACTTGGCGCGCAGTTCCTCGCGCTTGGGGTTGTCGGGCGCGATGCTGATCACGTCGACGGACTTGAAGCCGCGCTCGGCGCTGATGCGGTCGATATCGGCCTTGTAGGCGGCGATGACCTCGTCCTGCGAGGCGCCGGCGCCGACCGGCTGGGCGGCCTGCCAGCGTTCGAAGGTGACGCCGATCGTCTGCAGTTCGCGGGCGATCGCGTCGCCGTCGCGGCTGTCGAACAGCGGCGTGTCGGGGGCGGTGGCATCGAAAATGCGGAGGCGGCTCATGGCGGTCTGGCTCGGCGCGTGGCGGGGCCGTCCAGCCTAGCAAAGCCACGCTGCTGGAACGTTGACCGCGGCGGAACGCCGTCGTTCCACCGCTGATGCCGCTGGAGGCGTCAGTGCTGCGCGCGCAGGCGGCGCAGTTCGAGCTCGCAGTGCAGCAGGAACTCGAAGGCTTCCAGATGGCGACGCGCTTCGGCCATGTCGCGGCCCCAGGTGTAGAGGCCGTGGCCGTCGATCAGATAGCCCCACATCGGGCCGGCGTCGAGCAGCGTTTCGACCTGCGCCGACAGCACCCGCATGTCCTGGCTGTTGGGCAGCACCGGCACGTCGACCGCGATCTCGTGGGTGCGGTTGCCGGCGAAGGCCTTCAGCAGTTCGTAGCCTTCCAGGCGCACGTGGCCGTCGCCCGCGAACAGGCGCGAGGCGATGGTCTGGGTCGGCGAATGCGTGTGCAGGATGCAGCCCACGTCCGGAAACCGGCGATAGAGCTGGGTGTGCAGCAGGGTTTCGGCCGACGGGCGGTGGTCAGTGCCGACGGGGAGGCCGTCGAAGTCGACGACCATGATGTCGTCTTCCTTCAGCTTGCCCTTGTCGCGGCCGGAGACGGTGATCGCGGCATGGCGGTCATCGAGGCGCCGCGAGAAATTGCTGCTGGTGGCGGGCGTCCAGCCGGACTGGGCGAGTTCGCGGATGTTGACGATCAGCTCGCCGGCGAGTTCGCGCAGGCGGTGGATGTCGTAGGGCGGAGGCGTATCGGACATGGCGCGGATTCTAAGGCAACGCTAGAAGAAGTCGTCATTCCCGCGAAGACGGGACTCCAGAGGCCCTCAAGCCATTGAAAGCAAAGGCACTGGATTCCCGCCTTCGCGGGAATGACGGGCAAGGACGGATTTGATCAGTGGTGCCCTGACGCGCCGCCGTTGCGTCAGCGTGTCCAGCGCCAGCGCGGCGGTTCGCCCTTCAGTGCGCAGACCGCGATCAGCAGCGCGGTCGCGACCAGCACGCAGAGGCCGAACGCCACCGGATGCGCGGACGGCGGCAGCCGCCATGCGGCGGCCGCGAGCGCGCCCAGATACACCGCCAGCACCACCCAGCCCTGCCAGCGCCGCGGCGGGCCCCAGCCGTAGCCGAGCGTCTTGGCCGGAAACCAGTAGTCGTCGCGCCGCTCGCTCATGGCGCGGGCGGGGCTTCGCGACGGCGCGAGGAGAAGCCGCGATACGCGGCCCAGGCCAGCAGCGCGATGATCGCAGCGCCCATCAGCGTGTCGATCGGCGTGGACCAGACCAGCAGGCCGCAGGCGATCAGCGCGCCCATGCCGAGCAGGCGCTCGCGTCGACCGGCCGGATGCTGGCGGTTGCCGAGCATCAGGCTCAGGCCGGCGGCGGCGTAGGCCATGACCACCAGGGTCACCGCCATGTTGATGATGGTCTCGAACTGGCTGCCGACGGTATCGGTCACGGTGATGAACGCGATCAGCGTCATCGACGACACCACGATCAGCAGGCCGGGACCGGCCGCGCCGTTCTTCAACAGGCGTCCGAAGACCGCCGGCAGGAAACCACGCTGCGCGGCACGTGCGCCCGATTCGCCGGTCACCAGCATCCAGCCGCCGAGCGTGCCGGTGGCCTTGAGCGCGGCAGCCGCGGCGATCACCGGGATCGCCCAGACGCCGAACATCTGCCCGGCGACGAGTGCGAACGGGGCGCTGGAACTGGCGAGTCGATCGACCGGCACGATGCCCATCATCAGCACCGACGAGACCATGTAGACCACGCCCGCGAGCAGGATGCCGCCGAGGGTCGCGATCGGCACGTTGCGCTCGGGATTGCGCACCACGCCGGCGACCATCGCGCCGGTCTCCAGACCGATGAAGGCCCAGAACACCGTCGCCAGCGAGCCGATCGCCACCGCCGCATCGGACTGGCCGCTGACGTTCCAGCCGGCGCGGTAGATGGCGGGATCGAAGGAGGCCCAGCCGGCGATCAGGATCGCCGCGACCGGCAACAGGCCGAACACCACGCAGAACGACTGGAAGCGCGCGATGTTGCGCGGGCCCAGCAGGTTCAGCGCGAACATCGCCCAGATCAGCAGCACCTGGCCGAGCAGCTGTACGCCCGGCGTCTCGTCGACCGGCAGCAGGATCACCAGATAGCCGACCGCGGCGACCGCGATCGCGTTGTTGCCGATCCACGAGGACAGCCAGTACAGCGTGGTCGCGAGGAAGCCCATGTCGCGGCCGAGGCTCGGACGGATGTAGTCGTCCGGCGAGTTGAGATCCGGGTACTGGCGCGCGAGCCGCGCGAACGCGCCGCCCAGCGCGACCGCGAGCAGGGTGCCGATCAGCCACGAGAACACGGTCACCGCGCCCGACCGCGCGAGTGTCGCCGGCAGCAGGAAGAACCCCGAGCCGATCATGTTGTTGGCGACCATGAAGGTGGCCAGTACCGGGCCGATCTTCTTGACCGTGGAAGTCGTGGACATCGTGCGATCCGCGTGGAGGGCGGCGCGAGCGGCCGCTGGTCGGGAGGCTCAAAAACACGGCCCGCGGAAGGCGGGCCGTGCGTTCGGGTCGGATCAGCGCGGCGGCAGTTGCTGCCGCAGCCTGCTGTGCTTGTAGCCGTAGAGGAAGTAGATCGTGAAGCCGAGGATCGTCCACACCAGCAGCACGATCCAGTTCAGCAGCGGCATCGTCGCGACCAGGCCCAGGCAGGCCAGCACGCCGAGGGTGCCGACGAGGAACACCGCCGGCACGCGGAACGGACGATGCAGACTGGGCTGCGTGCGACGCAGCACCATCACGCCCAGGCACACGGTGGCGAATGCGACCAGGGTGCCCATCGACACCACGTCGCCGAGCAACTGGATCGGCAGGAACGCCGCCATGACCGCAGCGACCAGCGCGACCAGCACGGTGCCCTTGTGGGGCGTGCGGTAGCGCTTGTGGACCGCGCCGAAGAAGCGCGGCAGCAGGCCGTCCTGCGCCATCGAGAAGAAGATGCGCGGCTGGCCCATCAGCATCACCAGGATCACCGTGGTCAGGCCGGCGATCGCGCCGATCTCCACCAGCGTCTTGAGCCATGCCAGCGCCGGGTAGGCCTCGAGCGCGGTCGCGACCGGCTTGGCCGTGCCCAGCGTGGTGTAGGGGACCATGCCGGTCAGCACCGCGGACACCGCGATATAGATCAGCGTGCACAGGAACAGCGAACCGAGGATGCCGATCGGCATGTCGCGCTGCGGGTTCTTGACCTCCTGCGCCGCGGTCGAGACCGCGTCGAAGCCGATGTAGGCGAAGAACACGATCGAGGCGCCGCGCAGCACGCCTTCCCAGCCGAAGCGGTCGCCGCCCTGGTTGTCCGGAATGAACGGGAGCCAGTTTTCGGCGTTCACGTACTGCGCGCCGAAGGCCAGCAGCAGCAGGATCACCAGCACCTTGATCGACACGATGATCGCGTTGGCGGTCGCCGACTGGGTGATGCCGACATAGCAAAGAATGCCGACCGCGCCGATGATCAGCACCGCGGGCAGGTTGAACAGCGCGCCGGTGGTGACGAACTTGCCGAACTCGCAGGCGCCGGCCACGGCCGCCTCATGCGTACAGAAGTTGATCGGCGCCTGGGTCAGCGCCGCGGGCAGATGCACGCCGAGGCTGTCGAGGAAGCTGACCGTGTAGCCCGACCAGCCCACCGCGACGGTCGAGGCCGCGAACAGGTACTCGAGCACCAGACTCCAGCCGACGAACCAGGCCAGCGCCTCGCCGAGCGTCGCGTAGGTGTAGCTGTAGGCGCTGCCCGAGGCCGGGATCATCGCCGCGAACTCCGCGTAGCACAGGCCGGCCATCGCGCAGGCGAAGCCGGCGATGACGAAGCTCAGCATGATCGCTGGGCCCGCGTGGTTGGCTGCCGCGGTGCCGGTGATGACGAAGATGCCCGCGCCGATGACCGCGCCCAGGCCCAGCATCACCAGGTGCTTGGCGGTCAGCGTGCGCTTGAAGCCGACTTCGCCGCCGAGGCTGCCTTCGACCGGCTCGCCCGCATCGACATGCGGTTGCGCCGCGATCGGCTTGGTAATCATCAGGTTCTTGAACATCGGTGTCCCCGGTTGGTCGTTCGATGCGGTCCGCGACGGTTGACGGACGTGCCGTTGAGTCCCCCGCGGCCACGCGGCAATCGCCGTACCATGCCAAACGCTGCGTTCCGGCACAAGCAACGGAACCGCCGCTTGTGTGGACGCGTGGGAACGCCGATGCTGCGCCTCCCCTCACGCCGCGCTGCAGCAACTACTCCCGATGGCGAATCCGCCCGCGTCCGATTCGCGATGCCTGTCCGTGCCGCCCACCGCCGTGCGGACGCTGGCACGCGCCTTCGCCGATTTCGGCGTGCGGTATCCCGCCCAGCAGGGGCTGGCCGGTGAATTCGTCGATCTGCTCGGCGATGCAGAAGATCCGTTCGAACGCGCGCGGCTGGCCGGACATTTCACCGCCTCGGCGCTGGTGGTCAGCGGCGACGGCACGCGCACGCTGCTGACCCATCACCGCAAGCTCGGCATGTGGCTGCAGCCGGGCGGCCACGCCGACGGCGACCGAGACCTGGCGCGCGTGGCCCTGCGCGAGACCGAAGAGGAAACCGGACTGGCCGGTGTCAGCGTGCAGCCGGGCATCTTCGATCTCGACCGGCACTGGATTCCCGAGCACAAGAGCGTGCCCGGGCATTGGCACTACGACGTGCGATACGTCGTGCATGCAGGCAGCGACGAAACCTTCGCCGTCAGCGAGGAATCGCACGCGCTGGCCTGGGTGCCGCTGTCCGGAGTCGCCGACGGCGAGGCCTACGACGCCTCGCTGCGCCGCATGGCGCGGCGGTGGCTGGAAGTGCCGGCCGGCTGAGTTCCTGTGGGAG
>NZ_JAIWPU010000070.1 GCF_021191705.1 Proluteimonas flavola
AGCTCGCGCGGATACTGGCGCTGGCGATTGTGTTCGAACACCTCGTCGATCCACTGCGCCGGCAGCGCCTGATCCAGCGCCAGCCGCGTCATCACCGCCGCCGGCGCCTGTTGCGCGTACTTCTCAAAGACAACCTGCCAGATGGGCCTGCTCCGCTTGCTTGACTGCGGAAAAGCTTACGACGCAAACCTCTCAAAGACGTTGAAAGGCATGGGCGTGAGAGCCTGTTCGCGATCCCGACGCACGTCGCGTGGCCGCATTGCGGCCGCCCTGCGGACCGGGCCTGTGGATGGGCAGACCCGCGTCATTGCCCGGTCGCCTACGGACGTACGCGCTCTGGCTCTTCCTTGACCTGCCCGCCCGCCCACACGCTCAGCGACATACGCCGGAAGCGTGAACAGGTTCTTGGATTTGACAGGAGGGTTCGGACTGCCTGCTCACCCAGCTCCGATTGGATCAGCCCCTGCGCCTTGACCGGCAGATCCGGACGGACTTCTTCGATGCCCGGATCACAGTCTGCCGACAGATGCGCCATTGCACGGTCTCTTTGCCGTGCATGACGTCGCCCAGGCCAACCCTGCCGCAGGTCCTGGAACATCCAGTCACGACGCGACCTGCTCTCGTCATCAGCCCCAGAAACACGCGTATGGATCGGCATCGAGTTCGGCCAGCACCGCTTCGAACGTGCTCGCCTCGCGCAGCGGGTCGTAGGGGTGCCATTTCAGGTCGGCGCGCATCCAGTACACGCGCCAATGCCCGCGCGACTTGACCCAGGTGGCCTTGATGACCGGATGTTCCATCGTCTCGCCCGGCGCGCCCCGCCAAAGTGGGCGCACTTCGAACACCTCCACGCTCTGCCCGTTACGACGCCAGCCCAGATCGAGCTCTGGGCGGATGTGCGGCGCAGGACGGCGTCGCGCCACATAGTCGGCGAGCAGCTTCTCCACGCGCCGGTTTTCGAATTCGCTCATGGCCATGCGGGCAAGTGTTGCACTGCCGACATGTTCCGACCAGACGCGCAGTCATGCCCCGGCGGCATGCGTCCGCTGCAGGGGTCCATGCAATCCGCGCATGCGCTCTTCCTCGCGGCTCAGGTCGGTGCCTTGCATCGCCTCGAGTAGACGGTCCAGCCCAGCGGGCTTCTTGCAATTTTCACCTGGTTGCGAGCTTTGAAATCGCCAGAGCAAAGGTTTCATCGTCACAGCGCCTGGACGATCTTCTCTGACTCCGCCCATAGCCGCGCGGCGAGCGCGGCGTCTTCCGCATCGGCGCGGGGCTTCTCCACGTTCGAGTTGGAGAGGTAGCTGCCTGCCAAGGGCAGCGCCTTCGGATTGACCGCGGCGAAGACCTCGGTCGCGGCGCCCTCACCGACAGACTTGAGAAAGAGCGGCCCGATGGCCGCCAGCCCCCGACGAAGTACCGACCCAAGGTTCCGAGCGAGGTTGGTATCGACGACGCCAGGATGCACCGCATAGGCGGTCTTCCTGGTGCCGGAGAAACGCCCCTGCAACTCCTTGGCGAAGAGCAGGTTGGCCATCTTCGACTGGCCGTAGGCCGTCAAGGGCTTGTACCCCTTGTCACCCGAGAGATTGTCGAACGCGATGCCCCCGGCGGGCGCTTGGCGGTGGCCCTCACTGCTGAGCACCACCACCCGGCTCTCGTCCTTGAGCTGATCGAGCAAGCCCGTCACCAGCATGAAGTGCCCGATGTGGTTGGTGAAGAACTGCAGCTCGTAGCCGTGCGACTTCTCAAGCTTCGGCAGCATCATGATGCCCGCGTTGCAGATGATGGCGTCGATCCGGTGACCATCCGCCTTGACCGCTGCGACGCACCCTCGCACGGACGAAGGGTCTGAGAGTTCACAGGCATAACCGATCGCCTTGCCAGGAAACGTCACGCAGGCCGCAGTGGCCTTCTCCTTGGTGCGCGCCGTCCCCAGCACCAGGGCGCCCCGCAGCGCCAGCACCCGACACGCCTCCTGCCCGATCCCCGAATTGCAGCCTGTCACCAGAATCGTCCGGCCGGCGAGCGAGAGCCCTTCGGTAACCTGTTCCGCTGTCGAGCCGTAACCGAAGCCGGTCTGCCCCGCCGATGTGAACATTGCAAACAAAGACATGTGGATTCTCTTTCTCGACGCGAAACGCGCCGCTGTTGGCCCTTACATAGCCCGGACCTCGAGCGCGACCGTGTGCAGCGGCAAGCACGGCGGGGTTTCTTGAAGTTGAAGTCTCATTGAACCAGTAAGCCACTCATTGGACAATCACAGCAATTTGCATGAACTCGTGTCAATTTCCCACGAATGACAAGACCGGACATCGCCGAGTTGAACGCCTTCGCCGAGGTGGCGACGTTGCGCTCCTTTCGAAAAGCAGCAGACGTGCTCGAACTCTCGCCCTCGACGGTGAGCCATCTGATGCGTCGCCTCGAAGAACGGGTGGGCGTGCGTTTGCTTCACCGCACGACCCGCAGCGTGGCGCCTACGCAAGCGGGAGAACGGTTGCTCGTCCGTCTGCGTCCCGTGCTCGAAGAACTCCGCAGCGCGCTTGGCGAAGTCGATGACTTTCGGGATCAGCCCACGGGCCGCGTTCGCGTCAATGCGCCCGAGCAAGGTGTCCGGCTTCTGCTCCGCGACGTCGTGCCCGCGTTCCAGAAGGAGTTCCCAGACATCGAACTCGACCTCGTAGTCGAAGGCCGGTTCGTCGATATTGTCAAAGAAGGCTTCGACGCCGGCGTGCGGCTCGGCGGCAGCATTCCCCAGGACATGGTTGCGATTCCGATCGGTGGCCAGGCGCGCGGTATCGCGGTGGCTTCCCCGAAGTACCTCGCACGGCATACACAACCCCAGACCCCCGAGGACCTCAAGTCGCACGACTGCATCCGAGTCCGGCTTCCGAACGGCAAACTCCTCGCATGGGAATTTGAAAAGCGCGGACAGACATTAGCCATCGATGTACCCGGGACGCTGATCCTGAATCAGGAAGGTCTCATGATTGAAGCTGCGCTCGCGGGGCTTGGCATCGCCTTCGTATTCGAGAGTTCGGTGCGTGACGCCCTCACAGCCCGGCGGCTCGTCAGCGTGCTCGACGATTGGTGCCCCGGCTTCCCGGGCGCATTTCTCTATTACCCAGGCGGCCGCAACGTCCCCTCGGCGCTGCGCGCGTTCCTTGATACGATCAAAAACTCGCATGCGTAACTCATCCCCGGTGTCGAGACGCGTTCCTCAAGTCAGCCGCGCGGCGAGCATATCGGCCTGCTTGGCAAACTTCTTCGCATCGGTCTTCTGCAACTGCGCCAGGTTGTGCAGTTTCCAGCGGATGCCCGGCAGGTGTTCGAGGTGTGCGATGCCCAGCAACGACCACTCCGGCGTGCCGGCAACCAGCGACAGCAGAAAGCGCCGCTCGCTCTCGTCCAAGCCCTGCTGGATTTCGCGCGCCATGCATTCTCGCGTGGCGAGCAGCACATCGAGTGGCACGGGCTCGGCCGTCATGCCCTGGAAGTTGTGCGCATAGTCGTGCCGGATGTCCCGCAGCGGCGGGAACAGCACTTCATGGATCGGCCGGTTGCTGCTGGCCAGGTAGACCACGAACGCGCGCCGGATGCCGGGCGTGATTCCCTCGTGCGCAAAGAGCTGCATCACGTCGAACAGGTCGCGCGGGTGGTGCCTATCTAGTGCCGCCACCAGCTTGCCGCCGTACACGTCCTCCAGCGACACCACCGGGATGTCCAGATCGGCCATCAACACATCGTGCGCGGTCGGTGTGAGCGAAGCGCGGCGCATCGGCTGCACGGTGCCGCGCATGACGAAGTTGACTTCGATCTTGAACTGGATCGAGCCGCGGCGTGCCAGCAATTTGGTCTCCCCTGCTGCTGCCGCCGGCACATGCGTCTGGAATCCTCGCTTCTTCAAGCGCTCGGCGGCCTGGCGCACAGCCGCGTTGATGCGCGTCAGCACCGCTTCACGCGGCAGCGTGTGATCGGGAAAGACCAGATCGAGATCGACCGACAAGCGCGGCATGTCGCGCACGAACAGATTGATCGCCGTACCGCCCTTCAATGCGAAGGTGTCGTCCAAACACCAGCGGCGCCACCTGCGTCAGCAGGCGCGCGGTATCGAGATAGATCTGGTTCATGGCTTGAGCACCAGCAGGCCTTCAGCCGATCGGGACACCCAGGGCCGGTCGCTGCCCGTTGGCAGCGTGGCCGGATCAAGCTTGGCAGCCCAGGGCAGCGAGCCCTCGCGGCCGAGTTGCAGGCACAGCCGCACGGTCTTGACGCTTGTGCAGCGCTGCAGGAGCTCACGCAGGACGTCGGCGCGCAGGCTGTAGGCGCTCTCGACAAGTTCGCGGGCTTCCTGCAACGGTTGACGTACGCCGACTTCGCTCAACAGTTCCAGCAATGCGCGCTCCGGCGCCGACACCTGCGGCGCCGCACTGCGCTTCTCGAACGGGCCGACGTACAGCAAGGCATCCGGCTGCTCGTCAAACAGGCGCTTGCGGTGGTACTCGGCCGGGAAGCGTTCGATGAACCAATCCGGCAGACGCGTTGCCATCCAGCCATACAGGTGCAGCACCGGCTGCTGTGACACGTACTGGCGCACACCGTACCAGTCCAGGGCCGACTTGCCGCCGACGTGCAAGCCCTCGAACCTGCGCTGCAACAACAGCAGGCTGGGATGCAGGAGCCAGGGTGTCGTTCGGGCGGCCATAGACACCGCGCGCCAGGCGCGTGAGCCGTCCTGCCCGGACATAGTGGACGGCCAGGTCGGCGGAGATGCCCAGCGCCGCCAGATCCTCCGAGGTCAATGGTGTTCCCGGTGCCAGCCGGGTGTACAGAGAATTTAGTTTGCTTGAAGTAGTCGTAGTCAAGCTACGAATATTACAACTTTTCCAAGCATGTCAATTTGATATAGCGATTTCCAATCGAAGCGTGGATACGACAACTCACACTTATCCAAAAATAGCCACGCCGGCATAGCCGCGCGGGAAGATGGTCAGTTGCCGCCTCCCTGCCTCGTCGGAGCCCCCGATACCCCAGATCGTCATCCTCGCGAAAGCGGGGATCCAGCGACTTCAAAGCATTGCAAATGCAAAGGCACTGGATGACCGGCCATTCGGCCCTTGAACAGCAACTCCCGCTTGCGCGCGAATGACGATCTGGAAATCGTCAGCTGAGACACGACGCTGATCAGGTCTTGACGTGGGCCTTGCCGGTCTTGCTGCGGCCGACTCGATGACGTCGGGCTCGATCGTACCCTGCGCCGCTTTCCGCATAGATGCGGTGGTCAGGGCGCACGCATGGACGCAGATGCGCATGGTTACGGCGACCAGGCGGCCGAGATCGGGAGATAGAGAATCAGGGATTGTGACAATGCACCGGAAGCCATGACTGGCATAAAAGCGCGCTGCACCTTCATCCCTGGCATCCATAACCAGTACGCGCACGCCAAGGGTCTGCCGGGTGGACAGCGCGATGTTTACGACATGGCCAACCAGTAGCCGGCCATATCCCTTGCCCTGCACTTCCGTGCCGACAGCAAGACGCGCCACCCGGATTTCTGGAACGGGACAGGCCGGGAGCCGCGGGCGATCACTGAACGCGGCGGCTTTCCGATGATGCGCAAACGCAGGCGCTGTCCCGACAAGCCGCGTTGCAACACCGTCACGCAAATGTAATATCGACTGCAGGACGTGGGGGCCAGACAAGGAGTGCAGCGATGATCGCGAGCCAGTCGAAAAGCACGCGCCTGTACGGACAGCTCAGACGCGCATTGCAGTGCGGACGTTTCGCACCCGGCCAGCGCCTCGAACCCGCCGCCCTGGCGGATGAATTCGACGCCAGTCTCACCCCGGTGCGGGCCGCGCTGCAGCGCCTGCACGGCGAGTGCCTCGTCAGCGACAAGGGGCGTGAGGGCTTCTACATGCCCTTGCCGACAGAGGCCGCACTGCGCGGCCATTACGAGTGCATGGAGCTCCTGTTGCTCAATGCCTGCGACAAGGGTGCATTGCCAAACGGCCGCAGGCATGCGATCCCCGAACCACACGAGGGCGTCGCCAAGGCCACCTGGCAACTGTTCGACACCATCGCGCGCCGTACGCCCCTGCGAGACCTGCAGCACATCATGCAGCTCGCCAATGACCGGCTCGCGCCCATCCGGATCGCCAAGCAGGCCCTCGTGAGTGATGCACACGCAGAACTCGCCGAACTCGTCAGCGCCTGGGAGCGCGCGGACATCGCACGCCTGAAATCCGCGCTGCGCGCCTACCACGCGCGCCGCCGCTCTCTGGTGCCGCCCATCGTGGAACTGTTGAACGACGCACGCGACGCCTCGCACTGAGCGACCGGCCGGATGGACGTGCATGCGCGCAACGCGCATCACAGTTCCAGGGAATTCTGGAAGTACACAACAGGAATTATTTGAGAACACAAATCCCGCGCTTCAACACTGCCTGCGTCATGGGACGTCCATGACGCAACCGAAGGAGACAGTGATGAAGACGAACGAAGTGGCACCCGTCAACGCGGCGGAAGATCTCGTGGTCCTCGGACAGGCCAGCGTCGCCACGCTCGGTGATGTGGGCCTTGCGGAGTTCGAAGGCGGAGCGCCGATCAGCGGCATCTCGAACGACTGAAGCACGGTGGCGCGCTAAGAGGCGCGTCAGCAATCGCTAACTGTCAATGGAGATGAAGGATGGACACCAATCCGCAAATCGATGCGCAAGATGCTCCGATCGTGCTGGGCCGGGCGAGTATCGCCACTTTGGGCGATATCGGCATGGCAGAGCCCGAAGGTGGCACGCCCATTACGGGCATCGCCGAGGAGTGAAGAGAAAGGGGGTACGCCAGACGGTGTGCCCCCTTTTATTCGATGCGATGAACGTCACTTCCTCCTACACGCTCCGCGACAAATTGTCCGTATGCCAGGTGGATGGCCACCTGGTCTTTCTGGACATTGACGAGGATCGCTATTTTCGATTACCGCAGTCGCTTGAAGAGGCGTTCAACGAACTTCTCTCTCGTGGCCAGTCCGGCAGTTCCGAGGTGAGCGGCTTGCTCCATCACAGGATCATCGTTCCTGCGCAGGATGGGCAAATACTGAAGCTCTCTTCGGCAGTTCAGGGGCCGAATCGCAGCAGCCTCGAGCGAGCGTCGAGCCGTCCAACCACACGCGTGCCGACGGTCATCGAAGTTGGCGCGCTGACCTATTCCACGAAATGGCAACTGAAGAAGCGTCGCCTGCGGGACATTCTGGACGCTCTGTCACCTTGCGAAGCCACGACTCCGGCGTTCGCGGCCGAGTCAGGAAGCGAGGCGCGAGTTGTCGAGTCCGCGGAACAGTTCAGACGTGCGCGTCGCTACGTCCCTGTCGAGCCTGTCTGCCTGCTCGACTCCATCTCGATGGTCCGATTTCTCGCGAAACGCGGGCTGCGGGCAAACATCGTGTTCGGGATCACCTACGACCCGTTCTCCGCCCACTGCTGGGTGCAGGCTGGCGATCTCGCTCTCAACGATACCGTCGGCAACACCGCCGTCTACACGCCAATCCGGAGGGTGTGATGGGCTATCGCTACATCGCGTTCGTCAGCAGTCCAGGCATTGAGACCCCCGGAAGCGCACCATCCATGCATGTGCAGGTTGCAGCCGCGGGGCTCAGAGCGCGCTATATGTCTGCAACACTCGTCGTCTTCGCCTCGGACGACACGCCCACGCTCATGCTGCCCGATGGCGGGATCGTTATTGGCCATGTCTTCACCGAGAACGGCAATCCCTTTGACGACCGAATGGCCATACTTTGTGGCGGCGGCACTGCAAGCTTCCGACCCATGCTGATCAGAAAGTGCTGGGGGGAATATCTGCTCATCGAGCCCTCTACTCGCGCTACGGAAGCTTGGGCTGTCACGCGCGACCCGTCAGGCGGAATGCGCTGTCTATACGCAAAATCTGACAGCGCGACTTATCTCACCTCGGACATCGCCCTGCCGATCGCCCTCTGCCTGCAAGACAGGCGCATCCACTGGGATCACATCGGCTATCGACTGGCCTACCCGCACCTGCCGACTTCGCATACAGCCTTCACCGGCGTGCAGGAGTTGCTCGCCGGCACCACGCTGTACGTCAATGACTCGCAGGTAGAAGTAGACCAGACGTGGACTCCCTGGAGTTTCGTCACGGACGATCAGCACTTTCTCGACATCGAAGAGGCGTCTACTGCGGTCCGCAACGCAGTCTCCAAGGTGGTACGCACGTGGGCGGAGACGGATGGTTCCATCCTGCTCGAGCTCTCGGGAGGCTTGGATTCTTCGATCGTCGCAGCGAGCCTCAAGGGCGCGACCGCAGACGTGGCGTGCTGCAACGTGGTGACGCCCGTCCCAGGTGCCGATGAGCGAAAGTACGCGCAACTGGTGGCGGACGATCTCAACTTTTCACTGACGACTGAAGTGCTCGACTTTGACGCGGCGCGTTTCGACGCGCCGCCTCCCCACGATGCTGCCACGCCTCGGGTGGCGGCCCTGCAGCACGCAGCGAACGCCGTGTTTGAGGCCACTGGGGACCGCCTCGGCGTCACGTGTTTCTTCTCCGGTGGAGGTGGCGACTCGGTGTTCGCCTACCTGCGCAGTGCAGCACCCGCCGCGGATGCCTTCAAGGCGCAAGGCGTCTGTGCAGGCGTCACAGCCATCCATGACCTGGCCGATCTGCATCAATGCACCGTGTGGAAGGCCGCACGACTGACGCTGAGGAAGCTGATGCGCCGCCCGCGGGGCTTGCAGCCTGCGAATCACATGTTCTTGTCCGCGGGCGCCACGCCTGCCCCTGACACCCATCCGTGGCTGGCGGCGCCCGCTGGCGCACTTCCGGGCGATCGGGAGCGGATCTTCGTGATGACGGGTGCGCAGACATTCCGCGACGCTGCGCCCCGCGGGCGCGCACGCTGGATGCGCATGCCCCTGATCTCGCAGCCCGTCATGGAGGCATGCCTCAGAACGCCGAGCTGGATGTGGATCACCGATGGACTCAATCGCGCCGTGGCAAGGCGCGCATTCGCCACTGACCTCCCCCGCGAGGTGTTCAACAGGCGCAGCAAAGGCTCATTCATGCCGTACACGGGCGCTGTCTACCGGCGCAAACGGGCGCAGATCCGCGACTTCCTGCTGAGCGGTCAGCTGGAAGCCAGGGGCTTGCTGGACGGCGCCGCGTTGCGCCGGTTTCTCGATGAAGACCTGGCACCGCGCGACGAATCATTCATGCGGATTTTCGAGCTCTGCATGATCGAGAGCTGGGTCCGGCATCAGGCGCCTTAGGGCAACGCTGATCAAGTCTGTTCTTGCTCGTCATTCCCGCGAAAGCGGGAATCCAGCGCCCTTGCGTTCAATGGTTTGAAAGTCACTGGATTCCCATTCCCGCTTACGCGGGAATGACGATTTTTTCAGCGTTGCCTTACGGCTTTCCCGCCATGTCGACCCCATAAGCGCCGGCCTGCGCCCGCTGCTGCATGCTCCGCCAGTGGCCGTACTGCGGCGCTTTCGCGGGGTCCTGATCTTCGAACCCTTGTAGCCAGAAAGCGAACCAGTCCAGGTTGCGTGTTTGCGCCGCCAACAGGTGTCGCGGCTGGAACTTGACATGCGGCGCATCCGGAAACACATGGAGCTCGGCACGCCGTTGTCGGAGCAGCGGAATCGCATAGTCGAGCGTCTTGATGTACTCCTGCTCGGGCACCTGCATGAGGATCGGCGCCCGGATCGTGTCGAGGTTGTAAACGGGAGAGATCGCGCGCCAGCGCGCTTCGGTCTCGTGGGGCGCACCGACCTGCCAGACCTCGTGCAGGCCGGAGACAAAGTGGTCGCCGCGCAAGCTGCCGAGGAGGTAATACGTCGGCGAAAGCAGCGGCGAGGTAATCGAGACTGCGGAAAGTACGTCAGACTGCATCGCAGTCCACATCGCGACCTCGGTCCCGAAACTGAGGCCGCCCATCCCCACCTGAGCGCGATCGATCTCGCCACGCGAGGCCAGCAGTTCGACCACGCTTTCGACCGCGGACCTACCCAACTCGTAGCGTTCAACAGCATCTACACGCGTAGGTGCCGCGTTGATGCACAACGCGGAAATGCCACGGGCTGCCATCGCCGCCATTGGCCACTCTTCGCCGTAGCCACCACGCACGAAGCCTGCACACCGGAAGTAGCTGACGAACAGCGGAGGCGGCCCGCTCTGCCCCATGCGAGCCGGGAAGAGCTGGCCCGTGAAGGTATTCCCATCCGGATCGGTCCAGCGCATTGCACGCGCGGGCACGAGTGCTGCAATGCCGTGCGCCAACGCGGCGTTCGGGTCGAACAGGACCACCCGCTCGCCCGACCGCAGATCGATCCGCTCCAGACGTGGCGGCCGGCCTGCCTCGGCCGCGACACACACCAGCGCTTCAATGGACACCCCGCACGCACTGCCTTCGCGCCGCCCGCCATTCAACAGTCCGTCCGAAGTGGCGACGGGTTCCACGGCCCCTGATCGCACATTCCATCGAATGATCGACTGCGCCAGGCCTCGCGCCGGATCCGTGATCGTCGCCAGCACGTCGTCGCTCCCGGGCCGCCACTGGATGCCGGTGAACGGCCGCTCCGCGCATAACGGATCGGTGCAGCGGACCAACGGTCGAGACCCGCCCAGGTGTGCCGAGAGCACTGCATACCGCGGCTGCCGTTCGCCATCGAGAACAGCTGACGGTGTCAGGAGTGCCAGCCGCCCAGAATCGTGATCGCGTGCCACCACCGACGGTCTGGAATGGCCTGCAGGAAGCGCCTCCCCCGCTTGCCTGTCCCGTGCAGGCAGGTCGCGTGTTGCTCCCGTCGCCAGATCCAGCGCCTTCCACTGTTCAGAGGCGTCCGCAAGCAGCGGCACGCGCTCAGCCCAGTACCCCAGGCGTTGCGTCGTCGGACGACCGTCGAGGAAACCGGAGCGGTACAGCGGCTGACCCAGCGGTACGAGGGCGTCGACGCGTATCCCGTTCTCGTACTCCGCCCGCTCCAACCGTCGCACCGCATCGCGCGTGGCACCAACGCTGTAGCGGAGCATCGCGCCATCGATATCCAGCTCGAAATCGAGGACGTCCGCCGCATCCAGCGTTACCGCCTCGGCCCGTGAACCATCGGCAGCGGCCCGCCACACATCCACCCTGCCATCGACCAGCGCCCGGAAGTAGACCCAGTAGCCGTCACGGGCCCACACCAGCTTCGCCGGCAGCGCTGCGCCCGCCGCACCGCGTAACGGCACATCGCCATCAGCAATACGGCGCGGCGGCGCCACGCCATCGAGCGCCTGCACGTACCAGGCGCTCTCGTGGGTATTCCTGTCGACGGATGCACGGATCGCCCGGAAGGCGACCCGTGTTCCGTCCGGCGAAATGACCGGGTCGCTCAGGTCGGTGACTTCGATGAGCTGCCGCGGCGAAACGGCCGCGGCGTTCGTCGGCAATCCGGCCACGCCCGCCAGCACACCGACCAGCAACGCATGACCGACGCCGCTTCGCAGGGCTGAGCCCCGCTGCCCGAGTGCTGCACGCCTCGACACCGCGATCACCAGCGCTTGGACACGGACAGGCTCACAAACCGCCCGACCGCGGAGTAATTCGCCGAGTCGTAAGGCGGTGCATACCCAGGCAGGAACGACGTGTGCAGGGGTGGGCTTCGATCGAACAGGTTCTGTGCCGAGAGCGCGAACTCCAGCCCGGATCCCAAACCAGTCCCCGGCGCCTCCACCGCATAGCGGAGCACGGCATCGAAGGTGGTGAACGATGCCGTCTTCTCGCTCTCGATCGTGTTCTCGACGCCAGCCTTGTAGTTCCCGAACGCCGACGCCGTGAGGCCACCACTGTTCCACACCGCGCCAATCCGGCCGGTGACCTTCGGCGGGTTGTAGAGCGTGCCTGCCAGGTCGTAGCCGGGATGGCTCGCAGTGACCTGCTGCGTGCTGTCCAACCAGCTGACGGCGCCGCGCAGGGTCATGCGCCCTGCCCCCAGGTCGAACCGGTAGTTGCCCGACAGGTCCAGCCCCGAGATCTCCTGCCTCGCCACATTGACGTACTGCCCGTAGATGATCGCCACCACGTTCTCTGGCGCGTAAGGCTGGCCGGTGCGGTTGGTGAAGCGATCGGCGGCCGCGAGTAGATCCGCCTGCTGCTGGGCCGTCGGGGCGTACACGATGAACGGGGCGAAGATCGGGTTCGTCAACGCCTGGGATGACGTCGTGATGGGTTCAGCCGCCCGGTCGGTGTAGTCGATGTTGAACCACGTCAACTCCGCGGAAAGCCCGGGATGGGCCTCCGGGTGAAACGCCAGGGTCGCGGTCCACGTGCGTGCGCGCTCAGCCCCAAGGTCGCGGTTGCCCCCACCACTGGACAACACCGTCGCCTCGGGCGAGTAACCGCCGTCACCCCAGAACGCCGGGCGCTCCAGAATGGCGAAGTGGTCGCGGTACCGCTGATAAAGCGTAGGCGCCTTGAACGACTTGCCCCACGACGCGCTCAACGTCACGTCGGCGCTCGGGCCGTAGATCAAGCCCAGCTTGGGGACCGTGACGCCGCCGAATCCGTCGTGATCCTCCCGGCGAACCGCAGCCGTGAGCGAAAGACGCTCCACGTTCGTAACGTCCGAGTCAGGCCCGACCAGCGGCACCTGCATCTCGGCGTATGCGAATCGGGCGCTTTCGTCGCCCTGCACCGTGGTCGCGCCGGTCAGCTCATTGCGCTGGCGGAAGTCGTTCGTGCGGTAGCCCGCTCCAATGGCCAACCGGGCATCGCCGCCGCCCGTGGCGAACACCGGCCCCTCCATCCCCACTTCGTACAGCCGGCTGTCGTTCGACAAGGTGTCGTGCAGCCATCGCGTGCGCACCGTCGTGCCCGGTGTCTCCCACCATTGGATCTGGATGTGATCGCTCTTGCCCAGCGCCGCGCCGATCGAGGCCGTCCAGTCGCCGGGAAGAAAAAACTCCACGCCCGGCGACGCCATCGTCGTCGTGGTCTCGGGCGTCACCCGGTTGTTGCGGCCGTTCGTGGCAAACAGGTTGTAGAGCTGGGAACGCTCGCTCCGGAACGCATCCAGCCGAAGCTCGGCCACCCCGCCGATGGACTGGTGCGCCGTGACGAGGCCGCTGCGCAGATCGCTACCGGGATAGAGCGTGGTCGGCGGGATCAGCTGCGACGTGTAGGAGCGTTCGGACGCGAAGACCGGCTCGACCGACGCATCCTTGAACGTCGCCAGCACCCCGCCCGTATTCCAGTACGTGCCAGCGGTGACCGCGTATTCGCGCGTCGATAGGCCGCCGCCGGTTGCCCCACCGTGAAGCGCATTGACGGCCACGCCGTCAAAGTCCCGCCGCAGGATCACGTTGCCAACACCGCCCACGGCATCCGCGCCATAGATGGCCGAGGCCCCGTCGGGCACGATCTCGATCCGCTCGACTGCCTCCACGGGAATGGCGCTAATGTCCACGGACTGCACCAGCCCGCCGTACGCCATCCGCCGCCCGTTCAAGAGCGTAACTGTGGCATCCGGGCCGAGGCCGCGCAGATTGAGCCCACTGCCGCCCGTGATGTTCTGGTTCGCCAGCCCTCCCCCCGAGTAGCCCAGACTGAGAACGCCCGGGTTTTGACCGCCCGAGAAGTTCTGCGGGATGCTGCGGATGACCTCGCCGAGGTCCCTGAAGCCCTCTTCCCGGATGCTTTCGATGCCGATGGTCACCACAGGCGAAGGCGTCACACCGCCACGAATGCGCGTGCCTGTGACTTGCACCGTGTCAAGTTGGATAGCGTTTGGCTCGACGAAAGACTCCTTTTCAGATTGTCCGACACTCTGTCCCTCGGAATCTCCGGCAGTGGCTGCATGCGCTGCGACCGAGGCAGCGGGGCCTGAAGCCATTGCTAGCAAAGCGACAGAAATTGCATTGCCCAGCGTACGTATGTTCATGCTGCGTCCCTTCTCCCTGATTAGTCGTTCCGCGCTCGGATGCTTAGCCGCCGCCCGAACTCCGGCACTTGATTTCTCATAAATGGCCAACGGTCTCGCCGTTGATGTGCGCTCTTCCGTCCCCGGCCAGCGCGGCCCCCACAGTCGAAAAAATTTCCCGCAACTACGTTAAACGTAGCAAGGTTAACACTACGTTTTACGTAGTATCGATGTCAAGCGCTCGTCCCGATCCTTGTGCACACCAAGAACAGGGACGTACGCATGACCACCGATCAACCGGGAACGATCTATGGCCGCCGCCTACGAGAGGCGCGGGAGAGCTACAAGTACTCGCAGACCAACCTTGGAATAGCGGCAGGGTTTGACGAGACGGGCACAGGCTCCCTAATCAGCCGTTACGAGAACGGCCATCACCTGCCGAGCCTGAATAGGCAGAAGCTGCTTGCAAAGACTCTGGAACTACCTCTGACGTATTTCTACATAGAGGACGATACGGAAGCGGAGCTGGTCGCATCCGCAGCGCGTAGCGAGAAGCCGGTGCAAAAGCTCATTGCAATCAAGAACAAGAGAGAGCGGATGAAGAAGTCGAAGTAGCCTCCAACGAGCGGCTCAGGCAACTCTGTTCATAGCCACTCCGGGCCCTCCTCCGTATCCGCATCTATCAAGCAACTACTTGCACTTGACACCGCAATTGAGCCAGCCGCATTTCGGCATCCAGATCGACAGCTCAATGCAACTACGTTTTACGTAGTATCTAGGCCTCACTCGTATGCGGAAGCTTCCTTCATGGAAGTTCTGGATACATAGGGCCATGGCTGACAAGGGACCACTTCCCGTCTACAGCCGACGATTGCGTGAGGCGCGCGAAGCGCACGATCTCTCGCAGCGCAACTTGGGCATCAAGGCTGGTCTGGACGAATTCGTCGCTAGCACACGCGTCAACCGCTACGAAACCGGGGTGCACCAACCGGACCTGCAGACCCTGCAGCGGCTGGCAGAGGTTCTTGGCCTCCCAACTGCCTACTTCTATGCCGAAGACGACGATCTCGCGCAGTTGATTTCGGAGTTCAAGGGCAAACGTAAGCGCAAGCGCTGAGAAGCCATGCAAAGCAAAGCCCCGCGAGCGGGGATTTGGTCGTCGGCGCTTTGTTGAGGATTCTTGCCCTCGCCGCCTAACAGGCTGCTGAAATACCGCCCACCTCGATAGACTATTCGGTACGACCCAACGGATGCCCCTTCATGCGCGGAACCGACGTTTTCATGGAGCAATTGTTCACAGTGAAGCGGCTGGAGGACTTCGTGCCCGCCGATCATCCGCTGCGCCCTGTCCGGGCGATGGTCAACGAAGCGCTGGTCGGGCTGGATAGCTTGTTCGCGCAGATGTATGCCTCCGACGCCAAGGGCGGTCGGCCAAGCATCGCGCCGGAGAAGCTGCTGCGGGCGATGCTGCTGCAGGTGTTCTACAGCATCCGTTCGGAGCGGCAATTGATGGAGCAGGTGCAGTACAACCTGCTGTA
>NZ_JAIWPU010000071.1 GCF_021191705.1 Proluteimonas flavola
CCAAGGCAAGTGCGCCAAGCTCGCCGTGACCGCGTGCATGCGCGTACTGCTGGTCAGGCTCAACGCCATGGCGCGCGACAGGACTGAATGGATCACGCTGCCCGCGTAGAAGACAGTTGCTCCCACACCACACCATTCCTGGAGGAGCGCCACGGCCGCCGGGAACGCCGCATGCCGACGATGGCCCGCGCCTATCGGCCGAACCAGATCGCCAGGCCTCCGCCGACGACCACCAGCACGAACACCCAGCCCAGCCAGCCGAACTGGCCGCTGTCGCCGCGCACCACGGTTTCCTGGCGTGCCTCGCGCATCAATGACGAGCCGTGTTTCGCGACCGCTTCGCGCGCCGCTTCTTCGCTCAGACCCGGCTTGACGTCGCGCAGACGCTTCGCGGCGTCGACGGTGTTGCCGGTCGCGAGCTTCGCGGCGACTTCGCTGGGCAGCGTGCCGCTCGACGGTGGCGCGGCGCCGCCCGCGGGCCGGAACCGGTCATCGGGATCCAGCGCATCCGACGGATTCTCCGCCAGGCGCTGCACTGCATCCCGCGCGTCCGCGAGCTTCAGCCCGGGATTGGCATCGCGCAACTGCTTGATCGCTTCGATGGCGCTGCCGCGCCGCAGCGCGTCGTGGACCGCGAGCGGGACGTGCAGGCGGGTGGATCGGGAAACGACGCTCATTGGTGGCCTCGACGCTCGAAAAAATGCCAGACCAGCCTAATCTGCGCCGGTGCGCGCAGGACTCACCCGCCCTCCACGCCGCGGCACCGAGCCTGTACGCCATGCCGATCCTCGAAGCCCGCCAGGCCGACATCACCCGCGTCGAGGTCGACGCGATCGTCAATGCCGCGAACGACACCCTGCTCGGGGGCGGCGGCGTCGATGGCGCGATCCATCGCGCGGCAGGGCCGGCGTTGCTGCAGGCATCTCGTGCGCTGCCGCAGGTCGCGCCGGGCGTGCGATGTCCGACCGGCGAAGCTCGGATCACACCCGGTTTCGCGTTGCCGGCGCGGTACGTGATCCACACCGTCGGGCCGGTCTGGCGCGGCGGCGATGCGGGCGAAGCCAAAGCCCTTGCCGCCTGCTATCGCAACAGCCTCGCGCTCGCAGCCGGACACGGTCTCGCGCGCATCGCGTTTCCGGCGATCAGCTGCGGCGTCTACGGGTATCCGATTGATGAAGCGGTCGCGATTGCGGTCGACACCGTGCGCGCCTGGGCAGGGGCATCGCCGAAGCAGGTGCTGTTCTGCTGCCACGACGCCGCGATGCTGAAGCGTTACGAGTCCGCGCTCGCGGATTGAAGGCCGCACACGGAAACGCCGGCACGAGGCCGGCGTTCCAGGGGCGATGCAGGTATCGCAATCAGCCGTTGAACTTGCCCTGCGCGGCCAGGCCGTTGTCGCGGGCACGCGCATAGACCGTGTCCTGCGCTTTCCGCACATTGCCGTTGAGATCCTGCGACCACAGCTTCAGCGCGGCCTGCTGCATCGCGCGGCCGTAGGAGAACGACAGCGGCCACGGGTTGGGGCCGAGACGGTTCATCGCATCGAGATGCGCGGTCGCCAGTTCGTCGGACTGGCCGCCCGACAGGAACACGATGCCCGGCAGGATCGCCGGCACCGACGACTTCAGGCACATCAGCGTGGCTTCGGCGACTTCCTCGACATCCGCATCTTCGTCGCAGTCCTTGCCCGGCAGCACCATCGAGGCCTTGAGGATCGTGCCTTCGAGCATGACGTTCTGACTGTAGAGCGCATCGAACAGGCCGCGCAGCACGACCTCGGTGACTTCGTACGCGGTCTGGATGTCGTGGTCGCCGTCGAGCAGCACTTCCGGCTCGACCATCGGCACCAGGCCCTGCTCCTGGCACAGCGCGGCGTAGCGCGCGAGCGCATGCGCATTGACGTCGATGCAGGTGCCCGACGGCATGTCTTCGCCGATGGTGATCACCGCGCGCCACTTGGCGAAGCGCGCGCCGAGCTTGTAGTACTCCTCCAGCCGCGCGCGCAGGCCGTCGAGGCCTTCGGTCACCAGTTCGCCGGGGAAGCCCGCCAGCGCGTGGGTGCCCTTGTCGACCTTGATGCCCGGAATGATGCCGTGCTGCGACAGGTACTTCGCGAACGGCACGCCGGCCTTCGTCGACTGGCGCAGGGTCTCGTCGAACAGGATCGCGCCGCTGATGTGCTCCGACAGCTTCGGCGTCGTCAGCAGCAGCTCGCGGTAGGCGCGGCGGTTCTCTTCGTTGTTCGCAATGCCGACCTGCTCGAAGCGCTTGCCGATCGTGCCCGTCGACTCGTCGATCGCGATGATGCCCTTGCCCTTCGCCACCATGGCCTGGGCGGTTTCGGCAAGCTGTTCGATGCTCATGGGCGGGACGTCCGACTGCGGGAAAGGCCGCGATTATATGCCGGCGCACGCTCCGGGCCTGCGTGGGAATGCGCTCGCGCGCGAGCGCGCGCCCACCAGGCAAAGCGCTACAGCTCGCCCAGCCCCTCGGCGCGGCCGTCGACGCCGACCTGCAGCAGACGCAGCGTGTTGGTGGCGCCATGGGTTTCCATGTGCTCGCCGCTGGTGAACACGACGCGCTGGCCGGGACCGAGCAGACCGGCTTCGACCAGCAGGCGGACGCTGCCGCGCGCGGCTTCGCGCGGGGTCTGGCCGCGGCTGTCGTAGTTGAACGGAAACACGTCGCGCATCAGCGACATGCGCCGGCGCGCGCCGGCGTGGCGGGCGAACGCATAGATCGACGCGCCGCCGCGGAACCGCGACAGGTAACGCACGGTGCCACCCGATTCGGTCATCGCGACGATCGCGCCGACACCGACGTGCTCGGACAGGAACATCGCCGCCATCGCGATCGCATGATCGGCGCGTTCCAGATTGCGCTGCGCCTTCTCGAAATCGGTGTCGTGGGCGAACTGGCGTTCGGCACCGACGCAGATGCGCGCCATCGCCTCGACCGCGCGCACCGGATACGCACCGGCGGCGGTCTCGGCCGACAGCATCACCGCATCGGTGCCGTCGATGACCGAGTTGGCGACGTCCAGCACTTCGGCGCGCGTCGGCATCGGGCTTTCGACCATCGACTGCAGCATCTGCGTCGCGGTGATCACCACTTTGTTGCGCGCCAGGGATTCGCGGATGATCTTCTTCTGCAGCCCCGGCAGTTCGGCATCGCCGATCTCCACGCCCAGATCGCCACGCGCGACCATTACCACGTCGCTGGCGTCGATGATCTCGGCGAGGTTGTCGATCGCCTCGGTGCGCTCGATCTTCGACACCAGCGCGGCATCGCTGCCGTGCGAACGTGCGATCGAACGCGCCTCTTCCATGTCGGCGGCGTTGCGGCAGAACGACACCGCGATGAAGTCGACGCCGATGTCGGCCGCGACCTTGATCAGCTGACGGTCGTGATCGGTCAGCGCGCCCAGCGACAGGCCGCCGCCCTGCTTGTTCAGGCCCTTGCGGTTCGACAGCACGCCGTCATTGAGCACGGTGGTGACGATGCGCGCGCCTTCGACCGCGGTGACCTGCAGCTGCATCAGGCCGTCGTCGAGCAGCAGCACGTCGCCGGCTTCCACGTCGCCCGGCAGGCCGAGATAGCTGACGCCAACTGCATCGACGGTGCCCGGAGGCGCCGCAGGATCGGCGACCAGATCGAAACGCGCACCGGCGCGCAGCTGCACCTTGCCCTCGGCGAACTTCTCGATGCGGATCTTCGGGCCCGGCAGGTCGGCGAGGATGCCGATCTCGACACCGGCGCGATCGGCCGCGGCGCGCACGGCTTCGGCGCGCACCTGCTGTGAGGCCGGATCGCCATGCGAGAAGTTGAGGCGGACGGCGTTGACGCCGGCGGCAATGAGCGCATCGAGGACACCGGGCGCGTCGGTCGCGGGCCCCAGCGTGGCGAGAATGCGGGTGCGGCGACGGTGCGCCGGAACGGAAGGCAGGTCGGTCGTGGTCATGGCGCCAAGTCTAATGTCCACCGGTGGTCATCCGCACGTTGCACGGCAACATGGGAACGGCGCACCCGTGCGGGCACGCCGTTCCCGAAGCTTACTGCGAAACCCTGCAGCCGGCGCGGACCACCACGTTGCCAGTCACCTTGCCCCAGGCCTGGTTGGGTACACAGCCGAACGTCGCCTCGCCGACCAGCACACCGGCATCGTCGTAGTACATCTCGGTGCCTGGGAATCCGTTGGCACCGGCGATGCCGGCGCCAGCCAGCAGACAGGTGGCCAGGATGCCGAGACCCCAGCGGATGCGTGTCTTCATGGTGCTGCCCTCCACGTGCGCGGCCGATCGCCGCGGCCTCACCCTCGCAGCGAAGCGGTCGTGGCAGGTTGGCGAAGCGTTAAAGCACGCGCGGCAGCGCGCGTTTGCGGCACCGGGTCTCGCACTGAACGCGACCCGTGCACGGTCGCGTCGCTCAGGCCAGTGCGGCCAGCAGCGCGGCCGGCGAATCGACGACGACATCCGCGCCCGCGGCGCGGAGCTCGTCGGCAGCGCCGAACCCCCACAGCACGCCGATGCCGCGCATGCCGTGCTGGGTGGCACCTTCCATGTCGTAGCGACGGTCGCCGATCATCGTCGCGTCCTGCGCGGCCAGCACGAGCCGCGACAGCGCTTCGGCGATCAGTTCGCGCTTGTAACGGCGCGTGCCGTCGTCGCTGGCGCCGACCACCGTCTCGAAGGCCGCCCCGAACGGCAGCGACTCGAGGATGCGCCGCGCGAAGCCTTCGTTCTTCGAGGTGACGACCGCGAGCCGGTGACCGGCGGCCTGCAGCGTGGCGATCGTTTCGGGAATGTCGGCGTAGACCGAATGCTCGCGCCAGCCCTGCGCGTCGTAGCGTTCGCGATACAGCGCGACCGCGCGCTCGGCGCGCGCCCCGTCGCCGTCGAACAGCGCCTCGTAACTGTCGCGCAGCGGCGGGCCGATCCACGGCAGCAGCGCCTCGCGCGACAGCGGCGGATGCCCCAGCGCATCGAGCGTATGCGCGATGCCGCCGAGGATGCCCGGCTCCGAATCGATCAGCGTGCCGTCGAGATCGAAGAACAGCGCCTGCGTCATGCGCCGCGGGCGTCGAGCGCCGCGACCGCCGGCAACGTCTTGCCTTCGAGGAACTCCAGGAACGCGCCGCCGCCGGTGGAGATGTAGGACACCTCATCGGCGATGCCGTACTTGTCGACCGCCGCCAGCGTGTCGCCGCCACCGGCGATCGAGAACGCCTTCGACGACGCGACCGCGCGCGCCAGCGCCTCGGTGCCCTTGCCGAACGCGTCGAACTCGAACACGCCGACCGGGCCGTTCCAGACCACGGTGCCGGCCTCATCGATCATCGCGGCGTAGCGCTTCGCGGTGTCCGGGCCGATGTCGAGGATCATGTCGTCCGCGTCCACCGCATCCACCGCCTTGACCGTGGCCGGCGCATCGGCCGCGAACGCGGCCGCGACGACGACATCGGTCGGCACCGGAATCTCGGCACCGCGCGCCTTGGCATCGGCCATGATCCGCTTCGCGGTTTCGAGGAGATTGGTCTCGACCAGCGACTTGCCGATGCCGTGGCCCAGCGCGGCGATGAAGGTGTTGGCGATACCGCCGCCGACGATCAACTGGTCGACCTTGCCGACCAGCGACGACAGCAGTTCGAGCTTGGTCGACACCTTGCTGCCCGCGACGATCGCCAGCAGCGGACGCGCCGGCGCGTCGAGCGCCTTGGCCAGCGCGTCGAGTTCGGCCATCAGCAGCGGGCCGCCGGCGGCGATCGCCGCATGGCGGATCACGCCATGCGTCGACGCCTGCGCGCGGTGCGCAGTGCCGAACGCGTCCATGACGAAGACGTCGCACAGCGCCGCATATTTTCTGGACAGCGCCTCGTCGTCGTCCTTCTCGCCCACGTTCATGCGGCAGTTCTCGAGCAGCACCAGCTGGCCCGGCGCGACCTCGACACCATCGACCCAGTCGCGCACCAGCGGCACGTCGATGCCGAGCAGTTCGGACAGGCGCGCGGCGACCGGGCTGAGCGAATCGGCCTCGCTCCAGCTGCCTTCCTTCGGACGACCGAGATGCGAGGTCACCATGACCGCCGCGCCTTTTTCCAGCGCGTACTTCAGCGTCGGCAGCGACGCGGTGATGCGCTGGTCGGAGGTGATCGTGCCGCCGTCGACGGGGACGTTGAGGTCCTGCCGGATCAGCACGCGCTTGCCGGAAAGGTCGAGGTCGGTCATGCGGACGATGGTCATGGAGTCTGGACTCGCTGGAATGTGGAGGAAGAAATGCGCCATGCCGTCCATGGCGTGACATGCCTGCGCCGGGAGACACCTGCCCGGCCATCCATGGCCGGGCGCTCGCCGCGCGGACTGCCGGAAGGCAGTCCGCTCAGACCGGCTCGCCCTGCCGGATCAGCACGCGCTTGCCGGAAAGGTCGAGGTCGGTCATGCGGACGATGGTCATGGCGCTTGGCTCGCTGTATTCGGAAGGAGAACGCGTGTGCGTCAGCCGCCCATTGTCCGCGGTGTGGACGCACGCAGGCAAACCGGCTGTCGCGTCGACATCTGTGGGAGCGGCCTTGGCCGCGATGGGGCGTTGCCGGGAACGCCCTCGCGCGCGCCCGACAAGGGGATGCAAGCACAAGCGCGCCCATCCCCAGCGATCAGCCCGGCTTCGGCGCCCGCAACAGGCGCAGTGCGAAGCCGCCGACCAGCAGCACGCCCAGCAGCAACACGCTCCACAGCAACCAGGTGCCCCAGTCGCGCGGCGGCGTGTCGTCGAGTGCGGCTGCGCCGGCGAGTTCCGCACGCGCACCGAGCGTCGCGACGGCGGGTGCCCAGCGTCCGCCATTGCGCGCACGCAGATCGGCCAGCAGTGGCGCCACCGCTGCATCGACACGCACCGAACGACCACTGCCCGCCCGCAACGAGAACGGCGCGGCGCCCTCGGCGACGAACACCAGACGCTCCGGACGATAACCAAGCCGCAGCACCGGTGCAGCGCCGGCGGACGGTGCATCCGGCACCAGGCGCCACTGGCGCTCGCGCGACGCCACCTCGAGCGCGAGCGGTGGCGTGCGGGCTGCCGCCTCCGCGCCGATCCGATAGACCAGCCAATCGCTGGCGATCGTGCGCCACGGCGCCGCGTCGTGCCCGCGCACCGACAGCGTCCAGCGCGCAGTCGCGTTGCCGTCCAGGCCGAGATCGACGTGCGTCACCGGCAAGCGCGCATCGAGACGGAACACGAAGCCGCCATCGGCATCGGCCGCACCGGCCGGTTCGAGTGCACGCCATTGAAGTACGGGCGCATCGGTGACCGCGGGCGATTCGCCGGTCACCGACACGATCGCCGGCATCGTGCCGGCACCCGCGCCGGGCGTGAGCCGCAGATAGCGCGCGCGCACCGGCGTATCGAACACGATGCGCCGTTCGACCAGGCGCGCCTCGCCGCGACGCAGATCGAGCAGGCGACCGCCTGCAGGCAGCGGCTGCCAGTCGCGCAGATCCCCGGAGCCTTCGACCCGCATCGTTCGTTCGAAGGCCGCGTCCGCGTCGCCCCAGTCCAGCACCAGTGCCTGCAGCGGCAGCTCCGATGCGCTGGCATCCACCAGCAACGCGGCCGGCGGCGCATCGCCCGGCGCGGGCTGCCACTGGATGCGACGCAGGCGGCCGTCGGGATCGAGTTCGCTGATCGCGGCGATGTCGCTTCCCGAGCGCGCGGCCGTCGCCGGCAGCGGGAACCAGGCCAGCGTCTGCGTCGTGCGTCGTGCCGCAGGCGGAGGTGCCGACTGCAGCAGCGCCGGCACCTGTCGACCATCGCCGTTGACCACCACCAGATCGCACAGCGCCGGCGACACCGCGGTCGCGTAGACCGCGTCGTCGAGCTCGACCTGGTAGGCGCCGGCATCGGACGCTGGCAGGGTCAGCGGCCATTGCGCGACGAAGGCATCGTCGCCGACGGCCGCGATCGCCACGCTGCAGAGGACGCCGCCGGTGAGAGCGGCCATGCATTTCAGGGTCCGGTTCATGCGCCGGCCTCCTGTGCCGGTTCCAAGGTCGGGGTGCGCGGCGGTGCCGGCGCGAAGAAGCCGACGACCGTGCACAGCAGGCCATAGGCGATGAACGAGCCGATGCCCCACAGATTGCCGAGATGGCTGCGATCCACCAGCACCAGCTTGGCCAGCACGATCGCCATCAGCACCGCGCCCGCCAGCCACAGCACGCGCTGGCCCCGGCGGGAACCGATGACCCAGCCCAGCACACCGAGCACGCTCCACACGATGGTCAGACTGGTCTGCGCCAGGCTGCTGTCGGCGAGCGCCATGTTCCATGGCACGCCGCCCCAGTGATGCGCGCCGCGCAGCGTGATCGCGGTGACCAGCAGGAACGCGCCGGCCGACAGCAGCGGCACGCGCGTGCGCATCCCGACCGGCGCATCGCCGCGCCACAGCCAGCGCGCGATCAGCAGCAGCACCGCGATCTGTGCGAGGTCGAGCGGATTGACCAGCGCGATCCACGGCAGCGGCGCCGGATTGCCGGCGTCACGCAACACCAGCAGCCACCAGAAGGCCAGCAGCACGCAGCAGGCCGTGCGGAACGATGCACGCATCGGATCGAACGCCGCGCCGAGCGGATGCGTGAGCCACGGCCAGCGCAACAGCGCTACCGCAGTAATCGCCAGCCACGGCGCCACCGCGGCCACCAGCCACCAGCCATCGCCGCCACCGATCCGGTCGGACAGTTGCACCAGCAGCAGCGACACCGCGAACGGCCACAGCAGCCACCAGACGAACTGCGCGGCGCGGGCGAATCCGCTGTCGCCGACGCGCAGGCACAACAGGCTGCGCACCCCGAGCGCGGCGAACACGAGCCACGCCCAGATGCCGTTGCCAGCGAACGGTTGCTGATGCGCCTCGGCCTGCAGGATCGCCAGCGGCAGTGCGGCCGCCAGCGCCAGGCAGGCGGTGCCGGCCAGCAGGGGATCGAATACACGGCGGTTGCGCTCGGCCGCCAGCCAGCCTGTCACCGCGACCAGGACCAGCAGGGCATCGGGGACATCGCGTCCCGGCACGACGCGCTGCAGTTCGAACGTCCACGCACCGAGCCACCAGAGCATCGCCCATAGATATGCAGCGCGTGCAGGCAAGACAGCACCTGCGCGCGCGTACGCCCAGGCGATCGCGAGCCCGGCGACGACGAACAGCATCGCGCCGACGAACATGCCGTGCGCGAACGGCGTCTCGCCGACCGTCGTGTTTCCTGCGGCGAACACATATGCGACGACGGCCGCGACCTGCAGCCCGATACCCGACCAGCGCGGCAGGCGCCGCTGCTGGCGCAGTCCCAGCCACACCAGCGCTGCGCCTTCGAGCGCGAACACGCTCGCGGTGGCCTGCGCCGACAGCGCCAGCGGCACGGCCAGCGTCGCGAAGCCCGCGGCCAGCAGCGCATACGACTGCTGCAGCACTTCGAAGCGACCGCCGCGACGCAGCCACCACGACAGGCCGGCATACACCGCCGCGAGGCCGAGCGCACACAGGGCCAGCGTGGCCGTGTCGTCGCGCATCAGGCCCGACTGCAGCGAGAACGCGATCAACGGCGTGCCGAACACCAGGCAGCCATCGATCAGGTCGCGCCGCCCCACCGGCCCGCGCCGTGCGTGCAGCAGCGGCACCAGCAGATAGATCGCGAAGAACAGCGCGAGGAACGCCTGCGCGGACGCGTAGTCGGTGGCCTCGTAATCCAGCACGCCCCACAGCGTGCCGATGCCGAAGGTGAAGACGAACCCCAGCAGGTTGAGCAGGCGCCATGCCCGGAACCAGGCGATGGCGACGATCGCCGCGTTGAGCACCGCGTAGTAGCCGAACAGCGCCACGTGGTGGCCGCTGCCGGTCGACAGCCAGATCGGCGCGAGGAAGCCGGCCAGCACCGCGAACACCGCCAGCGCCATCGCGCCCTGCAGCACCGCCAGCGCACCGGCGCCGAACACCAGCGCCACGCTCGCGGCGAACGCGAACTCCATCGGCACCAGCCCGAACATCCGCGACGCGGCGAACACCACCAGCAGCAGGATGCCGATCATGCCGCCCTGCAGGCTCAAGGCGAACGTGCGATGGCTGTCGCGGCGCATCCAGCCGAACGCCAGGCCCGCGACCGCGGCCACCGCCACGCCGGCCAGCCGCAACGACACCGGCACCTGCAGCAGGCCCTCGTCGCTGGCGTACTTGAGCAGCGCGGCAACGCCGGCGAACAGCACCAGCATGCCGATCTTCACCGGCACGTTGCCGGAGGTGAACCACTGCCGGACCAGGCGCAGGCCACGCTCGAACACGCTCGGCCCTGCCGGTTCCCCGGGATCGCTCCGGGAACCGGTAGAGGGCGCGGGATCCGCATCGCGCCAGGTCTCGCGTGGTGGCACGGCCAGCAACGGCGGCGGTCCGGCAACGGGCGCAGGCGATGCGGGCCGCGACGGTTCCGTATTCGGCGGCGGCACCGTCGAAGGCGTTTCGACGGACGGGGACACGGCAGGCGCAGGCGCTGCGCGCGAGGCCTCGGTGGGCACCGGCGCTGCCGGCATCGCCCGACCGGCGATCTCCGCGCGCAGCCGTTCGCTCAGATCTTCGAGATCGGCAACGCGGCGGCGCAGGCCGAACAGCATCGCCAGGGCGACGACCAGCAGGATGGGCACCGTCAGCAGCGCGAGCCCGATCAGCACGACGAGTTCTTCCATGGCACCCCCCGCAGCGCCGGAGGGCGCGCGCCCGGCCACCTTACGCGGCGATCCTCCAAAAACAAGAAGCCCCGCGCGTGCAGGGCTTCGGGTAGCGCATCGCGAGACTGCGCGGTTACCGGGCCGCCACCACGCGGACCATCTCCAGGCACTTGTTGGAGTAGCCCCACTCGTTGTCGTACCAGCTGACCAGCTTGACGAAGGTCGGGTCGAGCGCGATGCCGGCTTCAGCGTCGAACACCGAGGTGCAGGTCTCGCCGCGGAAATCGGTGGCGACCACCTTGTCTTCGGTGTAGCCCAGGATGCCCTTCAGCGCCCCTTCGCTCTGCGCCTTCATTTCGGCGCAGATTTCCTCGTAGCTCGCCGGCGTGTCGAGTTCGACCACCAGATCCACCACCGACACGTCGGACGTCGGCACGCGGAAGCTCATGCCGGTCAGCTTCTTGTTGAGCTCCGGAATCACCACGCCGACCGCCTTGGCCGCGCCGGTCGAGGACGGAATGATGTTCTCGAGGATGCCGCGGCCGCCGCGCCAGTCCTTGTTGGACGGGCCGTCGACGGTCTTCTGGGTCGCGGTCGCCGCATGCACGGTGGTCATCAGGCCGCGCTTGATGCCCCACTTGTCGTGGATCACCTTGGCCAGCGGCGCGAGGCAGTTGGTGGTGCACGAGGCGTTGGAGACGATCGCCTCGCCGGCGTAGGTCTCGTGGTTGACGCCGTAGACGAACATCGGCGTGTCGTCCTTCGACGGCGCCGACAGAATGACCTTCTTCGCACCCGCGTCGATGTGCTTCTGCGCGGTGTTCTTGGTCAGGAACAGACCGGTCGACTCGATGACGACGTCGGCGCCCACTTCGTCCCACTTCAGGTTGGCCGGGTCGCGCTCCTGGGTCAGGCGGATCTTCCTGCCATTGACCAGCAGCGTGTTGCCCTCGACCGACACCGTGCCCTTGAAGCGGCCGTGCACCGAGTCGTAGGACAGCATGTAGGCCAGGTAGTCCGGTTCCAGCAGATCGTTGATCGCGACGATCTCGATGTCGCCGTCGAAGTTCTCCACTGCCGAACGCAGCACGTTGCGGCCGATGCGGCCGAAGCCGTTGATGCCTACCTTGATCGCCATGAATCCGGACTCCTGCAGCCGCGCGCACGCGGCAAAGTGGGAAAGACGTGGCCGCGCGGCGCGTGGGCGCCAGCCCGGACAACCGCCGCACAGTCTACCAGCCGCGCCGAGGCGGACCGCCGTGCCAGTTCCGCGAGGCATGCGCAATGATCCCGATCAAGGCGCCGGCTACCGGCGATCGGAACACTGTGCGCATCCCACGACGACCGGAATCGACCGATGCGCACGCTGCCCCTTGCCCTGATCGCCCTCGCCTGCCTGGCACCCACCCTGCCCGCCGCGGCCCAGTCGGCCGGCGACTGGACCGTCGCCCTCGGCGCCCACCACGTGGACCCGAAATCCGACAACGGCAGCTTGGCCGACGGCACCCTGCCGCTGTCGGTCGGTGGCAGCACCCGGCCGACCATCGCCGTCGAGTACTTCATCCGCGACCGGCTCGGCATCGAACTGCTCGCCGCCACCCCGTTCCGCCACGACCTCGACATCGCCGGCCTCGGCCAGATCGGCAGCACGAAGCACCTGCCGCCGACGCTGAGCCTGCAGTACCACTTCACCAACCAGTCCAAGGTCACCCCGTTCGTCGGTGCGGGCGTCAACTACACGACGTTCTTCGAAGAAGAGACCCGCGGCGCACTGGCGGGCTCGAAGCTCGCGCTCGGCGACTCATGGGGCCTGGCGCTGCACGCCGGCATCGACATCCAGGCGGGCCCCGGCAAGCTGCGGCTGGATGCGCGGTGGATGGACATCGAGAGCGATGTGCGACTGGATGGGGTGAAGCTGGGTACGGCGCGGATTGACCCGCTGGTGTATGGGGCGGCGTACGTTCTTAAATTCTGATCGCACACTTCCGACAACACTGAAAAAGTCGTCATTCCCGCGAAGGCGGGAATCCATGGACTTTGATTTCAATGGGTTACCTGATTAGCACGGACTTTCAGTAGAGAACACCGGGACATCGCGCAGAGCCCGCTCTGGCCAGGGCTTGCTGGTAGCGGCGGCCGACAACAGGCTCGGCACCAGCGTTGTCAGGGCGAAGCGTCGG
>NZ_JAIWPU010000072.1 GCF_021191705.1 Proluteimonas flavola
ACTTTCAGATCGTCATTCCCGCGAAAGCGGGAATCCAGCGTCTTGCTTTTCAATGCCTTGAAGTCGCTGGATCCCCGCTTTCGCGGGGATGACGATGGAAAACTGACGCCCAACTGAGACACGACACGCATCAGGAAAGCCAAAGCCGAAGCCGAAAGCAAAGGCAAAGGCCGAAGCAGGCACGTAACGCGAAAAGCAGAAAGCCCGAAGCAACGCGTGCCGGACGCGCGCAAAAAGAACTGAAGAGAACAAGCGGCGCCTCGACGCCGCCACGCATTCCTATCGCATCGGATCGCGCGGATCCTCGAACCGCGCGACCACCGACGGATCATCCGCCAGCGGCGGCGCCACTGCCTCGGGATCCGCCAGGCCGATCTCCTCGCGCATGTCCGGCGGTGGATCGAACTCGGGGGGCTCCGGACGGTGCTCGCCCAGGCGCACGCCTTCGGCCCAGTACAGCACCTGGGCGACGGCTTCGAAGAAATCGTCGCTGATGTAGTCGTCGATCTCGACGCGCGCATTGAGTCCCCGTGCCAGCGGAACGTTCTCCAGGATCGGCACGCCGGCTTCCTCGGCGACGCGCTTGATCTCCTCGGCGACATGGCCCTCGCCCTTGGCGACGACCAGTGGCAGGTCGTCGCCCTGCTCGTACTGCAGCGCGACTGCGATGTGGGTGGGATTGGTCACGACGACATTCGACCCTCGGACGGCATTGAGCATGTTCTGTTGCGACCACTCCTGGTGCAACTGCTTGCGACGCTGCTTCACATACGGGTCGCCCTCGTTCTCCTTGACCTCCTGCTTGATGTCGCGCCGGCTCATGCGCAGCTTCTTCATGTAGGAGTATTTCTGGTACGAGGCGTCGACTGCGGACACGAAGAAGAAGACGAAGATCGTCCAGATGCCGATCCACTTGAGTGCGTGCCAGATGGCGCTGCCGATCGCGGCCGGCTGGGCGAAGGGCAACTGCAGCAGGCTCGGCAACATGCCCCACAGCACGAAGCCGCCGATGGTCAGCAGCGCCGCGCTCTTGAGGACGCTCTTGATCAGCTCGACGAGGTTGTCCATCGAGAACATCTTCTTGACGCCGCTGACCGGATTCATCTTGGACAGGTCCGGTGTCACCTTCTTCATCGACAGGACCGGGCCGACCTGCAGGAACTCGACGATCAGCGCCAGCACCACCGCGAGCAGCAGCAGCGGCAGCGTGACCGCCAGCAGGGTCTGCGCCGCCAGCGGGCCGATCGTCCGCAGCGCGATGTCGAACGGCTGGTTCATGACGTTGAGGCTCTGATCGAACAGCCCGCTGATGCGCCGGAACATGTAACCCATCAGCATCCAGCCACCGGCCAGCCAGCCCATGATGAGCACGGTACTGGTCAGCTCGCGGCTCTTGGCGACATTGGCGTCCTTGCGCGCGTCCTTGAGCTTCTTGCTGGTCGGTTTTTCGGTTTTGTCGGCGCCCTCGTTCTCTTCGGCCATCCGCACTCCGATCGATCGAATGCGCGCGGGTTCGCGCAGTTCGATCGGAGGCTAGCATGCACGGGTGACGCGTTCGTTCGAGTTGCAGGCCACGCCGCGCGGGTGAAGACGGCGTGGCCGCAAGCCGGTCTGTCCACCCGGGATTCAGCCGCAGGCCCGGCCCGCGCGGGTTCGCCGACACCCTAGGGACAGCCCGAGATAGCCGTTCCATGGCACCGGCGTTACAGTCACCGCCATCGCCGCAGAAGCAGTCCAGTCCCCAAGGGTTTCCAGGCCTCCGTTCCGATGAGCAGCATTCCTTCCGACGCCAGCTTCAATGCCGCCAGCCTCGACAGGCTGGGTGGGCATGTCGCGTTCGACGACCTGCGCCGGCAGCCGGGTTCCGGCCTCGCGCCGGCGGATGGTGGCTATTCGGATGCCCCGCGCGGCCCGCAGGCCGATCCGGGTGAGGATGTGCTCAACGTTGCGGCCTGGGATGGCGTCGCCGTCGGCAACCGCCAGCTGCCCGGCGATCTGGCGTTCGAAGCGCGCCTGTCCGCGATCGATCTGTCGCAAGCGGCCGACCAGGGCGCCGACGCGATTCTCGACGCCCTCGTCTGAGTTTCCTGCGCAGACCCGGCCAGCGGCTGGGTTAAAGTCCGGGCGCCTCGACTTCCGTGCCTGACGCTGGTGCTTTGCCCATGAACGCCGTTCCTTCCGCGCAGTCGCTGCGCGTCGCCGCCGACCGCATGGTGTCGGCGCTGGCGGCGCATGCCGATCCCGAATACCGCCTGACCGTGCTCAAGCGGCTGGTGCGCCGGCTCGGCGAAGACCGGTATCCGGTGTTCCTGCGCCTGCTGGGCGTGGTGGCGGAAAGCGACGACACCCGCGCGCAGCGCCTGCTGGCCGACACCATCGGCACCGCGTTGCGGCGCATGGATCTGCCCGGCGGCGCCCTGAGTTCCTGGGGCGCGACCCGCCTGCCCGACAGTGCGGCGCCTGTCTCGGCCAGCGATTTCTCGGGGCAGTTCTTCGGCGGCACGCCGCGCCGCATGCTGGGCCCGGTGGAGTACCTCACGGTCTGGCACCTGCAGCGCACCCAGCGCACGGCGCTGTCGGCCGAGACCTTTCACACCAGTCTGTCGCGGATGATCGCGCTGCTGAACCAGTCCGAAGACGCGCGCACGCTGTATCCGCAGAAGCTGGCCGTCGACGCGCAGAACGAACTCGAAGGCGCCTACACCCGCGCGACCCGCGAGCGCCTGGCGGCGATCGCGACCGCCTGGAAGGCCGGCCGCAGCCCGGACGAGATCGCCCAGGCCGCGCTCGATGCCCGCACCACCGACACGCCGCATGGCTGGGTGCTGCGCGACCTGTAAAAGGACGTGCCATCGATCCCCGTGTCGATCCCCGTGCTTGTCCGGTCATCGACCCGCTTGCAAGATGCAACGTCCGGCTTCGCAGGAATCCAACGCATGTCCTTCCCCGCCCGCTCGCCCGGCGTGCCCCGTCGGCGACGCCACGCCGCCGCGCTGCTGCTGCCGCTGATGCTGTGGCTGGCGGCCTGCCAGCGCGAGGAAGCGGTCGAGGCTGCGCCGGCAACCGGTGCCGCGACGCCGGTGGAAGCGGTGACCCTGCTCACGGCGCACCTGCGCGCCGGCGATCTGGCGGCATTCGCGCAGGACGCGGCGACGCCCGATCTGCTGCCGGAACTCGACGCCGCCTGGCGCGCGGGCCGCACGCGCTGGCCGCTCGACGAGCTGCCGCTGTCCGCACAGCTGCCGTCCGTGCTGGCAGCGCTGAGCGCACCGCAGGCCGAGCGCGCGCTGCTGCAGACCTTCAACCGGCAGTTCGCCGGCGCCGAACGCGAAATGCGCTCGGCCGCGGTCGCGCTGGGCGCGTTCGCCATCCAGTATCTGGAACAGGGCGGCGATTTCAGCGAAGACGAACGGGCGCACTACACCCAGCTGATCGCCGCTGCCAGCGAGTGGGCCGGGGCCGCGCCGCTCTCCGATCGCGCGCGCGCGCAGGAGACGATCGCGGCGCTGGTGGCCGCCGCCAAGGCAGGCGGCGTCACCAGCGATGCCGCACTCGGCGCAGCAGGCATGCAGGCCGGGCTGACCGGGCTGTCGCCGCTGTTCACGGCCGGCAAGCTGCGGCTGGCTGCCTACGGACTGGATCTGGACCAGACCTTCGACAGCGTGGAGGCCACGCTGGACAGCCAGACCGGCGACGCCGCGCGGGTGCGCATGCGCTATCTGCTGGCCGGCCGGCCGGTCGATGCGGTGGTCGCCGTCGAACGGCATGACGGACGCTGGTACGTCAGCGACTTCCTGGCGCATGCCCGCCAGGCCGCGGGCGCAACTGCGCCGGCGGAACCCTGAGTGCGCGTCCGCGGGTGCGGTCCGGACGGGCCGCTTGGGCATAATGCCGACGATGCCTGATCAACCCACCCTCGAGTTCCCGGCCAGCGACAACGCCGGGCGCGCCGACCAGAGCCCGGCCGACGCCGCTTCCCCGCCTCCGACGGACGTACCGCCCGTGGACGACGCCGCGACGCCCGCGCGCGATGCGACACCTGCCGACGACGCCCCGACGGCGACCGCCATCGCGCCGAGTGCGTTGCCGGTCCCCCTGGCCGCGCCGCGTCGCGCGGTGCGCCGTCCGTGGTGGGCCGGCCTGCTGGGCTGGCTGATGCGCCCATGGATCGGCCTGAAGGTGGAGCCGCAGACACCCGAGACGCTCGTCGACCACCGCCCGGTCTGCTACGTGCTCGAGGACTACGGCCTGTCGAATGCGCTGATCCTCGAACGCGCGTGTCGCGAGGCCGGCCTGCCCTCGCCGCTGCAGCCGCTGCCCGGCGATCCGCTCGGCCGCAAGCGCGCCTACGTGGCGCTGTCGCGGCGCAATGCCGGCGGCGCACTGGCGATGGCCACCGGCCAGCCGCAATCCAGGGCGACGCATTCCGAATCGCTGGCGCGCCTGCTCGAAGCGCATCGCCGCGACGAGGCGCTCGATGTGCAGGTGGTGCCGGTCTCGATCTTCGTCGGCCGCTCGCCGGACAAGAACAACGGCTGGTTCGCGGTGCTGTTCTCCGAGAATTGGACCATCGTCGGCCGTTTCCGGCGCTTGCTGGCGATCTTGCTCAACGGCCGCGATACCCTGGTGCGCTTCGCCGAGCCGGTCGACGTGCGCCCGCTGCTCGCCGAGGGCCTCGATCCCGAGCGCACGGTGCGCAAGCTCTCGCGCGTGCTGCGCACCCATTTCAACCGCGTGCGCGAAGCGATCATCGGACCGGATCTCTCGACCCGCCGCCTGCTGGTCGACAAGGTGCTGGCCTCGCCGGCGGTGAAGGACGCGATCGCCGACCAGGCGCGGCGCGACAACAGCAAGCCCGAGGACGCGTGGAAGAAGGCGCACGCCTACGCCTACGAGATCGCCGCCGACTATTCGCATCCGGTGGTGCGCTCGGCGAGCTATCTGCTGACCACGGTATGGAACCGCATCTTCCGCGGCGTGCTGGTGCACCACATCGACACCCTCAAGGCCGCCGCGCCCGGGCACGAGATCGTCTACGTGCCCAGCCACCGCAGCCACATGGACTACCTGTTGTTGAGCTATCTGCTCTACAACCGCGGCATCGTGCCGCCCCACATCGTCGCCGGCATCAATCTCAACCTGCCGGTCATCGGCACGCTGCTGCGCAAGGGCGGCGCGTTCTTCATCCGCCGCTCCATCCGCGGCAATGCGCTGTATTCGACCGTGCTGGCCGAATACGTCGCCCAGCTGGTCGCCGGCGGGTATTCGATCGAGTACTTCGTCGAAGGCGGCCGCTCGCGCACCGGACGCCTGCTCTCGCCCAAGGGCGGCATGGTGTCGATGACGCTGCGTGCGTTCCTGCGCCAGCCCACGCGCCCGGTGCTGTTCCAGCCGATCTACGTCGGCTACGAAAAGCTGATGGAAGGCAGCAGCTATCTCGACGAACTGTCGGGCAAGAACAAGAAGAAGGAATCGATCTGGCAGCTGCTGTGGAGCATTCCGCAGGTGCTGCGCTCCAACTACGGCCAGGTGGTGGTGAACTTCGGCGAGCCGATCGCGCTGGCCGACGTACTCGCCGAACACGCCACCGGCTGGGACGGCAAGGCCGTCGCCGACAGCGAGCGTCCCGAGTGGCTGTCGCGCACGGTCGATGTCATCGCGCAGAAAATCAACGTCAACATCAACCGCGCCGCCGACGTCAATCCGATCAACCTGCTGGCGCTCGCGCTGCTGTCGACGCCGAAACACGCCATGGGCGAGGCCGACCTGCTCGCGCAGATCGCGCTGTCCAAGCAGTTGCTGGTCGACGTGCCGTATTCGGACCGCGTGACCGTGACACCGCATACACCGCGCGAGATCGTCGCCCACGGCGAGGAGATCGGCGTGCTCGAACGCGTCGCGCATCCGCTCGGCGACGTGTTCCGCGTCGACGACGAGAAGTCGGTGCTGCTGACCTATTTCCGCAACAACGTGCTGCACCTCTACACGGCATCGGCGTGGATCGCGTGCTGCTTCCTGCACAACCGCCGCATGAGCCGCCACACGCTGCTGCGCCTGGGCCGCACGATGTACCCGTTCCTGCAGGCCGAGCTGTACCTGCCCTGGGACGAAGACACCTTCGCCCAGCGCATCGCACTGACGCTGGAAACCTTCGAGCGCGAAGCATTGCTCGAGCGTGTCAGCGACGAAGACGATGGCATCTACGCCCGCAACGCCGGCCAGAGCGACGAGGTTTTCCGCCTGCGCGCACTGAGCCATCCGCTGCAGCAGGCGTTCGAGCGCTACTACATCGCGATTTCCGTGCTGGCCAAGAACGGCCCCGGCACCCTCGGCGCCGGCGAACTCGAAAGTCTGTGCCAGCTCGCCGCCCAGCGCCTGTCGCTGCTCTATGCACCGGCCGCGCCCGAGTTCTTCGACAAATCCCTGTTCCGCGGTTTCATCCAGAAACTCCGCGAACTCGGCCTGGTCAAACTCGACGGCAACAGCAAGCTCGTCTTCGACGACCGCCTGGCCAACTGGGCCAAGGACGCCAAGGTGATCCTGGGCCGCGAACTGCGGCACTCGATCGAAAAGGTCAGCCCCGAAGCCATCAAGCCCGCCGACCCGGCGCCTGCCGTAGCGGAATGACGCTCAAAGCCAGGGCGCACTGCCATCTCGAAGCCGCAATCCGGCGCATCTGCCGCACGGCGAAGGCGGCGCCAGCTCCGCTGGCTCGCCAATGGTTACATGGCGTTTCCGCCTGATAACGCGGCGTACCTCCGCTCGCCGCATAACGCGGGAAGACAGGCCGGGCCAGATGATCCCGGCCCACGCCAAGTCTTTGTTCCGACTTGAGAAAATTCCTCTTGGCGACGACTGACGTTGCATCGCATACTCGGTGCAACGCCCCACATCCGGGGTCGAATACCAGTTAGGTGCCATGGAAACACTTCGGCAACGACTAGTAGAAGCAACGCTCGAGTGGGAGCGAGCGTTCGGCAACGCTCCGCTGATCACCACCGTGCTGTCTGAGTACGACGCTGCAAACCTTGTCGGCTGTTCGCTTGAGGGCTACTCAACGTCTATGCAAGGATGCAGCGCTGTCCAAAAAGGCCACGATTTCGTCTTCAACGGTTCGCGGTACCAAGTTAAAGGCAACCGTCCAAGTGGCAAGCCCGGAAGCTTTGTCACGTGGGTTCCAAAGGCCACGAACTACTACTGGGACTACCTCGTTTGGATCCTGTACAACCCCCAGTATCAGATCCAAGAAGCATGGCAATGGGAGGTTGCGGCTTACGCAGAGGCTTTTGGTTCGGTCAAGCGCTTGTCACCCGCGCACCTTCGTCTTGGCAAGCAATTGGCGTAGGCTGGCACCTAACAATTCATTCAAGCCGAACGCCACAAGTGGCGTCGGCTTAATTCAGGCGTTGGGCCGCGGAATTCGCATCTCTTTGTGCGGCTTCCCGCGGCTTGAAGTGCATAGGCAAAGCCCGCTCCACCAGCACGCGTACCGTCACTTCACTCTGGCGCCATTGCTGGGCAAGCCGGCTACTTACGGAAGCATGGATGCGCCGGATTTCCAGCACCGCCATCGGCACAGCCCCGCGCTTGGCGGCACTGTCGTACAGTCAGTACAACCGGCTCCGGGCTGACAGCCCGCGCCCCAACAATTCATTCAAGCCGATGCCGCTTCGCGGCACGGCTTAATTCAAGCGTTAGGCATGTAAAAGCAAAACGCCGCGAGCGGTACTCGTCCGCTCGCGGCGTTGTTCGGCCTATTCCTCCGGTATGATCGTAAGACCGCGCTTGGTCACTCTCACTCGCGCTTTTCGGCCCACCATCAACCCCGCCGCCTGTAACCAATCGCCACTCAGGCGCAAGACTGGTACCTGTCGCGGTCGGTAGCGTAGTTCGACGTCCTTATGCTGGCTTTCGTAGTAATGGTAGCCAACCGTCAGCAGGCGGGTCTTAGGCAAAGGCTTACGCTTTGCAGTCATGTGATTCTCCTAGAGTGCGTTCATTTCGCCCCTTGTTCAGAGGGGCGGCCGGGCGCTTGAACACCGCTCTAGGACGGCCCGCAGTTTTCCCCTTTCGGGTGTTGTATGGCTGCGCGCCACCCGGCCACAGAAAAACACTGGGCACAAAAAAGCCGCATAGCTTTCGGGCGCGGCCTGCCGCCTAGAGAAGGTGTGTTCAGCACCTTAGTCAAATCTAGCGCTGGCCATCGCTTTGGTCAAGACACGGACAAGCCTAGGTCCGCCCAGTTGTGGCATGCTTGACCAAGGGGCAGCGGTGCGGGGGCTGCGAGCGCATCTGCCTAACAATTCATTCAAGCCGAACCCGCTTCGCGGGTCGGCTTAATTCAGGCGTTAGACAGACCAGGGGAAACTATGTCGGCTATCAAAGAGCGGTAAAACTGGCATTGGACGCAATCGAGCAGGCTTTTGGCACAGAGGTCGGAGAGGATGGCATCAACCTGTTCGTAGAGCATCATTTGGCCGAGCTACCGGAGAGCTATTGGCAGCAGCACCTTCAGTCTGGCACTCCGGAGCCTTCTACTGTCATCAAGCTTCTTGAGCTTCGCTCATCTTGGGGAGATGACGACATTGAGTATTTTGACTTCACACTCCCTGGCGAGGTGACAGACTATGTCGTTTCCGTACATTTTGACGATACCGGCAGCATTGACGGCATCTCAATGGAGAGTTGACCGGCCATGTCTGTCTAACAATTCATTCAAGCCGATGCCACTTCGTGGCACGGCTTAATTCAGGCGTTAGCGCTCAGGCATGGACATCCTTACTTTCATCGCTGAACTTGTAAAAGCAGCGGCCTGGCCCTTAGCTGCAGTCGCGATCGCTCTGATATTTAGGCAGCAGCTCCGTGCACTCCTTTCCCGGATTCGCAAGGGGAAGGTCGGCCTTGCAGAATTTGAGTTCGAACAGGAAATTAGAGACTTGGCGGAGCAACTACCCGTAGAGCCAGTGCCTACGCAAGTCGGCACTCCTACTGTTGCACTTGCCACTACAAATCCGCGTGCCGCAATACTTGAGGCCTGGCTTGGTGTTGAAACGTCAATGACCCAGCTTGCCAAGAGCGTTCAGCTCCCAAAGTTCGTCCACCCCAGAAATACCAGTGCTGTGCTTAGGGTTCTGGAGAGTGCGGGTGCATTGGCTCCTGAGGACGCCGCTCTTTTCAATGATCTTCGTACACTTCGCAATCAAGCCACCCACGATGCAGATTTCAGTCCATCGCCTGAATCAGTTATCCAATACGTGCAGCTTGCCAACGGTCTCAAGCAGCGCATTAGTAGCACCGCATCTGAGCGCTAACAATTCATTCAAGCCGACGCCGCTTCGCGGCGCGGCTTAATTCAGGCGTTAGGCCTCAGATGAAAGATCGTGTCCACTCAGAACTGAAGGCAATCACGCCTCTCGATCCCATCGAGAAGGAACATCTGCAAGATGCTCTCGCGTGGGTCGAGTCAGGAGCACCATTATTTAGGATAAATAAGCCAGCTACACCACCCAAGCATCTTGTCTCATATTTCGCTCTCATAGCCGATGAGCACATCTTGCTGGTAGATCACAAGAACGCAGAGCTTTGGTTGCCTACTGGCGGGCACGTTGAGCCGGGTGAGGATCCACGCATTACCGTTGTCCGTGAACTCAAGGAAGAGCTTGGCATCGACATTCAGCCAAGCCAGGTGGGCGTACCGCAGATGGTCACGGTCACAGAGACAGTTGGGCTAACCGCTGGCCACACTGATGTTTCGCTTTGGTACGCTGTTGCAGGCAACCGAAGCAAGAAAATAGAGTTCGATGCTGCCGAGTTCCATGACGCAAGGTGGTTTCCGTTCGCAGATGTACCGTTCCACCGCAGTGAACCGCATCTCCACAGGTTTTTGGCCAAGCTTCGTGGCTCAGAGGCCTAACAATTCATTCAAGCCGACACCGCTTCGCGGCGCGGCTTAATTCAGGCGTTAGGCGGTGGTTCTGTAGGCGCGGTGCGGCTTCCCTCTTCGGTGGCATGCTCGGCGCTTCAACGGTCGGCTCCGGGTCGCCGTCTTCACGTTCAACGCCGTCGGATCGGCCACCGCTTCGGCGCCTCGCTTCATTACCCCGCTGTGCTCATTGTCTCGGGCTTCGGTTGCATCCGGCGGCAAGCATCTCCGGTAAGCCCCGCTGCCGCAATCTGTGGCATGCTCGGCTCACGGCGGCAGTGCAGGGGAGCACGGTCCATAGTTCACCACCTCCTGGCACCATCGCCTAACAATTCATTCAAGCCGAAGCCGCTTCGCGGCTCGGCTTAATTCAGGCGTTAGGCAGCAGATGAGCACTCCCGCAATTGAGGCATTTGACCCCGCGGGTCACCGCGATCACATGCCGGAGGTTCCGTCCCCTAGCCCCGCGCGGCATGTACTTGTTGTTTCATCTGGCAAGTTCAGGCTTCAGTTCCTGTCCCAAGCTCGGCTTGAAGCCGCAATCGCCTATTTCCGCTCGCCGTCCGGCTCAACACGGGTTTCTGCCGCTGGTGGAGATCATTGGGAGTTCCAGCCATGGCAAAGCAGATTGCCTGCTGGCATCAACAACTCCCATAACCGCGACCGGATGTTGTCGGCGCTACTATCCGCAAGGGAGCTCGCTCGTGAGCATTTGCCATAGTCACGGGCTGCTGCCTAACAATTCATTCAAGCCGATGCCGCTTCGCGGCACGGCTTAATTCAGGCGTTAGGCGGCATGGAAAGCATCGAAGCGACCGTGATGGACTTGGAAGCAGAGCTATTGCAGCCCACCACGCGGGCCAATACTAGGCGGCTCGCCGTGCTCCTGGCTGGAAATTTCCTTGAGGTCGGTGCTGCTGGTCAATCTTTCGGCAAGGCAGAGGTGCTCGCTCGTCTGCCCCACGAAACTGGCGTCGGTTTCACTACCACCGCCATGCAGGCCTATCTGCTTGCTCCAACTGTAGTGCTCGTGACCTACTTGGCCCAGCGTACTTGCGAGGGTGTAACCACGCACTGCAAGCGCAGTTCGCTATGGGTCAAGAATCCAGAAGGCTGGCAAATGCGTTACCACCAAGGCACTTATGGGGAACCGCTGCCGCCTAACAATTCATTCAAGCCGACGCCGCTTCGCGGCGCGGCTTAACTCAGGCATTAGGGCTCATACCAAACATCATGGCGGCACTAGCACTCTCGGTTGCATTTCTGCCACTTGCAATATTTGTCGCGGCCCGTATCTATCCAACCCTCAATCCGCCCAAGTACCGCCCGCTTGCGTTCCTTCTTGGCGGTATGCTGTTCCTACTTTTCGGCGTTTTCGCAGGCTACGCTCTACACGGCAACATTCGCTCTGGCGTCATCCACTTCTCCAGCCGATACTTCGGGGTGATTCATGCGGACTTGCACGGCCAGCCGTGGCAATTCTGGGCGACAGCTCTTGGGCTCTATACCGTCGCAGTGTTTCTTGCTGGTACCGGGTTCGCTGGCATCGGTCTCTGCTTTGGCAACAGGCGCACCAATGAGCCCTAACAATTCACCTGATTAGCACGGACTTTCAGTAGAGAACACCGGGACATCGCGCAGAGCCCGCTCTGGCCAGGGCTTGCTGGTAGCGGCGGCCGACAACAGGCTCGGCACCAGCGTTGTCAGGGCGAAGCGGCGGTTGAACCGCCACATCGTCTCGGCCAAGTAGCTATTCGCGTACTTGGCGAACTTGAAGGCGTGGTAGGTCCCGTCGAGCGAGCGCTTGAGGTTGGACAGCACCACGTTGACCCAGCGAGCGTTCTGCGCTTCGCAGCCGGCCCGGCCGCCGCCTTCGATCACGGTGTGCGCATGCTCGGCCTCCAGTGCCCGGAACGCCCCCAGTCCGTCGCTGTAGACATCCGAGCCCGGATGCAGGCGTCGGGCGATCCAGTCCGACAACGCCGCCTTGGTGAAGCCGGGCACCGGATCGATCGCCGCATG
>NZ_JAIWPU010000073.1 GCF_021191705.1 Proluteimonas flavola
GGGGGGGGGGGCGGGGGGGGGGGGGGGCGGCCCCCCCCCCCCCCCCCCCGACCCCCCCCCCCCCCCCCCCCCCCCCCCCCCCCCCCCCCCCCCCGCCAGGCCGCCGGTCGTCATTCCGGCACACGTTTTGCATGAGGCAGGACAGGTTTCTCCTCGATCGTCCCCATGACGCATTCGGTCAATTCGATCCTCTCCCAGATCCGCAGCTACCAGGGCCAGGTGGGACAGGCGCGGCAGATGACGGCGGCCGATGTCCCGCGCAGCGACGCGATCGCAGTCCAGGGCGGGATCGGTGGACTGCAGGGCGTGGGGGGAACGACCGGGGTCGCGGCGCCGAGTTTCGGGGCGACGCTGCGCAACGCGATCGAGGGCGTCAACGGCGCCCAGCAGCGGTCGGGGGAACTGGTCCGTGCGTTCGAGCTCGGCGAGCCCGGCGCGGATCTGGCCAAGGTGATGGTCGCGGCCCAGCAGTCGCAGGTCGCGTTCCGGGCCACGGTGGAAGTGCGCAATCGACTGGTACAGGCGTACCAGGACGTCATGAACATGCCGCTGTGACGCGGCCCGGACAGGAATAACCCAGCACCATGGCGATCTCGTTGTCCAAGGACGCGCTCAATACCGAAGCCGCCAGCCGCAAGGCGGTCGACGTGCTCGACCGTCTGGAGAAGATGCAGCTGGCCGGGCGCCTGGCCAAGATGGCGCTGCTTGCGGTGGCCATCGCGATCGGCCTGATGGTGTTCTTCTGGGCGCAGAAGCCCGGCTTCGTGCCGCTGTACGCCGGGCTCGACGCCAAGGCCACCGCCGAGGCCAGCGACCTGCTGCGGGCGGCGCAGATCCCCTTCAGGATCGACCAGGCCTCCGGCGCGATCTCGGTGCCCGAAGCCGACATCCACGACGCGCGGCTGAAACTCGCCGGCTCCGGCCTGGGCGAATCCGGACGCATCGGCTTCGAGCTGATGGAGCGCGACCCGGGCTTCGGCGTCAGCCAGTTCGTCGAGAACGCGCGCTACCAGCACGCGCTGGAAACCGAGCTGGTGCGCACCATCGCCGCACTGCGTCCGGTGCGCGATGCACGCGTGCACCTGGCGATTCCCAAGCCGTCGGCATTCACCCGCCAGCGCGAGGCCGCCAGCGCCTCGGTGGTACTCGAACTGCGCGGCGGCGCGACGCTGGAACGCGGCCAGGTCGATGCCATCGTGCATCTGGTCGCGTCCAGCATTCCCGATCTCGCCCCCGACCGGGTGACCGTGGTCGACCAGAACGGCCGCCTGCTCAGCAACGACGCGCAGGACCCGGCCGCCGCGCTCAGTGCGATCCAGTTCGAGCAGGTGCGCCGCCAGGAAACCTCGTTCAACCAGCGCATCCGCGAGCTGCTCGAGCCGATGGCCGGCGCCGGCCGGGTCAATGCCGAAGTCACCGTCGACATGGACTTCTCGGTCAGCGAGGAAGCGCGCGAGCTCTACAACGCCGAGCCGCCGAAGCTGCGCAGCGAGCAGCTCAGCGAATCGGCCTCCCGCGACAGCGGCCCGCAGGGCATTCCCGGCGCGACCAGCAACCTGCCCGACACCGCGGTCGATCCGGCGCCGGTCGATGCCCAGGTCGCGGCGGCCGCCAACGGCGCCGCGGGCGATTCCTCGCGCAGTTCCACCCGCAACTTCGAACTCGACCGCACGCTCAGCCACACCCGCCAGCCGCCGGGCCGGATCCGCCGGGTCAGCGCCGCGGTGCTGGTGGACCACGTCCCGCGCGCCGGGACCGATGGCGCCACCACGGCCCAGCCGCTGACCGCCGCGGAACTGCAGCGGGTGGAATCGCTGGTCCGCCAGGCGGTGGGCTTCGACGAGGCCCGCGGCGACACGGTGTCGGTGATGAACACCCCGTTCGTCCGCGAACAGTCGGAAGGCTTCGAGGCGCCGCCGTGGTGGCAGCAGCCGATGGTCCGCGACATCGCGCGCCTGGTGCTGGGCGCGCTGGTGGTGCTGGCGCTGCTGTTCGGCGTGGTGCGGCCGGCGGTGCGCCAGATCACCGGGCCGGCGAAGCCGCCTGCAGCGAAGACACCGGCCACGGCCGAGGTCACCCTGCTCGACGAGCCGATGCCGGAGCTGGCCGAAGACACCGCACGGATCGCGGCGATGGCCGACGCGCGCACCCCGATCGCATTGCCGTCGGATGCCTACGAGGACCGCCTGCGCACGGCGCGCGAGGCGGTGAAGACGGATTCCAAGCGCGTCGCGCAAGTGGTCAAGGGATGGTTGGACGATGAAGCGGCCGCATGATCTCAACGCCCTGAGCGGCGTCCAGCGCGCGGCGGTGCTGCTGCTTTCGCTTGGCGAAGTGGACGCGGCCGAGGTGCTCAAGCACATGGACGCCAAGGAAGTGCAGAAGCTCGGCCTGGCGATGGCGACCATGGGCGCGGTCAGCCGGGAGCAGGTGGCGACCGTCATGGACGACTTCACCGGCGCACTGGACCGGCAGACCTCGCTGGGCGTGGGCGCGGACGACTACATCCGCGCGGTGCTGGTGCAGGCGCTGGGCGTCGACAAGGCCGGCAGCCTGATCGACCGCATCCTGCTGGGCCGCAACACCACCGGCCTCGACACGCTGAAGTGGATGGACCCGCGCGCGATCGCCGATCTCGTGCGCCATGAACACCCGCAGATCATCGCGATCGTGCTGTCGCATCTCGACGCCGACCAGGCGGCCGAGACGCTGAAGCTGCTGCCCGAGCGCACCCGCGCCGACGTGCTGCTGCGCATCGCCACGCTCGACGGGATTCCGCCGAACGCGCTCAACGAACTCAACGAGATCATGGAGCGCCAGTTCGCCGGCAACCAGAACCTCAAGTCGTCGGCCGTGGGCGGCATCAAGGTCGCGGCCAACATCCTCAACTTCATGGACACCGGCCAGGACCAGAGCCTGCTCGGCGCGATCCGCAAGGTCGACGAACAGCTGGGCCAGCGCATCCAGGACCTGATGTTCGTGTTCGACGACCTCAACGAACTCGACGACCGCGAACTGCAGGCCGTGCTGCGCGAAGTGTCGGGCGAGCGCCTGGGCGTGGCACTGCGCGGCGCCGATCCCAAGGTACGCGACAAGATCACCCGCAACATGTCGCAACGTGCGGCCGAGATCCTGCTCGAGGACATGGAAGCCCGCGGTCCGGTGCGCCTGTCGGACGTGGAAACCGCGCAGAAGGAGATCCTCACCCTGGTCCGGCGCCTTGCCGATGAGGGCACGATCACCCTGGGCGGCGGCAACGCCGAGGAACTGGTATGAGCGGGGCCGTGCGCTGGTACGCCCCGTCGCTGGAAGATGCGCCGCGTGCCGGGATCCAGGACGAGCCCGTCGAACTGCCGCATCCGCCGTCGCTGGCGGAGATCCAGCAGATCCGCGACGACGCCCAGCGCGAAGGCTATGGGGACGGACTCGCCCAGGGCCGCACCGAAGGCATGGCGGCCGGCCAGAGCGAGATGCGCCGGCTGACCGCGCAGATCGAAGGCATCCTCGACAACTTCTCGCGTCCCCTCGCCCGCCTCGAGAACGAAGTCGTCGCCGCACTCGGCGACCTCGCCGTGCGCATCGCCGGTGGTCTGGTCGGGCGCGCCTACCAGGCCGAGCCGGCACTGCTGGCCGAACTGGTCGACGAAGCGATCGTCGCGGTGGGCGGGGCGGCGCGCGAGGTCGAGGTGCGCCTGCATCCCGACGACATCGGCGCATTGACGCCGCTGCTGTCGCTCAACGACGCGACGCGACTGACGGCCGACCCGGCGCTGGCCCGCGGCGACCTGCGCGTACATGCCGAAAGCGTGCGCATCGACGGCAGCCTGGACGCCCGCCTGCGCGGTGCGCTGGATGTCGTGCTGCGCCGCGCCGGAGCGCGCGCATGAGCGCGGCACCGCTGCCGACCGCCGATCCGGCCGACTGGCTGACCGCGCGCAACCTGCGGCTGGCCACGCGGCTCGAGGCGAGCGGGCCCGATCCGGCCGCCGGCCGCGGCCTGATCCGCGAAGGCATCCTGCGCCGGGCGATCGGCCTGACCGTCGAAGCGGTCGGCTGCGAAGCGCCGATGGGCGCGACCTGCAAGGTCGAGGTCGACGGCGGCTGGGTCGAGGCCGAAGTCGTCGGCTTCTCCGGCGACCGCACCTCGCTGATGCCCAGCGCCGAACTGCACGGCTTGCTGCCGAATGCGCGCGTGGTGCCGCTGCACCGCCGCGGCGGCGTCGAGATCGGCGAAGGCCTGCTCGGCCGGGTCATCGATTCCGATGGCGTGCCGCTGGACGGCAAGGGCCCGATCCGCGCCGAGGGCAGCGTGGGCATGGCCGGCGTCTCGATCAATCCGCTGGCGCGCGAACCGATCATCCAGCCGCTGGACGTGGGCGTGCGCGCGATCAATGCGCTGCTGCCGATCGGCCGCGGCCAGCGCGTGGGCCTGTTCGCGGGTTCGGGTGTCGGCAAGTCGACGCTGCTGGGCATGATGACCCGCTTCACCGAGGCCGACGTCATCGTGGTCGGCCTGATCGGCGAACGCGGCCGCGAAGTGCGCGACTTCGTCGAGAGCACGCTCGGCGAGGAAGGGCTGCGCCGCGCGGTCGTCGTCGCCGCGCCGGCCGACCGGCCGCCGCTGGCGCGCCTGCACGGCGCCTACCGCGCGACCGCCATCGCCGAATGGTTCCGCGACCAGGGACTCAACGTGCTGCTGCTGATGGATTCGCTGACCCGCTTCGCCCAGGCGCAGCGCGAGATCGGCCTGTCGGTCGGCGAACCGCCGACCACCCGCGGCTATCCGCCGTCGGTGTTCGCCAAGCTGCCGGCGCTGGTCGAACGCGCCGGCAACGGCGCCGCCGGGCGCGGGTCGATCACCGCCTTCTACACCGTGCTCACCGAAGGCGACGATCCGCAGGACCCGATCGCCGATGCCGCGCGCGCGATCCTCGACGGCCACATCCTGCTGTCGCGGCGCATCGCCGACGCCGGCCTGTATCCGGCGATCGACGTCGAATCGTCGGTCAGCCGCGTGGTCACCGAGATCGCCGACGACACCTGGCGCGAACGCATCCGCTCGCTGAAGCGGCTGATCTCGGCCTACAACGCCAACCGCGACCTGATCGCCATCGGCGCCTACCAGCGCGGCGCCGATCCGGCGGTCGACGAGGCCCTGGCGCGCTGGCCGGAGATCGTCGCGTTCCTGGGCCAGGACATCGCCCGCGCCGCCGACCTGCACCACAGCCGCGAGGCGCTCGAGCGCCTGCTGCATCCCGAGGAAGCCACCGCATGAAGCAGTCCCGCCGCATCGATCCCCTGCTCAACCGTGCCCAGGAAACCGAGGACGCGGCGGCGCGCGTGCTGGCCGACCGGCAGAGCACGCTGGCGCAGCACGAAGCGCAACTGGTCGAACTGCGTCGCTACGCGGACGAATACGGCAACAGCCAGCTGGCTGCGACCAGTCCCGCGCAGCTGGCCAACCGCCGCGCCTTCCTCGACCGCCTGCAGTCGGCGGTCGAGCAGCAGTCGCGCGCGGTCGACAACAGCCGGCAGACGGTCGAGGTCGAGCGCGGCCGGCTGCTGCTGGCCAGCCGCGACAAGCAGGTGCTCGAACAGCTGGCCGCCAGCTATCGCGCGCAGGAACGCCAGGTCGACGAGCGCCGCTCGCAGCGCGAACTCGATGACCTGGGCGCACGCCGCGCCCGGCTCAACACCCTCGCCGCCGACGGAGCGGATGCATGACGCCGCTGGCCGCCGCGTCCTCGGCACCACCCGCGCCTGCGCCCGGCGCACGGGCCGGCAAGGCCGCTGCCGGCGCCGGTGAAGGCGACGCCTTCGCGCGGGCGCTGGAACGCCGGCAGGGCCCGCGCGCCGGCGCCGATGCCGCACGCACACGGGCGCCGGACGAGACCGCTGCCGATGCGACCACGCCGGAGGCCGCGCTGGAATCCGGCACGCTGCCCGGCGCGGACGACCGTCCCGACCAGGACACCGTCGAATCGCCGGCAACGGTCGTCGTCGATGCGCAACCGCCGGCGCCGGTGTGGCCGCCGGCGGGTCTGGCGGCCCTGCTCGGCTTTCCCGCCGAGGCCGCGCCGGCCGCGGCACCTGTGCTGGACGATCCCGAGGCCGACCTGCGTCCGCTGCCGCTGGGCGGCGCGTCGTCGCCTGCGGCCATGCCGATGCCGGCCGCAGCGCCGGCGGCGGCCATCGCATTGCCCGAGGCCGCGTTGCCCGATGCCGATGCCGCGCTGCCGATGCCGGCGCTCGCGGTCGACACCGCCGCGCCGGTCGAGGGCGGCGAGCCCACCCCGGTCGCGTTCGCCCTTCCGGCGACTGCAGCCCTGCGCGAACCCGCGCCGATGCTCGCCGCGCCATTGCCGGCGCCCGCGGTCGGCGCCGAGGACTTCGAAGCCCGGTTCGGCGCCCAGATCGAATGGATGGCCGGGCAGAAGATCGGCCATGCGCGCATCCGCGTGACCCCGAACGATCTGGGCCCGGTCGAGGTGCGCCTGCACATGGACGGCGACCGGATCCGCGCCGAGTTCGTCGCGCCACAGGCCGAAACCCGGCAGGCGCTCGAGCAGGGCCTGCCGCGCCTGCGCGACCTGCTGGGCGAACACGGTTTCCAGCTGGCCCATGCCGGCGTCGGCAACGGCCATGCCGGCGGTGGCGAGGCGGGCGCCGGAAATCCGTCGCCTGACGAGGGCCCTGCCGGTTCGGCGCAGGGTGGTCCGGAAACCGGCATGTCGTCGCCGCCGACCGTCCAGCGCACGCTGGGCCTGCTCGACGCCTACGCCTGAACCCTGCGGGAGCGCGCTCGCGCGCGATTCCTGCGACCGGACAGCGGCAAGCATTCCGGAATCGCGACCAAGGTCGCTCCCACGAAGCGGGATCCTTCGAGCAGGACAACGGAGCGTGCTCCGGTCCACCGGCACCGGACGCTGTGGGAGCGCGCTCGCGCGCGATTCCATCGAACGGGCAGTGGCGAGCATCCCGGAATCGCGACCAAGGTCGCTCCCACAGTCGGGATCCGGGAGGGAAATACGGCCGCGAGTTTTCCAGAATCGCGACCAGGCCCGCCTCGCGTCGCTGCACGGCGCGCCTGAACGACGGAAACCCGACGCCTGAACGGCACGGCGATTGCATCTCCCCGTACGGAATCACACAGGACCCGTCACGTGGCCGCCGTCGCCCCCAACACCCGCGCTCCCCGCTCCTCCAAACGCTCCCTGCTGATGGCCGGCGTCGGCCTCGTCATGCTGCTCGGCGCAGGTGCCGCCGCATGGCATTTCCTCGGCCGCGACGCGTCGGCACCGGCGCCCGCGCTGCCCGCGCCGGCCCAGTACCTGCCGATGACCCCGGCGTTCGTGGTCAATCTCGACGGGACCCCGCTCGGCCCACGCTATCTGCAGGTGGAGGTGCAGCTGGTCACGCGCGATCCGCTGGCGGTCGCCCAACTGCAGCAGCACGAGCCCGCGCTGCGCGCGCGCCTGCTGATGCTGTTCGCGCAGCAGACCTACGACGGCGTCGCCACGCGCGAGGGCAAGGAGGCGCTGCAGGCCGAGGCGCTGGAGGAAGTGCGCACGCTGATGGTCGAGGAGACCGGCAAGCCGACGGCCGAAGCCCTGCTGTTCACCAGCTTCGTGACCCAGTGAGCAGGCGTCGATGAGCAACGACCTGCTCTCCCAGGACGAGATCGACGCGCTGCTGCACGGCGTCGACTCCGGCGCGGTGGACACCGAGCCGGCGCCCGATCCGGGCGTCGCCCGGAGCTACGATTTCGCCAGCCAGGACCGCATCATCCGCGGCCGCATGCCGACGCTGGAGATGGTCAACGAGCGTTTCGTGCGCCTGTGGCGGATCGGCCTGTTCAACCTGATCCGGCGCTCTGCCGACCTGTCGGTGCGTGGCATCGACCTGATCAAGTTCGGCGACTACCTGCACCAGCTGTACGTGCCGACCAACCTCAACCTGATCAAGTTCAAGCCGCTGCGCGGCACCGGCCTGGTGGTGTTCGAGCCGAAGCTGGTGTTTGCCGTGGTCGACAACTTCTTCGGCGGCGACGGCCGCTATCCCACCCGCATCGAGGGCCGCGAGTTCACCCCGACCGAAATGCGCGTGATCCAGCTGATGCTCAGGCAGACCTTCGCCGATCTGGCCGAAGCCTGGGCACCGGTGCTGGACGTGGAATGCGAGTACATCAATTCCGAGATCAATCCGCACTTCGCCAACATCGTCACCCCGCGCGAGTACGTGGTGGTCAGCCGCTTCCACGTCGAACTGGAAGGCGGCGGCGGCGAGATCCACATCACCCTGCCCTACTCGATGCTCGAGCCGATCCGCGAGCTGCTTGACGCCGGCATCCAGAGCGACCGCGTGGACCGCGACGAGAGCTGGAACATCTCGATGCGCGAACAGCTGATGACTTCGGAAGTCTCGGTGTCGAGCGTGCTGGCCAAGCGCAGCATCGACCTGCGCCAGCTCACCCGGCTGAAGGTCGGCGACATCCTGCCGATCGACCTGCCGGCCGAGGTACCGGTCTGCGTCGAGGGCATTCCGGTCTTCACCGGACGCTTCGGCACCGCCGGTGGCTACAACGTCGTGAAGATCACCGAGACACACCCGCCGGGCACCAAGCCCGCGCGCCGCACAGACCCCCAGGATCCGCCCGCATGAATCCCCAGGACAATCCCTTCCAGGACGCCGTCTCGCCGGCCAAGTTCGACGACCTGCGCGCCGACGGCCCGCTGGATGCGACCGACCTCAACCTCGACGTCATCCTCGACGTGCCGGTGGCGCTGTCGCTGGAAGTCGGCCGCACGCGCATGCCGATCCGCAACCTGCTGCAGCTCAACCGCGGCTCGGTGATCGAACTCGAACGCGGCGCCGGCGAACCGCTGGACGTCTACGTCAACGGCACGCTGATCGCGCATGGCGAGGTGGTGGTCATCAACGACCGCTTCGGCGTGCGCCTGACCGACGTCGTCAGCCCGAGCGAACGGATCCGGAGACTCCGGTGATCGTGACGAGTGCCGCGTCGGTGGTCACGGCCGCCGCGCCTGCGGCTGCGCGCGAGACCGTCGACGCGCGTGGGGCCGATGCCGCAGCGGTGAGCCCGCCTGCATCGGGCGACGACACGGCGCCGTCGACGGCGACTGCGTCCGATGCGATGCCCGGCGCCATGGAGACGGTCATGGCGGCTGCGGCTGCCGATACCAGCGATTTTTCCGCGGTCATCGCCACGACCAGCGCGCCCGCGCGCGCGATCCCGGTGATCGCCCCGCCGGCGACGCCGGTGCAGATCGGCGCGTACGCGCCGCAGGGGCCGGGCCTCGGCGGCGCGTTCCTCGCGCTGGTGCTGGTGCTGGGCCTGATCCTCGGCCTGGCCTGGCTGCTCAAGCGCCTGCCGGGCAGCGGCTTCCGCCAGGCCGACGGCCTGCGGGTGGTGGCCAGCATTCCGCTGGGCGCCAGGGAACGGGCGGCGGTGGTGCAGGTCGGCGGCGAACAGCTGCTGCTGGGTATCGGCGCCGGCGGGGTACGGACGTTGCATGTACTGCCGCAGCCCCTGCCCGAAGCCGCGCCCGCGCAGATGCCCACGCTCAAGAACCTGCCCGATTTCAAACAGCTGCTCGCGCAACGCCTGCGCAAGGACACCTGACCATGCACCGCCGTCTCCGCCCGCAGCGCTGGCTCGCCCTCGCCGTGCTCGCGCTCGGCCTGATGCTGCCGACACTGGCCCTGGCCGCCGCCGGCGCGCCGCAGCTGCCCGCTCTGCCCGACGTCACCGTGGGCCAGATCGGCAATGCACCGGTCAGCCTGCCGCTGCAGACCCTGCTGCTGATGACGGCGATCACCCTGATCCCGTCGATGCTGCTGGTGCTGACCGCGTTCACCCGGATCATCGTCGTGCTGGCCCTGCTGCGGCAGGCGCTGGGCACCGGACAGACCCCTTCGAACCAGGTACTGGTCGGCCTCGCGCTGTTCCTGACCGCGCTGGTGATGACGCCGGTGTGGGAAGCCGCGTGGAACAACGGCTTCGGCCCCTACCTCGACGGCCGCATCGACTTCCGCACCGCCTGGGACCTCGGCACCGCCCCATTGCGCGGCTTCATGCTGGCCCAGGTGCGCGAGACCGACCTGATGACCTTCGCCGGCCTCGCCGGCCACTCGACCTACGCCAGCCCGGACGACGTGCCGTTCCAGGTGCTGGTGGCCTCGTTCGTCACCAGCGAACTGAAGACCGCGTTCGAGATCGGATTCCTGATCTTCATCCCCTTCATCATCATCGACCTGGTCGTGGCCAGCGTGCTGATGTCGATGGGCATGATGATGCTCTCGCCGATGCTGGTCTCCGCGCCGTTCAAGATCCTGCTGTTCGTGCTGGTCGACGGGTGGGTGCTGACGGTGGGTACGTTGGCGGCGAGTTTCAACGCGGTGTAGCCGCGTGGGGATTTGGGATTTGGGATTCGGAAGAGCAACAGCATCGTCATTCCCGCCTGCGCGGGAATGACGGCCTGAAAGAAATCCGCGGCCTCGATCTTTCGCAAAGCCCGTTCTTCCGAATCCCCGCTTTCACCGGACGAATGTCCGGTCCTCCCGAATCCCGAATCCCCAATCCCGGCCCTCAAATGTCCCCCGAAACCGCCCTCACCGAACTGCGCCGTGGCCTCGAAGTCGCGCTGTGGGTCGGTGGCCCGCTGCTGGTGACCGTGCTCGTGGTCGGTGTCGTCGTCGGCGTGGTCCAGGCGGCGACCCAGATCAACGAACCGACGATCGCCTTCGTCGCCAAGGCTGCGGCGCTGACCGCGGCGCTGTTCGCGCTCGGGGCGATGCTGCTGTCGTATCTGGTCGACTACACGACCACGCTGTTCCGCAGCATCCCGCACCTGATCGGCTGAGCATGCACGCGCGCGGAGCCCAACGCTGATGGATGCCGCCACCCAGATGGCGCTCGACGGCCAGCAGGCCTTCGGCATGATCGGCACCTTGTTGTGGACCGCGCTGCGCGTCGGCGCGCTGCTGATGGCGATGCCGCTGATCGGCACGCGCGCCCTGCCCGCGCGCATCCGGGTGATCGCCGCGCTCGCGCTGAGCCTGGCGCTGGCGCCGCTGCTGCCCGCGCCGCCGGCCTGGACCGGTTTCGACGCCGCGACCGTGCTGTCGATCGCGCGCGAACTCGCGGTCGGTGTGGCCATGGGCTTCATGCTGCGGCTGGTGTTCGAGGCCGGGGCGCTGGCCGGCGAACTGATCTCGCAGGGTTCGGGCCTGTCGTTCGCGCAGATGAGCGATCCATTGCGCGGCGTGCAGTCGGGCGTGGTCGGACAGTGGTTCTATCTCGCCTTCGGCCTGCTGTTCTTCGCCGCCAACGGGCATCTGGCGATGGTCGCGCTGCTGGTGCACAGCTACGAAGCGCTGCCGATCGGGACCGCCTTGCCCGATGTCGAGGCGACGCTGCGCATCGCGCCGGAATTCTTCTCGGTCGTGCTGCGCGGCGGCGTGACCCTGGCACTGCCGGTGATGGTGGCGCTGCTGGCGGTGAATCTGGCCTTCGGCGTGCTGTCGCGCGCCGCGCCGGCGCTCAATCCCATCCAGCTCGGCCTGCCGATCTCGGTGCTGGTCGGCCTGTTCCTGATCGCGATGCTGGCCGGCGAACTCGGTCCGCCGGTGCAGCGGCTCTACGACGCCGCGTTCGACGCCGCCGGGCGCGTACCGCTGGGGCGCTGAGCCCCCGCCCGCCACATCCCTGTGGGAGCG
>NZ_JAIWPU010000009.1 GCF_021191705.1 Proluteimonas flavola
GTGCCTTCCGGCAGCTCGACCGCACCGGTGATGTCGGTGGTGCGGAAGTAGAACTGCGGACGGTAGCCCTTGAAGAACGGCGTGTGGCGGCCGCCTTCGTCCTTCGACAGGACATAGACTTCGGCTTCGAACTCGGTGTGCGGCTTGATCGAACCCGGCTTGGCCAGCACCTGGCCACGCTCGACGTCGTCACGCTTGGTGCCGCGCAGCAGCAGACCGGCGTTGTCGCCTGCCTGGCCCTGGTCGAGCAGCTTGCGGAACATCTCGACGCCGGTGACGGTCGTCTTCTGCACCGGACGGATGCCGACGATCTCGATTTCCTCGCCGACCTTGATCACGCCACGCTCGATGCGACCGGTCACGACCGTGCCGCGGCCCGAGATCGAGAACACGTCCTCGACCGGCATCAGGAACGCCTTGTCGACGTCGCGCTCCGGCTCCGGGATCCAGCTGTCGAGCGCGTCGACCAGCTTCAGGATCGCCGGCACGCCGATCTCGCTCTGGTCGCCGTCGAGCGCCAGGCGCGCCGAACCGTGGATGATCGGGGTATCGTCGCCCGGGAACTCGTACTTGCTCAGCAGTTCGCGCACTTCCATCTCGACCAGCTCGAGCAGCTCGGCGTCGTCGACCATGTCGGCCTTGTTCAGGAACACGACGATGTACGGCACGCCGACCTGGCGCGAGAGCAGGATGTGCTCGCGGGTCTGCGGCATCGGGCCGTCGGCGGCCGAACACACCAGGATCGCGCCGTCCATCTGCGCCGCACCGGTGATCATGTTCTTCACGTAGTCGGCGTGGCCCGGGCAGTCCACGTGCGCGTAATGGCGCTTCTCGGACTCGTATTCCACGTGCGCGGTCGAGATCGTGATGCCGCGCGCCTTCTCTTCCGGCGCCGCGTCGATCGCGTCGTAGGCCTTGAACTCGCCGCCGAAACGCTCGGCGCCGATCTTCGTCAGTGCCGCGGTCAGCGTGGTCTTGCCGTGGTCGACGTGACCGATCGTGCCGACGTTGACGTGCGGCTTGGTGCGCTCGAACTTACCCTTTGCCATTGTAATAACTCCGTGATTCGTGATTGGTGATCCGTGATTGGTGAACAACGGGATTCGCGCTCTATCGAGTCGCGAACCCCGGATCACGAATCACTTCTTGGTGACGGTCTCGGCGATGTTGGCCGGCGCTTCCGCGTAGTGGTCGAACTCCATCGAGAACGTCGCACGGCCCTGGGACATCGAGCGCAGCGTGGTCGCGTAGCCGAACATCTCGCCCAGCGGGATCATCGCGTTGATGATCTTGCCCGACGGGCTGTCGTCCTGACCCTGCAGGATGCCGCGACGACGGCTGACGTCGCCCATCACGTCGCCGAGGTAATCCTCGGGGCTGACGATCTCGACCTTCATCATCGGCTCGAGCAGTGCCGGGCTCGCCTTCACGAAGCCCTGCTTGAACGCCATCGACGAGGCCAGCTTGAACGCCATTTCCGACGAATCGACGTCGTGGTACGAGCCGAACACCAGCTTGACCTTGACGCCCACGACCGGGAAGCCGGCCAGCGGACCGCTGGTGATCGTTTCGCGGATGCCCTTCTCGACCGACGGGATGAATTCCTTCGGGATCACGCCACCGGTGATGTCGTTGATGAAGAGGAAGTCGTCCTTGATGTCGCCAGCCAGCTTCGGATCGGCGCGATCCTCGGCAGTCAGCGGCGACAGCTCGATCACGACGTGGCCGTACTGGCCCTTGCCGCCCGACTGCTTGGCGTGCTTGTAGTCCGACTTCACGTCCGCGGTGCGGATCGTCTCGCGATACGCGACCTGCGGCTTGCCGACGTTGGCTTCGACGTTGAACTCGCGCTTCATGCGGTCGACGATGATGTCCAGGTGCAGCTCGCCCATGCCGGCGATGATGGTCTGGCCGGATTCCTCGTCGGTGCGCACGCGGAAGGACGGATCCTCCTGCGCCAGGCGACCGAGCGCGAGGCCCATCTTCTCCTGGTCCGACTTGGTCTTCGGTTCGACCGCCATCGAGATGACGGGCTCCGGGAACACCATGCGCTCGAGCGTGATGATGTGATCCTGCGCGCACAGCGTGTCGCCAGTGGTCACGTCCTTCAGGCCGACAGCCGCGGCGATGTCGCCCGCGCGCACTTCCTTGATCTCTTCGCGGTTGTTGGAGTGCATCTGCAGGATGCGACCCACGCGCTCCTTCTTCGACTTGACCGGGTTGTACACCTGGTCGCCGGCATTGAGCACGCCCGAATAGACACGGAAGAACGTCAGCGAACCCACGAACGGGTCCGTCATGATCTTGAACGCCAGCGCCGAGAACGGGGCCTTGTCGTCGGCGGTGCGGGTGTCTTCCTTCTCGTCGTCGTCGATGCCCTGCACCGGCGGACGGTCGGAGGGCGACGGCAGCAGCTGGATCACGCCGTCGAGCATCGCCTGGACGCCCTTGTTCTTGAACGCCGTGCCACAGAACACCGGCACGATCTCGACCTTCAGGGTGCGCTCGCGCAGACCGGCGATGATCTCTTCTTCAGTCAGCTCGCCCTCGTTGAGGTACTTGTCCATCAGCGCTTCGTTGGCTTCGGCCGCAGCCTCGACCATGAAACCGCGCGCTTCGGTGGATTCCTCGAGCAGGTTCGCCGGGATGTCGCGGTACTCGAACGTCGTGCCCTGCGAAGCGGCATCCCAGTGGATCGCCTTCATCTTGAGCAGGTCGACCACGCCCTCGAAACCGTCTTCGGCGCCGATCGGCACCTGCATCGGCACGGCGTAAGCGCCCAGACGCGCCTTCAGCTGGTCGACGACCTTGTTGAAGTTCGCACCGGTGCGATCCATCTTGTTGACGAACGCGAGGCGCGGCACCTGGTACTTGTTGGCCTGGCGCCACACGGTCTCGGACTGCGGCTGCACGCCACCGACCGCGCACAGCACGAACACTGCGCCGTCGAGCACGCGCAAGCTGCGCTCGACTTCGATGGTGAAGTCGACGTGGCCGGGGGTGTCGATGATGTTGAAGCGGTGCTCGGGCAGCGACTTGTCCATGCCCTTCCAGAACGCCGTGGTGGCCGCCGAAGTGATGGTGATGCCGCGTTCCTGCTCCTGCTCCATCCAGTCCATGGTGGCGGCGCCATCGTGCACCTCACCGATCTTGTGGCTGACGCCGGTGTAGAACAGGATGCGCTCGGAAGTCGTGGTCTTGCCGGCATCGATGTGGGCCATGATGCCGAAGTTGCGGTAGCGTTCGATGGGTGTCGTGCGAGCCACGTCGGTTTCTCGTATTGAATGGCGAAGTTCCGATGGAACGCGGAGGCTTCGCGATGGAATCGCTTGAATGGACGAATGCCGCCTTGCGGCGGCCTTCGGATCCTGCGTGCGGCCTGCGGCCGCCTGGAGGCACCTGGATGGTGCCGACGGGCTCCGGAATCAACCGGGACCCGAGGGGGCCGCTACCAGCGGTAGTGCGCGAACGCCTTGTTGGCGTCGGCCATGCGGTGGGTTTCTTCGCGCTTCTTGATCGCGCCACCACGGTTCTCGGACGCGTCGATCAGCTCGGCGGCCAGCTTGCGCGGCATGGTGTTCTCGCCGCGCTTGCGCGCCGATTCGATCAGCCAGCGCATCGCCAGTGCCATGCGGCGCGAGGCGCGCACTTCGACCGGCACCTGGTACGTGGCGCCACCGACGCGGCGCGACTTCACTTCGACGGCCGGCGAGATGTTGCCCAGCGCCTTCTCGACGAGCTCGAGCGGGTTGCCGTTCTTCTCGCTGATGACGTCCATGGCGCCGTAGACGATCTTTTCAGCGATCGACTTCTTGCCGCTCTTCATGACCATGTTGATGAAGCGCGCGATCGTGTCGCTGTGGTGCTTCGGGTCGGGCAGCACCGAACGCTGCGGGGTGTTTCCTTTACGCGACATTGTCTATTCCTCAGCCCTTCGGACGCTTGGTGCCGTACTTCGAACGGCTCTGCTTGCGCTTCGCGACGCCGGAAGCATCGAGCGAACCGCGCACGGTGTGGTAACGCACGCCGGGAAGATCCTTGACGCGACCGCCGCGGATCAGCACCACGCTGTGCTCCTGCAGGTTGTGGCCTTCGCCGCCGATGTACGAAATGACTTCGTAACCGTTGGTCAGGCGCACCTTGGCGACCTTGCGAAGCGCCGAGTTGGGCTTCTTCGGGGTCGTGGTGTACACGCGGGTGCAGACGCCACGGCGCTGCGGGCAGTTCGCCAGCGCGGGCGACGTGCTCTTGTAGGTTTCGGGGCTGCGCGGCTTCCGCACCAGCTGGTTGATCGTTGCCATCAGGTCTCGGGTCTTTGGTTCGGGCCGGAGCCCGGTGAAAACGAAGACAGACGGATAGGCCGCCTGTCAGACGAAAAAGTATAGCCCGCGCTGACGAGCACCGTCAACGCGGGTCATACCGCCGCTGGCACGCCCACGAGGGGCGCCACCCGGCATACAACGTCTCCCGTCCATCCTGGACCGAATACGAGCCGCGTCCTGCGCCTCTTTTCGGAGTCTGGGTGGCCCACGCGGGGCCACCAAAGGGGTGCAATCTTAGCGTGCTTCGCCGTCGTTGTCAGCCGTCGGCGTCACCGGTGCGTCTTCGAGCATCACCTGCTCCGGTGCAGCCGGTGCGGCGACGACTTCGGCATCGGCCCTGGTCGTGCCGCTGCCCGACAGTGCGTCCATTTCTGAGTCGGTCAGGCCGGAGGCGGCGCGACGACGACGGGCGTGGTACGCCAGGCCGGTACCGGCCGGGATCAGACGACCCACGATCACGTTTTCCTTCAGGCCACGCAGGCTGTCGCGCGTGCCGCGGACGGCCGCCTCGGTCAGCACGCGGGTGGTTTCCTGGAACGACGCGGCCGAGATGAACGACTCGGTGGCCAGCGATGCCTTGGTGATGCCCAGCAGGACCGGATCGAACTTCGCCGGCAGCTCGTTCTTGGCGAGATGCTTGACGTTGTCCTCGATCACGCGCTGACGCTCGACCTGCTCACCGTTGAGGAAGCGGCTGTCGCCCTGGTCGGTGATCTCGACCTTGCGCAGCATCTGGCGAACGATCACCTCGATGTGCTTGTCGTTGATCTTCACGCCCTGCAGGCGATAGACGTCCTGGATTTCCTTGGTCAGGTAGGACGCGAGTTCCTCGACGCCCTTCAGGCGCAGGATGTCCTGCGGACCCGGCTCGCCGTCGACGACCGTCTCGCCCTTCTCCACGTGCTCGCCTTCGAACACGATGATCTGGCGGTACTTCGGGATCAGCTCTTCGTGATCGACGCCGTCGGTGCCCTTGATGATCAGACGCTGCTTGCCCTTGGTGTCCTTGCCGAAGCTGACGATGCCGGAGATCTCGGCGAGGATCGCCTGGTCCTTCGGCTTGCGCGCTTCGAACAGGTCGGCCACGCGCGGCAGACCACCGGTGATGTCGCGGGTCTTCGACGCTTCCTGCGGCACCTTGGTCACCACGTCGCCCACGCCGACGGCGTCGCCGTCCTGCAGGTTGACGATCGAGCGCGGCGGCAGTAGGTACTGCGCCGGCAGGTCGGTGCCCGGGATGTTGAGATCGTTGCCCTTGGCATCGACGATGCGCACGATCGGACGCAGATCCTTGCCCATCGAACCACGACGCTTGGGATCGGTGATCTCGCGCGACGCCAGGCCGGTCAGGTCGTCGGTCTTCTCGATGACGGTGATGCCGTCGACGAAGTCCACGAAGCGGATGAAGCCCGCGACTTCCGACACGATCGGGTGGTTGTGCGGATCCCAGTTCGACACGGTCTGGCCGGCCTTGATCGCATCGCCGTCGTTGACGGTGATGGTCGCGCCGTAGGGCAGCTTGTAACGCTCGCGCTCGCGGCCGTGGCCGTCGAGCACCGAGAGTTCGCCCGAACGCGAGACCGCGACCAGGTTGCCGCTCTCGTGCTTCACATGCTTGAGGTTGTTGAACTTGATCGAGCCGGTGGTCTTGACCGTCACGTTGTCGATGGCGGCCGCACGCGACGCCGCGCCACCGATGTGGAACGTACGCATGGTCAGCTGCGTGCCCGGCTCGCCGATCGACTGCGCGGCGACGACGCCCACGGCCTCGCCCTGGTTGACCAGGTGGCCGCGGCCGAGATCACGGCCGTAGCAGCTGGCGCAGACACCGAAACCGGCTTCGCAGGTGATGGTCGAACGGACCTGGATCGACTGCACACCGGCCTCTTCGAGGCGCTGCACCCACTGCTCGTCGAGCAGCGTGTTGCGGGTGACGATCGGATCCTCGTCGTTGCCCGGCAGGAACACGTCCTCGGCCACGACACGACCCAGCACGCGGTCGCGCAACGGCTCGACCACGTCGCCGCCTTCGACGATCGGGGTCATGGTGAGACCGTCCATCGTGCCGCAGTCGACTTCGGTGATCACCACGTCCTGCGCCACGTCGACGAGACGACGGGTCAGGTAGCCGGAGTTCGCGGTCTTGAGCGCGGTATCGGCCAGACCCTTGCGGGCACCGTGGGTGGAGTTGAAGTATTCCTGGACGTTCAGACCTTCGCGGAAGTTCGCGATGATCGGCGTTTCGATGATCGAGCCGTCCGGCTTGGCCATCAGGCCGCGCATGCCGGCCAGCTGACGGATCTGCGCCTGCGAACCACGCGCACCGGAGTCGGCCATGATGTAGAGCGAATTCATCGACTTCTGGTCGATGGTCTCGCCCTTGGCATTGACGACCTTCTCGGTACCGATCGTGTCCATCATCGCCTTGGCGATGCGCTCGTTCGTACGCGACCAGATGTCGACGACCTTGTTGTAGCGCTCGCCGGCGGTGACCAGGCCCGACTGGTACTGCTGCTGGATTTCCAGCACTTCGGCCTCGGCCTCGACCAGGATGCCGGCCTTCTCGGTCGGGATGGTCATGTCGTTGATGCCGATCGACACGCCCGCACGCGTCGCGTTGCCGAAGCCGGTGTACATCAGCTTGTCGGCGAACACGACCGTGTCCTTGAGACCCAGGCGGCGGTAGCAGGCGTTGATCAGGCGCGAGATGTTCTTCTTGTTGAGCTCGACGTTGGCCAGCTCGAACGGCAGGCCGTCGGGCATGATCTCGAGCAGCAGCGCACGACCCACGGTCGTCTCGACGATCGAGGTCACCTTCTCGCGCGAACCGTCCTCGCCGATCACGGTCTGGTGGATGCGGACCTTGATCTTGGCGTGCAGGCCGGCGGCCTTGTTGTCGAACGCACGACGCACTTCGGCGATGTTCGCGAAGATCATGCCCTCGCCCGGGATGTTCTCCAGCGCGCGCGTCATGTAGTACAGACCGAGCACGACGTCCTGCGACGGCACGATGATCGGCTCGCCGTTGGCCGGCGAGAGGATGTTGTTCGACGCCATCATCAGCGCACGCGCTTCGAGCTGGGCTTCCAGCGAGAGCGGCACGTGGACCGCCATCTGGTCGCCGTCGAAGTCGGCGTTGAAGGCGGTACACACCAGCGGATGCAACTGGATCGCCTTGCCTTCGATCAGCACCGGCTCGAACGCCTGGATGCCCAGGCGGTGCAGCGTCGGCGCGCGGTTGAGCAGCACCGGGTGCTCGCGGATCACCTCTTCGAGGATGTCCCACACCTCGGCTTCTTCGCGCTCGACGAGCTTCTTGGCGGCCTTGATCGTCGTGGCGAGGCCACGGCGCTGCAGCTTGGCGAAGATGAAGGGCTTGAAGAGTTCCAGCGCCATCTTCTTCGGCAGGCCGCACTCGTGCAGGCGCAGCGTCGGGCCGACCACGATGACCGAACGGCCCGAGTAGTCGACGCGCTTGCCGAGCAGGTTCTGGCGGAAGCGGCCCTGCTTGCCCTTGATCATGTCGGCGAGCGACTTGAGCGGGCGCTTGTTGGTGCCGGTGATCGCACGGCCGCGACGGCCGTTGTCCATCAGCGCATCGACCGATTCCTGCAGCATGCGCTTCTCGTTGCGCACGATGATGTCGGGCGCATTGAGTTCGAGCAGGCGACGCAGGCGGTTGTTGCGGTTGATGACGCGGCGGTACAGATCGTTGAGATCGGAGGTCGCGAAGCGGCCACCGTCCAGCGGGACCAGCGGACGCAGGTCCGGCGGCAGCACCGGCAGCACGGTCATGATCATCCACTCGGGACGGTTGCCCGACTCGATGAAGGCCTCGACCAGCTTGATGCGCTTGGTGAGGCGCTTGAGCTTGGTTTCCGAACCGGTGGCGGCGATCTCTTCCTTCAGGCGGACCATCTCGGCCTGCAGGTCGATCGTGCGCAGCAGGTCGTAGACCGCCTCGGCGCCCATCGCGGCGTCGAAGTCGTCGCCGTGTTCCTGGCGCATCTGCATGTACTGCTCTTCGTTGAGCAGCTGGCTGCGCTCGAGCGGGGTCAGGCCCGGCTCGGTGACGACGAAGGCCTCGAAGTACAGGATGCGTTCGATGTCGCGCAGGGTCATGTCCAGCATCAGGCCGATGCGCGAGGGCAGCGACTTGAGGAACCAGATGTGCGCGACCGGCGAGGCCAGGTCGATGTGGCCCATGCGCTCGCGGCGCACCTTGGCCAGGGTGACTTCGGTGCCGCACTTCTCGCAGACCACGCCGCGGTGCTTCATGCGCTTGTACTTGCCGCACAGGCACTCGTAGTCCTTGATCGGGCCGAAGATCGCGGCGCAGAACAGGCCGTCGCGCTCGGGCTTGAACGTGCGGTAGTTGATGGTCTCGGGCTTCTTCACTTCGCCGAACGACCACGAACGGATCAGGTCCGGGCTGGCGAGCGCGATCTTGATCGCGTCGAAGTCCGGGATCTGGCGCTGCTGGTTGAAGAGGTTGAGCAGGTCTTTCATGAAATTCTCCGGGATTCGGGATTCGAGATTCGGGATTCGTCAGAGCGGGGATTCGGCAGATCGGGATCGCGGCTTTTCGCCCTTTCGAATCCCGAATCCCGAATCCCCATTCCCGTCTCTCAGTGCTCCTCGAGCTCCATGTTGATGGCCAGCGAGCGGATTTCCTTGACCAGCACGTTGAAGGACTCGGGCATGCCCGCGACCATCTCGTGTTCGCCGTCGACGATGTTCTTGTACATCTGGTTGCGGCCCTGCACGTCGTCGGACTTCACCGTCAGCATTTCCTGCAGGGTGTAGGCCGCGCCGTAGGCTTCCAGCGCCCAGACTTCCATTTCGCCGAAGCGCTGGCCGCCGAACTGCGCCTTGCCGCCCAGCGGCTGCTGGGTGACGAGCGAGTACGGACCGGTCGAACGCGCGTGCATCTTGTCGTCCACCAGGTGGTTGAGCTTGAGCATGTGCATGTAGCCCACGGTGACTTCGCGCTCGAACGCCTCGCCGGTGCGGCCGTCGAACAGACGGTGCTGACCACTGGTCGGCATGTCCGCCAACTCGAGCATCGCCTTGATCTCCGATTCCGCCGCGCCGTCGAACACCGGGGTGGCCATCGGCACGCCGTCGGTGAGGTTGCCGGCGAGCTTCAGCAGTTCCTCGTCGCTGAACTGCGACAGGTCGACGCGCTGTGCGAACACCGCCTTGTCGTGGTTGTAGATCTGGTCGAGGAAGCTGCGCAGTTCGGCCACCTTGGCCTGCGCGTCGAGCATCCGCTGGATCTTCTCGCCGAGCCCCTTGGCCGCAAGGCCCAGGTGCACTTCGAGGATCTGGCCGATGTTCATGCGCGACGGCACGCCCAGCGGGTTCAACACGATGTCGACGGTGTTGCCGTTGGCCATGTGCGGCATGTCCTGCACGGGGACGATGGTCGACACGACACCCTTGTTGCCGTGGCGGCCGGCCATCTTGTCGCCCGGCTGGATGCGGCGCTTCACGGCCAGGTAGACCTTGACCATCTTCAGCACGCCCGGTGCGAGGTCGTCGCCCTGGGTGATCTTGCCGCGCTTGTCGGCGAAGCGCTTCTCGAACTCCTTCTGGTGCGCGTCGATCTGCTTCTGCGCACGTTCGATCGCGTCGGCCGCGTCCTCGTCCTTCATGCGGATCTGGAACCAGTCGGACTTCTTCAGGCCGTCGAGCACCAGCGAGCTGACCGTGTCGCCCTTCTTCAGGCCGGGACCGCCGTTGGCGACCTTGCCCTGGATCTGCGAACGCAGGCGCGCGTAGATCGCCGACTCGAGGATGCGGAACTGGTCGTCGAAGTCCTTCTTGACGCGCTTGATCTCGGACTCTTCGATCTGCTTGGCGCGCTTGTCCTTCTCGATGCCGTCGCGGGTGAAGACCTGCACGTCGATGACGGTGCCGTCCATGCCCGGCGGCACGCGCAGCGAGCTGTCCTTCACGTCGGAGGCCTTCTCGCCGAAGATCGCGCGCAGCAGCTTCTCTTCCGGGGTCAGCTGGCTCTCGCCCTTCGGCGTGACCTTGCCGACCAGGATGTCGCCGGCGCGGACTTCCGCACCGATGTACACCACGCCGGATTCGTCGAGACGGTTGAGCGCGTTCTCGGACACGTTCGGGATGTCGGCGGAGATTTCCTCCGGCCCCAGCTTCGTGTCGCGGGCGACCGCGGTCATTTCCTCGATGTGGATCGTCGTGTAACGGTCTTCCTTGACGACGCGTTCCGACAGCAGGATCGAGTCCTCGAAGTTGTAGCCGTTCCACGGCATGAACGCGACGAGCATGTTCTGGCCGAGCGCCAGCTCGCCGATGTCGGTCGAGGGACCGTCGGCCAGCACGTCGCCGCGCGCGACCACGTCACCCACGTTCACCAGCGGACGCTGGTTGATGCAGGTGTTCTGGTTGGAGCGCGTGTACTTGATCAGGTTGTAGATGTCGACGCCGGCATCGTGCTCGCCGGAAATCTCTTCTTCATGCACCTTGACCACGACGCGGCCGGCATCGATCTGCTCGATCACGCCGCCACGGCGGGCGTTGACGGTCACGCCCGAGTCGCGCGCCACGGCGCGCTCGATGCCGGTGCCGACCAGCGGCTTCTGCGCACGCAGCGTCGGCACGGCCTGGCGCTGCATGTTGGCGCCCATCAGTGCGCGGTTCGCGTCATCGTGCTCGAGGAACGGCACGAGCGCGGCGGCGACCGACACGGTCTGCATCGGCGAGACGTCCATGTAATGGATTTCCGCCGGCGGCTTGAGCAGCGACTCGCCCTGGAAGCGGCAGTCGACGAACTGCTGCGTCATCGTGCCCTTGTCGTCCTGGACGGCATTGGCCTGCGCGATGACGTAGTCGTTCTCCTCGATCGCCGAGAGGTATTCGATCTCGTCGGTGACGCGGCTGTCGACGACCTTGCGGTACGGCGTCTCGAGGAAGCCGTAGCGGTTGGTGCGTGCGAAGGTCGCCAGCGAGTTGATCAGGCCGATGTTCGGGCCTTCCGGCGTCTCAATCGTGCAGACGCGGCCGTAGTGCGTGGGATGCACGTCGCGCACTTCGAAGCCGGCGCGCTCGCGGGTCAGACCGCCGGGGCCGAGCGCCGAGACGCGACGCTTGTGCGTGACTTCCGACAGCGGGTTGTTCTGGTCCATGAACTGCGACAGCTGCGAGGAGCCGAAGAATTCCTTGACCGCGGCGGCGACCGGCTTGGCGTTGATCAGTTCCTGCGGGGTCAGGCCATCGGCCTCGGCCATCGTCAGGCGCTCGCGCACGGCGCGCTCGACGCGGACCAGGCCCACGCGGAACACGTTCTCGGCCATTTCACCGACCGAACGCACGCGGCGGTTGCCGAGGTGATCGATGTCGTCGACCACGCCGCGACCGTTGCGGATCTCGGTCAGCACGCGGATGACGTCGAGGATGTCGGATGTCTGGCCGAACTCGCCGCGCAGGCGCACCGAATCCTCGTCCTTGCGCTCGGCGAAGTACTTCGCGTCGTACAGCACGGACGCGCCTTCGGTCTCCTTGCGACCCAGACGGCGGTTGAACTTCATGCGGCCGACGCTGGAGACGTCGTAGCGCTCGAACGTGAAGAACAGGTTGTGGAACAGGTTCTGCGCGGCGTCCTTGGTCGGCGGCTCGCCGGGGCGCATCATGCGGTAGATCTCGACCAGCGCATCGAGCTGGGTCTTGGTCGAGTCGATGCGCAGGGTGTTGGACAGGTACGGGCCGCGGTCGAGGTCGTTGACCCAGATCGTGCCGATGGTCTCGATCGATGCCTTGCGCAGCGCCTCGAGCGTCTCGAGCGTGATCTCGTCGTTCGCGGTCGCGACCAGCTCACCGGTCGCCGGGTCGATCACGTCGTGCGACAGGATCTGGCCGACGAGGTAGTCGTCCGGCACCGCGAGCGCGGTGATGTTGGATGCCTCGAGCTGCTTGACGTGGCGCGCGGTGATGCGCTTGCCGGCCTCGACGATGACCTTCTCGCCGTCGAGCAGGTCGAAGTTCAGCGTTTCGCCGCGCAGGCGCTCCGACACCAGCTCCAGCTGCACACCCTCGCTTTCCGGCAGGATGTGGTAGCTGTTGATGTCGAAGAACTCGTTGAGCATCTCTTCGTTGTTGTAGCCGAGCGCGCGCAGCAGCACCGACACCGGCAGCTTGCGGCGGCGGTCGATACGCGTGAACAGCGCGTCCTTCGGGTCGAACTCGAAATCGAGCCAGGAACCGCGGTAGGGGATGATGCGGGCGCTGTAGAGCAACTTGCCCGAGCTGTGGGTCTTGCCGCGGTCGTGGTCGAAGAACACGCCCGGCGAGCGGTGCAGCTGCGAGACGATGACGCGCTCGGTGCCGTTGATGATGAAGGTGCCGTTGTCGGTCATGAGCGGAATCTCGCCCATGTAGACCTCCTGCTCCTTCACGTACTTGATGGCCTTCTGCGACGACTCGCGGTCGTAGATCACCAGGCGCACGGTCACGCGCAGCGGGGCGCCGTAGCTCAGGCCGCGGTTGCGGCATTCGCGCTCGTCGAAACCGGGCTCGCCAAGCTTGTAGCCGACGTATTCGAGCGCGGCGTAGCCGTTGTAGCTGACGATCGGGAACACCGACTTCAGCGCGGCGTGCAGGCCACGGTCCTCGCGCTTGGCGGGATCGCGGTCGGACTGCAGGAATTCGCGGTAGGAATCGACCTGGATGGCGAGGAGGAACGGCACCTCGAGAATCTCGCGGCGCTTGCCGAAGTTCTTTCGGATGCGCTTCTTCTCGGTGAACGAGTAGATCTGCTGCTGGCTCGACGGGAGCTGGGACGTCGTCATGGGAAGTACGCCTCGTTGGATCGGATGGGATCGACGTGCGATCCGGAACATGAAGCTGTCACTGGGTAGTCGCTGGTATTGCCGGCACCAGCACGCCATCTCCCGCTACTACCCACTGACAACTGCGTCAGTTGTCGTGTTGCGTGTTACAGGCCGTCCAGAAAAAACGAACAATTTCAGGAACGACCAAGGGCCGGGAGCTTTCGCCCCCGGCCCCGGCGCATCGCAAGCATGTGCCGCGATGCCAAGTGCCGCTTACTTGATTTCGACGGTCGCGCCGGCAGCCTCGAGATCCTTCTTGATCTTCTCGGCTTCTTCCTTCGTGGCGCCTTCCTTGACGTCCTTCGGCGCGCCTTCGACCAGGTCCTTGGCTTCCTTCAGACCCAGGCCGGTGATGGCGCGGACGACCTTGATGGCCTCGACCTTCTTCTCGCCGGCGGCCTTCAGGACGACGGTGAACTCGGTCTGCTCTTCGACAGCGGCAGCCGGGCCGGCAGCAGCGGCCGCGGCGACCGGAGCAGCGGCGGAGACGCCGAACTTCTCTTCGATGGCCTTGACCAGCTCCATCACTTCCATCAGGGACTTCTCGGCGATGGCGTCGACGATCTGTTCGTTGGTAAGGGACATTGTGATTACCTTTGAAAAATTTTCTGGGATGGGGTTCGTTGAACCGGCAGGCCGGACTTAAGCCGTTTCGGCCGTCTCGGCCGCTGCTTCCGCGGGCGCTTCGTCGCCACCGCCCTGCTTGTCGCCGACGGCCTTGACGGCACGGGCGAACATCGCAGCGGGTTCGGACAGCACGCGGGCCAGCATCGACAGCGCCTGGTCGAGCGTCGGCAGCGATGCCAGAACGTCGACATGGCCGGCCGGATACAGCTGGCCTTCCACGACGACGAGCTTCGGCACCAGCTTGCTGTTGTCTTTCGCGAATTCCTTGATCAGGCGACCGGCTGCGCCGGGCTCCTCGGTCGAGAACGCATACAGCAGCGGGCCCACCAGCGAGTCCTTGGAGCACTCGTAGCTGGTACCTTCCACTGCACGTGCGGCCAGGGTGTTCTTGACAACGCGCAAGTACACACCGGTCTCACGAGCCTTCTTGCGCATCGCGGTCATTTGACTGACCGTGGTGCCCACGTACTCGACAGCAATCAGGGAGTGGGCGTTCGCGGCGACTTCTGCCAGCTCGGCGACAACTTCCTGCTTCTGGGACAGATTGAGAGCCATTCATCACTCCTCATTGTGAACTCCGCTCACGGCTCCTGCCGCTTGCGGTCCTGAGCGGCGCCCGTCCGTGGGTGCCGGGGATGCGTGAAGCATCCCGGTGGTGGCCTTCTGCCTGGCTCGACGGATGTCGCACCAGAAAACTTCAGAGAGGCATCACCATCTACGCAGGCCACTCGGTGCAAGCACCTCGGGATTAAGCGGTCTCGATCATCGGTGGCGGCGACTCCCTGCCAGTTCGAGCATCCCTGCCCGTCGCCACGTCGATCTCCACCGCGCCTGCGGTCTTTGACGGCGCCGCGCCGGACCCAAGGTCCGTCGCGATGCCCCCAAAATCGCGTCGCCCCGCGAGCGGGACGGCGCGTTTATTGCGTTGCGATCAGCGCGCGATGCTCAGCGACGACTGGTCGACGGCGACGCCCGGACCCATGGTCGAGCTCACCGAGATCTTCTGCAGGTACTGGCCCTTGGCGGTGGCCGGCTTGGCCTTGACCAGATCGGCCAGCAGCGCCTGCAGGTTTTCCTTCAGCTTCTCCGCATCGAAGTCGGCCTTGCCGATCGTGCAGTGGATGATGCCGGCCTTGTCGGTGCGGTAACGGACCTGGCCGCCCTTCGCATTCTTCACGGCTTCGCCCGGGTTCGGGGAGACCGTGCCGACCTTCGGGTTCGGCATCAGGCCGCGCGGGCCCAGCACCGTACCGAGCTTGCCGACCACGCGCATCGCGTCCGGCGTCGCGATCACGACGTCGTAGTTGATGTCGCCGGCCTGCATCTTCTCGGCCAGGTCGTCCATGCCGACGATGTCGGCACCGGCGGCCAGGGCCTCGTCGGCCTTGGCGCCGGCCGGCGCGAACACCGCGACGCGGACGCTCTTGCCCGTGCCCTGCGGCAGCACGGTCGAGCCGCGCACCTGCTGGTCGGACTTGCGCGCGTCGACGCCGAGGCGGACGGCGACGTCCACGGCCTCGGCGAACTTCGCGCTGCTGTTGTCCTTGACGATCTTCAGGGCGTCATCGATGCCGTAGCTCTTGCCCGGCTGCACGGCGGCCTGGATGCTCTTCTGTCGCTTGGTCTGTGCCATGGTCTCAGCCCTCCACCGTCAGGCCCATCGAACGGGCGGAGCCCGCGATGGTGCGCACTGCCGCTTCCAGCTCGGCTGCCGTCAGATCGGCTTCCTTCGCCTTGGCGATGTCTTCGAGTTGCGCACGCGTCACCTTGCCCACCTTTTCGGTGTTGGGACGCTTGGAGCCCGAGGCCACACCGGCCGCCTTCTTCAGCAGCACCGATGCCGGCGTGCTCTTGGTGATGAAGGTGAAGGTACGGTCCGAGTAGGCCGTGATGATGACCGGGGTCGGCAGACCCGGCTCGAGCTTGGAGGTCGCTGCGTTGAACGCCTTGCAGAACTCCATGATGTTCAGGCCGCGCTGACCCAGCGCAGGACCGACCGGCGGCGAGGGATTGGCCTGACCGGCCTTGACCTGCAGCTTGATGTAACCGACGACTTTCTTCGCCATTGCCTTCTTCTCTCCGGGTGCAAGCGCCTGGACTCAGGCTCCCCATCGTTCCGGGAAATCGCGTGTCCCGGATTCACGTTGTCCATCTCGCGCGAAAGGCCGCCCATACGGCGGCCTGTGCGGTTGCCTGGCGCGGCCAGACAGTGAGCCGCGCACTATAGCAGGATTTCGCGCGCCCGTCGCATGGGGCGCGCAGCGGAGTTCAGGCCTTCTCGACCTGCCCGAATTCCAGTTCGACCGGGGTCGAACGGCCGAAGATCAGCACTGCAACGCGCAGGCGGCTCTTCTCGTAGTTGATTTCCTCGACCACGCCGTTGAAGTCGTTGAACGGGCCGTCGGTCACGCGGACCATCTGGCCGGGCTCGAACAGGACCTTCGGACGCGGCTTCTCGACCCCTTCCTGCACGCGATCGAGGATCACGGCGGCCTCTTCGTCGCGGATCGGCAGCGGACGATCCGCGGTGCCGCCGATGAAGCCCATCACCTTCGGCGTCTCCTTGACCAGGTGCCAGCTCTCGTTGTCCATGCGCGGGATGCCGCCGTCGTCCGACGTCAGGATCTGCACCAGGACATAGCCCGGGAAGAACTTGCGCTCGGAACGGCGTTTCTGGCCGGAGCGCATCTCGATCACTTCTTCGGTCGGCACCAGCACGTCGCCGAACTTGTCCTGCATCTCGGTGCGCACGATGCGATCGCGCAGCGCCTGGGCCACCGACTTCTCGAAGCCGGAATAGGCATGCACGACATACCAGCGCTTGACGCCTTCGGTTTCCATCTGAATCGTTACTCCGTCACTGCCTCAGAACGAGGCGGATCAGCCACTGGATGATCTGGTCGAAGCCGGCGAGGATCAGGCTGATGATCGCCACGGCGATGATCACGATCCAGGTCAGGCGAACAGCCTCCTGGCGCGTCGGCCAGACGACCTTGCGCATCTCGAAGCGGGTCTCCGAGAAGAACTCGCGGGTCTTGTGACCCTTGCCCGTGGTCAGGAAGACCGCGGCGGCGCCCACGACGCACAGGGCCACAATGATGCTGCGCACCGGCGCGGCCAGCTGCGCCTGGAACCAGTAGAAGGCGAATACGCCGGCGACGACGAGCACGATCGCGGCCGCGTACTTGGCGAGGTCCGCCGAAGACGCACCCTTGGATTGTTCAACTCTGCTGTTCAAGTCCCGGCGACTCATCGGTTTGCGACTGCTCGGTTGACGGGACGGACCGCAATGCGTCCGGACCCGCGCGGACGATTCCGCGAATGGCACGCCAGGAGGGACTCGAACCCCCAACCTGCGGTTTTGGAGACCGCTGCTCTGCCAATTGAGCTACTGGCGTATGGATGGAACAACCGCCGCCCCCGGAACTCCTGAGACGGCGAAGGCGGACCGGGGTGCCGGCCCGCCTTGTCGCGGCTTTTGCGGGGTTGGCACCTCGCTAAAGTCGCTGGATGACCAGCCATTCGGCTGTTGAAAGCCCCGCCTTCGCGGGGATGACCTTCCGGCAGCCACGCGCGCAGTGCGCGCGTGGGCCGTCAGGTCACTTGATGATCTTCGCCACCACGCCGGCGCCGACGGTACGGCCGCCTTCGCGGATCGCGAAGCGCAGGCCTTCGTCCATCGCCACCGGGTTGATCAGCGTCACCACCATCTTCACGTTGTCGCCCGGCATCACCATCTCGGTGCCTTCCGGCAGCTCGACCGCACCGGTGATGTCGGTGGTGCGGAAGTAGAACTGCGGACGGTAGCCCTTGAAGAACGGCGTGTGGCGGCCGCCTTCGTCCTTCGACAGGACATAGACTTCGGCTTCGAACTCGGTGTGCGGCTTGATCGAACCCGGCTTGGCCAGCACCTGGCCACGCTCGACGTCGTCACGCTTGGTGCCGCGCAGCAGCAGACCGGCGTTGTCGCCTGCCTGGCCCTGGTCGAGCAGCTTGCGGAACATCTCGACGCCGGTGACGGTCGTCTTCTGCACCGGACGGATGCCGACGATCTCGATTTCCTCGCCGACCTTGATCACGCCACGCTCGATGCGACCGGTCACGACCGTGCCGCGGCCCGAGATCGAGAACACGTCCTCGACCGGCATCAGGAACGCCTTGTCGACGTCGCGCTCCGGCTCCGGGATCCAGCTGTCGAGCGCGTCGACCAGCTTCAGGATCGCCGGCACGCCGATCTCGCTCTGGTCGCCGTCGAGCGCCAGGCGCGCCGAACCGTGGATGATCGGGGTATCGTCGCCCGGGAACTCGTACTTGCTCAGCAGTTCGCGCACTTCCATCTCGACCAGCTCGAGCAGCTCGGCGTCGTCGACCATGTCGGCCTTGTTCAGGAACACGACGATGTACGGCACGCCGACCTGGCGCGAGAGCAGGATGTGCTCGCGGGTCTGCGGCATCGGGCCGTCGGCGGCCGAACACACCAGGATCGCGCCGTCCATCTGCGCCGCACCGGTGATCATGTTCTTCACGTAGTCGGCGTGGCCCGGGCAGTCCACGTGCGCGTAATGGCGCTTCTCGGACTCGTATTCCACGTGCGCGGTCGAGATCGTGATGCCGCGCGCCTTCTCTTCCGGCGCCGCGTCGATCGCGTCGTAGGCCTTGAACTCGCCGCCGAAACGCTCGGCGCCGATCTTCGTCAGTGCCGCGGTCAGCGTGGTCTTGCCGTGGTCGACGTGACCGATCGTGCCGACGTTGACGTGCGGCTTGGTGCGCTCGAACTTACCCTTTGCCATGGCTGCCTTGTCTCGAAATCTGGTGAAGTGGTGACTGCGTGCAGCGGCCCCGCACCTGGCGGTACCGCGGAAGGATGGTGCTCACGAAAGGAATCGAACCTTCGACCTCCTCCTTACCAAGGAGGTGCTCTACCGACTGAGCTACGTGAGCAACGATGTGGAACCAGGGAACCGCGTGGAACGTTCAATGGAGCGGGAGACGGGAATCGAACCCGCACCATCAGCTTGGAAGGCTGAGGTTCTACCGTTGAACTACTCCCGCACCGGGACCCGCTTGCCGCATACAACCTGTCGCACTGCGATTGTTCCACCGCGCCGAAATGGTGGAGGGAGGTGGATTCGAACCACCGAAGGCGTAAGCCAGCAGATTTACAGTCTGCCCCCGTTGGCCGCTTGGGTATCCCTCCGGCGCTTTCGTCTTGCCGGTGAAAACAGCCCGCGATTTTGGGGCCAGTTCCCGGTTCTGTCAACGCCGGAAGGCGTTGGATTTCACCGGGCCCGTCGCATGGCCAATGACCTGTGCAGACGGGCGCGCATATTAACCGCCTCTGCGGCGGCGCGCCATCGCCGTGTGCGCGGTTCGATGGGCCCGCCGTGCGATACGACCCGACCGGTGCCGGTCAGACGTTGAAGCGGAAATGCATCACGTCGCCATCCCTGACGATGTATTCCTTGCCTTCCAGGCGCCATTTGCCCGCTTCCTTCGCGCCGGATTCGCCGTTGTAGCGGATGAAATCGTCGTAACCGACGACCTCGGCGCGGATGAAGCCCTTCTCGAAGTCGGTGTGGATCACTGCGGCCGCCTGCGGCGCGGTGGCGCCGACCTTCACCGTCCACGCGCGCACTTCCTTGACGCCCGCGGTGAAGTAGGTCTGCAGCGTCAGCAGGCCGTAGGCCGCGCGGATCACGCGGTTGAGGCCCGGCTCGTCGAGACCGAGATCGGCCAGGAACGCGTCGCGGTCGACATCGTCGAGCTGCGAGAGCTCTTCCTCGATCGCCGCCGACACCGGCACCACCTGGGCGCCCTCGCCGACCGCGCGTGCGCGCACCGCGTCGAGGTGCGGATTGTTCTCGAAGCCGTCCTCGAGCACGTTGGCGATATACAGCACGGGCTTGGCGGTCAGCAGGAACAGGTCACGGATCGCGGCCTGGTCCTCGTCCGACAGCCTGAGCGCGCGCACCGGCTGACCGTCGGCCAGGCCCTTGTGCACGCGACCCAGCACCTCGGCGCGGACCTTCGCGTCCTTGTCGCCGGTCTTGGCCGAACGCTCGGCGCGCTGCAGCGCGCGCTCGACGGAATCCAGGTCGGCCAGCGCGAGCTCGGTATCGATGGTCTCGATATCGGCGATCGGGTCGACCTTGTTGTTGACATGGATGACGTCGGGATTCTCGAAACAGCGCACCACGTGCGTGATCGCGTCGACCTCGCGGATGTGCGACAGGAACTTGTTGCCCAGGCCTTCGCCGCTGGCTGCGCCGGCGACGAGGCCGGCGATGTCGACGAACTCGACCGCCGTCGGCAGCACCTTCTGCGGCTTGACGATCGCCGCCAGCGCATTGAGGCGCAGATCCGGCACCGGCACGATGCCGACGTTCGGCTCGATGGTGCAGAACGGAAAGTTGGCCGCGGCGATGCCCGCCTTGGTCAGCGCATTGAAGAGGGTCGACTTGCCGACGTTCGGCAGGCCGACGATGCCGCACTTGATGCCCATGGCTTGAATCCGGGATTGGTGATTCGGGATTCGGGATTCGGACAAGCGCGCCCGAATCCCGAATCCCCAATCGCTAATCCCGACGCGTGTGCAGCCTCGTCATCGCATCCATGAAATTGCCGTCCATCGCCAGCGGCAGCACGTCGATCGCGTCGTCGATCGCGCGTCCGATCAGGATGTCGTCATCGGCGGTCGCACGCCCCAGCACCCACGGCGTGACCTTGTCCTTGCTGCCCGGGTGGCCGATGCCGATGCGCAGCCGGTGGAATCGTCCGTGGCCGAGCAGTTGCATCGTGTCGCGCAGTCCGTTCTGTCCGCCGTGGCCGCCATCGAACTTCAGCCGCGCGGTGCCCGGCGGCAGATCCAGTTCGTCGTGCGCCAGCAGCGCCTGCTCGGGTTCGAACTTCCAGAACCGCAGCGCGGCGGCGACCGACTTGCCGCTGAGATTCATGAACGTGGCCGGCTTCAGCAGCCAGACCGGCTGGCCGGCGACGTCGATCTTCGCGGTCTCGCCGAACAGCTTGCTGTCGAGCCGGAACGACGCGCCCGCCTTCGCGGCGAGTTCGTCGACAAAACGGAACCCGGCGTTGTGCCGGGTCCGTGCGTATTCGGGTCCGGGGTTCCCCAGCCCGACGATCAGTCGCAGCCCTGCCATCGATACGGCAACGCGGGCACGCCCGAAGGCGCGCCCGCGCGACGATTACTCGTCGTCCTTCGCGGCCTTGGTGGCCGGAACATCGGCCGACGCTTCGTCGGTCTCTTCCGGACCGGCTTCCACGCGGCCGTGCTTGGCGACGACGACGGCGACGTCGTGGTCGGCGCCCAGCGCCAGTTCGGGGATCTCGACGCCCTTCGGCAGCTTGACCTGCGACAGGTGGACGATATCGCCGACGACCATCGCACCGAGATCGATCTCGATGAACTCCGGCAGGTCGCCCGGCAGGCAGGTCACGGTGATCTCGTTGAGCTCGTGCGTGATCACGACGTCGGCAGCCTTGCCGGCCGGCGAGGTGTCTTCGTTGATGAAGTGCAGCGGCACGGCGGTGCGGATCGTCTCGTTCGCGTTCACGCGCTGGAAATCCAGGTGCATGATCTGCTGCTTGAACGGATGGCGCTGCATGTCACGCAGCAGCACCTTCTGGACGTCGCCGTTGAGGCTCAGGTCGAGGATCGAGGCGTAGAACCACTCGCGCTGGCTGGCGAGCCAGACATCGTTGTGGCTCAGCTCGATGCTGACGGGCTTGAGGTCGCCGCCGTAGACGACGGCAGGCACTTTGCCGGCAAGACGGAGGCGGCGGCTCGCACCCTTCCCCTCGTCTTCGCGGCGCTGCACCTTGATTTCATGCGTGGTAGCCATTTTCAGTGTTCACTTTTCAGGATTGAAACCGCCTCGCGGCGGTGAAGCGTCTCGTCCGCGACCAGACGAGACGTTGCAGCAGGTCAGTCGACGTAGAGCGAACTGACCGATTCTCCGAACGCGATCCGGCGGATCGTCTCGGCCAGCAGCTCGGCGACGCTGAGCTGGCGGATGCGCGTGCAATTGCGCGCAGCCTCCGACAGCGGGATGGTGTCGGTGACCACCATCTCGTCGAGCTGCGATTTGTCGAGGTTGTCGATCGCAGCCCCCGACAGCACCGCGTGGGTGCAGTAGGCGACGACCTTGGTGGCGCCCTGCGCCTTGAGCGCTGCAGCTGCAGCGCACAGCGTGCCGGCGGTGTCGACGATGTCGTCGACCAGCACGCAGGTCTTGCCGCTCACGTCGCCGATGATGTTCATCACGGTGGCGACGTTGGCGCGCGGACGGCGCTTGTCGATGATGGCCAGGTCCGCGTCGTCGAGGCGCTTGGCGATCGCGCGGGCGCGCACCACGCCGCCGACGTCGGGCGAGACCACGATCAGGTTGTCGGTGCCGTGCGCGCGCCAGATGTCGGCCAGCAGCAGCGGCGAGGCATAGACGTTGTCGACCGGGATGTCGAAGAAGCCCTGGATCTGGTCGGCATGCAGGTCGATCGTCAGCACGCGGTCGGCTCCGGCCGTGGTGACCATCTTCGCCACGACCTTGGCGGTGATCGGCACGCGGGTGGAACGCAGGCGGCGATCCTGGCGCGAGTAGCCGAAGTACGGGATCACCGCGGTCACGCTGGACACCGATGCGCGCTTGAGCGCGTCGATCAGCACCAGCAGTTCCATCAGGTTCTCGGCCGACGGCGCGCTGGTCGGCTGGATCACGAACACGTCCTGACGGCGGACGTTCTCCTCGATCTCGACCTGGACCTCGCCGTCGGAGAACGTCGACACCAGCGCCTTGCCCTGGCGCACGCCGAGTTCGCGGCATACGGCCTTGGCCAGCGGGCGGTTCGCGTTGCCCGAGAAGATCAGGAGGTTGCGTTCTTCTTTCATGTCTGCGGTTCCGCGTCGCTCTGACCGAGCGGATGGGAGGAGTGGCCGTGCCGGCACGTGGCGATCACCACGCAGGATCCGACATGGGTATCAGGGGCGGCAGGATTCGAACCTGCGAATGCCGGGATCAAAACCCGGTGCCTTAACCACTTGGCGACGCCCCTTCAGAAATCCGGAATCAGGAATTCGGGATTGGGGATTCGGACATGTCGTCGAATCCCCAATCCCTAATCCCGAATCCCGGCCTCCAATGCATCCAGCAATGGCGAGCGCGCCGCGCCGCCGACCACGCGGGACGACACCCGCGACGCGACCTGCGCCTGCGCGGCCTCGGCGGATTCGCGCGTGGCGAATTCGACGAAGCAGCCGCTGCCCGTCCCGGTCAAGCGTGGCGTTCCGACCTGCGCGAGCACCGCGAACACGGCCTCGACGGCGGGTTCGCGGCAACGCAGGACCGGCTCGAACGCGTTGCCGAGCGATGCACCTGAAACGAAGTCGGCCATTGTCGCGGGTGCAGCATTTCGCGTCAATTCGGGGGCCTGGAACAGACCCGCGGTATTCGCGTGCACGCCGGGATCGGCGAGCAGATACCAGGCCGGCGGCAGATCGATGGGGACCAGCGATTCCCCGACCCCTTCGGCCCAGGCGTTGCGGCCGCGGACGAAGACCGGGACATCGGCACCCAGGACGAGACCGAGCGTGGCCAGGCGATTTTCGCCCAGATTCGTTTGCCACAGGTGATCGAGGGCGCGCAGGACGGTGGCCGCATCGGACGATCCGCCGCCCAGCCCGGCACCTGACGGAATCCGCTTTTCGACGGCGATGTCGACACCCTCGTCGACTTTCGCTTCTTTTTGCAGGAGCCGCGCCGCCCGGATGACGAGGTCATCGGCCTCGGCGAGCCCCGGCACGGAGTCGCCAACCCGCCGGATCCGGCCATCTGTGCGCGGCCGCACTCGGATCGTGTCGCCCCAGTCCAGCATCCGGAACACGGTCTGCAGCGCGTGATAGCCGTCGTCGCGACGGCCGGTGATGCGCAGGAACAGGTTCAGCTTGGCCGGCGCCGGCCAGATCGACCAGCCGCCAGCGGTGTCCGCGTCGTTCATGGCGTCGAAGGCGGGTCCGTGGCATCGCCGGGCGCCCAGCTGTCGACGACGAGGCGTACGCGCGCGTCACCGCGCTGGGCGTTGATGCGGGTCGGCAATGCCGGCGCAGCGCCCGCGGCGGGCTCGGGCTGCCATTCCAGGTAATCGATGGTCCAGCCATCCTGCTGCACGCGCGCCAGGCGGCCGCCGGCGTCGAACGCGACCTCGGCCGGGCCGGACACCGCGACATCGGCGCGCGCACCCGCGGCCCAGGCCGCCATCGCCGCGACGGGAATCTCGAAGCCGGTGGCCTCGCGCAGCAACAGGCCGACGTCGGCGCCTTCTCTCGGGCCGCCATCGAGGCCGTCGATGCGCGCGCCCTGCGGCCCGCCCTGCAGTTGCCAGCTCTGCCGGGTCACCGGCGCGCTCAATGTCACCCGGTACTCGCCGCCCGTCTGCAGCCATTCGATGCGACCGCTGCCGCCGTCGCGACCGTTGGACATCGCCACGCGGCCATTGAACGCGAACTGCGGCAGCGCGCGCACGGCGGTTTCGCGCGCGGCGAGCTGCGCCTGCGCATCGGCGAGCGCGGCGGGCGCGAGATCGACGGTCTGCAGCGGCGGACGCACCGGCACGCTGGTACAGGCGGCAAGCCCGAACGCCGCGACCGCGGCGAACACGATCCGGATGTTCATGCCCCGGTCTTCTCCAGCGCGCGGATCAGCGAGCGGTTCTCCGGGTCGATGCCACGGGCTTCATCGAAATACCTGCGGGCTTCGTCGTGGCGACCGAGCACCCACAGCACCTCGCCGATATGCGCGGCGACTTCGGCGTCCCGCATCATCGAGAACGCACGACGCAGTTCGACCAGCGCTTCCTCGTTGCGGCCGAGGCGGTAGAGCACCCAGCCGTAGCTGTCGATGATCGCGGCGTTGTCGGGCTCGGCCACGCGGGCGCGGTCGATCAGTTCCAGCGCTTCGGTGTAGCGCGTGGTGCGATCGGCCAGGGTGTAGCCGAGCGCGTTGAGCGCGGCGACGTTCTCGGGATCGGCCACCAGCACGCGGCGCAGGTCGGCCTCGGCGCGCGGGATGTCGTCGCGACGCTCCCACATCAGCGCGCGCGAATAGAGCACCGCGGGATCGTCCGGCATCGCGGCCAGGCCGCGGTTGTAGACATCGAGTTCGGCCGGATCGTCGCCCTTCTGCCGCAGTTCCGCTTCGAGCAGATAGGCGTTGCGGCGCATGTCCTCGTCGGACGCGCCGTCTGACTGCAGTTCGCGCAGCCGCGCCCAGGCATCGTCCTGGCGACCGAGTTCATGCAGCACGCGCGCGCCACGCAGTCGGGCCTGCGCGCGCTCGGGGCCGCCGGGCACGGTCTGGTACCACTCCAGCGCCTCGTCGTACTGCGCCAGATACTCGGCCATCTGACCCAGAAGCAACCGCTGCGCCGGGTTCGGCGTCAGGGCGACGGCCTTGACCTCGTCATACAGCGCCGCGAGCGCGGCCTTGTTTTCGGCACGCGCCATCAGCGAGGCGCGCAGGACATAGGTGCGGCCGTCCTGCGGGCCCATCGAGAGCGTGCGTTCGGCATCGGCGAGATCGCCCAGCGCCTCGTATTCGCCGGCGATCCCCATCCGCAGATCGGGGCCGATCAATGCCGCATCGCCGAGGGCCCCCAGCGCCTGGCGCGCCTCGTCGGCGCGACCGGATTCGCGCAGCTGGCTCGCGCGCAGCAGCGCGACCCGGGGCTCGCCGGGGAAGCGCGCGACGATGCTGTCGAGGATGCGCTCGGTCAGGTCCACCCGGTCCAGCCGCTGGGCGAGGCCGCCGAAGGCCATCCAGGCCTGCAGCACATCGGGAATCGCGCCGCTGTCGACGAGCTGGCCGAGCAGGCGCGCGGCCTGGGCCTGGTCGCGGGCGCCGCCGCCGAGCACGGTGAAGGCATGCCGCCAGCCGGCCGGATCGTCGCTGCGCAGCAGGGCTTCGAGCTGCCGGCGGGCGACGCGGTCGCGACCCGCGCGCAAGGACAACGTCGCCTCTGCGGCGCGCATCGGCAGCGAATCAGGCGCATGCCGGCGCCACAGGTCCAGCGCCTGCGCGGCGCGGCGGTCGTCGCCGGCCAGCAGGGCGATGCGGGTGGCGCGCTCGGCCAGGCCGGGATCGCCGTCGGACTGGCGGGCGGCATCGAGATACCAGTTGGCGGCCTCGTCCAGCCGACCGGCCTGGACCGCGAATTCGCCGGCGAGCGTCGCGCCCAGCAGATCCTGGTGCAGGGTGTCGTTGCGGTCGAGATCGCCGCGTTGGGCGTGGGCCGCGCAGGCCAGTCCGAGCAGGGGCACCAGCAGTGCCGCGCGCAGTCGCGCGGTCCGGGGCAGAGAGAAAACGGGCATCTGGGGCAACCGGGCCGTAAAATGGGCGCCTTCGTCCGCAGCTTATCGCAAGCGCCTGAACGGAATCGCGTCTCCAACAGGCACGCCAGCCCATGCGCCTTTACGCACTCGGTATCAACCACCAGACCGCGCCGGTCGCCCTGCGCGAACGGGTGGCGTTTGCCGGCGACGCGCTCGACGCGGCGCTGGCGCAGTTGCGTGCGTTGCCGCCGGTGCGCGAAGTCGCGCTGCTGTCGACCTGCAACCGTACCGAGCTGTACGCGGTCTGCGACGACGACGGCAGCACGCTGGCGCACTGGCTGGCGACGCACCCGGGCGACGACGCGGCGCTCGCGGGCGGCTCGCTGCAGGCCTATCTGTACCGGCATCGCGATGCCGACGCGGTGCGTCATCTGTTCCGCGTGGCGACCGGGCTCGATTCGCTGGTGCTCGGCGAGCCGCAGATCCTCGGCCAGGTGAAGCAGGCCTGGGCCAGCGCGCGCGCGGCCGGCACGCTCGGCAGCGATCTGGACCGCGTGTTCCAGCATGCGTTCGTCACCGCCAAGCGCGCGCGCAGCGAGACCCGCATCGGCAACAGCCCGGTGTCTGTGGCCTCGCTCGCGGTGCGGCTGGCGCAGGAATCGTTCGCGCGCCCGGCCGATTCGGCGGTGCTGCTGATCGGCGCCGGCGAGACCATCGAACTGGCCGCGCGCCACCTCGCGCAGGCCAACGTCAAACGCCTGCTGATCGCCAACCGCACCTACGCGCACGCACAGGAACTGGCCGCGCGCCACGGCGGCATCGCGCTGCCGCTCGACGAACTCGACCGGCACCTGTTCCTGGCCGATATCGTGTTGTCGGCCACCGCCAGCCGCACGCCGGTCATCGGCCGCGCGCAGGTCGCCGCCGCGCTCACCGCGCGCAAGCACCGGCCGATGCTGCTGATGGACCTGGCAGTGCCGCGCGACATCGCGCCCGACGTGGCCGAACTGCGCGACGTGTTCCTGTACACCGTCGACGATCTGGAGCGCACGCTCGACGACAACCGCCGCGGCCGTCGCGAGGCCGCCGCCGATGCCGATGCGATCATCGATCTGCAGGTCACCCGCTTCGGCGAGTCGCTCGCTGCGCGCGGACGCCTGGCGCCGGTGAAACGCCTGCGCGCGCACGGCGAGGCGGTGCGCGGCGAAGCGCTCGCCCGCGCCCGCCAGCAGCTCGCCGCCGGGCAATCGCCCGACGCGGTCCTGGAGCTGCTGGCCCACACATTGACCAACCGGCTGCTGCATCTGCCGACGACCGCGCTGCGCGAGGCGGCCCTGCGCGGCGACGACGCCCTGGCCGACAGCCTCGATGCACTGCTGCCGCCCGAACCCGAGTCCCGGACACCCGATGCTGCCGACCCTGCGCCGTAAGCTCGAAGCGCTGGCCGAACGCCGCGAAGAACTCGAACGCCTGCTGTCCGATCCTGCGACCGTCGCCGACCAGGGGCGTTTCCGCGCCCTGTCGCGCGAGTTCGCCCAGCTCGAACCGCTGTCGAGCGCGCTGGCCGAGGAACGCCGCGCACTGGAGGATCGCGAAGCCGCGCGCGCCCTGCTCGACGATGCCGACATGCGCGAGATGGCCGAAGAAGAGATCGCCGCCGCCGACGCGCGCCTCAAAAACCTGGAAGCCGAGCTGCTGGCGCTGCTGGTGCCGCGCGACGCGCGCGACGACGGCGGTTTCTATCTCGAGATCCGCGCCGGCACCGGCGGCGACGAGGCCGCGATCTTCGCCGGCGACCTGTTCCGCATGTACCAGCGCTATGCCGAGCGCCAGGGCTGGCGGGTGGAGGTGGAATCGGCGAGCCCCGGCGAACACGGCGGCTTCCGCGAAGTCATCGCCGCGGTCGATGGCAGCGGCGCCTACGCGCGGCTCAAGTTCGAGTCCGGCACGCATCGCGTGCAGCGCGTGCCGGAAACCGAATCGCAGGGCCGCATCCACACCTCGGCCGCGACGGTGGCGATCATCCCGATCGAGGACGCGGGCGAGCCGATCGAACTCAATCCCGCCGACCTCAAGGTCGACACCTTCCGTTCGTCCGGCGCCGGCGGCCAGCACGTCAACAAGACCGACTCGGCGATCCGCATCACCCACCTGCCGACCGGCGTCGTCGTCGAATCGCAGACCGAGCGCAGCCAGCACGCGAACCGCGACAAGGCGATGAAGCGCCTGCGCGCGATGCTGGCCGAGGCCGAAGCCGAGCGACGCGCGGCCGCGACCGCCGAGGTGCGCAAGCTGCAGGTCGGCAGCGGCGACCGCAGCCAGCGCATCCGCACCTACAACTATCCGCAGGGCCGGATCACCGACCACCGCATCGAAGGCCTCACCCTGTACGACCTGCCGAACGTGCTCGAAGGCCATCTCGACGGACTCATCGCGCGGCTGTCGCAGGAACACCAGGCCGACGAACTGGCGCGCATGACCGCGCAGTGAGTCGCGACGCGGCGTGAACCATTTACGCCGAATCGTGCTCCATCGATGACGTGTCTCGATGCGGCCGTCCGCGGCGGTGGAGTACCCTCGCCGCATGAGCAGCCAGACCGATTTCATCCCCCTCCAGATCTGCGTGCTGACGGTCTCCGACAGCCGCACCCTCGACACCGACAGCTCGGGCGACTACCTCGCCCAGTCCCTGACCGGCGAAGGCCACCGGGTCGCCGAGCGCGCCCTGCTGCCCGACGACCGCTACGCGATGCGTGCGCTGGTGTCGAAGTGGATCGCCGATCCCGCGATCGATGGCATCCTCGTCACCGGCGGCACCGGCTTCACCGGTCGCGATTCCACGCCCGAAGCGCTGCTGCCGCTGCTGGACAAGGAGATGCCGGGCTTCGGCGAACTGTTCCGCGCGGTGTCGGTCGAGGAGATCGGCACGTCCTCGCTGCAGTCGCGCGCGTTCGCCGGCCTCGCCAATGCGACCTTCGTGTTCGCCCTGCCCGGCTCCACTTCGGCCTGCCGCACGGCCTGGGAGCAGATCGTCCGCCACCAGCTCGACGCGCGTACGAAGCCCTGCAATCTCGCGACGATCCGTCCGCGGTTGAAAGAAGCCTGATGGCCCTCGACCAGACCCTGCGCCTGTTCGCCAGGGTCCGCGGCCTGACTGCCGCGGAGATCGCGGCCGCGATTCCGCGCGTCGGCGCAGCGACGGTGTCTGCCTGGATGCGTGGCGAGAAGACGCCGGGCAGCGCGCAGCTCGATGCGCTAGCGCGCGCGTTCGGCGTGCCGGCCGGCGCCTTGCTGGCGACGTTCGCCGCGACGCTCGACCCGGCGCGCACGAAAGGCGAGCACGAGCTGCTCGCCGCCTACCGCGCGCTCAACACCCGCCAGCAGGGCGCGCTGCTGGAAGTCGCGCGGACGATGTCGCAGGCGCCGCCACGCAGGTCGCGCGACTAGCGATCCACCACACAGGAGCCCGCGATGAAGCCGCTCAAGCGCAAGGCCTACGAAGCCGCCCTGGAACCGATGCAGGTCGAACTGGCCGCGGTCGCGCGCTGGTTGCAGCACAGCGGCCGCCGGCTGATGGTGCTGTTCGAGGGCCGCGACACCGCCGGCAAGGGTGGCGCGATCGAGGCCATCGCCGAGCATCTCAGCCCGCGCCAGTGCCGCGTCGTCGCACTGCCCAAGCCCAGCGACCGCGAAGCGGGCCAGTGGTATTTCCAGCGCTACGTCGCGCACCTGCCGTCGGCCGGCGAGATCGCGCTGTTCGACCGCAGCTGGTACAACCGCGCCGGGGTCGAATCGGTGATGGGCTATGCCACGCCCGCGCAGGTCGATGCGTTCCTCGCCCAGGCGCCCACGTTCGAACGGCAACTGGTCGACGACGGCATCCTGCTGTTCAAGTACTGGCTGGGCTGCGACCAGGCGCAGCAGGAAGCGCGTTTCGCCGAACGCCTGCACAACCCGCTCAAGCGCTGGAAACTGTCGCCGGTCGATGTCGCCGCGCGCACGCGCTACGACGACTACACGCGCGCGCGCGACACCATGCTGCGCGCCACGCACACCGCGCATGCGCCCTGGACGCTGGTGGATTTCAACGACCAGCGCCGCGGGCGCCTGGCCCTGGTGCGCGACCTGCTCGACCGGCTGCCCGACTGCCATGTCGATGCGCCCGCCCTCCGCTTTCCCGCGCTCCGGCGCAAGCCGCGACCGGAGCGCTACGACGTGTTGCCGCCGCTCGCGCCATTCGACGCCTGAAGCTCAGGCGTCGACAGCCGGGCCGCCCGCGCCGGCGATCAGCGTCTCCAGCCGTTCGGCGGTGACCGGTCCGAGGATCTTCTCGACCACCTGGCCTTCGGGCCCGATCAGATACGTCATCGGCAGGCCGGGCGGCGTGTCGAAATCGGCGGGGGGATCGAAGGTGTCGACGATCGCGATCGGATAGACCACCGGGTGCTTCTGCAGGAACGCGCGCATGTCGTCCGGTTCGATGTCCTCGTAGGCGAGGCCGATCACCTGCACGTGCTCGCGCATCGCGTCGAGCGCCGACAGTTCCGGCATCTCCTTCAGGCACGGTGCGCACCAGGTCGCCCAGAAGTTCACGACCACCCATTGTCCGCGATGGTCGGCGAGATCGAAGCTGCGCCCGTCGATGGTCTCGACCTTCAGCGCGGGGCGCGCCTTCGATGCAGCCTGCGCGGACGATGCATCGGTCGATGCCTGCGCGCGCGCCGGCGTCGCGGCGTCGGGCGTGGCGTCATCGGCCGGCGTCTGGCCGTCGGGCTTGCAGGCGGCGAGCAGCAGGGCGAATGCGATGCAGGAAGCGAGGCGTTTCATGCGGAAATCTCCGGGGATTCGTAGAGGCTGCCGACCCGCCGCTTGAGCAGGTCGCGCAGCGGAATGCGCAGGTCGTCGAGCGCGGCCGAGGCGGACACGCCCAGCGCATCGTCACGGCACGGCAGATGCGCTTCGGCAACGGGAATGCGCAGGTCGCAGGCTTCGTAGAGCTCGCCGACGGTCAGCCCGCCGAGATCGCGCGCGAGCAGCCACTCGCCGGATTCGGCGCGGCGCAGCAGCGCGATCTCTTCCAGTTGCGCGAGCATCTGCTGCACCAGCGTGTCGGTGAGCATCGGCTCCAGCGCCTGGATTTCATCGCTGTGCAGGCCGCGTCCCTGCACGCGCGCGGCCGAGAACCGGCCCAGCATGCGCAGCAGGCCGTAGAGCTCGAAGCCACGCGGCAGGCGCATGTGCGCGGGCTGATAGCGGAACGCCGAGATCGACGAGGCGAACGACGCGCCCAGCAGGATCGCCACCCAGCTCAGATACACCCACAGCAGAAAGATCGGCAGGAATGCGACCTGTCCGTAGATTTTCTGGTAGGCGTCGAAACTGCCGAGATACAGGCCGATCGCCCATTTCACGACTTCCGACAGCAGCACCGCCAGCGTCGCGCCGGCCAGCGCGTGACGCCATTGCACGGTGCGGTGCGGCACCACGCGGAAGATCGTCGCGAATGCGATGAGTTCGATCAGCATCGGCGCCGCCCACATCATCAGGCCGCGCAGCAGGCGGCCCGAATCGGTACTGAAGATCTCCAGCGCGAAGAAGCGTGCCGACACCGCCAGACTCGCCGTCGCCACCAGTGCGCCGAGGGTCAGCACGGTCCAGTAGACGAGGAAGCGCGCGAACGTGGGCCGCGCCGACTTCACCCGCCAGATGCGGTTGAACGTGGTTTCCACGCTGAGCAGGGTGACCAGCACCGAGATCACCAGCGCGATCACGCCGATCGTCGTCAACTGGCCGGTATTGGTCGACAGCTGCAGCAGCACCGATTCGACCGCGCGCGCCGAGTCGGGCACGAAGTTGGAGAAGATGTAGTCGCTGAGCTGGTCGCGCCACTGGCCGAACGCCGGAAACACCGACAGCACACCGAAGACCACCATCGACAGCGGCACCAGGGCGAACACCGTGGTGAACGCCAGCGCACCTGCCGCCTCGAACAGACGGTCGTCGAGAAAGCGACGCCACAGGAAGCGCGCGAAGGTCAACGCGCGTGCGCGGTCGGCCATCCGTTCGGTCCAGCGGTTGAAAGTGGCGAGTGGCTCCATCGGCGCAGCGTAGCAAAGCGCCGGTGGGAGGCGATGCGGGTAGAGCGCCGGCCGTCGCGCACAACTGGTGTGGCAGCGTACGGCACGTAATGTGGGAGCGACCTCGGTCGCGACACGCGCAGACCCACGGCGGAGCGCGTTCCGGAACCGCGCGAGCACGGTCCTCCGGGCCAGCTGTGCGCGTCGGGTGGACGCGACCTCTTGCGATTCGTGCAGACCCACGGCCGGACGGTCTCGGAGAATCGCGCGCAAGCGCGCTCCCACAGAAAGCAGGTGCTTTCCTGTAGGCGAGGCCCATGGCTGCGCCTGCGGGCGGGAACTCAGCGCGTCGAAGGATGCAGAAACGCCGGCACGGATGCCGCTTGGAACATCCTGTGGGAGCGCGCTCGCGCGCGATAGCGCTTTACGAGTGAAGCCCATTCGCGCGCAAGCGCGCTCCCACAGGCTCGATGCTCCCTTTCCGACCCGACCAGTGCGCGCCGTAGACCGCAGGCCTGTCAAACTGCACGCTCCCTTCCGAGCGGCCCTTCTGACGCCATGCCCGACATCCTCGTCCTCTACTACAGCCGCAACGGTTCGGTCGCCCGCCTCGCACGGCAGATCGCGCGCGGGATCGGCGAGGTCGAAGGCATGCAGGCGCGGCTGCGCACGGTGCCGCCTGTCGCAGCGGTCACGCACCAGGCCGCGCCACCGGTGCCCGAGGACGGCGCGCCGTATGTGGCGCACGCGGACCTCGCCGAATGCGCCGGCCTGCTGCTCGGCAGCCCGACGCGCTTCGGCAACATGGCCGCGCCGCTGAAGCATTTCCTCGACGGGCTCGGCGCCGAATGGGCCAGCGGCACGCTGGTCGGCAAACCGGCCGGCGTGTTCACCTCGACCGCCACCCAGCACGGCGGCCAGGAAGCGACGCTGCTGACGATGCTGGTCCCGCTGCTGCACCACGGTTGCGTGATCGCCGGCATTCCGTACACCGAACCGGCGCTGACGGCCACGCGCGGCGGCGGCACGCCGTATGGCGCCAGCCACGTCGCCGGGCAGCAGGACGATCCGCAACCGACCGAGGACGAAGCCGTGCTCGCGCGCGCACTCGGCCGGCGCGTCGCGACGCTTGCCGCGAAGCTCGGCGCATGAGCGATCCGCGGTCGCCATCCACGCGGGTGCTGGCGACCTCGCTGGTGCTGATCGCGGCGCTGTATGCGGCCTGGTATCGCAACGACGCGCATTCCGGCGCGGCCCTGCTGGTCTTCGTGCTGCCGCCCCTGCTGTTGCTTGCGGGCGTGCTGCTGCGCCGGCCAAGCGCACCGTTGTGGTCGGGCATCGCCGCGCTGTTCTGGTTCTCGCACGGCGTGATGTACGCCTGGTCGCATCCCGAGCTCGGCCTGCGGCCATGGGCCGGGATCGCGCTGTCGCTGGCGGTGGTGTTCTCGGCCAGCCTGCCCGGCATGCGCGCGCGGTTCGGGCGCAAGCGCGGTGATTCGTGATTCGTGATTGGAAGAAGCCGAGGCACAGTTGCCGGCTCTGCTGTGTCGAATCACACGCCCCGTATCATTCCCCCCTCGATTTCCTGCAGACCTCATCACAATGGACGAACTGCTGATCGTCACCACCGGTGGCACGATCGACAAGATCTACTTCGACGACAAGTCGGACTTCCAGGTCGGCGATCCGCAGATCGGGCGCATGCTCGAGGAACTCGGCGTCGCGTTCCGTTTCCGGGTGATTCCGATCATCCGCAAGGATTCGCTGCACATCACCGACGAGGACCGCGAACTGGTCCGCGCGACCATCGCCGCGCAGCCGGCCAGGCACGTACTGCTGACCCACGGCACCGATTCGATGGTCGAGACCGCCAAGGTGCTGTCGTCGATCGCCGACAAGACCATCGTGCTGACCGGCGCACTGAGCCCGGCGCGGTTCCGCGGCTCCGATGCCGAGTTCAACATCGGCACCGCCGTCGGTGCCGTGCAGTCGAAGCCGCCGGGTGTCTACGTGGCGATGAACGGCCGCATCTGGGATCCGCTGAAAGTGCGCAAGAACGTCGACGCCAACCGCTTCGAACCGCTGGCCTGAGAACCTGTTCACGATCCCGACGCACGTCGCGTGGCCGCGTTGCGGCCACCCTGCGGGCCGGGCCTGTGGACACGCAGACCCGCTCCGGCGCGCCATACGCCGGGCGTGAACAGGCTCTGAGGCTCAGAACGCCGGTCCGCGCATCCGCATCTCCGGTCCCGGACCGATGGTCATGCGACTGTCGGGTTCGGCATATTCGACGTCGGCTTCGGCATTGAGTGCATCGAGCAGCCGCTGCGACTGCGCGGCGTCGAGCACGGGATCGATCGATACGACATCGGCGCCGACCGCGAGCCGTCGCAGCCAGGTCACCTTGCCGGGCACGCCTTTCGCGTCGACCAGACCCGCGCCGCGCGCGCTCTGCGCGATGCGTTCGGCGACCAGCGCCGGATCGCGTTCCGGCCCACTGCCGGGCGTGTAGCGGACGATGAAACGCTGCTGCATGGCACTGACCTCGCTGGACGTGGTGGCAGGCGGATCGCCGCCCATCGCGCACCCCGACAGCAGCAGGGCCGGAACGAGGCACGCGGCGCCGAAGCGCCGCGCGATGTCACGGTGGAATCGATGCATGGCGGTCTCCGCGCAGCACGCCGGTGCGTGCGTCCCGGGATGATGCCTCCACCCCGGGCGTACCCGGGGTGAAAGCCGGTGCCATTACCAGGTGGCGGTCAGCGACGCACCGTCGAACGTCGAGTAGGCGTTGATCAGCACGTGGTAGGTACCCGCCTGCGGGTTGGAAATGGTGCAGGTCTCGTTGTTGCCGAACAGATAGGGACGGCAGTCGTAGGTCGTCGTGGTCGGCTGCGCACCGGCGCGGACGTAGAGGTCCGCGTCACCCGTGCCGCCGCTCATCGCGACCGTCAGGCTGCCGGTGCCTGCCGGCACCTGGATCGTCCAGAACTGCTGGCTGCCAGCCACGCCAGCGATGCCGGTCACCGGCACGCCGTTCTGCAGGCCGCCATCGCCGCCGCCTTCGCCCGGCGGGTTGTGGCGCGCCTGCACACTGACGTTGGCGAACGCGGACACGCCGACCACCTTCACGTAGTAGGTGCCGGCTTCGACGCTGGCGATGCGCACCACCTCGTTGTTGCCCGAACGCTGCGAGATGTAGTCGTAGGCATCCGCCTGTGGCTCTTCGTCCTGGCTGACATACAGCGTGACGTTGCCGCTGCCGCCCGAAGTCGTGATCGACAGCGGACCGCTGACGCCTTCCGGCACGGTGATGCTGTAGAGCAGTTCGGCACCGGCTGCGCCCGACAGGCCCGCCACCGGTGTGCGGTTGGTCAGCTCGGTCGCGTCCGGCGTGAGGTCGCCCACTTCGACCTGCTGGGTGCGGGTGTGGGTGTTGCCCTCGTCGTCGGTGACCGTCAACGCGACCGAGTACACGCCGGCCGCGTCATAGGTCTTGACCGGACTGGCTTCGGCCGACGTGGTGCCGTCGCCGAACGCCCAGGCGCGGCTGACGATTTCGCCGTCGTCGCTCGAGGTGTCGGTGAAGGTCACGGTCAGGGTGTCGTGGTCGACGGTGAAGTCGAAGCCGGCCACCGGTGCACCCGGGGGGCCGCCGCCATCGGCGCCGATCGTGTCGACGAATTCCTCTCCCGTGCCCGCGGCATCCAGCCAGTCGCTCAGACGCGTCGCCGCGCTGCCGCCGCCGGTCCACGAAGTGAACAGCCGGCCGTACCAGTCGACGTGGTCGGCGCCCGTGGTCGTGCATGAGGCGTAGCCGCCGTGCAACTGGCCGATCACGCGACCTTCGGGACTGTAGATCGGCGAACCCGAGGAACCGCCTTCGGTGGTGCCGCGCTGGTTCCACTGCACCCACAGATGGCTGCTGCCGCTGTTGCCGAGGTAGCCCTCAACGCGCAACGGATTGTCGGAATGGGTGATGCGCTTTTCGGCCACGCGCGGGTGGTGGATGCCGGTCGCGCCCGCCGGGGCGAGATCGCGACGATCCCAGCCCGACCAGCTCAGGTTGAAAGCGGGGTCTGCCGCGTCGTCGAGCTCGAGCAGGGTGAAGTCGGACGCGGCGTTGGTCGCGCGGACCACGGCGCCGGTCTGGTTCTGCGCGAGGCTGCCGTCGCCGTTGGCACCGCTCTCGGCGCTGCCGGGCGTGCGGCAGGTCGAGTTCTGGTAGTTCCAGTAGACGACGATGCTGGCCGCCGCGTCCGCGGTGCCCATGCCGCAGTGGTGGGCGGTCAGGAAGTACATCTTCTGGTCGCCGGCGGTGTTGTTGACCAGAGAACCGCTGCAGTAGAACGTCCCGAAGCGCGAGTACGCGCCGACCGACGGGATCTCGTCGCGGAACCCGTCGCCGTCCGGGCACACCACGTCGACGTTGCAGCTGCCCGACACCCCCTTGGTCTGCGCCAGCGCGCCGTCGCGTGCGAGCCGGCCGAAGCCGATGTAGTCATGGTTGACGCTGCTCAGGCGCAGCTTGAGATCACCGACCTGCGCCTTCGGCACGACGACCTCGATCACGGCGTTGTCGCCCGGCACGATCGGCGTCCACAGGCTGCCGGTCGCCTTGTTGTCGGCGGCGGTGAACACCCGGATCGCCTCGGGATTGGCGTTCTTGTCCAGGCCTTCGGGATAGATCAGCAGGCGCGCGCCATCGGGCAGGTGGAACTCGGAGAAGCCGAAGTTCAGCGACAGCGCGTCCTTCGATTCCACGCGCAGGCGCCACACCAGGCTGCCGCCGGCGATCTCGTCCCAGTCGCCCGCATTGTTCGGCGTCAGGTCCACGGCATGCGGCGTGGCGAAGCGCACAGGGCTCTGGCCCAAGGCGCGGTCCTGGCGCGCGTCCTCGGCGCGCAGGCGCGCGGTGTCGACCGCCGGCATGCGCTTGAGCTCGACCGTCTGTTCGGCCGGCAGCCGGTGGTCGAACGCGGCCGGGCGCGCGTCGCGCGTCGCCGCTGCGGCAGCACCGATCGACAGCGTGCCGGCGGTGATGCATGCGATGAGTGTCTTCATCCTGTTGTCTACCCCTCGTTGGTGACCAGAAAAAACGGAGCACACCGGGTGCGGCATGCTCCGCCGGCGGCGGACATCACGATCACGATGTCCGCTGCCTGCCCTTCCTCCCCCGGAACTCCCCGAACCCGCCTTCAGTTGTGGCTGGCGCGCAGCGTGACCCCGGAGAACGCCGTGTAGCCGCGGACCAGCACGTGGTAGGTGCCCGCCTGCGGCGTTGCGAACGAACAGCTCTCGGTGTTGCCGGTCCGGTATGGACGGCAGTCGTAGGCCGAGGTGGTCGGCGCACTGCCGCGGCGCACGTACAGGTCGGCGTCGCCGCTGCCGCCCGAGATCGCGATGACCAGGTTGCGGGCGCCCGACGGCACGGTGAACGTCCACGTCTGCGCACTGTTGGCCGCGCCCGACACGCCGGTGACCGGCACGCCGTTCTGCAACCCGCCGGTACCCGGATCGGGGTCGGGATCCGGTCCCGGCACGGTGCCGCCGGTCGCAGCCGCCACGGCCGCTGCGGCGTCGACGATGCCCGCGCCGATCGGCTGGGACGGCGTCGACGGGAAGGCACGCGCGGTGCTGGTCAGCAGGGTCTTGATCTGCGCCGGTGTCTTGGCCGGATTGGAGACCGACTGGATCAGCGCGACCACACCGGCCACATGCGGCGCCGCCATCGAGGTGCCGTCGTAGGACGCGTAGCTCTCGCTGCCCGGCGTGGTCTGCCCGCTGTTGAACGTGGAGACGATGCCCGACCCAGGGGCCGAGATCGTGATGCCGGCGCCGTAGTTGGAGAAGCTCGAACGCGCACCGGTGCTGGTGTTCGACGCGACCGAAATCACGTTGCTGCAGTTGGCCGGCGAGAAGCCCGAGACGTTGGCATTGCTGTTGCCCGCGGCGATGACCAGCGTGGTGCCGCGTCCGACCGCGCCGTTGATCGCGCTCTGCATCGCGTTGCCGCAGCTGCCGCTACCGCCGAGGCTGAGGTTGATGACCTCGGCCGGGTTCTGGTTGGCCGGCACGCCGCTGACGGTGCCGCCGGAGGCCCAGATCACCGCGTCGGCGATGTCGGAGTCGTAACCGCCGCCGCGACCGAGCACGCGCACCGGCACGACCTTCGACTCGGGCGCAGTGCCCGCGACGCCGACGCCGTTGTTGGTGACCGCCGCGACCGTGCCGGCGACGTGGGTGCCGTGCCAGCTCGACGCGCGACCGGCGTAGAAGTCGCCGGGATCGCTGGGATCCGCATCGCGCCCGCCGCCGTCACCCGCCACTGCTGCGTCGATGATGAAGTCGTAGCCGGGCAGGATGTTCGCGTTGAGATCGCTGTGGTTGGTGATGCCGGTATCGAGCACGGCGACCACCGCGCCCGCGCCCCTGGCGACGTCCCAGGCCTGGGTCGCGCGAATGCCGCCTGCGCCGGTACCGAAGCCGTACTGGCTGCTGAAGCGCGGATCGTTCGGCGTCCAGAACACCTGGTTGAGCTTGTCGACCTCGACGAATTCGACGTTCGGATCGGCGGCGATCTGCCGCATCAGCGATTCGGCATCGGCGCGGTCGAGCTTGCGGCTGGCGCGCACGACATCCGCGCCCAGCGTCATGCGCCGGACATGTTCGAGACGTAGCTGCTTGCCGCCCCCGCTGACGGCGATGCGGCTGGCGGATGCGCGCAGCGCGGTGTCGATCGCGGCCGGATCGGCCTGGACGGTCGAACCGTCGCGGTATTTGACGATGAAGCGGTCGTGGGTCTCGGCCGACGCCAGGCCGCCGAGGTTGAGCCTGTCCGCGGCGTTGAGCGACAGCGGCGACAGGGCTGCGAGCGCGAGGGACGTGGCGGCGACGAGCAGACGACGGCGCGGCGCGTGATGCGGGTGATTCGACATCCGATAACCCCCAAACCATGGGTGAGCCGCGCTGGAGCGGCAGATCGGGAGCCGTCGCCGCGCCTGAACCTCGGGCAACACCGACTCCGCAACGAATGCGGACGTGACGAAACTGACCGCAAACTGACGCTACGCGACAGCGCGGCTCATTCGCAATGCCAAAATCCGTTAAACTTCCGTAAAAAATGACATTCACCGTCACATATTGACGATCCGAGTCATGATTATGGGACCGAACGCACGCTGAATGCCCGCAGCGAAATCCGCCCCGGTCCAACGCTCCGGTCGGCAGAAGACCACGGCACCCGAAGACAACGCGCGCACCGATGCCCCGCGAGCACGGCGTTGACAAGGTGGACGTCCGGGAACTGCCCGAGGAGCCGCCAGCAGCCGGCGTCGCTCCGTGGGCACTACAGCCAGGGCAGCCAGAAGGCCGCGAAACGCATCAGAGCATGCCGGTCTCGAGGCGCGCGGCTTCCGACATCATCGAGCGGTTCCACGGCGGATCGAACACGAGTTCCACGTCTGCCTCGACGACCGTGGGAATCAGCTCCAGCTTGCTGCGCACGTCGTCGACGAGGATATCGCCCATGCCGCAGCCCGGCGCGGTGAGGGTCATCCTGACCTCGAGCCGGCGCTGGCCATCGTCGGCGGGCTGGACCTCGGCCTCGTAGATCAACCCCAGATCGACGACGTTGATCGGAATTTCCGGATCGAAACAGGTCCGCAACTGGTTCCAGACCATGCGCTCGACCGCGGCATCGTCGGCGCCGTCGGGCAGTTCCAGCGGCACCGGCGGTTCCTTGCCGATCGCGTCGGCGTCCCGCCCGGAGATCCGGAACAGGTTGCCCTCCACGAACAGCGTGTAGCTGCCGCCCAGCGCCTGGGTGATGTAGCCGGCGCTGCCCGCGGGCAGGGTCACGTGTTCGCCGGCCGGCACGAGGACGGCGGCGCAATCGCGCTCGAAACGGACGGGTTCGCTGCTGCGGGAGTACATAGGACCATCAGATGGTGGCCAGGGGCGGCCACGACAAGTGCTGTCATTGTATCGCCGGGCGCCGGTATGCTGGCCGGCCGTTTCCGCGATGCAGCCTTCCAATGCCGCCAAGGCACCACCCCGCGGGCGCCCGGCGCTGGCCGACGGCGACCGCCCTGCTGTTGCTCGGCAGCCTCGGCATCGCCGCCGCCTGGATCCTGCTGGCCGACGCGCGCGGCGCGCAGACGAGCTGGATGGCCGTGATCGCCGCGCTCGACGCGGCCTGGCTGGTCCGGCTGGCCCGCGCCCGCCCCGGCCTGGTCCGCGCCCTTGCCGGTACGGCGGCGACGGTGCTGGCGATCGTCGTCGCGAACTGGGGCATCGTCGCCTCGCAGCTCGCCCGCCCGATGGGCATGCTGCCGTGGGAATCGGCGCTCAGGCTCGGTCCGCACCACGCATACACGCTGGCGTCGCTGGCCAACTCCACCGTCGACCTGGCCTGGCTCGGCGCCGCGATCGTCGTCGCGGCCGTCGCCTCACGCTGATGCGCGCGGCGGCTCAGTGTCCGCCGTCGAGCCCCTTGAGTTCGGCGACCAGTGCGCCCGCCGCTTCGGCCCCGTCGCCATAGAGCATGCGGGTGTTGTCGGCGTAGAACAGCGCGTTCTCGATGCCGGCGAAACCGGTGCCCTTGCCGCGCTTGATCACCACGACGCTCTTCGCCAGCACCACGTCGAGGATCGGCATGCCGTAGATCGGGCTCTGCGGGTCGGTCTTCGCGACCGGATTGACCACGTCGTTGGCGCCGATCACCAGCACCACGTCGGTATTCGGGAATTCCGGGTTGACGTCGTCCATGTCGACGATCAGGTCGTAGGGCACGCCGGCCTCGGCCAGCAGCACGTTCATGTGTCCGGGCATGCGCCCGGCGACCGGATGGATCGCGAAGCGGACTTTGACCCCGCGCTCGATCAGCCGCTGGCTCAGTTCCCAGATCTTGTGCTGCGCCTGGGCCACGGCCATGCCGTAGCCGGGCACGATCACCACGCGCTCCGCGTACGCCATCAGCGCGGCGACATCGGCGGCCTCGATCGGCTTCTGGCTGCCTTCGATCGCCGCCGCGCCGCCGCCGGCGCTGAAGCTGGAGAACAGCACGCTGGCGATCGAGCGGTTCATCGCCCTGGCCATCAACCGCGTCAGCAGCATGCCGGCCGCGCCGACCATGGTGCCGGCGATGATCAAGGCCTCGTTGCCGAGCACGTAGCCTTCGAAGGCGACCGCCAGACCCGTCAGCGCGTTATAGAGCGAGATCACCACCGGCATGTCGGCGCCGCCGATCGGCAGCGTCATCAGCACGCCCAAGGCGAGTGCGAGCACGAAGAACACGACGATCGCCGGCATGCCGAGTGCGTGCGCGATCAATCCGCCGGCGATCAGCGCGCCGACGAACACCGCCAGATTGAAGAGCTGCTGGCCCGGGAACACGTAGCGCTTGTCCATGCGCCCGTCGAGCTTGGCCCAGGCGATCACCGAGCCCGACAGCGCGATGGCGCCGATCAATGCACCGAGCACCGCGAGCACCAGCGACAGCCGTGCCGGCGCACCGCCGGCCGCGGACCAGCGCAACAGTTCGACCGCACCGATCGCCGCCGCCGAACCGCCGCCCAGGCCGTTGTAGAGCGCGACCATCTGCGGCATGTCGGTGATCGCGACCTTCCTGCCCGACACCCACGCCAGCCCGGTGCCGAGCGCGATCGCGACCAGCATCAGGCCGATGTTCGCGAGCCCCGGCACGAAGAACGTCGCTACGGTCGCCAGCACCATGCCGACGCCGGCCCACTGGATGCCCGAACGCGCGGTGCGCGGCGAGGCCATGCGCTGCAGGCCGAGCAGGAACAGCGTGGCGGCGATGAAATAGCTGGCGGCGACGAGCCACTGCAGGCCGCTCATGCGCTGGGTCCCGCGTGCGAGGCCATCGGAATGCCGACGGCCCTCACTCCGGCTTCCCCGGGCGGCCCGACGGCTTGAACATCTCCAGCATCCGCTCGGTCACCACGTAACCGCCCGCGGCGTTGCCGGCGCCCATCAGCACGGCGATGAAGCCGATCGCCTTCTCCAGCGTCGTGTCGGCGTGGCCGAGCACCAGCATCGCGCCGATCAGCACGATGCCGTGGATGAAGTTCGAACCCGACATCAGCGGGGTGTGCAGGATCACCGGCACCCGCGAGATGATCACGTGGCCGGCGATCGCCGCCAGCATGAAGATGTACAGCGCCACGACACCATCGATCATTGCGATTCCCCGGGCCCGTCGTCCGCATCATAACCGCCGTTGAACGGCGCGCCAGCCGCGCGGCACACGCCACGTCAACCGCCACGCCGGACGCGCGTTGACCTGTGCACACCCCGCCACTGGCGACGACCCGACGATGGATGGCAGCCACTTTCGCGACCCGCATGCGCACGCCGCGCACGGTAGGCTTGTCGACGTGACCGAATCCACCGCCGCGGCCGACGCCGCCATTCCCGTGCTGCCGACGACGCTGGAAGGCTTTCTCGCCAGCGTCGAACGTCGCGCCTTCCGCTTCGCCGAACTCGGCCTGCGCCACCGCGACGACGCGCTGGACGCGGTCCAGGACGCAATGATCAAGATGCTCGGCTATCGCGACCGCCCGCCGTCGGAATGGACGCCGCTGTTCTGGGCCGTGCTGCGCAGCCGGATCATCGATGTGCAGCGCCGGCGCACGTTCCGGCTGAGCTGGCTCAGCGATGCGCGCATGCCCGACGGCGAGGAGATCGACTGGGCAGACGCCGGCCCGGACCCGGCCCGCCACCACGACGGGCGCGAGGCCTGGGGGCGGTTGGCCGAAGCCTTGCGGCAACTGCCGCGGCGCCAGCGCGAAGCGTTCACGCTGCGCGTGCTCGAAGAGTTCGACGTCGAAACCACCGCCCGCATCATGGGATGCGGCGAGGGCTCGGTGAAAACCCATCTGTTCCGCGCCCGCGAGGCGCTGCAGAAGCAACTGGAGGAATTCCGATGAACCGGTCGCACGATCCGCAGGACGATGCCGCGCTGCGCGCGCTCTATCGCCAGGCGCAGGACACGATCACGCCTGCGACCACCGCGCGCCTGCATCGCGCACGCCATGCCGCGTCCCAGGCGACTGCGCCCGCCCGGCGCGGCTGGGGCATGCCGCTGGCGACCGGATTCGCCGCGATGTGTGCGCTCGCCATCGGCGCACGCATGCTGATGCCCGGCGCGGATGCGCCGACGGCCACGCCGGTGCTCGCGGCGGCCGAATCGGCCGCGCACATCGACGACGGCGTCGACGAAGCCCTGGCCGGCTACGAGGAATCGCCCGATTTCTATCGCTGGCTTGCCGCCAACGAATCCACCCTGCTTGCCGTGGAATGACCATGTCCCTGCCCCCGACCCGAACCGTTCTCCTCGCCGCGGCGCTGCCGCTGCTGCTCCTGTGCGGCAACGCCGCGCTCGCCCAGTCCGCGCCGCCGCCGGCCTGGGACCAGCTCACGCCCGCGCAGCGCGAACAGCTGGTCGGCCCGGTGCGCGAGCGCTGGAACGGCGCCAGTGCCGAAGAACGCGGCCGCATGCTCGAGCATGCGCGGCGCTGGCAGTCGATGACGCCGGCCGAGCGCGCCGAAGCGCGTCACGGCATGCACAGCTGGAAGCAACTACCGCCCGAACAGCGCGAGGAAGCGCGTGCGCTCTACACCAAGCTCCGCACGCTGCCGGAGGCCGAGCGCGAAGCCCTGCGCGAACGCTGGAAGCAGATGACGCCCGAACAGCGTCGACGCTGGGCTGCGGAAAACCCGGCCCCGCCGCGTCGCGGCGCGCGCGGTTCCTGATCGAGCGGCGCGTTATCCGCAGGATGGGAAGAGCGCAGCGAAACCCATCGCGCCGTATCTCAAGACGTCAGGGACGCCGCAAATTCAGGCCGCAGCGTCTTCCGCCACAACACGCGCCGGCCACACCGTCTTCGCCAGCAGTTCGTCACTCCAGTCCGGCGCCAGCGCACCATCCACCAGCAGCAGCTGGACGAAATTGAACACGTTGCGCGCGAACATCTCGCTGGCATGCGTCGCGCCCATCGAGGCGAGATCCCGTGGTCCGGCGACGGTGACCCCACCGACATCGACCGTTTCACCCGGACGCGTCGCTTCGCAGTTGCCGCCACTTTCTGCGGCGAGATCGACGATCACGCTGCCCGGCCGCATGCCGGCGACCATCGCCGCGGTGACGATCTTCGGTGCGGGGCGTCCCGGCACCGCCGCGGTGCAGACGACGACGTCGATGCCCTTGAGGTGATCGCCGAGACGGCGCTGTTGCTCGGCGCGCTCCTCGTCGGTCAGCGCGCGCGCATAGCCGCCCTCGCCTGCGGCGCTGACGCCGAGATCGAGGAAGCGTCCACCGAGCGATTCGATCTGCTCGCGCGTTTCAGGTCGCACGTCGAACCCCTCGACCTGCGCGCCGAGGCGCTTCGCGGTCGCGACCGCCTGCAGGCCGGCGACACCGGCGCCGACGACGAGCACCTTCGAGGGCCGGATCGTGCCCGCCGCGGTCGTCAGCATCGGGAAGAAACGCGGCGCCAACTGGGCGCCGATCAGCACGGCCTTGTAGCCGGCCATGCCGGCCTGCGAACTGAGCACGTCCATCGACTGCGCGCGCGTCGTGCGCGGCAGGCGTTCGAGCGGAAACGCGACCAGCCCGCGCGCGACGATCGCGTCGCCGCGTGCGCCATCGGCTTCGGGCTGCAGCACGCCGACCAGCGCCGCGCCGGCATCGAGCAGTTGCAGACGCTCGGCCTCCGGCGGCTGCACGCACAGCACCACGGCTGCACCGGACAACGCCGCGCGCGCATCGTCGACCAGGGCCGCGCCGGCATCGGCATAGGCGTCGTCGGAAAAATGGGCGGCCATGCCAAGTCCACGCTCGACGCGCACCCCGGCGCCGACGGCCACGAGTTTCTTGCAGGTCTCCGGCGTCAGCGCCACGCGCTGTTCGCCCACCGCGGTCTCACGCGCCACGCCGATCGTCACCGCCATCGACATCGTCCTCGCCTGGAGTCGACCTCATCCTAGGCCATGTCGCCGGTCGCGGCATGTCGCGCGCCGGCAACGGATCGATCAGCCCGTGCTGGCCTGCGCCGCGAGCGTCGCCAGTGCCTGGGACACCGCACCGCCGCCGGGGCGCGCCTGCAACTGGCCGGCTTCGATCATCGCGTGCAGCTCGGCCGGCATCAGCAGCCACTCGCGCGCACCGGTCGCGTTGACCAGCAGGCAGGCGCCGCTGAGCGAACTGCGCCATGCCAGCCGCAACGTGCGCCCTGCGCCCGCGCCATCGGGCTGCACGAATCGCTGGCCTTCGGCGAACGTGGTGTCGGCGAGACCGGCCTGCGGATCGGCATCGTCCGGCAGCAGCGGCGCGTCTTCACCGGTCGGCGGTGTCGGCACGTGCACCCGGCGCGGCGTCGGACTGGCGTGTTCGGCGACCAGGCCGGCCAACCGCGCCTCGGTGGCGTTCGCATCGTTGCCGCACTGCACGCAGCAGTCGCGCAGCGCGGGCAGGATGCCGAGCAGGCGGTCGGCGACCGCACTGCCGCCGTCGTTCGCGGCGAGCCCGTCGGATTCGACCAGCGCATCGCCCAGCGACAGCACGTCGCGGTAGCGATCGGAGCTGTCGCCATCGCGCAACCAGGACTGCGCCAGCGCCTGACGCCATTCGACATCGAGAAAACCGGCGACAGCGGGTAACAGCGGGCGGCCGTCGAGCCGACGCGCCAGTTCGACCCGCGCCTGGCGCCGCGCCGCATCGAGCCGTTCGCGACCGCGCAGGGCCTGCCAGGTGCGACGTTCCACCGCTTCCGCGCGGCGACGGCTGGCGGCGAGCGCACCATCGATCTGCGCCAGCTGTGCCGGGAATATCCGACCGTCGCCCTGCGGACCCTCGAGCACCGCATCGGCGACACGGTCGGCGAGCGCCTGCTGCTCGATGGACTGCGGGTCGTCGGGATCGATGCCGTCCCACAACTCGACCAGCGCCGACAGCAGCTGCATCGCAGGCGGCGATGACGGTTCGAACAACTGCGCATCCTCGAGTGCGAGATGCAGCCAGGCCACCGACAACAGTGCGAAACGCTCGCACGCAGCGGCGGTCAGCCGATGGCGCGAGGCGATCAGGTCGAACAGCGCGCCGACCAGGATCAGCGCTTCGTCCTGCTCGCCGTCGAAGGCGACGGCCTGGCGGTCGATGCCGAGGCCGCCGGCCACTGCATAGAGGCCTTCGCGCAGCCGGATCGCATGCGTCTCGCCGGGCGGCAGGCTGCGCTCGGCCTGCAGCAGCGCGAGCGTGGACAGGAACTCGTCGCGGCGAAAGCTGCGTTCGGCGGCGTCGAGTTCCGCGCGCCGCGCATCGCGCTGGCGCCGCGCATGCCGGCGCAACAGATTGCCGCGTGGCGCATCGGCGCGCGCAGCGGGCGATGCCCCCGTGCCGGACTGCGGGACCGCATTGCCCTGCTCCCAGATCCGGGTCTTGTTGGCCGGCAGGGTGTCGGTCGATCCGCCGAGCCCTGCGATCAGCGCCGCCTGGTCGCTGTCGCCGGCCAGCGCGCAGCCGGCCTCGGCCAGACGCGTATTGCACCAGGCATAGAGCCCGCCCAGTTCGGCATCGAGCAGCGCTTCGTACCGACGCAGCAACGACACGCGCAGACGGTGGCCGCAGTCGCCGGCCTTGAACGCACGCAGGAACCCCTCGACGAGAAAACGCGCGGCCAGTGGATTGGATGGCCGACCGCGGTAGTGCAGACGACCGGCCAACGTGTACAGCCGGCGATCGATGATGCCGCGCACGCTCTCGAAACGCCGGTCCAGCGCCTCGGCCACCGGCTGTCCGATCAACTGCGCCTGCAGCTCATCGTCCGACAGCAGGGAGAACGCGCTGCGGGCATGGGACGCCGGCGGCTCGGGCCATGCGGCGAACACCTCACCCAGCGCCTTCTGCCAGCGGTGTTCGTGCTGGATCAGTTCGGCGGCGAGCACCGTCAGGCTGGCCAGGTCTTCGGCATCGGCATCGTGCGCCGGGGCGTCCTGCGTCGCCTCGTCGCAGGCGCGCTGCAGGCGTGCACGTTCGGCGCGCAGGGTTTCGCCGAGCAGCGGCAGCAGCCGCGCAGTGGCCTCGCGACGGATTCCGTCCATCAATTGCACGGGCGTTTCCGCCCGCAGGGCCTCGCCCGGTCCTTGCGTCGACACGGGCATCGCGCCTACTCCGTCCTCCATTAGATCGCCGGACAATAACGCATGCGCTGTCCGCGGGTCCTGACGCAACTCGCACGGATGTCAGGCGGTCGCGGCGTCGCCGGCGGGATCGTTCGCGGCATTGAGCTGTTGCCACAGCTGCTTCATCGCCTCGTCGAACGGCGCATCGACCGCGCGCACCACCGCGCGGCCGGCGCCGACCAGCGCGGCCAGTTCCTCGGGCGAGACGACCATGCGGCGGATGCCCCGGCGGTTCACGATCAGCAGGCGCTGGGTCAGGGGACTGATCCAGGCGACACGCGCCGCCGACTCGCGGCCGTTGTCGTCGACCAGACGCAGCCACTGGCCGACACGCAGCTGGCGCATGCGCGTGGCGATCGTCGGATCGAACGCCAGCGCATCGTGGCCGCCGGCGAGGCGCAAGGCAGGATCGGGCACGTCGTCCTCGACCTCGGGCGACTGCGGCGCATGCACGCTGCGCGGCGTGTCCGGCAGCGCCAGCGCGGCGATGATCCGTGCCACCGCATCGCGCGCGGCGTTCGCGTCCAGGCCGCAGCTGGAATAGCACTCGGCCAGCGGCACCTGCAACGCGAGGAGTTCGTCGGCGACCGCGGTGCCGAGCGCGTGCGCGGCATCGAAGTCGACCTGGACCATCGCGTCGCCGATCCCGATCGCGGCCAGGTGCCGCGCCGACTCCGGCCCGTCGCGCAGCCACGTCTGGGTGAGGTGATGGCGCCAGTGGCGATCGAGGAAGAACGCGACCGCAGCCGTCAGGCGGCGGCCGGACAGACGCGAAGCGACCATGTCGTCGACGCTGCGCCGCGCCTGCTGCAGCCGCTCGCGGCCATGGATCGCCTCGGACGCGCGCCTTTCGGCGACATCGGCACGCCGGCGCTGCTGGTCGAGGCACTCGCGTAATTCGCCGGCGGCCAATTCAAACACCGCCTGGTCGCTTTCGTATTCGTCGACCACGCGGTCGACCACGCGACCGGCCTGGTCGAGCAGGTCGCGATCCTGCGGCGTGTCGCCGACGTTGCCGTCGCAGGCCTCGGTCACCGCATCCAGCAGGCGGCGCGCGGGATGCGCGCGCTGGTTGAACATCGAGTCGTCGGTCAGCGCGACCTTCAGATAGGGCATCACCAGCCGGCCGTAGATGCCGCGCGCCTGCTGCAGCAGATCGTTGGCGTCGAACAGCGCCTGGAACAGGATGCCGACCAGATCGATCGCATCCTCGTCCTCGCGGCTGAGGGGGGTCTGCTCGGTGTCGACGCCCAGCTCGCGCAGGCCGCGCAGCAGTTCGTCGCGGATCACGTCACCGAGGCGGCGGCGGTCGTCGCCGACCAGCGCGCGTGCGAAGGGCGCGGGGTCGTCGCCCTGCAGCATCCGGGCGACGCTCAGCAGTTGCGACATGCCCAGCACAGGCCCGCCCGCGCCGTCCGCGCCCGCATCCGGCGCCATGTCCTGCACCCGACGCTCGCGCCACTGGTGCAGCTGTTCGCGCACCAGATCGCGATAACCGCGCGCCGCGGTCGCGCCGGCGGGTGCGTGGCCGTTCGCGGCCAGCACATCCATCAGTCCGGCCGACAGCGGTCCGTAGACAGGCGCACCAGCGCCGACGGTCGCAGCGGGTCCCACTGGCTCCGTGTGCGCCACCACGCCGCCCTCGGGGACCCAGCTCTCGCCGGTGGCGTCATGGCGCGTGACCCGTGCGGGCGCAGCGGCGGCTTGCACGCGCGCTGCAGCCTGCGGCGCACCCGAGCCCGGTCCGATGCCGGCGGCATCCAGCGACGCGTTGGCCTTGGCGTAGACCTCGCCGAGGATGCCCGGCAGGCGCTTGTCGAACTGGTTGAACACCATCGTCCGCAGGCCGGCCGGCATCTCGTCGGCCTTGAACAGACGCATGAACGCCGTGACCGGGACCTCGGGACGCAGCGGGTTGGCATGCACACCCTCGATGCCGAGCCGCGAGGCCAGCGCGTCCAGCCTGTCGTCGAGCGCGGCGAGCGGGTGCAGGAACTGATGGTCCATCAGCTCGATGATCTGCTGCGCGGCGAGATGCACCTCGAGCTCGCCCTCGGACATCAGCGACAGCCCATCGGCCACCGGCGGCGCCGGACGGTCCGCCAGCCACTGGTCGAACTCGGTTTCGATCGCGGTGCGGAAACGCGTGGCGAGTTCCAGCGCGCGCTGGCTGAGATCCAGCACGGCGATGCGCTCTTCCTGCGCGACCATGTAGTCGTGCCGCGCGAGTGCGGCCAGCCGCACCTGCTCCTCGATCGCGCTCCAGAAGCCCGACAGCACCCCACCGAGCGCAGTCACGGCATCGTGGCGCAGCGTTTCGAGCACCCGCGCAGCGGCCCGGGGACCCGCCGCGCGCGCGCGGGAGCCGGCGCCGATGTCGTGGTGATGCGTCATTTGGAAGAGAATAGGGGAAAGAGGCGTAATGCCCCGTGCATAAGATTCCCGAACCCCCACGGCAGATCTGTGACCATCTCCGCAAATACTGAACACGAGGCGCTCGCCGCGCTCGACGCACGCCGCTCCATCCCCGCCAGGCAGCTCGATGCGCCCGGCCCGGACGACGCCACCCTGCTGCGCATGCTGCGCTCGGCTTCGCGCGTGCCCGATCACGGCAAGCGCGTGCCGTTCCGCTTCCTGCGCATCGCCGGCGCCGATCGCGACGCGCTCGGCGAGCGGCTCGCGGCGCGCGCGCGCATCCGCGATCCCGGCATCGGCGAAGGCGCGCTGGACAAGGACCGCATGCGGTTCTCGCATGCGCCGCTGGTCATCGTCGTGGTCGCCGTCCTCGATCCGGACGACACCGCGATCCCGGAGGTCGAGCGGCTGCTGACCGCCGGCAGCGTGTGCTTCGCCCTGCTGCAGGCCGCGCAGGCGCTGGGCTTCGGCGGCGCCTGGCTGTCGGGCTGGCCGGCCTACGATGCCGAGGTCCTCGCCCTGCTCGGTCTCGGCGCGCACGAGCGCGTCGCCGGCTTCATGCACATCGGCACGCCACGCATCGAGGCGCCGGAACGCGAGCGACCGGACCCGGCCACGTTGCTGACCGACTGGCACGCGCCGTGACCCTGCCGCCGCAGACGCTGCAGGCGACGCCATCGCCGCCCACCGCGCCGCTGTACCTGATCGACGCCAGCCTCTACGTGTTCCGCGCCTGGCATTCGATGCCCGACGAGTTCCGCGACGCCGATGGCTGGCCGACCAATGCGGTGCATGGCTTCGCGCGCTTTCTCGCCGAACTGGTCGAGCGGGCGAACCCGCAATACATCGCGATCGCGTTCGACGAGGCGCTCGACAGCTGTTTCCGCAACCGGATCTACCCCGCCTACAAGGCGAACCGCCCGCCGGCGCCCGACGAACTGCGTCGCCAGTTCGCGCACTGCAAGGCCTTGTGCCGCGCGCTCGGATTCGTGGTGCTGGCCGATACCGAGTACGAGGCCGACGATCTGATCGGCAGCGCCCTGCACGCGGGGCGCGCACGTGCGCATCACGGCGTCATCGTGTCGGCCGACAAGGATCTGTCGCAACTGCTCGAAGGCGCGGACGAACAGTGGGACTACGCGCGCGGCGTGCGCTGGACCGCGGCCGGCGTGCGTGAGCGGCACGGTGTCGAAGCCCACCAGATCGCCGACTACCTCGCGCTGTGCGGCGACGCGGTCGACAACATTCCCGGCGTGCCCGGCATCGGCAGCAAGACCGCGGCGAGTCTGCTGCACCACTTCCGCACCCTCGACGCGCTGCTGGAACGCAGCGAGGAGATCCAGTTCCTGCGCTTCCGCGGCGCCGGCCAGGTCGGACCGAAGCTCCGGCAACATGCCGACGCCGCGCGCCTGTACCGGCAGCTGACGACGATCTCACGCGACGCGCCGCTCGGCGAAGGCACGCGCGGATTCGCCCGCCGCACCGCCGATGCCGCCGCGCTGCACGCACTGTGCGAGACCCTGCGCTTCGGCCCGTTGACACGTCGGCGCCTGCACACCGTCGCCGGCCTGGACTACGCGCCGTCCGCGATGGCCTGAGCACGCTGTCGGTCGTCACCGGCGCGCGTTAGCATCGGCGCATGACCAATCCATCGATGCGCGACGATACCGAAGTCCTCTACCAGGGCGACTGGCTGCGGCTGGTCCGGCACGGCACCTGGGAAGCCTGCGAACGCACCCACGGCGGCAACGGCATGGCCGTGCTGGTGATCGCGGTGACGCCCGACGATGAAGTGCTGTTCGTCGAGCAGTACCGCGTGCCGCTGGGCGCCCGCACCATCGAAATGCCGGCCGGCCTGGTCGGCGATGGCGGTTCCACCGATTCGCTGGAAGACGCCGCGCGTCGCGAACTGATCGAGGAAACCGGCTGGTCGGCCGGTCGCGTCGACGTGCTGCTGACCGGCCCGACCACCGCCGGCATGAGCAACGAGCGCGTGGCCTTCGTGCGTGCGCGCGACCTGACGCGTGTCGGTGACGGTGGCGGCGTGGACGACGAGGCGATCGTCGTCCACAGCGTGCCGCGCGCCACCGCGCCGGCCTGGCTGATGCGCAAGCATGCCGAAGGCTTCGAGCTGGATCTCAAGCTCTGGGCCGGGCTGTGGATGGTGGACTTCAATCCCGACGGCTCGCCCGCGGATTGAGCGGGTTGCAGGCGCGGGCGCGACCACTCAGGCCTTCTTGACGAACTCGGTGCGCAACACCAGGCCCTTGACCTTCTCGACGTTGCATTCGATCAGGTCCGGATCGTCGGTCAGCCGGATGTTCTTCGCCAGCGTGCCGCGCTTGAGCGTGACGCTGGTGCCCTTGACCTTGAGGTCCTTGATCACGGTGACCGCGTCGCCGTCGGCGAGGCGGGTGCCGTTGCTGTCCTTGACGATGAGTTCTTCTTCAGACATCGGAATTTCCTGTGCGCGACAGGCCTGCCGCCGCGCATCGATAGGAGAGGAGGAATCGCGTCGCCGCAGGTCGCGACGGCGCGTGCATCAGGCGAAGCGGTCAGTGGCACGCACCAGTGCGTCGACGTTCTCGGTCTCGAACGCGGAATGGCCCGAGGCCGGGGTGACGACGAGTTCGGCCTTCGGCCAGACCTGGTGCAGGTCGAACGCGTTCTGCACCGGGCATACCACGTCGTAGCGGCCGTGGACGATGACGCCGGGGATGTCGACGATGCGGTAGGCATCGCGCAGCAGCTGGTCGTCGACCTCGAAGAAACCCGCGTTGGTGAAGTAGTGGTTCTCGATGCGCGCGAACGCGAGCGCGAACTGCGCGTCGGCGTGGCTGTCCGCGAAGTCGGCATCGATGTGCAGGAAACTGGTCGCGCCTTCCCACACGCTCCACGCGCGCGCGGCGGCCAGGCGCGTGGCTTCGTCGTCGCTGGTCAGGCGCTTGTGGAACGCGGCGATCAGATCACCGCGCTCGCTTTCAGGAATTACGGCGATGTACTGCTGCCACGCTTCCGGGAACAGGCGCGAGGCGCCTTCCTGGTAGAACCACTCCAGTTCCCAGCGACGCAGCATGAAGATGCCGCGCAGGATCAGCTCGGTGACCTGGCGCGGATGCGTCTGCGCGTAGGCCAGCGCCAGCGTCGAACCCCAGGAGCCGCCGAACACCTGCCAGCGGTCGATGCCCAGATGCATGCGCAGCTTCTCGATGTCGGCGACAAGGTCCCAGGTGGTGTTGTCGACGAGATCGGCATGCGGTGTCGAACGCCCGGCGCCGCGCTGGTCGAACAGTACGATGCGGTACCTGGCCGGGTCGTGGAAGCTGCGCATCTTCGGGCTGCAGCCGCCGCCCGGACCGCCGTGCAGCAGCACCACCGGCTTGCCCTTCGGATTGCCGCACTGCTCGTAATAGAGCGTGTGGCGGTCGTCGACGGCAAGCCTGCCGGCGTCGAAGGGTTCGATGGCGGGATAGAGCTGGCGCATGCGCGTGGATCCGGGAAAAACCGGCCGCCAGTCTATCAGCCGACCCTTTGCGCCCCGGGCGCACGGCCCCGCGTCACGCGGTCGCGGGCTTCGAGATCGCGCTCGGTCGCGACCTCGACGAGGCCCGCCTGTTCGAACAGCGCGCGCACCGCCGCGCCCTGCGCCAAACCGTGTTCGACCAGCAGCCAGCCCCCCGGCGCGAGGTGCGGAATCGCACCCGCGGCGAGGATGCGGATCGCGTCGAGGCCATCGGCACCGGACGACAGCGCCGAGGCCGGTTCGAAGCGCAGATCGCCCTGTGCCAGATGCGGGTCCGCGTCTTCGATATAGGGCGGATTGCTCACGATCACGTCGAAGCGCGCGCCGGCCAGCGGCGCATACCAGTCGCCATGGGCGAAACGCACCCGGGTCAAGCCCAGCGCCTGCGCGTTCGCACGGGCGACCGCGAGTGCGTCGACGCTCGCATCGGTCGCCAGCACCGCGGCGTCCGGCCGCTCGCGCGCGATTGCCAGCGCGATCGCGCCGCTGCCGGTGCCGAGATCCACAATGCGCGCGTCCGGGCCGGGCAGCCGCGCCAACGCCAGTTCGACCAGCAGTTCGGTTTCCGGCCGCGGAATCAGCGTCGCCGGCGTCACCGCCAGATCGAGGCCCCAGAAGCCGCGTACGCCGGTGAGATAGGCGACCGGCTCGCCCGCGGCGCGGCGCGCGACCAGCGATTCGAAACGCGCAGCCACGCCGTCGGGCGCGGGATCGCGGGCATGCGCGTACAGCCAGGCCTGCGAGCGGCCAGCGGCATGTGCGAGCAGCCAGCGCGCGTCGGTCGCGTCGATGCGGCCGGCGGCGTCGCGCAGCAATGCATCCAACGCAGGACTCGAGTTCGTAATCATGACTTCACATCCTAGCCGGCCCCCGGCCGGGCATGGTGTCGCACCTCGAGGAGATCACCGATGCGCTCAATCCATGCCTGTGTCGCCGCCACGCTCGCCCTGCTGGTCTCGGGCTGCCAGAGCGCGTTCTTCGGCTTCGTCAATCGCGACAGCACACAGCCGGACGCCACTGCGGTCTACGACACCACGCGCGGACTCGCGCTCGACATCTACAGGCCGCAGAACGCCGCGCCCGACGCGCCGGTGGTGCTGTTCTTCTACGGCGGCTCCTGGCAGTACGGCACGCGCGCGCAATACCGCTTCGTCGGCAGCCGGCTGGCGCAGAACGGCGTCGTGGCCATCGTCGCGGACTACCGCACCTGGCCGGCCGCCGGCTTCCCGGCCTTCATGGGCGATGCCGCGCATGCGGTGCGCTGGACCGTCGACCACGCGGGCGAGTACGGCGGCGACCCGAAGCGCGTGTTCCTCGCAGGCCACTCGGCCGGCGCGCAGATCGCCGCGCTGCTGGGCACGGACGCGCGTTACCTGGCGGCGGTCGATCTGAAGCCGAAGGATCTGGCCGGCGTGATCGGCCTGTCGGGCCCCTACGATTTCGTCATCAGCGGCAAGCTCGAAGAGATCTTCGGCCCCCGCAGCCAGTGGCCGGAGGCGATGGCGGTGCGGTTCGTCGACGGCGACGAGCCGCCGTTCCTGCTGATCCACGGCGACGGCGACCGCACGGTCGATGTCGGCAACAGCCGCAAGCTGGACTTCGCGCTGCGCCGCAAGGGCGTGGACTCGACGCTGGAGGTCATCTCGGGGGGCAACCATTTCGTCACCGCCGCGGCGCTCTACGATCCGGAACGTGCCCCGGAGGTGCTGCCGGCGATCCGCCAGTTCATCGGCCTGGATCCGGGCGAGGCCGAGCCGCGGACAAAATGAAGGCGGCCGAAGCCGCCTTCAAAAATTCCGTGACACGTGTGGGAGGGAGGTACGGACACGGAACCCGGTGCGCGGCCCTGGAGCCGCTGGCGCCGCGCGGAACCGCTGCGCAACGCCTGTCGACCCCGATCTTGCTGCAGCGCAGCAGCGATTGCAAGCCCCCGCTGGAAACGTTTCCGTCGTCGATGCCCGACCGATGATTCGATAGCTTCAGGCTATCGATTGGATTCTTATAATCGATTTCCAATATCGATAGGCCCCGTCTAATCTATGCGCAGCCGGATTCGCCGGCCGCGATCCCAAGTCGCCCGCCTTCCCCCGTCCAGGAGCTTTCATGTCCCTCATCAACACCGTCGTCCAGCCGTTCAAGACCACCGCGTTCCAGAATGGCGAGTTCATCGAAGTCAGCAACGAGAGCCTCAAGGGCAAGTGGTCGGTCCTGATCTTCATGCCGGCCGCCTTCACCTTCAACTGCCCGACCGAGGTCGAGGACGCCGCCGACAACTATGCCGAGTTCCAGAAGCTGGGCGCCGAGGTCTACATCGTCACCACCGACACGCACTTCTCGCACAAGGTCTGGCACGAAACCTCGCCGGCCGTCGGCAAGGCGCAGTTCCCGCTGGTCGGCGACCCGACCCACCAGCTGACCCGCGCGTTCGGCGTGCACATCGAAGAAGCCGGCCTCGCCCTGCGCGGTACCTTTGTGATCGACCCCGAGGGCGTGATCAAGACCCTGGAGATCCACGACAACGCGATCGCCCGTGACGTCAGCGAGACCCTGCGCAAGCTCAAGGCCGCGCAGTACGTCGCCGCCAACCCGAACGAGGTCTGCCCGGCCAAGTGGAAGGAAGGCGAGAAGACCCTCGCCCCGTCGCTGGACCTCGTCGGCAAGATCTGATCACCCGGATCTGAATCACGCCGATTTGATGCACGCGACACGACGGCGCAGCCCATCGCGCCGTCTCCACCCCCACCCGCCATATGCGGATGGGGGTGGACCGGAACCGGCACCCTCTGCGCCGGTTGCGGTCCACCCCTCTCCCCCGGTCCCGATGCATCGCCTGCGATGCGTTGCGGACGTCCCCACCCGTCGTCAGGAGCGTTGCCATGTTGGAAGCCGATCTCAAGGCGCAGTTGAAGGCCTATCTGGAACGTGCGGTGCGCCCGATCCACATCGTCGCGTCGGTCGACGATGGCGGGAAGTCGCGCGAACTGCTGTCGCTGCTCGAAGACCTGAAGGACGCCAGCCCGAAGATCACCGTCGACGCCGCCGGCACCGATGCGCGCAGGCCGTCGTTCGTGCTGACCTCGCCCGGCCTGGACATCGACGTGCGTTTCGCCGGCCTGCCGATGGGCCACGAGTTCACCTCGCTGGTGCTGGCGCTGCTGCAGGTCGGCGGGCATCCGTCGAAGGCGGCACAGGACACGATCGAGCAGATCGCCGCCCTCGATGGCGACTATCTGTTCGAAACCTACTATTCGCTGTCGTGCCAGAACTGCCCGGACGTGGTGCAGGCGCTGAACCTTGCCGCCGTGCTCAACCCGCGCATCCGCCACGTGGCGATCGACGGCGCGCTCTTCCAGGCGGAAGTCGAGGCGCGCGAGATCATGTCGGTGCCGACCGTGTTCCTCAACGGCCAGAAGTTCGACCAGGGCCGCATGACGCTGGAGCAGATCGTCGCCAAGCTCGATACCGGCTCGGCCGGGCGCGAAGCGGCGAAGATCGCGGCGAAGAAGCCCTTCGACGTGCTCGTCGTCGGTGGTGGCCCGGCCGGCGCGGCCGCGGCGATCTACGCCGCGCGCAAGGGCATCCGCACCGGCGTGGCGTCCGAGCGTTTCGGCGGCCAGGTGCTGGACACGATGGCGATCGAGAACTTCATCTCGGTCAAGGAAACCGAGGGCCCGAAGATGGCCGCTGCGCTCGAGCAGCACGTGCGCGAGTACGACGTCGACATCATGGACCTGCAGCGCGCGATCCAGCTGGTGCCCGCGGGCGACGACGGCCTGGTGGAAATCCGGCTCGAGAACGGCGCGTCGCTGACGTCGCGCACCGTGGTGCTGTCGACCGGTGCGCGCTGGCGGCAGATGGGCGTGCCCGGCGAAGAGCAGTACCGCAACAAGGGCGTGGCCTACTGCCCGCACTGCGACGGCCCGTTGTTCAAGGGCAAGCGCGTGGCGGTGATCGGCGGCGGCAATTCCGGCGTCGAGGCCGCGATCGATCTGGCCGGCATCGTCGCCCACGTCACCCTGATCGAGTTCGACGCGCAGCTGCGCGCCGACGAAGTGCTGCAGCGCAAGGTGCGCAGCCTGCCGAACGTGCGCATCGTGACCAGCGCGCAGACGACCGAGGTGCTCGGCGACGGCGCGAAGGTCAACGCGCTGGTCTACCGCGACCGTGTCGGCGGCGACAGCCACCGTGTCGAACTCGAGGGCGTGTTCGTGCAGATCGGCCTGCTGCCCAATACCGAATGGCTCAAGGGCGTCGTCGCGCTGTCGCCGCGCGGCGAGATCATCGTCGACGACCGCGGCCAGACCTCGGTGCCCGGCGTGTTCGCCGCCGGCGATGCGACGACGGTGCCCTACAAGCAGATCGTCATCGCGATGGGCCAGGGCGCGACCGCCGCGCTCAGCGCGTTCGACCACCTGATCCGCACGCCGGTCGCCGCGGCGGCCGAGGCCGAAGCCGCATGAGTCAGCGCGCGGCGCGCGCCCAGCGCCAAGCGGTGGCGCCCGCGCGATGCGGGACAGTTCCGGAGCGCACCGCGTGAACCTGCGCGACCTGCGATATCTGGTCGCGCTCGCCGATGCGCGGCATTTCGGCCGCGCCGCCGCGGCCTGCTTCGTCAGCCAGCCGACGCTGTCGACGCAGATCCGCAAGCTCGAGGAGGAACTGGGCGTCGCCCTGGTCGAGCGCGCGCCGCGCAAGGTCATGCTGACGCCGATCGGCGTGCAGGTCGCCGACCGCGCACGCCGCATCGTCGCCGACGTCGAGCAGATGAAGGAACTCGCCCGGCGCAGCATGGATCCCGAAGCCGGCTCGATCCGCCTGGGCGTGTTCCCGACCCTCGGCCCCTACCTGCTGCCGCACGCGGTCCCGCCGCTGCGCGCCCGCTTCCCGCACCTGGAACTGCTGCTGGTCGAGGAAAAGAGCGACGTGCTGCTGACGCGGCTGCGCGACGGCCGCCTCGACGCGGCGATCCTCGCGCTGCCGGTCGACGACGAGGCCCTGCATGCCGAGTTCCTGTTCGAGGAACCGTTCCTGCTTGCGGTGTCCGACCAGCACCCGCTCGCCGCACGCGAACGCCTGAGCCTGCAGGAACTGTCGTCGCAGAAGCTGTTGCTGCTCGAGGATGGTCATTGCATGCGCGAACAGGCGCTGGACGTCTGTCGCCTGTCGGGCGCCGGCGAACACGCCGAGTTCCGCGCGACCAGTCTGGAAACGCTGCGGCAGATGGTTGCCGCGAACGTCGGCGTGACCCTGTTGCCGGTACTGGCGACACGGCCACCGGTCGCGCCGTCGCCGCACCTGCGCCTGCTCGACTTCAGCGACACCCGCCCGACCCGGCGCATCGCCCTGGTCTGGCGCCGCAGTTCCGCCATGCACGCGTTCCTGCTGGAGCTGGCGGGTGTGCTGCGCGATCTGCCGCCTGCGCTGTTCGCGCACGCCGCGGCCTGAGTCGCGCCCCGCGCAGGCTGGACGCGGCACAATGGCCCCCGGGCGGCGCACTGCGCCGCCTTTCTCATGGGTGTCGTTCGAGCGCCCTTCCAATCCGAGGAAATCCTGATGTCATCGCACTCCACAAGCGGCCTGCCGCCCTCCGACGCACCGTCGATCCGTCTCACCCGCCAGGATCTGGCGCGGCTCGACGCTTTGCTCGATTCACCGACCTACCGGCGACACCCCGGCGCAGCTGCGCTGCAGCGCGAACTCGATCGCGCCGACCTGCTGCCGGACGATGCGCCCGCCGACGCGACCGTCGCCATGCATGCACGCGTGACGTGCATCGACGACGCCACCGGCACCCGACACACACTCACCCTCGTCTACCCGCACGAAGCGGACGTGGACGCCGGTCGCGTGTCGATCCTGGCGCCCGTGGGGACCGCCTTGCTGGGACTGACGATCGACCAGCGCATCGACTGGCCCGCCAGCGGCGGCCGCACCCTGCGCCTGCGCGTCCTGGAAGTCGCGCCCGCCGATCATTGATTGCACTGCGTGCGGCGCCGACCCGGGCGCCGCACGATTCGCCGCATCGATTCAGAGCGTCACGCCGACCTGGCACGCCACCCCGGTGCCGCCGATGCCGCAGTACCCGCCGGGATTCTTGTGCAGGTATTGCTGGTGCTCGTTCTCGGCGTAGTAGAACGGCGGCGCCGCGTCGAGAATCTCGGTGGTGATGTCCGGGTAGCCCGCCGCCTGCAGCTTCGCCGCATACGCGTCGCGGCTGTGGTGCGCCAGCGCAGCCTGGCCGGGCGTCGTGCAGTAGATCGCCGAGCGGTACTGGGTGCCGGTGTCGTTGCCCTGGCGCATGCCCTGGGTCGGGTCGTGGCTTTCCCAGAACGTCTGCAGCAGGGTTTCGAACGCGATCTGCGCGGGGTCGTAGACCACGAGCACGACTTCGGCATGCCCGGTCTGTCCCGAACACACTTCGCGATACGTCGCGTTCGGTGTCACCCCGCCGGCGTAGCCGACCGCCGTCGTGACCACGCCCGGCAACGACCAGAACTTGCGTTCCGCGCCCCAGAAGCAGCCCATGCCGAACTGCACCTGCTCGAGGCCCTCGAACGCGCCTTGCAATGGACGACCGTGCACCGCATGCGCGTTGTGCAGCGAAACGGGCGTTTCGCGACCGGGCAGCGCGTCCCGGGACCGCGGCAGCCGCTGTTTCCAGGCTCCGATTCCAAGCATTGCAGTGTCTCCGGGGCGCGGCGGATCGCCGTCCGCCCTGCATGCGGGCGAGCACGCCTGCTTCCAAGGGCTCCAGGCCGGTCGTGGCGGCATCCGCTTGCGGCGCTTCAGGCTTGCCGGCCAGGGTGAGGGCGAGCCCGAATCCACTCGCGCGGCAAGGTCCCGGGCGAGCACAACAGCCAGCATTGCCTGGCCGGCCGGAATCGCGGACCCATGCCTTCGGCGACGCAGGCCATTGCCATGAAGGACGCCCGTCCGTCGCAGTCGCACATCCGGTTCGCACTCGCGGGAGACGCGCCGCGTCGCGGTGCGGCGGTCTTCAGCTGAAGACCGCGGGCGCCACCTGCACGCAGTTTCGACCCTGTCGCTTGGCCGCGTACAGCGCTTTGTCGGCGCGGGCGATCGCGGCCGTCGGGCTGTCTTCGCCGCGCTGGCGCGTGGCGATGCCGATGCTGACCGTCAGCCGCACGCGCTGGCCCTCGTGGCGCACCTCGCAGTTCTCGACCGCAGCGCGCATGCGTTCGCCGACCGCGCGCGCTTCGGCGCCGTCACGGCCCGGCAGCACCGCGACGAACTCCTCGCCGCCGTAGCGGCCGAACATGTCGGCGTCCACCAGCACGCTGCGCAGTGCCGTCGCCACTGCGCGCAGGCACTCGTCGCCGCAGCCGTGGCCGAAGCGGTCGTTGACCGACTTGAAGTGGTCGAGATCGATGAACAGCACCGAGACCGGCTGCCCGCTGCGCTGGGCCCCGGCGAAGATGCGTTCGATCCAGATGTCGATCGTGCGGCGGTTCATCGTGCCAGTCAGCGCATCCATCTCCGCCGAGCGGCGCAGCTTGACCGCGGCCGCGGCCTGGTCGACATGCAGTTGCAGGACCCGCACCAGTTCGCCGATCACCGACATCTCGTCGGTCGTGAAGCCCTCGCCGCCTGCGCGGCGCAGCAGCAGCACGCCCCAGCCGGGCGCGCGCACCTGGAACGGCACCAGCGCTTCCATCGCTACGACCGGCCCGCCCGCCGACGGCTGCACGGGTTGCTGCACGGCCAGGCCGGCCGTCGCCTGCCGACGCAGGATCAGCCCGCGCCGGTTGATCTCGTGTTCGACCGACGGCAGCGCATCGGATGGCTCGACCAGCAGGTGGTCACGGCCCTGATAGCCACGCAGCACCGCGACACAGGATTCGGTGGGCACCAGCGGCAGCAGGTGGTCCATCAGCAGCCGGAACCCCTGCCACGGAATCTCGCCCGGATCGAGGCCATAGAGCTGGGTCTGCAACGCCGTGGACAGATCCGCGCGCGCCGCCTCGCGGCGCATTCTGCGCTCGGTGTCCTGGCGGGCAAGACGGTCGCGGTCGCGCTGGTCGCGATAGTCGCCGATGCGATGGGTCAGCGCCAGGGCGAGCAGCAGTGCGAACGCGACCGCGGCGCCCTGATAGCCGTAATGCAGCAGCGGGCCTTGCGGCGCCAGTCCGCGTCGCGCCAACGCCACCCATACGCCCGTCAGCACCGTCAACGCGGTCGCCACCGTCAGCGCCCAGGCCATGGACACGCCACGCCGCGCGGCGTCGGCCAGCATGCCGAAGATCGCGATGCCGGCCAGCGTCCAGCCCACCGCACTCAATACCTGGGAGATCTGCGCCAGCCGCGGCAGATTGAGCAGGCACACCGCCGCCAGTGCGATCAGTCCGATGCCGATGCCGCGCACCAGCCGCGCCTGGCGGTATCCGCGACCGGGCATCGTGTAGGCCTCGATCAGCCACAGCGCGGCCGCCGCGTGTATCAGCGTCAACGCCGACAGGCCCTGCAGTTGCCACAGGCCGAAGAACCGCACGCCCGGCAGCCCGTACAGATGTCCGTTCATCGCCTGCAGCAACAGCACCAGCGCGACGGTGAACCCGAAAAAGCCGATGAACAAGCGGTCGCGCGAGGCATAGGCCAAGGCCAGGGCAAGCGCGGCCAGTATCAGCAGCCCGCCATAGACGGCGCCCGCCAGTGCGACCCCGGAGCGCTCCACCCGGCGGATGTCGGTCGCCTGCGCGAGCACCGGGCGCAGGCTGCCGTGCAGCCCGCCTTCGATCTCGGCCTCGACCACCATGGCTCCACGTGCATTGCGGGGCAGGAGGAACGCGTACCCGGCCGGCAGGATGCCCTCGTCCGCACCGACGCGGAAGAAGTCCAGGGCCTCGCTGCGCCAGCCGTCGGCGGACACCAGTTGCAGGCGGTCGACCGGTTCGCGCGGGAACCACAGGGCCCAGCGCTCCGCGCCGTCGTCCGGCAGTGCGAAGCGAAGCTGCAGCACACCGTCCGACAGCGGCTCGACTTCGACCGGCCGGCTTTCCTCCGGTCGCAGCTGGGTCGTCGAGACCAGCGCGGCGAACAGGCCCATCAGCAGCAAGAGGCAGGCGGCGAGCACCCATCCGTGGCCAGGCAACGCGCGCGTGGCGTTCATCTCCATCGACAGACCTGCCCGTCGACCGCGTACGTACGCAATCGGCATGCATCGAACATCGAATGCGCCCGAACGCGCATGTATGGTTCCCCGATTCCGCCCCGGATCATCCCTGCCCTGCTCAAGCAAATCGCGCGCCAGGGTTTCCGTACCGCCGTCACGGAATTATGGCAGGAGTAGATCACGGAAACTGCACCCACTCCGTCACACGCGACACGGACGCGTCGCATGTGGACCGTCCGCTACACTGCACGGCTCTTCCGCAGCCGCCGCCCGAGCCTCCATGTCTTCCGCCGAATCCGCCGTTCCCTCGACCGATCCAGCCCCCCCGGCACGCCAGGACTTCATCCGGCAGATCGTCCGCGAGGATCTGGCCAGCGGAAAGCACGCGGCGGTGCGCACGCGCTTCCCGCCCGAGCCCAACGGCTACCTGCACATCGGCCACGCCAAGGCGATCTGCCTGGACTTCGGCATCGCCGCCGAGTTCGACGGCCGCTGCAACCTGCGCTTCGACGACACGAACCCGGAGAAGGAAGACCTCGAGTTCGTCCGCGCGATCGAGGACGACGTGCGCTGGCTTGGCTTCGAGTGGGCCGAACTGCGCCATGCCTCGGACTATTTCGACGTCTACTACCGCGCCGCCGAGAAGCTGATCGCACAGGGCGACGCCTTCGTCTGCGATCTCACCGCCGAACAGGTACGCGAGTACCGCGGCACGCTGATCGAGCCGGGCCGCAACTCGCCGTTCCGCGACCGCGGCGTCGAGGAGAACCTGGACCTGTTCCGGCGCATGCGCGCGGGCGAATTCGCCGACGGCACGCGTACGCTGCGCGCGAAGATCGACATGACCAGCGGCAACATGAACCTGCGCGACCCGGCGCTGTACCGGATCAAGCAGGTCGCCCACCAGAACACCGGCGACACCTGGCCGATCTATCCGATGTACGACTTCGCCCACGCGCTGGGCGACGCCGTCGAGGGCATCACCCATTCGCTGTGCACGCTGGAGTTCGAGGACCACCGCCCGCTGTACGACTGGGTGGTGGATCGGGTCGACCTCGCCGGCAATCCGGACCTGTTGGCGTCGCTGACCGAGCGCGGGCTGCCGGTCGTGGCCGCGAAGCCGCGCCAGATCGAGTTCTCGCGCCTCAACATCAACTACACGGTGATGAGCAAGCGCAAGCTGACCCAACTGGTCGGCGAGGGCCTGGTCCACGGCTGGGACGATCCGCGCATGTACACGCTGCAGGGCCTGCGCCGCCGCGGCTACACGCCGGCGAGCCTGCGCCTGCTGGTCGACCGCGTCGGCATCAGCAAGCAGAACTCGGTCATCGATTTCTCGGTGCTCGAAGGCGCGCTGCGCGACGATCTCGACGCGCGCGCGCCGCGCCGCATGGCCGTGGTCAATCCGCTGAAGCTGGTGCTGACCAACCTGCCGGATGGCCACGCCGAAACCCTGAGCTTCCCGAACCACCCCAAGGACGAGGCGCAGGGCACGCGCGAAGTGCCGTTCTCGCGCCAGCTGTGGATCGAGCACGACGACTTCGCCGAAGTGCCGCCCAAGGGCTGGAAGCGGCTGATCCCGGGCGGCGAAGTGCGCCTGCGCGGTGCCGGGATCGTGCGCTGCGACGAGGTGATCAAGGACGAGGGCGGCGCGATCGTCGAACTGCGCGGCACGCTCGATCCCGAATCGCGTCCCGGCATGGACGGCGCGAACCGCAAGATCAAGGGCACGATCCACTGGGTCAGTGCCGCGCACGCGGTCGAGGCCGAGGTCCGCCTCTACGACCGGCTGTTCGTGGTCGAGAAGCCCGACGACGAGTCGACCGGCAAGACCTACCGCGACCATCTCAATCCCGAGTCCAAGCGCAGCGTGACCGGCTACGTCGAGCCGGCTGCCGCAGCGGCCGCGCCTGAGCAGTCGTTCCAGTTCGAACGCCTGGGCTACTTCGTCGCCGACCGCGTCGACCACACGGCGGCCAGACCGGTGTTCAACCGCAGCGTGACGCTGCGCGATACCTGGGCCGGGGACAAGTCGGCCAGCTGAGGCGCTGCGGTACACCCGCGACATCTCTCTATCGCGCGTATACCGGTCGTTCCATCCGGACGCCAGGACGCTCGAGCCCGCCGGCTCCGGCGGGCGCTCGACACGCGGGGGCGGTAACATCCCCGGCATGATCCGCCTGCGCGCCCTGTCGTTCCGCCTGTTGCCTGCCCTGCTGTTGCTGGCGCTGGTGGCGTGCGCGGCGCCTGCGCCGCCGGTCGCCGAGGCCGCGCCGCCGCCGAATGCGCCGGTCATCGATCGACCCGTCGCACCGTCGGGCGTGCCGGATCTCGACACCAGCTGCCGCGTCGACAGCGATTGCGCGGTCAAGAACGTCGGCAGCTGCTGCGGCTACCAGCCGGCCTGCGTCAATGCGAACGCGCAGGTCGATCCGCAGGCGGTGCAGGCCGATTGCGCGCGCCGCGGCATCGCCGGCGTCTGCGGCTTCGTCGAGATCCAGTCCTGCGCATGCGTCAACTCGCGCTGCGAGGCGCCCGCACCGGGCAGCCTGCTGCGCTGATCCCCGCTTCTTTTCCGGAAATTCCAATGCTGTATGCCCAGGTCCACCTGACCCTGCCCGCGTGGGTGCACGAACACGTCGACGTGTCGCGCGCCTACGCCGGCGACGACGCCAAGGTCGCGCTCGCGATCGACCTCTCGCGCCTGAACATCGAGGCGCAGAGTGGCGGTCCGTTCGGCGCGGCCGTGTTCGGCAGCGACGACCGCATCATCGCCGTCGGCGTGAACCGGGTGATGCCGCATACCTGCTCGGTCGCGCATGCCGAAACGATGGCCTACATGCTCGCGCAGCAGCGCTTGCAGACGCCGCGCCTCAACGAGCGCGGCGGCCCGGTCACGCTGGCGACGTCCTCGCAGCCGTGCTGCATGTGCTATGGCGCGACGGTGTGGGCCGGCATCGACCGGCTGCTGATCGGCGCGCGTGCCGAGGACGTCGAGACACTGACGCCGTTCGACGAAGGCCCCTTGCCCGAAGACTGGATCGGCGCGCTGAACCAGCGCGGGATCGACGTCGTGCGCGACCTGCTGCGCGACGACGCGCGCGCGGTGCTGCGCACCTATGGCGAAACCGACGGGGCGAAGTACTGACATGCGCGATCTCGATACCGATCACACCGATCCCGTCGCCGGGCCGGCCGACGACGCGACCTCGCCGCTGCATGCGATCAGCGGCCTGCTCTGCTATTGCCGCCCCGGCTTCGAGCCCGACCTCGCCGCGGAACTGACCGAGCGCGCCGCCGGCGTGCATGTCGCCGGCTACGCGCAAACCAGGCGCGGCGATGGCTACGTGCTGTTCCATTCCGACAACGGCCCGTCGCTGACCAGCGAACTGCCGTTCCGCGAACTGATCTTCGCGCGCCAGAAGCTGATGCTGCTGGCCGAACTGCGCGACCTCGACCCGACCGACCGCATCACGCCGATCTTCGACGTGCTGGCCGGGCGCGGTCGCCACGGCGAACTGATGGTCGAGCATCCCGATTCCGACGAAGGCAAGCAGCTCGCCGGCCTGGCGCGCAGCTTCGGCAATGCGCTGCGTCCGGCGCTGCGCAAGCGCGGCTTCCTGAGCCAGAAGGACGAGACGCGCTTCCCGCGCCTGCATGTGTTCTTCGTGTCGGGCACGCACGCCTACATCGCGCAGTCGGTGGTCGGCGACAGCGCGCCGTGGGCGATGGGCATTCCGCGTCTGCGCACGCATGCCGATGCGCCGTCGCGCTCGGCGCTGAAGCTCGAAGAAGCCTTCATGGCGCTGCTGACCGAACGCGAGCGCAATGCGCGCATCAAGCCCGGCATGCGCGCCGTCGATCTGGGCGCTGCGCCCGGCGGCTGGACCTGGGTGCTGACGCGCGAACACATGCGCGTGGTCGCGGTCGACAACGGGCCGATGCAGGCCGACCTGATGGACACCGGCCTGGTCGACCATCACCGCGTCGACGGCTTCCGCTACCAGCCCGTCGGCGCGGTCGACTGGCTGGTCTGCGACATGGTCGAACAGCCGCGCAAGGTCGCCGAGCGCATGGCGACCTGGTTCCGCGAAGGCTGGTGCCGCAACGCGGTCTTCAACCTCAAGCTGCCGATGAAGAAGCGCTGGCAGGAAACGCTGCTGGCGCTGGACCTGTTCGCCAACAACGCCGGCGAGCACGAGAACCTGATCATCCGCGCGCGCCAGCTGTATCACGACCGCGAAGAGATCACGGTCTACGCCAGCGTCGACTGATTCGGACCCCGGGAGCGCGTCATGGCAGCAGGCTGGATCACCGTCGTCGCCCCGTACCTGCCGGAGATCGTCCGGCTGGCGCGGCCGATCTTCACCCGCACGCCGCCGCCCCTCGTCGATCTGGGGCAGCAGCGCCGCAACGACATGATCGATGCGCAGATCACCGAACTGCAGGACGCCGCGAGCCAGAACGCCGACTCGATCGGCAAGCTGGCCGCCGACATGCAGAAGACCATCGAGGCGCTGCAACTGGGCGCGGCGCGTGTCGAACAGCGCCTGCTGCGCGCGCAGGTCCTTGCGGTGGTCGCGAGCACCGTCGCACTGCTGGCCTTCGGCCTCGCCGCCTGGGCGCTCGCGCGTTGAGGCAACACTGATCACCTCGAACCAGCTCGTCATTCCCGCGAAGGCGGCAATCCAGTGGGCTTTCACGCCATTGAACGCACAGGCGCTGGATGACCAGCCATGCGGCTGTTGAAAACCCGCCTTCGCGGGAATGACATGTCTTCAGCGCAACCCCAGAACCTGTTCAAGATCCATCGCGAGCCCAGCCGCCATGCGCTGGGGTCCTTGAACAGGCGCTGACACGGACGCCACACCGGCGCTGCATACTGCGCGCGCCCTCCCCACCGGATTGACCCGCATGGCGTCCAGCCTGCTGACCCTGCTCGACGATATCGCCACCGTGCTCGACGACGTGGCCCTGATGACCAAGGTGGCCGCGCGCAAGTCCGCCGGCGTGCTCGGCGACGATCTCGCCCTCAATGCCCAACAGGTCACCGGCGTGCAGGCCGACCGCGAACTGCCGGTGGTCTGGGCGGTCGCCAAGGGCTCGGCGCGCAACAAGCTGATCCTCGTGCCTGCCGCGCTGGCGATCAGCGCATGGCTGCCGTGGCTGGTCACGCCGCTGCTGATGGCCGGCGGCCTGTTCCTCTGCTACGAGGGCTTCGAGAAGGTGCTGCACAAGCTGCTGCACAAGGCCGAGGACGACGCCGCCAAGCCGGGCCGCACCGCCGCGCTCGCGGGCACCGACGTCGATCCGGTGGCATTCGAGCGCGACAAGATCCGCGGCGCGGTGCGTACCGACCTGATCCTGTCGGCCGAGATCATCGCGATCACCCTCGGCACCGTCGCCGGCGCCGCGTTCGCGACCCAGGTCGGCGTGCTGGTCGGCATTTCGGCGTTGATGACGGCCGGCGTCTACGGCCTCGTCGCGGGCATCGTCAAGCTCGACGACGCCGGCCTGTACCTGAGCAGGCGCGCATCCGGCGCGGCGCAGGCGATCGGCCGCGGCATCCTGCGCGTCGCGCCATGGCTGATGAAGACCCTGGCGATCGTCGGCACCGCGGCGATGTTCCTCGTCGGCGGCGGCATCCTGACCCACGGCGTGCACGACGTGCAGACCTGGATCGACGACGCGGCGACCGGCCTGGGCGCGCTGCCGGAAGTCGGCGTGGTGCTGGGCGCGATGTTGCCGACGGTGATCAACGCGGTGGTCGGCATCGTCGCCGGCGGCATCGTGGTGGGCATCATCGCGCTGGTCCGGCGCATGCGCGGCAAGCCTGCGCTCGCGCACTGACGGCGCGCGATCAGCAGGGCAGGACGAAAGCGCCGAGCCAGATCATCAGGCCGGCGAGCCACATGCCCAACATCACCAGGCAAGCGCCGCCGAGCCACACCGCGCGCTTGCCCGGTCGTGCGTCTCGGGTGCGTCGCCACGTGAACACCGGCGCGGCGAGTCCGATACACACGGCGAGCGCGAGCACGCCGTAACCGAGCACGACGAACCCGCCCGGCTTGACCGACTCGACCGGGCACTGGGTCATCGCGAACGCCGGTGCCGCGGCGCACGCCAGCAGTGTGGCAATCAGCAATCGGAACGCCGGACTCAAAGTCCCGCCGCCCGCTTCCACAACAGATTGCGCAGCGGCGGCAGGGCCTGCGCAATGCCGAGCGCATGGCTGCGCAGCAGCACCGGCAACAGCGCCTCGTTGGAATACGCGCGGTTGATCGATTCGAAGGCATGCGCGGCGACCGCGCTCTCGCTGCGCCGCGTGCGCGCCCAGCGCGCGAGACGTTGCGGCGCATCCCAGCGCGCGCCGCGACGACGCGCATCGGCGACGCTGTCCGCAAGCCCGATCACATCGCGCAGGCCGAGATTCACGCCCTGCCCGGCCAGCGGATGCACGACGTGCGCCGCATCGCCGATCACCAGCACGCGGCCCTGCACTTGCGCATCGGCCAGCTGCCGCCGCAGCGGAAACGCGGCGCGTGGCGAGACCGGCGTCAGCGTGCCGAGCCGGCCGCCGGACGCGCGCGTCAAGGCATCGCCGAACGCCGCGTCGTCGAGTTCGCGCATCCGCGCCGCTTCATCGGCGGGCAGCGTCCAGACGATGGAACTGCGGCCCTGTTCGACCGGCAGCAGCGCCAGCGGACCGGTCGGCAGGAAACGCTGCCACGCGGTATCGCGATGCGGCCCGGTGCTGTCGACATAGCCGACCACGCCGGCCTGCGCGTAGTCGTGCGCACGGGTGCCGATGCCGGCGAGCGTGCGCAGCGTCGAGGCGGCGCCGTCGGCGGCGATCGCCAGACGCGCTTCGATCCGGCTGCCCGCATCGAGGCGCAGGGTCACGCCGTCGGCGTCCTGCTCCAGCGCCTCGACCTGCGCCGGTGCGCGCACGTCGACGCCGGCCGCGGCCAGGCGTGCCCACAGCCGGTCGACCAGCAGGCCGTGTTCGACGATCCAGCCGAGCTCGCGCATGCCGAGCTGGTCGGCATCGAACACCAGTTCGCTGCCGCCGCCCGCGTCCCAGACCTGCATGCGCCGGTAGGGATGCGCACGCGCAGCACGGACATCGTCCCAGGCGCCAACCGAACGCAGCAGGCCGGCGCTGTCGTGCGCGAATGCATAGACGCGCAGATCGGGATGCGCCGCCGACCACGCAGCCGGTGCACGCGCCTCGACCAGCACCACGTCGCGATCCTGCGCGGCCAGCGCCAGCGCGCACGCGGCGCCGACCACGCCCCCCCCGACGATCACGGCATCGCGTCGCTCGCGGCGGCTCATGCGGCGGCTCCACGGCACAGCATCGGCACGTCGCCCCGATAGCCCATCGCGCCGCCGGCCAGCATCGCCTGCAGCGCCGAATCGCGGTCGATCGCCAGCAGCCCGAGGCTGCGCAGCGGCCGCAGCAGGCGCGCGGAATTGGACGTCACGCGCGCGAGCCCATCGGAGAACGCGAGCGTGCGGCTGCGGTCGTCCTGGCGGCGTGCGGCGTGGCGTTCGAGCAGTCCGGGCACGCCGGGATCGTCGGCGCCTGCGATGCATTCGGCCAGGGTGAGCGCATCGCGCAGACCGAGGTTGAAGCCCTGCGCGCCGATCGGATGCAGGCTCTGCGCCGCGTTGCCGACCAGCACGGCGCGATCCGCGATGGTCTGCGCGGCGACCACGCGCCGCAGCGCATAGCGGCTGCGCGGACCGACCGAGAGGAAGCGACCGGCGCGCCAGCCGAATGCGGCCTGCACGCGCGCGACGAACGCCGCGTCGTCGAGCGCGGCGACGGCATCGGCCGTGTCGCTGGCGACACCGTGGACCAAACCGTACTGCCGGTCGCCGCGCGGCAGCAGCGCGGTCGGACCGGTATCGGTCAGGCGCTCGAAGGCGCGACCATCCGGCGCACGCGCGGTGCGCAAGCGGGCGATGAACAGGGTCTGCGCGTAGTCGTGGATCTCGGCGTCGATGCCGAGCGCCTGGCGCACCGCACTCTCGGCACCATCGGCGCCGACCACCAGGCATGCACGCACGCGGCTCTCGCCGTCCGGCCCGCTGAGCCGGACCACGCGATGGCCGTCCTCGATGCCGTCGAACCCGGTGAAGCGCGCCGGCCGGTAGCGCACCAGTCGCGGCAGTTCCGTCAGACGCGCTTCGAGCGCCTCGCCGAAATCGCGCGCGACCACGACCTGCCCGAACGCCGCGCGCCCGTAGTCGGCCGCGGCCAGCTTCACCCGGCCGAAGTCGCCGGCGCGGCTGACGTGGATCTCGCGGATCGGCCCGCCGGGCGCGCGCAGCTTCTGCAGCACGCCGAGCGCGGTCAGCGCGCTCACGGTGACCTCGGCGAAGCTGAGATTGCGCTCGTCGAAGACCGCCGGCATCGACGCCGGTGGCGTGGCTTCGACCAGGGCGGCATCGACGCCGGCACGGTCCAGCGCGATCGCGAGACTGGCGCCGACCAGACCGCCGCCGACGATGAGCACCGGATGCACCGGTTCTGGATGTGTTTCGACCATGGCCGCGATGATACGCGCCGCCCTCTGCGCCCCGCACTGCGGCTCCGCTAGAATGCGGGTTCGACCCGACGTTGCACCGGAGCTCTCCGATGACCCTCACCGCCCGCCGCGCCACGATCTTCGCCCTGCTGGCCGCGCTGATGGCCGCGACCCGGCTGCACCACTTCGCCGCGATCCCCGATGCCTCGTGGGCGGTCTTCTTCATCGGCGGCTTCTATCTCGCGAACTGGCAGCGCTGGGCGTTCCCGGCGCTGATGGCGCTGGCGGTCGCGGTGGACTGGTTCGTCGTCACCAGCCAGGGCCTGTCGTTCTGGCAGCACTACTGCGTATCGCCGGCCTACTGGTGCCTGGTGCCCGCGTATTTCGCGCTGTGGGCCGGTGGTGGCCTGCTGCGTCGTCACCTGTCCGCCTCCGCGCCGGTCGCGATCGGCCAGTTGGTCGTCGCCCTGGTGGCCTCGGTCGCGGCCTGCCATCTGCTGGCGCAGGGCAGCTTCTACTGGATCAGCGCGTCGGTCGCCGATCCCACGCTCGCCGGCTGGTGGAAGAACTACAGCGACTGGCTGCTGCCCTATATGCGCACCGCCGCCCTGTACGTCGGCACCGCCGCGATGGCCCACGTGCTGCTGACGCGCGTACTGCCGAAGCCGGCGACCGGCGCCAGTCCGCTGCACGCCGACTGACGTTTCGCGCCGATGGGCAACCGCCTCTCGAAGATCTACACCCGCACCGGCGACGACGGTTCGACCGGCCTGGGCGACGGCGCCCGGGTCGGCAAGGATTCTTTGCGCGTGGCCGCCTACGGCACGGTCGACGAGGCCAACTCGACGATCGGCCTGCTGCTGGCCGCCGGGATGCCCGACGACATCCGCGAGTTGCTGACGACCGTGCAGCACCAGTTGTTCGATCTCGGCGGCGAGTTGTGCATTCCCGGCCACGCCGCGATCGAAGACGCCGATGTCGAGCGCCTCGAACAGCAGCTCGACCGCTACAACGACGACCTGCCGCCGCTGAAGGATTTCATCCTGCCCGGTGGCGGCGAGGCGGCGGCGCGCTGTCATATCGCCCGCACCGTGGTCCGTCGCGCCGAACGCGAATCGGTGGCGCTGGCGCGTGTCGAGGCCGTCCGCCCGCAGGCGGTGCGCTATCTCAACCGGCTGTCGGACCTGCTGTTCGTGCTCGCCCGGGTGCTGGCGCGCGCCAGCGGCCACGGCGAGGTGCTGTGGCACCACGAGCGGCGGCGCTGAGCGATGCATCATCCGGTTGGCTTCGGCGGCGGTGACCAGCGGCGGGTGCCGGTGTTCTCGCACCCGGGCCTGCTGGACCACGACACCGGTCCCGGCCATGCCGAGCGCCCCGAGCGCCTGGCCGCCGTCATCGAGGCGCTGCGCGCCGCCTTCCCCGATCTCGATCTGCGCCAGGCGCCGCCCGCGACCCGCGGCCAGCTGCTGCGCGTCCACGACGCCACGCTGCTCGCGACGGTGCTCGATTCGCAGCCCAGCGGGCGCATCCCGCTCGACAGCGACACCGTGCTCTCGCCGGGCTCGGCCCAGGCCGCGCTGCATGCCGCCGGCGCCGGCGTCGCCGCGGTCGACGCGGTGCAGGGCGGCGGCGAGCGCCGTGTGTTCTGCGCGGTGCGCCCGCCGGGCCACCACGCCACCGCCGACATCGCGATGGGCTTCTGCCTGTTCAACAACATCGCCGTCGCGGCCGCGCACGCGCTGGAGCGCTACGGCCTGACCCGGATCTCGATCGTCGATTTCGACGTGCACCACGGCAACGGCACCCAGGCGATCTTCGAGGCCGAACCGCGCGTGCAGTACGTCAGCTCGCACCAGCTGCCGCTGTTTCCCGACACCGGGCGGCGCGACGAGCGTGGGGTCGGCAACATCCTCAATCTGCCGCTCACCGCCGGCACCGGCAGCCGGCGCTTCTGCGAGGCCTGGCGCGAACGGCTGCTGCCCGAGATCGATGCGTTCGCGCCGCAACTGCTGATGATCTCGGCAGGCTTCGATGCGCACTGGCGCGACCCGCTGGCCCAACTGCAGCTCGACGCCGAGGATTTCGGCTGGCTGACCGGCGAACTCGTGACCATCGCCGAGCGGCATTGCGAGGGCCGGATCGTCTCGATGCTCGAGGGCGGTTACGACCTCCAGGCGCTGCGCGAAAGCAGTGTCGCGCATTTGCGCGCATTGGCTGGCTGACATGTCGCCAGCCGGTATCGCAGCGGCGCGAAATCCATCGAGATCGCAGGTGAACAGGATGTATGGAGACCGCATTGCCGCTGCCCGGTGGATCGGTCATGCTGGCGCCCGTTTTTCCCGCTGAACGGATCCGTCGTGCGCACAGCCCTCCGCCTGCTCCCCCTGCCGTTCTGCATCGCGGTTTCGCTGTCCGCACAGGCCGACGACCGGCAGCGTCCGAACTACTGGGCGCTGTGCCCGATCGAGGACGCGGTGCCGGCCTTCACCGATGCACAGGCACCGGTGGGCACGATCGAGGACCGCGAGCGGCAGCCCACCGATATCGACGGCGACGCCTTCGACGGCCTGTCCGGCGTGGACAGCGACTTCACCGGCAACGTCAGCGGCAACGTGACCCTGCGCCGCGGCGACCAGTTCCTCGGCACCGACGATCTGCAGTTCTCGCAGGACGACGGCACCTTCGTCGCCGAAGGCAACGTGCGCTACCAGGACCGCGGCATGCGCGTGGTGGCGGATCGCGTGGAAGGCGACACGATCGCCGAGTCCTACCGCATGGACAGCGTGCAGTACCAGCTGACCGCACGCCGCGGCAATGGCGGCGCCGACCACATCCGCATGGACGGCACCATCGGCGCCCTGCTCGGCTCGACCTACTCGACCTGTACGCCCAGCGACCGCTGGTGGGAACTGAAGGCCGGGCAGATCGACATCGACACCGACATGGGCATGGGCACCGCGCGCAATGCGACCCTGCGCGTGGGCAAGGTGCCGGTGCTGTACGTGCCGTGGTTCCGCTTCCCGATCGACGAACGCCGCCTGTCGGGTCTGCTGTTCCCGCGCATCTCGCAGTCCGGCCGCAACGGCTTCGACTACACCCAGCCGATCTACCTCAACCTCGCGCCGAACTACGACATGACGCTCGAGCCGCGCTTCATGAGCCGGCGTGGCGTGCAACTGGGTACCGAGTTCCGGTTCCAGGCCGATCGCGCGCGCGGCGAGCTGGACCTGGCCTATCTGCCGTCGGACAAGCTGGCCAGCCGTGAACGGGAACTGGAAGAAGAGCAGGTGCCGATCGTCGAGAACCGGCGCAAGGACGACCGCGCGTTCCTGGGCTTCGGCGGTTCGCTGGACATCAACCCGACCTGGCAGGGCCGCGCCAACCTGACCTGGATGAGCGATCCAAGGTATCTGGAGGACTCCAGCAACAACGTCGACGGCATCTCGTCGGTCAGCGCGCTGAGCCAGATCGGCGTGTTCGGCCAGGGCAGGTCCGGCGATCGCGGCTACTGGAACGCGAGCGTACTCGGCGACTACCAGATGCTGACCGACTACACGCTTCGCGAATCGGTCCTGCCCTACAACCGCCTGCCGCACGCATCGTTCACGTGGCAGCGCCCCTACGGCCGCTGGATCAATGCCGGCGTCGACACCACCGCGACGCGTTTCGCGCATCTCGACGATGCCGCGCGCCCGGGTGGCAGCCGACTCGACCTCAAGCCCTACATTTCGCTGCCATTCGAAGGCGCGGCGTGGTTCGTGCGTCCAACGCTGGCCTGGCGCCACACCAGCTATGCGCTCGATCGCGCGCTGGCCGACCAGATCGCCGAGCAGCGCGCACGCGCCGAACTGGGCATTCCCGGCAACCAGCCTGTACCCGCCGATACGCTGGCGCTCTACAGCAACAGCTCCCCGAGCCGCAGCCAGCCCATCAGCTCGATCGACGCCGGCCTGTTCTTCGACCGCAACACCAGCTGGCGTGGCGAGGAGTATCTGCACACGCTCGAGCCGCGACTGTTCTATCTCAATTCTCCGTATCGTGACCAGTCCGCGCTGCCGCTGTTCGACACCACGCCGCTGACCTTCGGCTGGGGCCAGCTGTTCCGCGACAACCGCTACTCGGGCGCCGACCGCCAGGCGGACGCGAACCAGGTCACGATGGCCGTCAGTACGCGCCTGATCCGGGAATCCGATGGACAGGAAAAGCTGTCCGCGAGCCTCGGGCAGATCGTCTATCTCTCCGATTCCCGGGTCACCACCCCCGGCGAGACGCAGGTCGAGCAGGGCCGTTCGGCCTGGGTCACCGACGCCACCTACGCGATCAACGACCGCTGGACGGTCAGTGCCGGCTACCAGTGGGACCCCAAGTTCCGTCGCGAAGATCTGATGTCGCTGCGGACGCGCTATCTGATCGGCGAAGAGGGCATCGTCAATTTCGCCTATCGCCGCCGTGCGGATCTGATCGAGCAGGCCGACCTGTCCTTCCTGTACCCGATCAGCCCGGCCTGGAGCATCGTGGGCCGCTATTACTACTCGTTCACCGACAATCGCCTGCTCGAGGCGGTCGCCGGCGTGCAGTGGGACAGCTGCTGCCTCGCGGCGCGCGTCGTCGGCCGCCGCTACCTGCGCAACCGCCAGGGCGAACTGAACAACGCCATCATGTTCGAACTTGAACTGAAGGGCCTGGGCTCGGCCGGACCCAACACGGAAGACCGTTTGCGCCGTGCTATTCTCGGTTATTACCGCGATGACCTCTATCTCGTGCCGCCGTCCGAGCTGCGCAACAGCGACGACGATGAGACCCTGACCCCCGGCCTGAGCCAATGAAGACACTGATCTATTCCCTCGCGGCCGCCGCCGCGCTGTTCGCATCGACTGCGCACGCGCAGGACCTGCAGCCGCTGGACCGCATCGCCGCCGTCGTCGACGAGGACGTGATCCTCGCCAGCGAGCTCGAGCGCGCGGTCGCCAACATCCGCGGCCAGTACGCGACCCGGCAGGACCAGTTGCCGCCGCAGGAGATCCTCGAGCGCCAGGTGCTGGAGCGCCTGATCACGATGCGCCTGCAGACCGCGAACGCGCAGCGCACAGGCGTGCGCGTCAGCGACCAGGAGGTCGACCAGGCCATCGCCGCGATCGCCCAGCAGAACAACTTCACGATGGATCAGCTGCGCCAGCAGCTGGCGGGCGACGGCATGTCGTTCGACGACTTCCGCACCTCGCTGCGCGAGGAGCTGATGATCCAGCGCATGCGCCAGCGCTTCGCCCAGACCCGCATCTCGGTCAGCGATGCCGAGGTGGATGCGGCGCTGTCGGCCGAAGCGACCGGCGCGCAGTACCGTCTGGCGCACATCCTGGTGGCGCTGCCGGAAGGCGCGACGCCGGAGCAGATCCAGACCGGCCAGCAGAAGATCGACGGTATCAAGTCCCTGCTCGACCGCAACGAGATGGAATTCTCCGCCGCGGCCGTGCGCTATTCCGACAGCCCGAACGCGCTGGAGGGCGGCGATCTGGGCTGGCGCCGCGCCGACGAGATTCCGGCTGCGTTCGCGACCGCGGTGACCTCGCTGCAGCCGGGCCAGACGATCGGCCCGATCCGCGGCCCCAGCGGCTTCCAGCTGCTGCAGCTGGTCGACCGCCGCGAGGCCTCGCAATCGGCCGATACCGGTTCGGTCACCGAATACCAGGCGCGTCACATCCTGATCCGCAGCGAGCCGGGCAACGACGCCGCCGCCAAGGGCCGCGCGGACAGCCTGCGCGCCCGCATCGTCGGCGGCGCCGACTTCGCCGAAGTCGCGCGAGAGGACTCCGAAGACAACGCCACCAAGGCCAACGGCGGCGATCTCGGCTGGTTCACCCAGGACGAGTTCGGCCCCGATTTCGGCGGCCAGGTCGCGGCGATCGGCGACGGCGACGTCTCCGAGCCCTTCCGCACGCAGGCTGGCTGGCACATCGTCCAGCGCCAGGCCACGCGCCAGACCGCCGGCAACGACAACAACCGCCGTGCCCAGGCGCGCGAGGCCATCGGCCAGCGCAAGCTCGAGGACGAGTGGGACCGCTACGTGCGCGAGCTGCGCGGCGAAGCCTATGTCAGCGTCCGCGTCGGTCCGAACCGCGATCCCGAGATCGGCAGCGGCGGCTGAGATGCGATCCGTCCGGTTGGCGCTGGTCCCGGGCGAACCGGCCGGCGTCGGGCCGGAACTCTGCGTGCGCGCCGCCTGGCGCGCCTGGGACTGCGACCTCGTCGCCATCGGCGACCGTCCCACCCTGCAACGCGCGGCCGATGCGATCGGCCTGTCGATCGCCTTCACCGATGCGCAAGCCACCGACGTGGCGCCCGGCACGTTGCGCCTGATCGAACTGCCGCACGCCGCGGCCACCGCCTCCGGTATCCCCGATCCGCGCAACGCCCGCAGCGTGCTCGACGGCCTGTTGCATGCCGCGGCCGGCTGCCGCGACGGCCGCTTCGACGGCATGGTCACCGGCCCGGTACACAAGGCGGCGATCAACGCCGGCGGCGTGCCCTACACCGGCACCACCGAACTGCTGGCCCACGATGCCGGCTGCGATGTGGTGATGATGCTGGCCAACCCGACGCTCCGGGTCGCGCTGGCGACCACCCATCTGCCGCTGCGCGACGTCCCCGACGCGATCACCGCGCCGCTGCTCGAACGCGTCATCAACATCCTCGACGCTGCGCTGCGCACGGATTTCGGCATCGCCGCGCCGCGCATCGCGGTGCTCGGCCTCAATCCGCATGCGGGCGAAGCCGGACATCTCGGGCACGAGGAAATCGAGACCATCACGCCGCTGCTCGAGCGCCTGCGCGCGCACGGCCTGCTGCTCGAAGGTCCGCTGCCAGCGGATACCGCATTCCTGCCGGCGCGCCTGGCGAACGTCGACGCGGTGCTGGCGATGTACCACGACCAGGGCCTGCCGGTGCTCAAGTACGCCGGCTTCGAATCGGCGGTGAACCTGACCCTCGGCCTGCCCTACCCGCGCGTCGCGGTCGACCACGGCACCGCGCTGGAACTGGCCGGCAGCGGCCGCGCCGACCCGTCGAGCCTGTTCGCCGCGATCGCACAGTGCAGCGCGCTCGGCCGCAACCGCAGGCGCGCGGCATGAGCGCGGACGGCACGATCGGCTGGGAGGATTTCATGCGCGTCGACCTGCGCGTGGGCCGCGTGGTGTCGGCCGAGCCGTTCCCGGAAGCGCGCCGCCCGGCCTACATCCTCCATGTCGATTTCGGCCCGGAGCTCGGCGTGCGCAAGTCCAGCGCGCAGATCACCGCGCACTACGCGCCCGAGGCGCTGGTCGGCCGGCTGGTCGTCGGCGTGGTCAACTTCCCCCCGAAGCAGATCGGGCCGCTGATGTCCGAATGCCTGGTTACCGGCTTCCACGATGCCGATGGCCACGTGCGCCTGTGCATGCCCGACGGCGACGTCGCGCCCGGTACCCGCCTGCTGTGATCTCCCCCTCCATACGCTTCGGCTTGACCACACGATGATGCGTTCCCCTGCCGCGCCCGGCGCGTTCTCCGAGCCGCCGAAGAAATCCCTCGGCCAGAATTTCCTGCACGAGCGCGGCGTCGTGGATCGCATCGTGCTCGCGGTGAATCCGCAGCCCGGCGACCGGCTCGTCGAGATCGGCCCGGGCCAGGGCGCGATGACCTTCCCGCTGCTCGAGCGCCACGGCGCGCTGACCGCGATCGAGTTCGACCGCGACCTGCTCGAACCGCTGACCCTGCAGGCCGCCACGCACGGCGAACTGAACCTGATCCACGCGAACGTGCTCGATGTCGACTTCACCGCGCTCGCGGGCGACGCGCCGATCCGGCTCGTCGGCAACCTGCCCTACAACCTGTCCTCGCCGATCCTGTTCCACGCGCTCGACCATGCGGCAGTCGTCACCGACATGCATTTCATGCTGCAGAAGGAAGTCGTCGAGCGCATGGCGTCCGGCCCGGGCAGCAAGGTCTACGGCCGCCTGAGCGTGATGCTGCAGGCCTATTGCGAAGTGACGATGCTGTTTGTCGTCGGGCCCGGCGCATTCCGTCCGCCGCCGAAGGTGGACTCGGCGGTCGTGCGGCTGAAGCCGCGCGCACCCGAAACCGTCGGCATCGACGATCCACGCCGCTTCTCCGACATCGTGCGCGCCGCGTTCGGCCAGCGCCGCAAGACGCTGCGCAATGCCCTGTCGGACGTCATGGACGGCGATGCGATCGCGGCTGCGGGCATCGATCCGCAACTGCGCGCCGAGCAGCTCGCGGTCGCGGATTTCGTGCGTCTGGCGAACCATCCGGTGACGACGTAGTCGAAGCATTCATGGCCTGCGGATACACTGTCTCCAGCATGGACGAGACAGCCGACTACACCCTCGAGATCCAGATCGCGACGCGCTTCCTCGACGAGGAATCGACGCCCGACGACGACCGCTACGTGTTCGCCTACACCATCCGCATCCGCAACACCGGCCGTCTGCCCGCGCAGCTGATGGCCCGCCACTGGGTCATCACCGATGCCAATGGCCGGACCGAGGAAGTGCACGGCGACGGCGTGGTCGGCGAACAGCCGCGTCTGGAACCCGGCGAAGCCTTCACCTACACCTCGGGCGCGGTGCTCTCGACCGCGGTCGGCACGATGGAGGGGTCCTACGACATGGTCGGCGACGACGGTGCGCAGTTCGATGCGCCGATCCCGCCGTTCACGCTCTCGATCCCGCGAACCCTGCACTGATGGCTGTCTGGGCGATCGGCGATCTGCAGGGCTGCTACGACCCCACGCAGCGACTGCTCGAAGCGATCCGCTTCGATCCGGCGGTCGACCGTCTGTGGTTCTGCGGCGATCTGGTCAACCGCGGCGGCGAATCGATCGAGACGCTGCGGCTGGTGCATTCGCTGCGCGACAACGTGGTCAGCGTGCTCGGCAATCACGACCTCTCGCTGCTGGCCATCGCGGAGCGACGCGAGGAAGACCAGCGCAAGGTCAACGCCGACCTGCAGGGCGTGCTGTTCGCGCATGACCGGGATCTGTTGCTGGACTGGCTGCGCGCCTGTCCGCTGCTGCATGTCGACCGCGACCTCGGCTGGATGATGCTGCACGCGGGCCTGGCGCCGCGCTGGGACGTCGACCTCGCCCAGCGCCATGCGCGCGAGATCGAACACAAGCTGCGCGGTCCGGGCTACAGGAAGCTGCTGCGCAACATGTACGGCGATCGCCCCGCGTGGTCGCCGAACCTGACCGGCTACGACCGCGACCGCGCGATCATCAACGTGTTCACGCGCATGCGCTACTGCTCGCCGCGCGGGCGTATCGCGTTCGAGGAAAAGGGCACGCCCGGCACCCAGCAGCCCGGCATCTATCCCTGGTTCGAAGTGCCCGGACGCGCCGAGCGCGACCTGAAGATCGTCTGCGGCCACTGGTCGACGCTGGGCCTGTTCCTGGGCCTGGGCGTGCATGCGCTCGATACCGGCGCGGTCTGGGGCGGCAAGCTCACCGCGCTGCAGCTCGATGCCGAAACGCTGCACCTGGTGCAGGTGCCCGGTCGCGACGTGTCCGGCCTGCCGCCGCGAAAGGGCCAGGCCTGACGCGCATGCGGGTGGTGGCGCGGCTCGCACTGGGCGCCCTGTTGTCCTGCATTGCCGTGCAGGCGGCCGCGATGCCGGCACTGGTCGACGCCGCGCGTGCGCAGGTCGGCGTGACCGTCCGCTACGACCCCGCCTACGCGCGCCTGTCCTATCCCGGCGGCGACGTGCCCGACGACCGAGGCGTCTGCACCGATGTCATCGTGCGCGCCCTGCGCACGCAGGGGCTGGATCTGCAGCGTGCGATCCACGAGGACATGCGCACCGCATTCGCCGCGTATCCACGCGACTGGGGCGCCCGCGCGCCCGATCGCAACATCGATCACCGGCGCGTGCCCAACCAGATGCGCTGGTTCGAGCGGCAGGGCTGGCAACGCCCGATCGGCGAGAGGCCCGCGGATTTCCGGCCAGGCGACATCGTCGCCTGGCGCCTGCGCAGTGGCCAGCTGCACATCGGCATCGTGTCGGATCGCCGCAGCGCGGCGGGTACGCCCTTGATCCTGCACAACATCGCCCGCGGCACGCGCGAGGAGGACCTGCTGTTCGATCACACGATCATCGGCCACTACCGGCCGGAGCCGCCCACTGTGCGCGCCGCGCGTTGATCAGGCGCGGCGATACTCGACGAACTCGAAGGCATGCGCATGGCGCGCATCGGCCGCATGCGGGGTGCGCGAGACCTCGCGCCACGTCGCGGCATCCCAGGCGGGAAAGAACGCATCCGCGCCGTCGACCGCCGTGTCGACATGGGTCAGCTGCAACACGTCCGCCCGCGGCAGCGTGAGCGTGTAGATTTCGCCGCCACCGATGACGCACAGCTCGTTCGCGTTCTGCGCGCCCGCCACGACGATCGCCTCGTCGAGCGTCGCAACCACCTGCATGCCGTCGAACGGCGCCCGCCCGCTGCGGCTCAGCACGAGATTGCTGCGTCCGGGCAGCGCGCGTCCCAGCGATTCGGCAGTGCGTCGCCCCATCAGCACCGGCCTGCCGAGCGTCAGCGCCTTGAAGTGGCGGAAGTCGTCGGGTAGATGCCAGGGCATGGCGTTGCCGCGGCCGATGCCGCGGTTCCGGTCGAGGGCGGCGACGAGGGTCAGCTGCATCGGATCAGACCGCGATCGGCGCCTTGATCGCCGGCGCCGGATCGTAGCCTTCGATCGCGATGTCCTCGAAGCGGAAGCCGAACAGGTCGGTCACCTCCGGATTGAGCCGCAGCGTCGGCAACGCACGCGGCGTGCGGGTCAGCTGCTCGCGCGCCTGATCAAAGTGATTCGAATACAGGTGCGCATCGCCCAGCGTGTGCACGAAATCGCCGACGCCCAGGCCGGTCACCTGCGCGACCATGTGGGTCAGCAGCGCGTAGCTGGCAATGTTGAACGGCACGCCGAGGAAGATGTCGCCGCTGCGCTGGTAGAGCTGGCAGCTGAGCTTGCCGTCGACGACGTAGAACTGGAACAGCGCGTGACAGGGCATCAGCGCCATCTCCGACAGCTCGCCGACGTTCCAGGCGCTGACCACCAGCCGCCGCGAATCGGGATTGCGGCGGATCTCGTCGACCAGCCACTGCATCTGGTCGATGGTGCGGCCATCGGCCGTTGTCCAGCGGCGCCACTGCCTGCCGTAGACCGGGCCAAGCTCACCGTCGGCGTCGGCCCATTCGTCCCAGATGCTGACCTTGTGGTCGCGCAGATAGGCCACGTTGGTGTCGCCCTGCAGGAACCACAGCAGCTCATGGATGATCGAGCGCAGGTGCAGCTTCTTCGTCGTCACCAGCGGGAAGCCGGCGCTGAGGTCGAAGCGCATCTGCCAGCCGAACACGCTGCGCGTGCCGGTACCGGTGCGGTCGGACTTGTCGGCGCCTTGGTCGAGGACGTGCTGCAGCAGATCGAGGTACTGCTTCATCGCGATCTCCGGATCAATCGGGGCGGTGCGCGCATCGCCTACTTCGTATCGACGGTAGCCGCGGGTGGCACCGGCTGCAGGATCGGTGCGCTGCGCGAACGCCACAGCAGGAACACGCCGAGCGCGATCAGCGGCAGCGACAGCACCTGCCCCATCGTCAGCCAGCCGAAGGCCAGATAGCCGAGCTCGGCATCGGGCACGCGGACGAACTCGACGATGAAGCGGAACACGCCGTAGAGCAGCGCGAACAGCCCCGACACCGCATAGCGCGGCCGCGGCCTGCGCGAGACCCCCCACAGCACGACGAACATCACCAGCCCTTCGAGAAACGCCTGGTAGAGCTGCGAGGGATGGCGGGCGAACTGGTCCAGCGCGCCGGTCGCGAACTCGCTCTGCAGGCGTTCGGCTGACCAGCCGCGGAACGCGGGATCGGTCGGGAACACCACGCCCCATCCGGCCTGCGTGTACTTGCCCCACAACTCGGCGCCGATGTAGTTGCCGATACGGCCAAGACCGAGGCCCGGCGGCACCCACGGCGCGACGAAATCCATGACGTCGAAGAAGTGCAGACCCTGCTTGCGCGTCCACCACCAGGCCGCCACCAGTACGCCGAGCAGGCCGCCATGGAAGCTCATGCCGCCGTCCCAGACCTTGACCAGCATCAGCGGGTCGCGCAGCAGATCGCCGAATGCGTAGAACAGCACGTAGCCGATCCGGCCGCCCAGGATCACGCCGAGGATGCCGTAGAACAACAGGTCGCCGAACTGCTCGACATCGACACCCGGCAGGCGCCCGGCACGGATCCGGCTGCGTCCCAGCAGCCACGCCACGCCGAAGGCCAGCAGATACATCACGCCGTACCAGTGCACCGACGGGTGGAACGCGCCGACCTGCGGCAGTTGCAGCGCGATCGGATCGATCTGGTGGAGGATCGTCATTGGATCAGCGCGGCAGCGGGTGGGTCGGCTCGTCCACCGGCGGCGTGGCTTCGCCGCGCACGCGCATCGCATTGCGCTTGGCCCACAGGTTCAGCAGTTCCACCGCGGCGGAGAAGCCCATCGATCCGTAGATGTAGCCCTTCGGGATGTGCACGCCCAACCCGTCCAGCAGCAGGTACAGACCGATCAGCACGATGAAGGCCAGTGCGAGCATCTTCACCGTCGGGTTCGCGTCGATGAACTTGCCCAGCGGTTGCGCGGCCACCAGCATCACCGTGACCGCCAGCAGGATCGCGCAGACCATCACCGGCACGTAATCGCCGGCCATGCCGACCGCGGCGATCACCGAGTCCAGCGAGAACACGATGTCGATGACCGCGATCTGCGCGATGACCGCGCCGAACGAGGCGGTCGCCTTGCCGACCGTGCCGTGCGCTTCGCCGTCTTCGCCCTTGAGCTGCTCGCGGATCTCCATCGCGCCCTTCACGACCAGGAACAGGCCGCCGAGGATCAGCACCAGATCACGTACCGAGATGCCGCGCCCGAACAGTTCGAACAGCGGGTCGGTCAGCCCGGCCAGCCAGGCCAGCATCAGCAGCAGGCCGATGCGCGTGATGCACGCGACCGCGATGCCGAACTTTCGCGCGAACTCGCGCTGCTCGACCGGCAGCTTGGCGACCGCAATCGAGATGAAGACCAGATTGTCGATGCCGAGCACGATCTCGATCGCACTGAGCGTGATCAGCAGGATCCAGACCTGCGGGTCGGTGAGCAATTCCATCATGGGGGACACATCCTCATTGAGATTCGAACGGCGCAGCGCCTGGTCGCCATCACGCTCACAGCCAGCGCGGCAGCAGGATCAGGCCCCACACCATTAGTACGTTGATCATCGTGACGAACACCGCAGCCGAGCCCATGTCCTTGGCCCGCCCCGCGAGCGCGTGGAATTCAGGGCCGTAGCGCTCGATCACGGCTTCGATCGCCGAGTTCAGCAGCTCCACCGCCAGCACCAGCAGGCAACTGCCGAGCAGCAGCGCACGTTCCACGCCATCGCCGCCCAGCCACAGCGCCAGCGGCGCGAGCACCACCAGCAGGTAGACCTCGAGCCGGAACGAAGACTCGTGCAGCCAGGCCGCGCGCAGCCCTTGGCAGGACCACACCGCCGCCCGGAACATGCGCCCGAAGCCGCGGGGACGATGACCGATCCCGTCCGCCATCACTCACCGCGCCCACCGGACGGCACGACGCCCAGAGCGCACCACGCTGCGGTCCCGTACGGACCGCGGAACAGTCGAAAACATGGTGGGCCGAAGGTGTCGGGCAGTCGCGATGCGGCAATTCTGACACATCGCCCGCACGGCCACGGCAGCCCCGGTTTGCATTGCCGGGCGGCGACTGCTTGACTGCCTGGCGGATCTCCCAGGTGAAACGACGCCATGCGTATTCCCGATTTCTCCCGCAGCTGCCACGCCTTGTGCATCGCCGGACTGCTGGCCGCAGCCCTGCTCGCGGGCTGCGCCAGCCATGGTGGCGTGCCGGACGACCTGGACCCCGTGTCGTCGCCCGAATGGGCCACCGACATGGCGCGCTTCGCGGCCGAGGACGCCGCGACACCGCCACCCGAACGCCCCATCGTCTTCACCGGCAGTTCGTCGGTGCGGATGTGGGAGACGCTGGCCGCCGACTTCCCCGATGTCCCGGTCCTCAACCGGGGCTTCGGCGGCTCGCAGGTCCGCGATTCGGTGTGGTACGCGGACGAGGTGGCCCTGCGCTATCGCCCGCGGCAGATCGTGCTCTATGCCGGCGACAACGACATCGCCGAGGGCCGCTCGGCCGCGCAGGTGCTGGCCGACACCGAGGCATTCGTCGTCCGGATCCGCAGCGTCCAGCCCGGTACGCCGATCGCCCTGCTCGGCATCAAGCCCAGCCCGTCGCGCGCACACCTGCTGGACGTGCAGCGCGACGCCAACCAGGCACTGCGCGACTGGGCCGCGACCCAGCGCAACGTCGCCTACATCGACGTGTTCACGCCAATGCTCGACGCCGAGGGCATGCCGCGCGAAGACCTGTTCATCGCCGACCGCCTGCATATGAACGCCGCCGGCTATGCGATGTGGCGGGCGATCATCGGGCCGTATCTGGTGCGTTGAGGGGGCCGCCGCACCGGATTCCGGCCTTCGCCGGAATGACAGGATGTCACGCAGCGCCGTGACGTCAAGCAGCCGATGCGGCCTTGCTCGACGCAGGCCATTGTTTGCCGAGCCTGCGCGACGGGAATGATTCCCGTCTGCGCTTGAAACGGTTACAGCGCGTTTTCCGTGCCGCCGCGCACAGCGCAAGCGGACACCGGGTGTGCACGTGTCCCCGTTCATTGACACCTGTCCTCGGCCCCGCCAGCGTCGGACGACCGGTTCGGCGCGCACGCGCGACGAACCGGTCCAGGAACAGGGGATACACCACGTCAGCCACCCTTCATCAAGGAATTCAAGATGATCCAGAAGCGCCTGCTCGTTCTCGCCGTCGCCACCGTCCTCGCCTCGCCCGCCTTCGCCGGGGAACTGCGCAAAGTGGACAATGCGATTCCCGGCCAATACATCGTCGTCTTCAACAGCGACGATATCCGCGAACGCGTCGATGCCGACCGGCTCGCCGGCCGCCTCGACAAGGCGTTCATCGCCTCGCCCGATGCGGCAGTCGCCGCCGAGGTCGAAAAGCGTGTGGTCGATGTCGCCGCCCAGCATGATCTGAAGGTCAGCCGGCTCTACACGCATGCGCTGCACGGCATGGTCGTCAGCGCCGACGAGCGCAAGCTGGCGAGCCTGCTCAACGATCCGCGCGTCGATTTCGTCGAGGAAGACGGCTACGTCGAACTGTCGGCCACGCAGACCGGTGCGACCTGGGGCCTCGACCGCGTCGACCAGCGCGATCGGCCGTTGAACGGCACCTACATCTACGATCCGCTGGCCGCGAACGTGCGCGCCTACATCATCGACAGCGGCATCCTCGCGGGCCACACGCAGTTCGGATCGCGCCTGCTGTCGGGCTACTCGGCGATCAGCGACGGACGCGGCTCCAACGACTGCAACGGGCATGGCACGCATGTCGCCGGCACCGTCGGCGGCACGACCTGGGGCGTCGCCAAGCAGGTGCGGCTGGTGCCGGTGCGGGTGTTCGGCTGCACCGGCGGCAGCGCCAACTCGACGATCATCGCCGGCATCGACTGGGTGCGCGCCAACCGCGTGCTGCCGGCCGTCGCCAATCTGAGCCTCAGCGGCCCGGCGGCGACCACGACCGACACCGCGATCAACAACCTGATCGGAAGCGGCGTCACGGTCGTCGTCGCAGCCGGCAACAACAACGGCGCCAATGCGTGCAACTACTCGCCAGCGCGCGTCACCAACGCGGTCACGGTGGGATCGACGACGTCGACCGATGCGCGCTCCTCGTTCTCCAACATCGGCAGCTGCGTCAACATCTTCGCGCCGGGCAGCTCGATCACCTCGGCCTGGTCCACCAGCACGTCCGCGTCGAACACGATCAGCGGCACCTCGATGGCCTCGCCGCATGTGGCCGGCGCCGCGGCGCTGTACCTGACCAACAATCCGTCGGCCTCGCCGGCGACGGTGCGCAACTGGCTCTACAGCAACTCGACCCCGAACCGGGTCAGCAATCCCGGGACCGGCTCGCCGAACCGGTTGCTCTACACGCGCTGATTGCGTGAATGCAGCAGAAGAAAGGGCGCCTTCCGGCGCCCTTTCTTCGCGGCCTCTACTGCTGCCGCAAGGCCTCGATCGGATCGAGTTCCGATGCCTTCCGCGCCGGGTAGTAACCGAAGAACAGGCCGGTCGCGACCGAGAAGCCGGCGGCGAGCGCGACCACGTTGCCGTTGAGCTGGATCGGCAGTTCGGTGTTGTAGCGACCGACCAGCAACGCGCCGACCACGCCCAGCGCGATCCCCAGCACGCCGCCGCCGAGCGACAGCAGCATCGCCTCGGCCAGGAACTGCCGGCGCACGTCCGACGGCCCCGCGCCGACCGCCATGCGCAGGCCGATCTCGCGGATGCGTTCGGTCACCGAGACCAGCATGATGTTCATGATGCCGATGCCGCCGACGATCAGCGAGATGGTCGCCACCGCGCCGAGCAGCCAGGACATCTGCTGGGTGGTCTGGTTGCGGGTGGCGACGATCTGCGAGACGTTGCGCACCTGGAAGTCGTCGGTATCGCCGGGGCCGATGCGGTGGCGCTGGCGCAGCAGCGATTCGACCTCGCCCTGCACGTAGGTCAGGTCGCGCGCGTCGGCGACGGTCAGCGAGATGTCCATCACCGCGCCGGCCGGCAACCCCATCGCACCCATCAGCCGGCGCCGCGCGGTGTCCAGGGGCACCATCAGGATCTCGTCCTGGTCGCTGCCGAACCCGCTCAGTCCCTTGCTGCCCAGGGTACCGAGCACGGTGAAGATCGTGCGGCCGATGCGGACCTGTTCGCCGACGCCGGTCTCCTCGCCGAACAGCTCGCGGCGCACCGTCTCTCCCAGCAGCACGACGCGCTCGGCGCCGGTGAAGTGCTGCGGCTCGAACCCGCTGCCGTTGACGACCTGCCAGCCGTTGATCTCCAGGAAGTCGGGCTGCACGCCGCGCCAGCTGCTGTTCCAGTTGCGCTCGGCGTAGACCACCTGGCTGCTGCCGCGCAGCGAGCCGGAGATGTACTGCACCTCCGGGATCTCCTGGCGGATCGCATCGGCATCCCCCTCGCTGAGGGTGAAGAAGCTGCTCGCGCTCATCCGCGCGCCACCCGGCGAGCGGCCGGCGCTCGGCCCGATGTCGAGCTTCTGCGCGCCCAGTCCCGACAGCTGGCGTTCGATCTCGGCCTGCGTGCCCTGCCCCACCGACACCATGATGATGACCGCGGCGATGCCGATGATCACCCCGAGCGAGGTCAGCGCGCTGCGCATCCAGTTGCCGCGCAGCGCGAAGATCGCGGTGCGCAGGACGTCGATGAAGTTCATGGCGTGGACCCGGGATTGGGGATTCGGGATTGGGGATTGGGATCGGCATTGGGATCGGAACCGAATCCCGAATCCCCGCTTTCAACGGACGCACGTCCGTTCATCCCCAATCCCGGCTCTTCGTCCAGCTCGCCATCGCGCATCACGTAGGTACGGTCGGCATGGGCGGCCACGTCGGGATCGTGGGTGATCAGCACCACGGTGTGCCCCTCGTCGCGCAGCCGCTTGAACAGCGCGAGGATCTCCTCGCCGGTCCTGGTGTCGAGCGCGCCGGTCGGCTCGTCGGCCAGCAGCACCGGCGGCCGGTTGATCAGCGCGCGCGCGATCGCCACGCGCTGCTGCTGTCCGCCCGACAGTTCGCTGGGCCGGTGCCCCGTGCGCGCGCCCAGGCCGACGGCCTCGAGCGCGGCCTGGGCGCGCTCGAGGCGCTCGGCCGGCGGCACGCTGGCATAGCCCAGCGGCATCGCCACGTTGTCGAGCGCGCTCATCCTCGGCAGCAGGTTGAAGCCCTGGAACACGAAGCCGATCTTGTCGCGGCGCAGCCGTGCCAGTGCCTCGCGGTCCAGCGTCGACACGTCGACGCCGTCGCACAGATAGACGCCTGCGCTGGGCGTGTCGAGCGCGCCGATGAGGTTCATCAGCGTCGACTTGCCCGAGCCCGACGGCCCCATGATCGCGACGAACTCGCCGCGCATGATCCGCAGGTCCACGCCGCGCAGCGCGACCACCTCGGCCTCGGTGCCCTCGCTGTAGATCTTCTCCAGCGCGCGGGTCTCGATGACCGGGACGTCGCCGTCGCCGCCGGCGGCCCTGACACCGGTACGGCTCATCGCGGTGCCCGCTCGCCGATCACGATCGCATCGCCTTCGGCGATGTTGCCCGAGACCTCGATGCTGGTGCCGTCGGTGGCGCCGATGCGGACCTGTACCGCCTCGCGGCGGCCGTCGACCAGCCGGTACAGCGTGGTCCGGGTCGCACCGACCAGCGCTGCCAGCGCGCGGTTCCATTGCGCCTTCTGCGCATCGTCGAGCAGATCGGTGAAACCGGCGAAATCCTGCTGGAAGCGCTCGGTCATGCGCTGGCGCATCTGCGCCTGCACCGCCGGGTCGCTGCCGCGGCCCGCGCCGCCGGGCGGGCCGAAGCCGCCTGGCCCCGGGCCGCCCGCGGTCGGGGCGGCGGCACCCGCGGCGCGTTGCGCCCCGGCCTGCTGGCGTGCACGCACCGCCGTGATGGCCTCGTCGAACGCGCTGCGCTGCGCATCGGTCAGGGTCATCGACGCGGCGACGGCTTCCAGGTCGTCGGCCAGGCCGCCGCCGCGCGGTGCGCCGCCGGGCGCGGCCATCGGGATGCCTGCCGCGTCGGCCGGCTTGTAGCGGGTCGCCGCGCTCGAGACCTTGAGCACGTTGCTGCGGTTGCTGACCTCGATCTCGGCGTTGACGGTCAGCCCCGGCAGCAGGGTGCCGTCGCTGTTGTCGACGCTGACCACGACCGGATAGGTGACGACGTTGTTGGTCGTCGTCGCCGACAGCCGGACCTGGTCGACCACGCCGCGGAACTGGCGGTCGGGGAAGGCATCGGCGGTGAAGCTCACCGTCTGGCCGGCCTGGACCTGGCCGATGTCGGATTCGTCGACCGACAGTTCGATCTTCATCTTCGCCAGGTCCTCGGCGATCTGGAACAGCTCCGGCGCGGTCATGCTGGCGGCCACGGTCTGGCCCGATTCGATCGAGCGCAGCAGGACGACACCATCGACCGGCGAGCGGATCACGGTGCGATCGAGATTGACCTGGGTGGTCTGGGTCGCCGCGGTCTGCTGGCGGATCTGCGCCTCGGTCGAAGCGATCTGCGCCCGCGCCTGGTCGAGCGTGGCCTTCGCCAGGTCGACGTCGCTCTGCGCGACCAGCTTCTGGGTGCCGAGATCGGCCTTGCGGCGATAGTCGAGCTCCGCATTCTGCAACGTCGCCCGGGCCTGCGCCAGCGACGCGCGCGCCGCGGCGATCTGCGCGTCGCCCTGTTCGATCTGCGCCTGGTAGGTGCTCGGGTCGATGCGCGCGATGATCTGGTCCTTGACGACCTTGTCGTTGAAGTCGACCAGCACCTCGGTGATCTGGCCCGAGATCTGGCTGCCGACGGTCACCGTCGACGTCGCACTGAGCGTGCCGGTGGCCGAGATCGCGACCCGGATGTCGCCGCGCTCGACCGGCGTCGTGCGCCACGCGTCGTCCGCGCCAGCTGCACTGCGCTGGGACCAGAACCACAGGCCGCCGCCGACGAAGATGGCGACTGCGACGAAGGGGACGAACCGGATGAAGCTGCGGCGACGGGGCTTGGGGCGACTCGACATGGGGGTGGTCTTGGATGGCAACTGGAGACGCTAACGCATGGCGCGGCGTGCAGTTGACCGCGATGCGGATTTTTTCGTGATCGATGCAGCGCACCGCACCGGCGCGGCGGCATCGATTCAGTCCAGGCGGTCGCCGAGTACGATGGTGACCGTGGTGCCCTCGTCGGGCGTGCTCTCGAGCGCGACCGGCCAGCCGAAACGCGTGCCGAGCCGGCGTACGATCGACAGGCCGATGCCCTTGCCGGACTGGGCGAAGGGATCGGCGCGGTAGAACGGGTCGTAGACGCGCTTGAGCACGTCGGGCGTCATGCCGATGCCGGTATCGCGGACGATGATGCGGTCGCGATCCACCACGACATCGACGCCGCCGGTCTCGGTGAACGCCCAGCTGTTGCGCAGCAGGTGCCCGAGCATGACGCCGAGTACCCGCGGCGGCGCGTCGAGTCGCGGCCGACTCCGGATGTCGAGGGTCAGCGACAGCTGCTTGCCCTCGAACAGCGGGCGCATCTTGTCGAGTTCCTCTTCCACCGCCTCGACGACGTCGAACACCTCACTCTGCGGCATGACGCCGCGCTCGCGCGCGAGCACCAGCAGGGCATCGATCACCGCCTCCATGTCCTGGGTCGCGCGGCGGATGCGCAGCAGCGGACGCTGCTGGTGCGGCGGCGTCGCCGGATCGGCCGCGATCATGTCGCCCGCGACCCGGATCACCGTCAGCGGCGTGCGCAGTTCGTGGCTGGCGTCGCGGGTGAACTCGCGCTCGCGGCGCACGAAAGCACCGATGCGGTCGCCGAGCCCGTGCAGCGCGGTGGTCAAGGCCCGCGCCTCGCGACCGGCATCGTCGCGGGTGGACAGCGCCACGGGCACGCCCTCGTCATCATCGGACGGATTCCAGCGGCCGACTTCGTCGGCGAGCCGGTGGATCGGCAGCACCATGCGCTTGGACGTGCGATAGGTCATCCACGAAACGACGAAGATCGTCGCCATCATCAACAATGCCAGTCCGCCTGCGGCCAGCGCGAGGATGCGGTCGAACAAGGACAACGACGCGGCGAGGTACAGGGTGCCGGCCTCGCGCCGGTCGACCAGCAACACGCCTTCGGTGTCGCGGCGCGGCGAAAAGCCTTCCGGCGCGGCCTTGAGCCACAGCAGATTGGCGACTGCGCGGTCGCCGCCGATGATCGCCTCCAGTTCACCGCCGTCGGCAGGCATGAAATAGCCCTGCAGGTTCACGCCGAACGGCGGTGGATACGCCGCGTCGGTGGCCCTGGCCCGCCACCAGGCATCGGCCTCGGCCTGCAGCCACTGCCGCGCGACGACCTCGCGGCCGATGAAGGCCGCAGTCATCACGCAGACGATCAGCGTCATCCCTGCGATCACCGCCTGGAAGGTGAACGCATCACGGATGCGGTTGGGCAACCCCTGGGGCATGGTCGAGCGTCGCGTCGTCGGCTCAGGCCGGCGACTGCTCGATGTCGGCGATGCGGTAACCGGCGCTCTGCACCGTATGCAGCAGCTGCTTGTCGTAGGGCTTGTCGATGATCTTGCGCAGGTTGTAGAGGTGGCTGCGCAGGGTGTCGGAGTCCGGCAGGCTGTTGCCCCAGATCTCGCGCTCGATCTCCTGGCGGTTGACCACGCGCGGCGACTCGCGCATCAGGATCGTCAGCAGCTTCATGCCGATCGGCGAAAGCTGCAGCTCCGTGCCGCCACGGGTGGCGCGCATGCTGGCCGGGTCGAGCACGAGGTCGGCGACCTTGAGCACTTCCGAACCCACCTGGCGGCGCTCGCGGCGGATCAGGGCGCGCAGGCGCGCCTCCAGTTCCTGGATCGCGAAGGGCTTGGTCAGATAGTCGTCGGCGCCGGAGCTCAGGCCGGTGAGCTTTTCGTCGAGCGTGTCGCGCGCGGTCAGCATCAGCACCGGCGTCGACTTGCGCGCGTCCTCGCGCAGGCGCTTGCAGACTTCGATGCCGTCCAGACGCGGCAGCATCAGGTCGAGGACGATCACGTCGTAGTTGTTCTCGGTGGCCAGACGGTAGCCGTCGAGACCGTCGGCGGCGTAGTCGACCTCGAATCCGCGACCTTCCAGATATTCGCCGACCATCTCGGAAATGTTGCGGTTGTCCTCGACGATGAGGACGAGGCCTCCGGGTTCCTGACCTGCGCGCATGAACGGCTCCGTAGCTGGGTGCGTGTGGATTAAGCTTTGTGAATTTCCCACTTTCACAGTGCAGGATTTGTGAAGAGTTCGTGGTTCAACCGCGTCGCTGCGGGCCTGGCGCTACGATCCGGACCGTCCCTCGCACCTTCGGAAGTCCCGCCATGCCCGGCTACGAGCGCTATCTGCCCATCCTGTTGCTGGTGGGCTCGAACATCTTCATGACCTTCGCTTGGTACGGGCATCTGCAGTACCGCAGCGTGCCGATCCTGACGGTCATCCTGGTCAGCTGGGGCATCGCGTTCTTCGAGTACATGCTGATGGTGCCGGCGAACCGGATCGGTGCCGCGGTCTATTCGGCGCCGCAGCTCAAGGGCATGCAGGAGGTCATCACCCTGCTGGTGTTCGCGGGCTTCTCGACCTGGTACCTGGGACAGCCGCTGAAGTGGAACCACTGGGCGGGGTTCACGCTGATCGTCATCGCGGCGTGGTTGATCTTCCTCGAATAGCGCCTTGTAGCAGCGGGGGGGGGGGCGAGGGGGGGGGGGGGGGGGGGCGCCCCCCCCCGCCGCGCCCCGCCCCCCCCGGGGGGGGGGGGGGGGGGGGGGGGGCGGGCGCGGGCGGCCGGGCCGCCCCCCCCCCCCCCCCCCCCCCCCCCGCTCCCACAGGCCGCTCCCACAGACACCGGTCAGTCCGTCGGACATCGGTCAGCAGAAATCCTTCAGGCCGCCAGATCGCGCTCGATGCCGTACTTGCGCAGCTTCTCGGCCAGCGTCGTGCGGCGCAGGCCGAGCAACTGCGCGGCATGGGCGACCACGCCTTCGCTGCGTTCCAGCGCTTCGCGGATCAGGCCCAGTTCGATGCGGGCCATGTGGTCGCGCAGGTCCATGCCGTCTTCGGGCAGGTGCGTGGTCTCGTCTTCGGTCACCAGGCCCGGCACCACCGCTGCGGACGCCGCAGGCGCCGGTGCAGTCGCGACGGACGCCGGTGCGACGATCGCCGCTGGCGCGTCGTCGAGCAGATGCGCGCGGTAGCGCTGCGGCAGGTCCGGCACCCGGACCAGGCCGCCGGGATTGAGCACGGCCAGCCGTTCGACCAGGTTGCTCAGTTCGCGCACGTTGCCCGGCCAGGCATAGCCGGCCAGCGCATCGAGGGTGTCGGCCGCGAAGCGGATCTCGCCGCGGCCGTTGCGGGCCAGCTGGCCGGCGATGGTGCGCACCAGTTCCGGCAGGTCGTCGCGACGCTCGCGCAGCGACGGCATCTCGATCGGGAACACGTTGAGGCGGTAGAACAGGTCCTCGCGGAACTGGCCGTCGCCGATGCGCGCTTCCAGATCGCGATGGGTCGCGGCGATCACGCGCACGTCGCACTTGATGCTCTGGTTGCCGCCGACGCGCTCGAAGCAGCGCTCCTGCAGCACGCGCAGCAGCTTGACCTGCATCGGCAGGCTCATGTCGCCGATCTCGTCGAGCAGCAGGGTGCCGCCCTCGGCCATCTCGAAGCGGCCCTTGCGCGCCGACAGCGCGCCGGTGAAGGCGCCCTTCTCGTGGCCGAAGAGCTCGCTTTCCAGCAGCTCGGCCGGGATCGCGCCACAGTTGATCGCCACGAACGGGCCGTCGCGGCGGCCGGAACGCTGGTGGATCGCACGCGCGGCGACTTCCTTGCCGGTGCCCGATTCGCCCAGCACCAGCACGGTGGTGTCGAACGGGGCGACCTGGTCGATCATCCGGCGCAGCGTCTGTACCGGTTCGCTGGTGCCGGTGGGTCCGCCGCCCTGGTCGGCCGTGGCCTGGGTGTCGGCATCGATGCGCTTGAGACTGGCCATGCGCAGCAGGTTTTCCAACTGGGCGTGGCGCAAGGGCGCTTCCAGCGCCCAGACGCCGGCCTCGTGCAGCGCGTGCGCGGCCGCGAACGCCGCCGGCTCCTCATCGAGCAGCAGCACCGGCGGCGCGATTCCGGCCTGGCCCAGCCAGTGGAAGAAGGCGCGCGCAGCGACCGCGTCGTCGAGGCTGCCGACCAGCACCGCCACCCAGTCGCTGGGCCGGTTGCGCGCGGCCGAGACCTCGCCGGGTTCGGACACCCAGCGCGGGCGCAGGTCCATGAACTCGAGCAGCGTGCACAGACGCTCGGCGCGCTCGCCGTTGCTGTCGATGACCAGGATGCGGGGTTCGCTCATGACGGGGCTCCATCACGCGGCGCGGCCGCATGCAGGGATTCGAGGATCTGCATGACGTCCTGGATGTAGGACAGCTTGCTGACGAAGTTGTCGGCGCCGGCGCGGGTGGCGTGCTCGCGGTGTTCGGCGTCGTCGAAATGGCTGGCGATCACCACGTAGGGCGGCGCGTCCTGGGCCTTGATCAGGCGCGTGGCCTGCAGGCCGCCCATCTCCGGCATCGCCAGGTCCATCAGCACCACGTCCGGACGCAGCGCCTCGGACTGGGCGATCGCCTCGAGGCCGTTGGCGGCGGTGCCGACGACGTCCAGCCAGTCGATCTTGCGGAAGTGGCGCCGGGCGGCGTTGATGAAGCCCTCGTGGTCGTCGACCAGGAGCACATGGATGATCTGCATGACGATTCCTCAGCCCGCGCGGGCGAGCAGGGCGGGACGGCTGCCGCGGCGACGCGCACGGGCCGGTGCGATGTCGAGCTGTTCGCGGTACTTGGCGACGGTGCGCCGTGCGATGTGCACGCCCTGGCGCGCCAGCAGCGCGGCGATCGCTTCGTCGGCCAGCGGGCGCTGGGCCGGCTCGCCGTCGATCAGGCGGCGGACCATCGCCTTGACCGCGGCGCCGGAGACGTTGGCACCGTCGAGGCGCACGGCGAAGAAGCGCTTCATCTCGATGGTGCCGCGCGGCGTCTGCAGGAACTTGCCCGTGGTGATGCGCGAGACGGTGGATTCGTGCATGCCGATCGCGTCGGCCACGTCCTTGAGGGTCAGCGGCGCCATCGATTCTTCGCCGCGTTCCAGGAATGCGGCCTGGCGCTCGACGATCACGCGGGCGGTGCGCAGCAGGGTGTCGTAACGCATCGACAGGCCGCGGGTGAACCAGCGCGCTTCCTGCAGCATGTCGCGCATCGGCGCGCTGCCTTCGCCGTTGGCCAGGGCGCGTTCGTAGCCGGCGTTGATCGACACGCGCGGCGCGGCGGCCGGATTCAGCGCGACGCGCCAGCCGGCATCGGCGTGCCAGACCACGACGTCGGGCACGACCGCAGTGGCTTCGACCGGCGCGCCGGCCTGGGCCGGGCGTGGATCCAGCGACAGCACCACGCGCACGGCCTCGTGCACGTCGGCTTCGTCGCGCTGCAGATGCTTCGCCAGTGCGGCGATGTCGTGACCGGCCAGCAGATCCAGCGCGGTGTCGATCAGGCGGCGGGCGAGGGCGCGTCCGGCGACGCGGCCGGGCAGTGCGGCCAGCTGGGCCAGCAGGCATTCGCGCAGGTCGCGCGCGGCCACGCCGGCCGGGTCGCCGGCCAGCAGCTGCTGGCGCACGGCTTCGATATCGGCGGGCGCGCGGTCGAAGCGCTCGGCGGCGTCGCGCAGCAGATCGCCATGCGGCGCCGCGAGGTAGCCGGCGTCGTCGCAATGCGTGAGCCAGAACGCGGCGATCTCCAGATCACCGGCATCGAGTTCCGACGCCAGGCGCTGCAGGATGCGCAGCTGCGGATCGGTCGATTCGCCGGCGGCGATGCGCTGCAGGCCGTCCTCGTCGCCGCCGCTCCAGGCGGCGCCGCGCACGTCCCACATCGAGGATTCGGGCAGTTCGTCGAACGCGGCGACGTCGGTCGCCGCGTCCGCCCGTTCCGGCACCGGACTTGCAACAGGCTCTTCGTCGAGTTCGAGCAGCGGGTTCTGCTCCAGCACGCGGCGGATCTCGAGATCGAGCTGCAGGCCATCGAGCTGCAGCAGCCGGATCGACTGCAACAGCTGGGGCGTCATGTGCAGCCCCTGGCCCAGCTGCATCGAGGTGGTGGCACTCGTTTTCATCGTCGCCGGATTCCCGTCGCGGCGCTCCCCGCGCCCGTGAAAGTATCGTGAAGGCGACGTGACGGTTCCGCTATCGGGGCGTTTCCGACGGCGCACGGGGTTCGCCCCACGCGTGTCGGGGTTTCCCCGACAGCGGGGCAGTCGGCGCGGTGTCGGATTTCCGTCGGGCGCGCAGCCCCCGACGCAGGCAGGCGATCAGTCGGGATCGCGGCTGCGGCGGGCGGCCAGCAGCACCAGCTCGTTCGCACGGCGACAGCCCAGCGCTTCCATCATGCGGGCGCGGTGGGTTTCGACGGTCTTGACGCTGATGCCCAGCTCGACCGCGATTTCCTTGCTGCTCAGGCCGCTGCCGATCATGTCGAGGATCTGCCGCTGGCGGTTGGACAGCGAATCGACGCCCGCGGCTTTCGGCCGGCCAAGCAGCGGCGCCATCATCCGCGACGACAGGCGGGGACTGAGAAACACGTCGCCGGCCACCGCGGTGCGCAGCGCCAGTTCCAGTTCCAGCGGCGCCGCGTCCTTGACCACGAAACCCGCAGCGCCGCGTTCGAGTGCGCTGCGCACGTGCTGGGCATCGTCGTGCATCGACATGATCAGCACAGGGGTGGCCGGCAGTTCGGCGTGGATCGCGCCCATCGCCTCGATGCCGCTGCGGCCGGGCAGGGACAGGTCCATCAGGACCACGTCCGGGCGGTGGATCAGCGCGAGGTCGAGCGCCTCGTCGGCGCGGCTGGCTTCGGCGCAGACATCGACGCCACCGAACCCCTGCAGCAGACGGGCCAGGCCCGCCCGCACGAGCGTGTGGTCGTCGACGATCAGTACTCGCACCAGCCGGTCTCTCCGTTACCGCCGGGCCGCCCCGGTATCGGCAGGATACGCGAGACCGCCCGGCCTCACCGGCGGCGCTGTTCGGCGACCTGTCGGCGATGCAGGCGGAACAGATGCCGGTCGAGCGCTTCGACCAGGCCGGGCGTCAGCTCGGCGAACGCCAGCCACACACGCGTGCCGCGGGCGAGCGCCTCGCGGGCGATCACGGTGGCGGGCAGTTCGAGATGGTCGGGCAGCCATTCCACCGGCTGCAGGCGCACGAGGACGCGGGTGTCCGGAACGAGGTCTTCTGCGGCGTCGAGATCCACCCGCAGACCCGTTCGCGACCAGCGCAGCGGGCGTTCCGGCAGACCGTCGGCGCGCATCGCCAGGCGGCCCACCAGCGCAAGAATCAGATCGAGCTTGGCGTCCATGCGCTGCGCGAGCAGCGGCAGGTCGCCGTGTTCCTCGCTGCCATCGTCCTTGCGCAGATCCTCGATCTGGGCGAGTCCCTGCAGCAGCGTGATCGCCTGCGACTGCCGGCCGGGACCGGAGGCCACGGTCACCGTGACCGGCAGCACCAGCGAGCAGTCGAGACGGTCGCCGAACAGGGCCTGGTCGACCGGCGTGTCGAGCGGGGCACCGGGTTCGTTCACAGCCCGACCTCGACCGTGGCGTAGGCGCGGGAGGCGCTGTCCTGCCGGTGCGCCTGGCGCAGCGCGGCGCCGATCACCGCCTGGCGCTCGCGCATGCGCAGCAGCAATGCGTTCTGGATCGCGAGCAGGTCCCGCAGCACGTCCAGCGGCGCGTCCGGCGCGTTGGCCTCGATGTAGTTGCGCAGCGCCGCGTCGTAATCCGTCATGCGCTGCGCGGCGGTGTCCAGCTCGCCGGCATCGACCGCGACGCCGAGCGCCTCGAGCCGGTCGTAGAGGTCCTGGCGGACCATCGGGTTCACGCGAGCGCTCCGGCGCTGCCGGCGGCCGCGGGGCGGATCGCGGTCCAGGCCGCATCGATCTCCCCCAGCAGTTCCAGGGACTCGCGCAGCGCGTCCGGGTCGTTGTTGAGGTTGGCCTGGGTCAGGCGGCGCAGCACGTAGTCGTAGAGCGAGGACAGGTTGGCGGCGATCTCGCCGCCGGCCTCGTGATCCAGCGAGCCGCTGAGGTGGCCGACGATCGCGCAGGCCTCGCCGATCGCCTTGCCCTTGCGCGCGGGATCGCCGCGCTCCATGCAGGCTTCGGCCAGACGGATGCGCTCGCAGGCGCCGGACAGCAACAAGGCCACCAGCTTGTGCGGATCGGCGTCCATGACGGCGCCTTCGAGCTGGCTCTGGCGGTACTGCTGGGCGTAGTGGCGCTGCATCATCGGTGAAGTCCTTCCCGCTTATTGCGTCTGTGCCGAGAGGTTGGCGAGCTGTTGCGCCAACGCAGTGCTGGTACTGGTCATCTGGGCCATCAGGGAGTCGAGGGCCACGAACTGGTTACGGTACCGCTGCGCCGCCGCATCCATGCGTACGTCCAGGGCCTCGCGCTGACGGGTCACATCCTTCAGCTCGTCGTTCAGACCCTTGGTGCGCAGCGTGAGGGCGCCGTCCGTGCCGACGTAGCCCTTGACCACGGTATTGAGCTTGGCGGCAAGGCCGTTCTCGCCGGTGAACGCCGCGATGACCTGGGCCGAGTTGGCCGCCATCGCCTCGTTGAACTTCGTCGCATCCAGCACCAGGCTGCCGTCCGGGGTGGGGTAGCCCTGCGTCTGCAGGCCGAGCGTCTTCGCATCGAGGCCCTGTTCGGCGAGGCCGCCGAGCAGGTCGTTCATGACGTTGCGCAGCTGCGACGCGGCGCCGCGCATCTGCGCATCGCCGGTCAACGAGGAGGGCGTCTGGGCTTCGGCGTTGTAGGAGGTCGCGGTGCCGATCGCCTTGAGCGCGGCGTTGTAGGCCTTGACGAAATTGTCGACTGCGGCGCGGCTGCCGGACGGGTCGGCGCTGACGTCGACCCGGCTGGTGCCGGCCTGCTTCAGCACCAGGCTCATGCCCGGGACCGCGTCGGTGACGGTATTGGTCGGCGACGTGGTCACCAGGCCATCGATCGACACGCGCGCATCGGCGGCCGGCGACTGGTCGCGCAGGCCGCCGACCAGACCCTGCAGGTCGCTGCCGCCGTCGAGGACCTGGATCGAGACGGCATTCGCCGCGCCGGTTTTCGCGCTGCCCACCGACAGATGGTGACCATCGTCCGACGTCAACAGGGCCGCCTGCACACCGTGCTTGCCGGCGGCGTCGTTGATGGCGCTGCGGATGTCGGCCAGCGTGGCGTCCGCCTTGACGGCGACGTCGACGGTGTTCTCGCCGATCGCGACGCGCAGCGTGCCGGCGCCGAACTTCGTGCCCACCTCGACGCCGTCGCCGAGCATCTTGTGCGCCGTCGCCAGCGACAGCACCTCGACCTGGTAGCTGCCGACTGGTGTATTGCGGCCGGCAGTCGGGGTCAGGACGGGATCGCTTGCCGCATTCGACGCGGCGTTTCCGGACGCGACCGACAGCATGGTGGAACTGATGGTGCGCGCACCGAGGGAGTCCGCTTTCTGTAGCGCATCGAGTGCGGTCTTCAACGAATCAAAGGCGGAGTTGACGCTGCCCAGCCCGGACAGTTTGAACTTTGCCACCGATTCCAGCGTGTTGAGACGCGCGTTCTGCGGCGCGCGGTCGGCCGCCACCAGCTGGCTGACGATCCCGCTGATGTCGAGTCCGGACCCGATGCCGCCGTAACCGAATGAGTAATCCGCCATGCTCTGTCTCCTGGCCGGGAACAGCCCCGGGCGGGCCGCACGTGGCGACCTGATGCTGTAACGGCCCCATGCCGCGCTTCTTGAGCGCTGCAAGATGCGTGCCTGAGCGGCCGGGAGGACTGACGGCAGGAGCGGATCGAGTGGCCAGCCGGGGGGGGCGGTCGCCACCCCCGCTTGTTGAAAACCGGGATTCCGGGCCCGGTTTTTGGTCGATCCGCATGCGCTCGTTATGCTGTCGTGATGGCCGCGTCCACGCCACACCGTTCAGCCTCGTCTACGCGTGCGCAATCCCCATGGCGACTGCGCCGCAGTCATGTGCTCGCCGGTCTCGTGCTGATCGGCTCGCTGCTGATGGTGGCGCTGTATGCGCGTGGCGCAGCCGAACGCGAGCGACGGCTCGCCGAGGCGAGTTTCGTCGCCGACGCCGACCAGCTGGCCGAAACGGTGCGTCAGCGGTTGCTGCAGTACGAGCTCAGTATCCGGGGCGGGGTGGCCCTGCACAGCGCTGCGGTGGACATGCCGACTGCCCGCCAGTGGCGCGGTTATGTCGAAGGCCTCGATATCCGCCGCCAACTGCCCGGCATGATGGGCATCGGCTACGTGGCCTATCTCGATCCGCGTTCGCTGGCCGAGCTGCAGCTGCGTCAGCGCGCCGCGGGCGAGGGCCTGTTCTCGGTGACGCCGCGCGGCGTGCGGCCGCACTATGGCGCGATCCTCTATTTCGAACCGGAGATCGACGCCAGCCGGCTGACGATCGGCTACGACCAGTACAGCGATCCGACGCGCCGCGCTGCGATGGATGCCGCGCGCGACAGCGGCGAAGTCCGGTTGAGCGCGCCGGTGCGCCTGCGCCAGCACGGGCGCGAGGGACAGGCGGGCGTGCTGCTGTTCGCGCCGGTGTATCGCACCGCGCGTCTGCCGCTGTCGCAGGCCGGGCGCGATAACGCGCTGGTGGGCTGGGTCTACGCGCCGTTCCGCACCGCGGAGTTCATCGACCGGTCGATGATCGCGGTGGATCGCAATCTGGCGTTCCGCATCGTCGATGTCAGCGAGGGCGGGGACACCCCGCTGCTGGTCTCCGACGGCTGGGTCGACGACGATGCGGCGGGCGACACCCGCGTGCTGCACACCGTGACCCAGCAACTCTACGGCCGCAGCTGGCGCTACGACTTCCAGCACCTGGGCCCGCTGACCTCGGCCGGCATGCGCGAACTGCAGGCCACGCTCATCGCGGGCGTGGCGGCGTCCCTGCTGCTGTTCGCGGTGGTGACGACGCTGGCGCAGACCCAGTCCCGGGCCGAGACGCTCGCGCACCGGCTCAGCGCGTCCTACCGTCGCAGTGAACAGCGTTTCCGCAATGCGATGCAGTACTCGGCGATCGGCATGGTGTTGCTCGATCGCAACGGCGCGATTCTCGAAAGCAATCCCGCGATGGCCGAGATCGCCGGCGTCAGCCAGGCGACGCTGAGCGGCACGCTGTTCAAGGGCTATTTCGCGGACACGCACGACGACGTCACGCGCACGCAGGAGATGCAGGCGCTGCGCGAAGGCGTGCATCGCAGCACGCGCCGTCTGCGCCGCCACGACGGCGACATCCGCGAAGTGCATCTGGCCTCGACCCTGATGCCCGGCGACGACGGGAGCGACGTGGCGCGGCTGGTGCAGGTCGACGACGTGACCGAACGCTTGCGTGCGGAAGCGCAGGTGCATGCCCTGAATCGCACGTTGGAGTCGCGCGTCGAGAAACGCACGCGCGAGCTCACCCAGGCCAACCACGAACTCGAATCCTTCGCCTACATCGTCTCCCACGATCTGCGCGCGCCGCTGCGCAGCATCGACGGCTTCGGCCGCATCCTCGCCGAGCGCTACGAGGCGGTCATCGATGCGCAGGGGCAGGACTACCTCGCGCGCGTGCGCAATGCCGCCGCGCGCATGGACGAGCTGATCGATGCGCTGCTGAAGATGTCGCGGATCAGTCGCGGCGAGTTCAAGCGCGCGCCGCTCGATCTCACGCGCATGGCCGGCGATGTGCTGTCCGAACTGCGACAGACCGAGCCGGGCCGCGAGGTCGCGGTGCGGATCGCGCCGGGTCTGCATGCCGATGGCGATCCCGCACTGGTGCGCAACCTGCTCGAGAACCTGCTGGGCAACGCCTGGAAGTTCACCGCGAACACCGCGCGCGCGACGATCGAGTTCGGCGTCGAGCCCGGCGGCGTGTTCTATGTCGCCGACAACGGGGCAGGGTTCAACGCCGACTACGCCGGCAAGCTGTTCCGCCCGTTCCAGCGCCTGCACCGCGACGACGAGTTCAAGGGCCATGGCGTGGGCCTGGCTTCGGTGCGGCGCATCGTGGAGCGCCATGGCGGCACGATCGATGCCACCGGGCGGCCCGATGGCGGTGCGACGTTCCGCTTCACACTGGCCCCGGCCGCGCGGCGCCCCTGAGAACCTGTTCACGACCCCGACGCACGTCGCGCGTCATTCGCGCGCGCGATGCAGTGCGATCAGGCGTTCTTGTTGTGCGCCCGCATCGCGCGCTGCCTGTCGCGCGCCCAGTCGCGATCCCGCGCGACGTCGCGCTTGTCGTGGCTCTGCTTGCCCTTCGCCAGCACGACCTCAGCCTTGACCTTGTTGCCCTTCCAGTACAGCGACGTGGGCACCACGGTGTAGCCGTCGCGCTGCACGCGGCCGATCAGCGTGTCGATCTCGCGCCGGTGCAGCAGCAGCTTGCGCGTGCGATGCGGATCGGCGATCACGTGCGAAGAGGCCTGGCTGAGCGGCGTGATCTGCGCACCGATCAGGAACAGCTCGTTGTTGAGGACCATCGCGTAGCTTTCGCCGATGATCGCGCGGCCCGCGCGGATCGCCTTCAGCTCCCAGCCCTGCAGCGCCAGGCCTGCTTCGAAGCGGTCTTCGAAGTAGTACTCGTGGCGCGCGCGCTTGTTCAGCGCGATGGTGCCCGTGCTGTTTGCCTTATCCTTGTCCTTGCCGCTCTTCTTGCTCATCCGTCCATTGTCCCTGAAGCAGGTCCCCCAGGCGAGTCATGCCCAAGATCGAACGTAGTGCCCTCGTCGGGCAGCCCGCCGAGCGCATGTACGCGCTGGTCAACGATGTCGCCGCCTATCCCCGCCGCTTCGCCTGGTGCGATGCCGCGGAGATCCAGGAGGCGACCGAATCGCGCATGGTCGCGCGTCTGGATCTGGGCCTCGGCGCCCTGCGGACGTGGTTCATGACCGAGAATACGCTGTCGCCGCCCGACGCCATCGACATGCAGCTGCGCGACGGTCCATTCAAGTCGCTGCACGGCCGCTGGACCTTCCGCACGCTCGGCGATGGCGCCTGCAAGGTCACGCTGCTGCTGGAGTTCGAACCCAGGAGCCGCCTGATGCTGCCCGCGCTCACGCTCGGGTTCAAAGGCCTCGCCGACCGCATGGTCGACGATTTCGTGCGGGTGGCCGAACAGGAGCCGGTCGCATGAAAGCGGTGCGCGTGGTCCGGGCCCGCCCCGGGCACCACGACGACTGGACGCTGCAACTGGACGCCGCCGCGACCGTCGCCGACGCGGTCGAGGCGATGCGACAGGCTGCGCCGACCGCGCTCGATGCGGTCGCCGGGTATGCGGTATTCGGTGTCCGGGTGCAGCCCGCCGCGCTATTGCGCGACGGCGACCGGCTGGAACTGCTCGAAGCGCTGCAGATCGATCCAAAGGATGCACGCCGACGGCGCGCGGCTGCGAGCCGCGGCGTCGGCTGAACTCAGGATCGCGGACCGGTCAGCGGCGGTTGGCGCCGCGCTCGCGCGGCAGGTTGCCGAACTTGCGCATCTCCGCGGCCAGTTCCTCATCGCGCTTGGGGAAGTACTCGCCTTCCCAGCGTGCGACTTGGTCGTTCTCGAAGAACACGGTGAAGTTCTTGATCTCGGTGCGGCCGCGACGGTCCACGCGCTGCGACGCCGTGTAGTCCCAACGCTGGTGGTGGAACGGGTCTGCGATCGACGGCGTGCCCAGCAGGGCTTCGACCTGCGCCTTGCCCATGCCGACCTGCAACTGCTCGACCGCGGAGCCGTCGATCAGGTTGCCCTGGTAGATCGGCTGCTTGTACAGCAGGCCGCAACCGCTGGCGGCGAGGGCGAGAACCGGAACGAGGAGAAGCTTGTGCATGTCGTGGGTGACGGCCTGGAATGACCGGCCGATGATACACTGCGCGCCACGCCGCAACCGCGATCCAGGCAGCTGGCGTTCAACCACCAGTGGTATGCCGGCCCGTTCTCGTCGGCCCGTCCGGAGACACCCATGGAATCGCTCGACCTGCGCAAGGCCGGACTGAAAGTCACCCATCCGCGGATGCGGATCCTGCAGTTGCTCGAGCAGCGCACGCCGCGCCAGCACCTCACTGCTGAAGCCATCTATCGCCAGTTGCTGGAGCAGGGCGACGAGATCGGCCTGGCCACCGTCTACCGCGTACTGACCCAGTTCGAGGCCGCCGGCCTCGTGCTCAAGCACAACTTCGAAGGCGGCCACGCCGTCTATGAACTCGACCGTGGCGGGCATCACGACCACATGGTCGATGTGGACAGCGGCAAGATCATCGAGTTCGAGAGCGCCGAGATCGAAGAGCTGCAGCGGCAGATCGCCGACCAGTACGGCTACATCCTCGAAGAGCACTCGCTGGTGCTCTACGTCCGCAAGAAGCGCTGACGTTCTTTTCGCAGGCGGCCGCGATGTGCGCGGCCGTCAGTGTTCAGTTCACAGGCCGTTGCCGCGCCTCATCAGGTTCTGGCGTCAGTGACCGCAGCGGCATTCGTCCGCGCGGCTGTGCATCCCCTCACACCATGCCCTGCAGCAGCTTGCGCGCCGCCGCGCGCGCTTCCTTGCTCACGTCCACGCCGCCGAGCATGCGCGCGAGTTCCTCGGTGCGCTCGCCGGCATCGAGTCGGCTGACCCGGCTTTCGGTCGCGCCTTCGGCGCTGGACTTGTGCACGCGGTAATGGGCGTGGCCCTTGGAGGCCACCTGCGGCAGATGGGTCACGCACAGCACCTGGCGGCTTTCGCCGAGCGCCCGCAGTTTTCGGCCGACGATGTCGGCGACCGCGCCGCCGATGCCCGAATCGACTTCGTCGAACACCATCGTCGGCACGGCGTCGTGACCGAGCGCGGCGACTTCGATCGCCAGCGAGATGCGCGACAGTTCGCCGCCCGACGCGACCTTGCGCAGCGCGCGCGGTGGTTGGCCGGCGTTGGCCGACACCATGAACTCCACGCGCTCGGCGCCCTGCGGATCGGGTCGCGCGGTCTCGACCGGTTCGATCGCGACCTCGAAGACGCCGCCGCCCATGCCGAGCTCGTGGATCAGCGCAGTGGTCGCGCTCGACAGGGCCTTGGCCGCCTTGCGGCGTGCCGCACCGAGGCGCTCGGCGGCGGTGCGCCAGCGGCCCATCGCGGCGTCGATCTCGCCGTCGAGCTGCTTCAGGCGTTCGCCGGCGCCGTCGAGCTGTTCGAGTTCGCCCGCCAGACGCGTCTGCACGTCGATGAGCTCTTCCGGCGTCACGCGATGCTTGCGCGCGAGGTCGTGCAGCCGGCCGAGGCGCTGTTCCAGCGTCTCCAGCTGTTCGGGATCGATATCCAGATCGTCGCGGACCTGGCCCAGCAGCAGCGTCGCTTCGTCGAGCTGGATCGCGGCGGCGTCGAGCATCGCGTCGACCTCGCCCAGCCGCGGCTCGTGCGCGCGCATCCGCGCCAGATCGTGGCGCAGCGCCTGCAGGGCTTGCGGCAGGCCCAGATCGTCGTCGCCGCGCATGCGCTCCAGCGCGGTGTCGCAGGTCTGGATCAGGCCGGCCGCGTTCGCGTGCCGGCGATGGCTCGCGAACAGGTCGGCCACTGCGTCGGCGGCGAGCGATTCGCCCTCGAGTTCGTCCAGCTGATGACGCAGCCAGTCGCGACGCTCGGCGACATCGCCGATGCCGACCAGCGCGTCGCGCTCGTCATGCAAGGCGCGCCAGGCCTGCGCGGTCGCGCGGACTTCGGCGAGCAGCGCGCCGTTGCCGGCCTGCGCATCGAGCAGCGCGAGCTGGCTGCCGCGGGCAAGCAGCGCCTGGTGTTCGTGCTGGCCGTGGATCTCGACCAGGTGCCCGGCCAGTTCGCCAAGCTGGGTGATCGTCGCCGGCCGGCCGTTGATCCAGGCGCGCGAGCCGCCATCGGCGCGCAAGGTGCGGCGCAGCTGGCAGGTCATGCCGTTGTCGAGCATGCCGTCATCGAGTTCGTGTTCGCGCAGCCAGCGCAGTGCGGGCGCGGCATCGTCGAGCGCGAATTCGGCATGCAGCTCGGCGCGCTCGGCCCCATGGCGCACGATGCCGCTGTCGGCACGCTGCCCCGACAGAAAGCCCAGCGCGTCGACCAGCAGCGACTTGCCGGCGCCGGTTTCGCCGGAGATGACGGTCAGGCCTGCGCCGAACTCCAGATCCGACTGGCTGGCGACGGCGAAATTGCGGATGGCGAGATGGGTCAGCATGGGTGCGGATTGTGCCTTGGCGCGTGGCGGGCGAGTAGATCGGCGGGTGGATCGGCATTCGACGGTGCGCTGAATACCGTGCGTCCGTCTCACAGCCGGAGAATGCGGCGCTTGCATCGCCCACAGGCGCACCGTATACCGCCCGCATGTCATCCGATCCCCGCCACCCGCTCGATCCGCGCGCCAGACAGCTGCTGCGCACGCTGATCTCGCGGCATATCCAGGACGGCGGGCCGGTCGGATCGCAGACCCTGGCGCGGCACGCGGGCCTCGATGTCAGCGCGGCGACGATCCGCAACATCCTCTCCGATCTGGAAGACGCCGGTCTGCTGGCCTCGCCGCACACCTCCGCGGGCCGGGTGCCGACCGCGCAGGGCTATCGCGTGTTCGTCGACTCGCTGCTGCAGGTCAAGCCACTGCGCGCGCAGGAGATGGAGCGCCTGCGCGGGGAACTGGGCGGCGGCGGGCAGCAGTCGCTGCTGGGCAGCGCGTCGGAACTGGTCTCGGCGATGACCCATTTCGTCGGCGTGGTCTCGGTGCCGCGGCGCGAGCAGTTGGCGTTCCGGCACATCGATTTCGTGGCGCTCGACGGCCAGCGGGTCATGGCGATCATCGTCTTCGCCGACCACGAAGTGCAGAACCGCATCATCCAGACCCGGCGCGGCTTCGAGGCCTCGGAACTGGAACGCGTGGCCAACTATCTCAACCAGCAGTTCGCCGGACGCCCGCTGGGCGACATCCGCGCGGCATTGGTCGAGGAACTGCGCCACGCCCGCGACGAGATGGAAGCGCTGCTGTCGCAGACCATGGAACTCGCCGAGCAGGCGCTGGTGCCGGGCGACGACGACATGCTGCTGGCCGGGCAGAACCGCCTGATCGGCGTGCAGGACCTGTCGGATCTCGACCGCCTGCGCGAACTGTTCGAGGCCTTCGCCCGCAAGCGCGAGATCCTGCAGCTGCTCGAACGCACGATCCGCGCACCGGGCGTGCGCATCTTCATCGGCGAGGAAACCGGACTGGCGCCGCTGGAAGGCATGTCGCTGGTGACCGCGCCCTACGGCGCCGGCGGCCGCACGCTCGGCGTACTGGGCGTGATCGGGCCCACGCGGATGGCCTACGAGCGGGTGATCCCGGTGGTGCAGGCGACCGCGGCGGTGCTCGGCGCCGCCTTGAATCCTGAACCTTGAATCGTGGGCGGGCGGCCCCATAGCTGGTGCCGTCGGCGGCCAGACGACCGCCCCGGAACCCGACATGACCCAGCAGCACGATTCGCAGTCCCCCGATTTCCACGAGACCGATGGCCCGGACGCGGCCTCGGTCGAGCAGCAACTGGCCGACCAGGTCGAGCGCCTCAGCGCCGAACTCGAACAGCTCCGCGCCCAGGCTCTGCTCGAGCGCGCCGACCTCGAGAACCAGCGCAAGCGCCTGGCCCGCGAGGTCGAGAGCGCGCGCCGCTTCGCCAACGAGCGCCTGCTGGCCGCGCTGGTGCCGGTGTTCGATGCGCTGGAAGCCGGCCTCGCCAATGCCGCCGAGACCGATCCGCTGCGCAGCGGCGTCGAACTCACCCTGCGCGAGCTGACCAAGGCGACCGAGTCGAACGGTCTGGCCACCCTGGCGCCGGCGCCGGGCGACCCCTTCAACCCCGAGCAGCACCAGGCGATGAGCATCGTCGAGGTGCCGGGCGTGCCGCCGGGCGCGGTGGCCCAGGTGTTCCAGAAGGGCTACGTGCTCAACGAGCGCCTGCTGCGGCCGGCCATGGTCGTCGTCGCCAAGGCCGACTGAACGCCACGGGCCGCGTCCCGACCCCGGATTCGGATGCGTCGCACCGCTTGAACGCTGTGTTGCGTGTCCCCAGATCACGGTCATCGACGGCCCCGGCCGTCACCCAGACACATATCTTTTTAGAGGAAGCAGCGCAATGGCAAAGATCATCGGCATCGACCTCGGCACGACGAACTCGTGCGTGGCGATCATGGACGGCGGCAAGGCCAAGGTCATCGAGAACAGCGAGGGCGATCGCACCACGCCGTCGATCGTCGCCTACACCAAGGACGGCGAAGTGCTGGTCGGCGCCTCGGCCAAGCGCCAGGCCGTCACCAACCCGAACAACACCTTCTTCGCGGTCAAGCGCCTGATCGGCCGCAAGTTCAAGGATGCCGAAGTCCAGAAGGACATCGGCCTGGTGCCGTACAAGATCCTCGAGCACGACAATGGCGATGCCTGGGTGTCGACCAGCGACGGCAAGCGCCTGTCCGCGCAGGAGGTCTCCGCGCGCATCCTCGAGAAGATGAAGAAGACCGCCGAGGATTACCTGGGCGAGACGGTCACCGAGGCCGTGATCACGGTGCCGGCCTATTTCAACGACAGCCAGCGCCAGGCGACCAAGGACGCCGGCCGCATCGCCGGTCTCGACGTCAAGCGCATCATCAACGAGCCGACCGCGGCCGCGCTGGCCTACGGCCTCGACAAGTCGGGCGGCGACCGCAAGATCGCCGTGTACGACCTCGGCGGCGGCACCTTCGACGTGTCGATCATCGAGATCGCGGAAGTCGACGGCGAGAAGCAGTTCGAAGTGCTGGCCACCAACGGCGACACCTTCCTCGGCGGCGAAGACTTCGATGCCCGCGTCATCGATTACCTCGTCGAAGAGTTCAACAAGGACCAGGGCATCGACCTGCGCAAGGATCCGCTGGCCCTGCAGCGCCTGAAGGATGCGGCCGAGCGCGCGAAGATCGAGCTCTCGTCCTCGCAGCAGACCGAAGTGAACCTGCCCTACGTCACTGCCGACGCGTCGGGCCCGAAGCACCTCAACATCAAGCTGACCCGCGCCAAGCTCGAGTCGCTGGTCGAGGAACTGGTGCGCAAGACCATCGAGCCCTGCCGCACCGCGCTCAACGACGCCGGCCTGCGCGCGTCCGACATCAACGAGGTGATCCTCGTCGGCGGCCAGACCCGCATGCCCAAGGTGCAGGCGGCGGTCGCCGAGTTCTTCGGCAAGGAACCGCGCAAGGACGTGAACCCCGACGAGGCGGTCGCGATCGGTGCCGGCGTGCAGGGCGGCGTGCTGGCGGGCGACGTCAAGGACGTGCTGCTGCTCGACGTGACCCCGCTGAGCCTCGGCATCGAGACCCTGGGCGGCGTGTTCACCAAGATCATCGAGAAGAACACCACGATCCCGACCAAGGCCTCGCAGACGTTCTCCACCGCCGACGACAACCAGTCGGCCGTGACCGTGCACGTGCTGCAGGGCGAGCGCGAGCAGGCCCGTTTCAACAAGTCGCTGGCCCGCTTCGACCTGACCGGCATCGACCCGGCGCCGCGCGGCATGCCGCAGGTCGAGGTGTCGTTCGACATCGACGCCAACGGCATCCTGCACGTGTCGGCCAAGGACAAGAAGACCAACAAGGAACAGAAGGTCGAGATCAAGGCCGGCTCGGGCCTGTCGGACGACGAGATCGCCCGGATGGTCGCCGACGCCGAAGCGCATCGCGAAGACGACAAGAAGTTCCAGGAGCTCGTCGGCGCGCGCAACCAGGCCGATGCGCTGGTGCACGCGACCCGCAGCGCGATCAAGGACAACGGCGACAAGGTGCCGGGCGACGTGATCGGCAATGCGGAGTCGGCGATCGCCGAGGTCGAGACCGCGATGAAGGGCGACGACAAGGCGCAGATCGAAGCCAAGTCCAAGCACCTCGAGGAAGTCGCCCAGCAGCTGTTCGCAGCCGCCGGCGCGGCGGGCCAAGGCGACGCCGGCGCGGCGCCGGGCGATGCGCCGAAGTCCGACGACGTCGTCGATGCCGAGTTCACCGAGGTCAAGGACGAAAAGGGCCGGGATTCGTAATTCGGGAGTCGGGATTCGGAAGGGCGGGGCTTCGGCCCCGTTCTTTCGATCCCGTACTCCCGGCCTTGCGGACCGTGCCTGTTGTGCCCAATCCCGACTCCCCATTCCCGAATCCCGGCTGTCAATGAAACGCGATTACTACGAAGTGCTGGGCGTCACCCGCAGCGCGACCGAAGACGAACTGAAGAAGGCCTATCGCCGCTGCGCGATGAAGCATCACCCGGACCGCAATCCGGGCGATGCCGCGGCCGAGGCGGCGTTCAAGGAGTGCAAGGAGGCCTACGAGGTGCTGTCGGACGGCGGCAAACGGCGTCTGTACGACCAGCACGGCCACGCCGCGTTCGAGCACGGCATGGGCGGCGGCAATGCCGGGCCGGGCTTCGCCGGCGGCGCCGACATGGGCGACATCTTCGGCGACATCTTCGGCAACATCTTCGGCGGTGGCGGCGGTCGCGGCGGTCCGCGTCGCGGTGCCGACATCGGCTACGTGATGGAGCTCGACCTCGAAGACGCGGTGGCCGGCGTCGAGAAGCGCGTCGAACTGCCCACGCTCGCCGGCTGCGACGACTGCGGCGGCAGCGGCTCGGAAGACGGCAAGCGCGAGACCTGTTCGACCTGCGCCGGCCGCGGCCAGGTGCGCATGCAGCGCGGCATCTTCACGATGCAGCAGGCCTGTCCGCACTGCGGCGGACAGGGCCAGATCATCGCCCATCCCTGCAAGACCTGCCACGGCGCCGGTCGTGTCGAGGAAGAGAAGGTGTTGTCGGTGAAGGTGCCTGCGGGCGTCGACACCGGCGACCGCATCCGCCTGGCCGGCGAGGGCGAAGCCGGTCCGGCCGGTTCGCCGCCGGGCGATCTGTATGTCGAAGTGCGCGTGCGTCCGCATGCGATCTTCCAGCGCGACGGCGACGATCTGCATTGCGAAGTGCCGGTGCGGATCTCGCAGGCCGCGCTGGGCGACATCGTCCGCGTGCCGACGCTTGGCGGCGAAGCGGAGATCCGCGTGCCGGCCGAGACGCAGACCGGCAAGGTCTTCCGTCTGCGCGACAAGGGCGTCAAGTCGGTGCGCAGCCGCAGCCCGGGCGATCTGTACTGCAAGGTCGTCGTCGAGACGCCGGTCAATCTGACCAAGGAACAGCGCGATCTGCTCGCACAGTTCGAGACCACCTTCACCGGTGAGAACGCGCACCGGCACTCGCCCAAGTCCAGCACCTTCATCGACGGGGTGAAGGGTTTCTGGGACCGCATGACGTCCTGAGCCGTAGCGACCGTTCGACCGATACGCCCGGCCCAGTGCCGGGCGTCGTCGTTTTCGGATGTCGAAGCGCGTTTTTCCGGGCGGAAGCCGCTTCAGGGGCATGACGCGCGACCGGCGGCGGTGATCCACAGAAGGTGTGGATCCACTGTCGACAAAGCTGTGGATAAGCAGTCCAAGTGCGCGTTTGCACTGGGCAGCGACGCGCGGGTCATTGCGTCGCCACTGTGACGCCGGGCACACAGGCCGGGCACGGTGGCCGATCCGTACGATGCCCGCCGTGGCGGGCTTCTTGGCGCAGTAGTGCGGAAAAACGCTTGACGCCAGCGCCGGATGCGCCTAGCCGGCGCGCTGTCCACATGCGGTGTGGATGGACTGTGGGTCAAGGTGTGGATAAGCGTGTGGAACGGCGTCGTATCCGGGCGCGGAAATCGTGGCGATTGTCTGGTCAATCGCGCGGCAAGGGCCTGTTTGCGAGCTTGACCTGCGCACCGGGCGGTGCCGTCGCGTGTTGTCGGCACGCTGCCGGTTGGCTGACTGATCCCAGCGCTTCGCGCATGGGCAGAGACGGTGCGCCGGAATCGGGTCGGACGACATCGATTGCGGTCGCGAATGGCTGCCGCGTGCAGGCACGTCGAAGCGATTGACCCGCGCGCATCCGTCGCGTAGCGGCGCGGTTCTCCACAGCGCATGTGGATCGCCTGACGACAAAGTTGTGGATAAGCGTCGCGCGCCGCGCTGCGACGGCGCTCGAAACGAGTGGTGATTTCTTCGCCACTCGTCTGTATGTGCGCGGACACGCTGCTTGACCCGCGCATGCGTTTCGTCATCGCGCTGCGCTGGATCGGAGTGCGCGCATCTTCCGGACGCACGCAATGCGCAGCCTTGCTTGACCGTCCTGCGACGGCCGACTAGCCCGGCGGTCATCCACAGCGGCTGTGGATGATTCGATGACAAGTCTGTGGGTAAGCCACGCGAAGCCGCCTGCGATGCGGTGCGCAAAACGCTGGTCACATTTTGACCAGCGCCGCGCAGATGCCTCGATGTGCCGCTTGACCCGCGCAGCACGATCCGCATGCGCGTTCGACGCGCCTCGACGCAGACCCCGGCATCGGCGCGAATGGAACACTCAGTCGCGGACGAGCCCGCCGTCGACGACGAGGTTCTGTCCGGTCACCGCGCGCGACCAGGGCGAAGCGAAGAAGAGCACCGCGTCGGCGAACTCGGCCGGTGTGGTCACGCTGCGCAGCGGCGTGTTCGCGGCGATGTAGTCGAACACGGCCTCAGGCGTCGCGGCGCTGGCGTCGGTCGTGCGCAGCAGGCCGCCGGAGAGCATGTTGACGGTGATGCCGACGGGCCCCAGATCGCCGGCGAGGGTGCGGGTCAGCGACAGCAGGGCGGCCTTCGCGGCGGTGTAGTCGTGGTAGGGCACCACCGGGTTCTGGAACAGGTTGGTGCCGATGTTGATGACGCGGCCGAAGCCGTGGGCGCGCATGCCCGGCAATGCGGCCTGCACGGTATGCAGCGCGCCGCGCACGCTGCCTTCGAACTGCGCCGCGAACGCAGGCCAGTCGATCGTGTCGGCTTTCGCGCGTGCGTCGCCGTCGAAGGCGAAATCGACCAGCGCATTGTTGACGACGGTGCTGATGTCGGCGCCGAAATGCGCGCGCGCCTGTGCGACCAGCGCATCGACCTGGGAGCGGTCGGTGACGTCGGCCTGCAACGCGATCGCGCGGTCGCCGATCTGCGCGGCCAGTGCTTCGGCGGCCTCGCGACTGCGCCTGTAGTTGACGACGAGGCGTGCGTCTTCGCGGGCGAAGGCGAGGGCGATCTCGCGCCCGAGGCCGCGGCCGGCGCCGGTGACGAGGACGATCTGTTCGGACAGCTGCATGACGGGGCTCGCGGCAAATGGGGCTGCAAGCGTAACGCCGGCCTGTCCGGACAGCCGAAGCATCCGCGCGCGACGTCTTCCCGTCGCAGGGCGCACCGCTAGAATGCGGGCATGCACATCCTTCGCCCGCATTCCGATCCGTCCGTCGTCCCGTCCCGCGCGTGCCGCCTCCGTCCAACGGAGCTGCAGGCATGAGCACGCGACCGCGGATTCTCGTGCACGGTGCGTCCGGTCGCATGGGCCAGGCGCTGTTGCGGTTGGCGGCGGGACGCGAGGACGTCGACGTCGTCGCGGCGGTGTCGGGCCGCGCGCCGAAGCAGCGGGTCATCGAAGGTGTGCCGTACTTCGGTGCGTCGGAACTCGGTGGCGCGCCCACCTTCGACGTCGCCATCGATTTCAGCCTGCCGGGCGGTTTCGACCCGCTGCTCGCGCTGTGCGTCAAGCGCGGCGCGGCGCTGGTGTCGGGCACGACCGGTCTGGACGACACGCAACGCAGCGCACTCGATACGGCAGCCGCGACGATTCCGGTGCTCTGGGCCTCGAACTTCAGTCTCGGCGTCGCGGTGCTGGAAGACCTGGTCGCGCGCGCCGCGGCCGTGCTGCCCGGCTGGGACTGCGACATCGTCGAATCGCACCACACGCGCAAGCTCGATGCGCCGTCCGGCACGGCGCTGACGCTGGGCGGCGCCGCGGCCGGGCAGGGCGCGACACCGCATTACGCCTCGATCCGCGCCGGCGACATCGTCGGCGAGCATCTGGTGCAGTTCACCGGCCAGGGCGAGCGCATCGAGCTGGTGCATCGGGCGACGAACCGCGACATCTTCGCCAGTGGCGCGCTGCATGTGGCGGCGCGGCTGGCCGGTCGTACGCCCGGCCGTTATGCGATCGCGGGCCTGCTGGGCGCCTCGCAAAGCTGATCGCGCATCGGTTTCACTGAACGAGCCCGCAGATCGCTGGCGCGAAGCGGGGCGCATCGGTACAATTCCCGCTCGCCTGAACCCCGAACCTCCGGACCGGTTTCCACCGCTCTGGCGGTTTCCTGCAACCTGACGTAGGCGAAGACCTCGTGACAGATTCCGCAATTCTCGTCCTTGAAGACGGCACCGTATTCGAGGGCGTTTCCGTGGGCGCCCCCGGGCTTTCCGTCGGCGAAGTGGTGTTCAACACCGCGATGACCGGCTACCAGGAAGTGCTGAGCGATCCCTCGTACGCGCGCCAGCTGGTGACGCTGACCTATCCGCATATCGGCAACACCGGCTGCACCGACCAGGACGACGAAGCCTCGCAGGTCTGGGCGGCGGGTCTCATCGTGCGCAACGTCCCGCGCCGCCCGAGCAGCTGGCGCAGCCAGGTGTCGCTGCCCGAGTGGCTGCGCGCACGCGGCATCGTCGCCATCTCCGAAATCGACACCCGCAAGCTGACGCGCCTGCTGCGCGACCGCGGTGCGATGAACGGTGCGGTGATGGCCGGCGACGTGGCTGTCGAACAGGCACTCGAAGCGGCGCGCAAGTTCCCGGGCCTCAAGGGCATGGATCTGGCGAAGGTCGTCAGCACCACCGAGCGCTACGGCTGGACCGACGGCCAGCTCGATCTCGACAGCAACGCCTGCGTCACCGCGCCTGCGAAGTTCAAGGTCGTGGCCTACGACTACGGCGTGAAGACCAACATCCTGCGCATGCTGGCCGAGCGCGGCTGCGAACTGACGGTGGTGCCGGCGCAGACGCCGGCCAGCGAGGTGCTCGCGCTCGAACCTGATGGCGTGTTCCTGTCGAACGGCCCCGGCGATCCGGAACCCTGCGATTACGCGATAAACGCGATCCGCAGCTTCATCGACGCGAAGATCCCGACCTTCGGCATCTGCCTCGGCCACCAGTTGCTGGCACTCGCTGCCGGTGCGCAGACGCTGAAGATGCCGCACGGGCATCACGGTGCGAACCATCCGGTGCAGGACCTCGACAGCGGCAAGGTGCTGATCACCTCGCAGAACCACGGCTTCGCCGTCGACGAGGCCTCGCTGCCGGCCAATGTGCGCGTGACCCATCGGTCGCTGTTCGATGGCACCAACCAGGGTATCGCGCTCACCGATGCGCCTGCTTTCAGCTTCCAGGGTCACCCGGAAGCCTCGCCCGGTCCCCACGATGTCGCGCCGCTGTTCGATCGGTTCGTGGCAATGATGCACAACAAGAACGCCGAGAGCCGCTGACATGCCGAAGCGCACTGATATCCAGACCATCCTCATCATCGGCGCCGGCCCGATCGTCATCGGCCAGGCCTGCGAGTTCGATTACTCCGGCGCGCAGGCGTGCAAGGCGCTGCGCGACGAGGGCTACCGCGTGGTGCTGGTCAACAGCAATCCGGCGACGATCATGACCGACCCGGACATGGCCGACGCGGTCTACATCGAGCCGATCAACTGGCAGACGGTCGAGAAGATCATCGCCAAGGAAAAGCCCGACGCGCTGCTGCCGACGATGGGCGGCCAGACCGCGCTCAACTGCGCGCTCGATCTCGCCGACCACGGCGTGCTCGAGAAGTACGGCGTCGAGCTGATCGGCGCCAAGCGCGAAGCGATCCGCATGGCCGAGGACCGCGAGCTGTTCCGCGTGGCGATGGGCGAGATCGGTCTCGAATGCCCGCGCGCCGAAGTCGCGCACACGCTCGAAGAAGCGATCGACATCCAGACGCGCGTCGGCTATCCGACGATCATCCGTCCGAGCTTCACCCTCGGCGGTTCGGGCGGCGGCATCGCCTACAACCGCGAGGAACTGGTCGACATCGTGACCCGCGGCCTCGAACTGTCGCCGACGACCGAGGTACTGGTCGAGGAGTCGGTACTGGGCTGGAAGGAATTCGAGATGGAAGTGGTCCGCGATACCGCGGACAACTGCATCATCGTCTGCTCGATCGAGAACCTCGATCCGATGGGCGTGCACACCGGCGACTCGATCACCGTCGCGCCGGCGCAGACGCTGACCGACAAGGAATACCAGCGCCTGCGCAATGCATCGGTCGCGGTGCTGCGCAAGATCGGCGTCGACACCGGCGGCTCGAACGTGCAGTTCGGCATCAACCCGAAGGACGGCCGCGTGGTCGTCATCGAAATGAATCCGCGCGTATCGCGTTCCTCGGCGCTGGCCTCGAAGGCGACCGGTTTCCCGATCGCCAAGGTCGCGGCCAAGCTCGCGGTCGGCTATACGCTCGACGAACTGAAGAACGAGATCACCGGCGGCAAGACCCCGGCCTCGTTCGAGCCGTCGATCGACTACGTGGTCACCAAGATCCCGCGCTTCGCGTTCGAGAAGTTCCCGCAGGCCGATGCCCGCCTGACCACGCAGATGAAGTCGGTCGGCGAGGTCATGGCGATGGGCCGCACCTTCCAGGAATCGATGCAGAAGGCGCTGCGCGGCCTGGAAACGGGCAAGGTCGGCTTCGATCCCACGGGTCTGGACCTGACCGACGAAGACGACATGGCGACGCTGCGCCGCGAAGTGCGCGAGCCGGGTCCCGAGCGTCTGTTCTATCTGGCCGATGCGTTCCGCGCCGGCCTGTCGGTCGAGGACGTGTACGCGCTGTCCTACGTCGATCACTGGTTCCTCGACCAGATCGAGGAACTGATCGCGACCGAAGCCGAAGTGGCGGTCGCCGGCATCGATGCGCTCGACAAGGCGCGCCTGCGTGCGCTCAAGCGCATGGGCTTCTCCGATGCGCGTCTGTCGCAGCTGCTGGGCACCGACGAGCAGGCCATCCGTGCGCTGCGCCGCGCGTTCGGCGTGCGTCCGGTCTACAAGCGCGTCGATTCCTGCGCGGCCGAGTTTTCCACCGACACCGCGTATCTCTATTCGACGTATGAAGACGAGTGCGAGGCGCAGCCGACCAGCCGCGACAAGATCATGGTGCTCGGCGGCGGTCCCAACCGCATCGGCCAGGGCATCGAGTTCGACTACTGCTGCGTGCACGCGGCGCTCGCCCTGCGCGAGGACGGTTACGAGACCATCATGGTCAACTGCAACCCGGAAACCGTGTCCACCGACTACGACACCTCCGACCGCCTGTACTTCGAACCGCTCACCCTCGAGGACGTGCTGGAAATCGTCGAGGTCGAGAAGCCCAAGGGCGTGATCGTGCAGTATGGCGGCCAGACGCCGCTCAAGCTCGCGCGTGCGCTCGAAGCCAACGGCGTGCCGATCATCGGCACCTCGCCGGACTCGATCGATCTCGCCGAAGACCGCGAGCGCTTCCAGAAGCTGGTCGACGAACTGGGCCTCAAGCAGCCGCCGAACCGCACCGCGCGCAACCCCGAGGAAGCGCTGGTGCTGGCGCGCGAGATCGGTTATCCGCTGGTCGTGCGTCCGAGCTACGTGCTCGGCGGCCGCGCGATGGAAGTGGTGCATGCCGACAGCGATCTCGCGCGCTACATGCGCGACGCGGTCAAGGTGTCGAACGATTCGCCGGTGCTGCTCGACCGCTTCCTCGACAACGCGGTCGAGGTCGACATCGACGTGATCGCGGACAAGGACGGCAACGTGCTGATCGGCGGCGTCATGGAACACATCGAGGAAGCCGGCGTGCATTCGGGCGATTCCTCGTGCTCGCTGCCGCCGTACTCGCTCTCAAGCGACGTGCAGGCGCGCCTGCGCGAGCAGGTCGTCGCACTGGCGCGCAAACTCAAGGTGATCGGCCTGATGAACACCCAGTTCGCGGTGCAGACCGACGACGAGGGCAACGAGACGATCTTCCTGCTGGAAGTGAATCCGCGCGCCTCGCGCACCGTGCCATTCGTCTCCAAGGCGATCGGCATTCCGCTGGCCAAGATCTCGGCGCGCTGCATGGCCGGCAAGACGCTGGCCGAGCAGGGCGCGACGACCGAAATCGTGCCGGAGTACTTCTCGGTCAAGGAAGCGATCTTCCCGTTCGCCAAGTTCCAGGGCGTCGATCCGATCCTCGGGCCGGAGATGCGCTCCACCGGCGAGGTCATGGGCGTGGGCGAGAGTTTCGGCGCGGCGTTCGCACGCGCGCAGGAAGCGGCGAGCATCCGGACGCCGCCGACCACGGGCAAGGTGTTCGTATCCGTGCGCGATCCCGACAAGCAGCGCGTGCTGCCGGTCGCCCGCGACATCATCGCGCGCGGCTACACGATCGTTGCGACCGCCGGTACCGCGGCGTGGCTGCGCGCGCACGACATCGCCTGCGAGCAGATCAACAAGGTCGTCGAAGGCCGTCCGCACGTCGTCGATCTGATCAAGAACGGCGAGATCGCGTACATCGTCAACACGACCGAGGGCAAGCAGGCGATCGCCGACTCGTTCTCGATCCGTCGCGAGGCGCTGCAGCACCGGGTGACCTATTCGACCACCGTTGCCGGCGCCAAGGCGCTGCTGCATTCTCTGGAATTCCGCGGCAGCGGCCCGGTCTGGGCGCTGCAGGAACTGCACGCGCGGCTCGAGGGCAGCGCGGCAGCCACTTCAACACAATGACGGAGGTACGCCCATGCGCGCACCCATGACCCTGCGCGGCGCCCAGCGCCTGCGCGAAGAGCTGGAAGAACTGAAGTCGGTCAAGCGTCCGGCGGTGATCGAGGCGATCTCCGAAGCGCGTGCACACGGCGATCTCAAGGAGAACGCCGAGTACCACGCTGCGCGCGAGCAGCAGAGCTTCATCGAAGGGCGGATCAAGCAGCTCGAAGGCGAGCTGTCGCATGCCGATCTGATCGATGTCGCCAAGCTCAATGCCGGCGACAAGGTGGTGTTCGGTGCGACGGTCGTGATCGCCGACACCGAGACCGACGAAGAGAAGCGCTACCAGATCGTCGGCGACCTCGAAGCGGACATCAAGCAGGGCCTGATCGCGATCTCCTCGCCGGTCGCCCGCGCGATGATCGGCAAGCACGAGGGCGACAGCATCAGCATCGATGCGCCCGGCGGCTCGCGCGAGTACGACATCGTCAGCGTCGAGTATCTCGGCTGAGCCGATGACGTCGGCCACCTTCCTGTTGCCCGCAGCCGCCCGCTTCGGCGCGCAGCGCTGGCAGCAGGACGTGTCGCGCGCGCTCGGCCGTGCGGATGGCGCGTCGCTGGCGTCCGGCCGGCGCGCGCAGTTGGCCCGGCACATCGAACTGCCGGGCGGCACCTGGCCGCTCGCGGCCCTGTCGCGGCAGGTCGATGTCGGCGATGCCGACGCGCCGGACAGCGCCTGGCTGCGTGCCGATCCCGCGTGGCTGCGGCCCGACATCAACGGCGTGCGCCTGATGGCGCATGGCGACACGCTGGGCCTGACCCGCGATGACTGCGATGCATTGCTGCCGGCGCTGCAGCCGGTGTTCGGCGATGCCGGCTTCGCGCTCGACGCGCCCGCTCCGGCGCGCTGGTATCTGCGTGTGCCGCGTGCGAGTCCCTTGCCCGAGTTCCTGGATCCGTCGGAAGCGCTGGGCACCGATCTCGCCGATCACGACGACGACAGCCCCGCGGCGCGGCGCTGGCGTGCGCTCGCGACCGAAGCGCAGATCATCCTGCACAACCATCCCTGGAACGCGCGCCGCGTCGCGGCCGGCAGGACGCCGGTCAATGCGCTGTGGTTCTGGGGCGGTGGCCCGCTGCCCGATGCGCGCGTGCACACGCGCAGCGCGCATGCGCAGGTCCACACCGACGATCCCACCCTGCATGCACTCGCCGCGAGCGCGACCACGGTGACGCCCTTGCCGCAGGCGTTCCCGGAACCGCGCGACGCGGCGCTGTTCGATCTGGTCGGCGAGCGCGATCTGCGCCGCCTGCAGACGGACTGGCTGCAACCGGCACTCGCCGCACTGGCCCGCGGTCAATTGCGCACGCTGCACATCGACGATGAGGACGGGACCGTGCTGGCGCTGCGCCGCTGGCATCGTCTGCGCACCTGGCGTCGCCCGCGCGTCGCAATGCCGGCGTCGTCGTCTTGAGCGCGCAGGCACCGACGATCCGCCGCCGCGAGGCCGCGGTGGGCGAGGGCTGGCCGTCGACCGTGCCGTCGCTGCTCCAGCGGATCTACGCCGCGCGCGGTGCGCACGATCTCGACGCCGCGCAGCCGAAACTCGCCGGCCTGCTGCCGCCCGATGCGCTGTCCAACATCGACGCCGCGACCGCCTTGCTCGCAGACGCCATCGCCAGCGGCGAACGCATTCTCGTGGTCGGCGATTTCGACTGCGACGGCGCGACGGCGTGCGCGGTGGCGGTGCGCGGGCTGCGCATGCTCGGCGCGCGCGACATCGTGCATGCGGTGCCCAACCGCATCACCCACGGCTACGGCCTGTCGCCGACGCTGGTGGAATCGCTGGCGCCGTTGGCGCCGTCGCTGCTGGTGACCGTCGATCACGGCATCGCCTGCCATGCCGGCATCCGCGCGGCGAAGGCGCTGGGCTGGCGCGTGCTGGTGACCGATCACCATCTGCCCGGCACCGGGCTGCCGCCGGCCGATGCGATCGTCAATCCGAACCTGCCGGGCGACACCTTCCCAAGCAAGATGCTGGCCGGCGTCGGCGTGATCTTCTATGTGCTGATGGCGCTGCGCGCGCGGCTGCGCGGGCAGGGCGATGCACGCGCCGCGGACGCGGATCTGGGCAGCCTGCTCGATCTCGTCGCGGTGGGCACCGTCGCCGACCTGGTGCCGCTGGACGCGAACAACCGCGCACTCGTGTCGGCCGGCCTGCGCCGCCTGCGCGCGCGTCGCGGCTGCGCCGGGCTCCATGCGTTGATCGAGGTCGCCGGTCGCGACGCCGCGCGTCTGACCGCGGCCGACATCGGCTTCGCGCTCGGTCCGCGGATCAATGCCGCCGGCCGGCTCGAAGACATGGCCATCGGCATCGAATGCCTGCTCAGCGACGACGGCGCCCATGCGCGCGATCTCGCCGACACGCTGCACCAGATCAATGCCGAACGCCGCGCAGTGCAGCAGTCGATGCTCGACGACGCCGAGGCTGCGGTCGCCGGGCAGCCGCCGGTCGATCCGGCCAGCGCCGGTGTGTGCCTGTTCGATGCGCAGTGGCATCCGGGCGTCGTTGGTCTGGTCGCGTCGAAGATGAAGGACGCGCTGCATCGCCCGGTGATCGCGTTCGCGCCGGCCGAGCCCGACAGCGACCAACTGCGCGGTTCGGCGCGCTCGATTCCGGGTCTGCATATCCGCGACGTGCTCGCCGCGGTCGACGTGGGCCATCCCGGCCTGATCGAACGCTTCGGCGGTCATGCGATGGCGGCCGGCCTCACCCTGCAGCGCGATCGCCTCGATGCGTTCACCGAAGCCTTCCGCACGACGGTCGAACAGATGCTCGATCCCGCCTTGCTGCGCGCCGAGATCCTCACCGACGGCGCCTTGCGCGGCGAGGAATTCGACATCGTTCATGCCGCGCATCTGCGCGATGCCGGTCCGTGGGGGCAGGGTTTTCCCGAGCCGCAGTTCGACGGCGAGTTCGCGGTCGTCGACTGGCGCGTGGTCGGCACCCGACATCTGAAACTGACGTTGCGCCTCGACGGGCATCCGAAGCCGCTGTCGGCGATCCATTTCGGCGGCTGGTGCGAGATCGCGCCGTCCGCGCGCGAGCGCATCGTCTACCGGCTCGCACCCGACGATTACCGCGGCGGCGACGCTGTGCAACTGGTCGTTGAACATCGCGAGCCGCTCGGGGCCGTTTGACGCCATCGGTCAGTCACGTGCGGAATCGTGAATGCGGGTGCAGAATGGGCCGCCGCGCACGCGGCATGCCCGCGGCCGTTGCCCCCGCAACGCCGCCCACTTCTGTACAGGGAGATGTTCTTGAAGACTGTCCATACGCTGGCCCTCGCCGTGGCGCTGGCCCTGGCACCGACCCTCGTCGCGCATGCCGCGCCGGGTGATGCCGCCGAATCCGTGACCCTGGGCGCCGAGCGCCGGGGCGAGATCACCAGCCGGTCCAGCCTCAACCACCAGGACGGCTCGCGCAGCCAGCTCTACCGCGTCGACCTGCGCGAAGGCCAGGTGGCGTCGTTCAAGCTCGAAGGCGCACTGCGCGGCAAGTTGACCGCGTTCCACGGCGGCGATCTGGTCGCAAGCTCGAACCCGAACAACGAATCGGCCTCGCTGGTCGTACGCGCCCGGCGCGCCGGCAGCTACACGATCGCCGTCAGCGGCGCCGATGCCAGCGCGTATGGTCCGTTCACGCTGCAGGCGGCCGCGATCGAGGCCTACAACGGCGAAACCCTGCGCGTGGGCGCGGCGATCAGCGACTGGACCGATGCCAGGCGCCAGTTGCCGCTGCGGATCGACGAGGCCGGCTTCTACACCATCGACATGATGTCCGACGATTTCGACCCGGTGCTCAAGCTCGACGGCCCGGGCGTGGCGCTGAGCAACGACGACGGCGGCGAAGGCAGCAATGCGCGCATCAGCGCGCGTCTCGCGCCGGGCACCTACACGCTGACGGCCGAGGGCTACGGCGGCGAGCGCATCAACGGCATGTACCAGATCCGCGTCGCGGCGCGTCCGCTGCCGGAAGGCGGTCTGCGCGAAGGTGGCGAACTGGCCGTCGGCAGCACCGTGACCGGTCTCTACGAAGGCACCGCGCACGCCTACACGTTCTCGTTGCCGGCGCGCCGCGTGGTGCGCATCGACATGCGCAGCGACGAGATCGATCCGTTGATGCATCTGGCCGGCAACGGCGTGGAGAAGACCGACGACGATGGCGGCGATGCGCTCAACTCGCGCATCTCGATGCTGTTGGAGCCGGGCACGTACACGTTGCGCGCCGATGCGGCCTCGGCCGGCGCGGGTCTGTACACGCTGGCGTTCGCGGCATCGGAAGCGCCGGACAATGTCGGCGGCGGCACGCTGGCGGCGGGTCGCCCCGCCGAGGCCACGCTGCTACCCGGCATGACCGACCGCTGGACGATTAACATCCGCAGCGCCGGCGCGTATGCGATCGCGATGAACTCCGACGACGTCGACAGCTATCTGCGCCTGAGCCGCGACGGCCAGGAAGTGGCGACCGACGACGACGGCGGCGGTGCGTTGAACGCGCGCATCGCGCAGCGGCTCGAGTCGGGCACCTATGTCGTCGAAGCCTCGTCGATCGACGGCGACACCGGCGGCAACTACCGCATCTCGCTCGAGCGTCGCTGATCTCTCGCCACCGGTGCCGCTCAGCGCGGCGCCGGTGGTTCGCGTCCGCCGTCCGCGGCCGTGCCGCGTGGCTGCCAGCCGGGCGCGGCACTGTCCGGTTCGCTGCTGCGCCACTGGATCGGCGTGCGGCTGCTCACCGCGGTGATATGACCGGCCGCGATCGCCGCTTCCGGATCACGCAGCACGGTCTTGACGTCCAGCACCTCGCCTTCGCACCACAGCCCCGTCCACGCGTCGCGCCCGCCGCGCTTGGACGCGTAGAGCGCGCGATCGGCGAGATCCACCGCTTCGCGCCAACGCTCCTTCCTGGCGACGCCGGCAGTCGCCTGTGTCGGCCAGCAGGCGAATCCGATCGAGACAGACAGCACGGCCTGGCCGCCGTCGAACGCGAACGGCGTGTTCGCGACCACCGCGCGCAGGCGCTCGGCGACATCGCTGGCGCCACGCAGGTCGAGGGTCGGGCAGGCGACCAGAAACTCCTCGCCGCCCCAGCGCGCGACCAGATCGCCCGGTCGACAGCAGTTGCCGAGCCGCGCCGCGATCTCTTCCAGGATCGCATCGCCGGTGCTGTGGCCGTGCTGGTCGTTGCTGTGCTTGAAGTAGTCGACATCGAGCAGGAACACGACCTGCCGCGCCGGGCCGCCACTGTGGGCGGACATTTCGCGCAGCGCATGCGTGGCCGCGCCGCGGTTCAACAGCTGGGTGAGGCTGTCGATCGAACTCAGCCGATGCAGGCGACGGTTCACCCGGCGCTGGTACCAGGCGAAGGCGAGCATCAGCACGACGAGGATCGCCAGTCCGGCGATCGCCGCGCTGCGCAGCCTGCGCGCGTGCTGTTGGGTGAGCGTGTCGACGCGGCGTTGTTCGTGCAGCCGCGCCAGTTCGCTCGCGCTGTGACGATCCTCCAGTCGTGCCTGCAGCCTGGCCAGCGTGCCGAGGTTCTGGCTGCGCAACGCGCGCACTTCGACATCGCGCAGCGCCTGCTGCACGTCGAGCGCGGCATCGTACTGGCGAAGCGCGCGCAACGCCGCGACTTCGGCGCGCATCGCGTCGCGGTGCTCGATGCGAAACGCGCCGAGGCGTGCGATCTCGACCGCCTCGCGCGCATGCGTCAGCGCCTGCGCGGCCTGGCCGGCGCGGAGCGCCAGACGCGACATGCGCATCCGGGTGATCGCAGCGCCGGACGGGTCGTCGCTGCGCTGCGCATCGGCGATGCGGGCCAGCGTCGGCAGCGCTTCGATGCCGGTGGCGTCGAGCGCGGCCAGTTCGGCGCGTGCGCGGAGTTCGACCACGCCCAGCGCGATGGCCTCGGCCTGCGGCAGGGCCACGGCGAATGCGTCGCGCGCATCCGCCTCGCGTCCCGCGCGCAGATGGTTCAGGCCCTGGTTGTAGCTCAGGATCGGCTCGGACAGACCACCGGCATCGGCGATCGCCTGCGCCCGCGCGAAGATGCGCAGCGCGTCGTCGAACGCTTCCAGCTCCTCGCTGTGGATGTTGCCCACGTTGTTGAGCATCTTGATCTGGGCGATATCGGATTCGCCGGCTTCGGCCGCTTCGAACGCGCGCGTGTACAGGACCAGCGCGCGGGGCACGTCGCCGGCCAGTTGCAGCGCCGCACCGGCATTGGACAGCGCCCGCAGCGCGAACTCCGGCGATTGCGGCGATTCGGCCAGCAGGATTTCGACACGGTCGACCGCATCGATCGCGGCCAGGGCATCACCGGTCAGCGCGGCAGCGCGCGCGAGACAGGTCTGCAGCTTGATTTCCTCGGCTGCCGGCATGTCCGTGCCCGACAGCGCGGCGCGGGCGATCGCGATGGCTTCGGCCGGGCGCGTCTCGCGCAGGTCGAAACAGCGCTCGACCTGCGCCGCCAGCGGCTGACCGGGCCCGGTATCGGGCGCCGACGCCATTGCAGGCGTGCACCCGAACATCGTCATCGCGCCGGCCAGCAGCCAGCCGCGCGCGTCGCGCATCGTCATTCCGGTCGATCCCCTTGCCAGTGCCCCCAATGGCAGGCGGAATTCTAGCGGCAAAGCAGGCGCCCGGGGTGCCGCCTGCGGGGACGCGGCGGGGCGGACTTGCTAGAATCGCGGGTTTCCCCGGACGTCATCGGCCATGCTTGAACTCAATCCCGTTCGCCAGCGCATCGTCGACCTTCGCGGTCGGCTGGATGCGCTCAGGGGGTTTCTTTGACTACGACGCCCGTCGCGAGCGTCTAGAGGAAGTCGAGCGCGAGCTCGAAGACCCGACCGTCTGGAACGATCCCGAACGCGCACAGGCGCTGGGACGCGAGCGCTCGACGCTCGACAAGACCGTCAACGGCATCCGCAACCTGACCGAAGGTCTGGAAGGCGCGAACGAACTGCTGGAACTGGCCGAATCCGAACAGGACGAGGACACCGCGCAGGCGGTGGTCGACGATGTCGAAGGCTTCGCCGTCGAGGTCGACAAGCTGGAATTCCAGCGCATGTTCTCCGGCGAGCTCGACTCGGCGAACTGCTTCGTCGACATCCAGGCCGGCGCCGGCGGCACCGAGGCCCAGGACTGGGCCGAGATGATGCTGCGCATGTACCTGCGCTGGGCCGAGACCCGCGGCTGGAAGACCGAACTGATGGAAGTGTCCGGCGGCGAAGTCGCGGGCATCAAGTCGGCGACCGTGCGCGTCGAAGGCGAGTTCGCCTACGGCTGGCTGAAGACCGAGATCGGCGTGCACCGGCTGGTGCGCAAGTCGCCGTTCGATTCCGACAACCGCCGCCATACCAGCTTCACCTCGGTGTTCGTGTCGCCGGAAGTCGACGACGACATCGAGATCGACATCAACCCGGCCGACCTGCGCACCGACGTCTACCGCTCGTCGGGCGCCGGTGGCCAGCACGTCAACAAGACCGAGTCGGCGGTGCGCATCACCCACATCCCGACCAACACCGTCGTCGCCTGCCAGACCGGCCGCAGCCAGCACCAGAACCGCGACACCGCGATGAAGATGCTGGCCGCCAAGCTCTACGAGCTGGAAGTGCAGAAGCGCAACGTCGAGAAGGACGCGCTGGAAGCCACCAAGTCCGACATCGGCTGGGGCAGCCAGATCCGCAACTACGTGCTCGACCAGAGCCGCATCAAGGATCTGCGCACGGGCGTGGAGCGCAGCGACACCCAGAAGGTGCTCGACGGCGATCTCGACGAGTTCGTCGAAGCCAGCCTGAAATCGGGCCTGGCGGCGGGTTCCAAACGCACCGACGCCGCCTGATCGATCCATCCGCCGACGCGTCGCGTCGGTCCTGCGCGACCGCCGTCCCGGTCGCGCGTGATTCCCCCTTCGAACACGAACGAACCCCAGCCATGACCGACGCCCCCGCACCGCAGACGCCCGCCGACGAGAACGCCCTGATCGCCGAACGTCGCGCCAAACTGGCCGCGCTGCGCGGGCAGGGCGTGGCGTTCCCGAACGACTTCCGTCGCCGCGACGAAGCCGGTGCACTGCAGAGCGTCTACGCGGATGCCGAGCGCTGGACCGGCGAAGCGCTGGAAGCCGAGGGCGTGCAGGTCGCCGTCGCCGGCCGTCTGATGGCCAAGCGGATCATGGGCAAGGCCGCGTTTGCGACGGTCCAGGACATCAGCGGCCGCATCCAGCTGTTCCTGCAGTCGGCGACGCTCGGCGCGCGCTACGACGCGTTCAAGGGCTGGGACGTCGGCGACATCGTCGCCGCCGAAGGCACGCTGATGCGCACCAGGACCGGCGAGCTGTCGGTCAAGGCCTCGTCGCTGCGCCTGCTGACCAAGTCGCTGCGCCCGCTGCCGGACAAGTGGCACGGCCTGAGCGATGTGGAGCAGCGATACCGCCAGCGCTACGTCGACCTGATCGTCTCGCCAGACGCGCGCGCGGTGTTCGTCAAGCGCTCGCGCATCGTCGGCGCGATCCGCCAGTGGCTCGACACCCGCGACTTCCTCGAAGTCGAGACGCCGATGATGCATTACATCGCCGGCGGCGCCGCGGCCAGGCCGTTCACCACGCACCACAACGCGCTGGATCTCGACCTGTTCCTGCGCGTGGCGCCGGAGCTCTACCTCAAGCGTCTGGTCGTCGGCGGTTTCGAGCGCGTCTACGAGATCAACCGCAACTTCCGCAACGAGGGCGTGTCGACGCGGCACAACCCCGAGTTCACGATGCTCGAACTCTACGAGGCCTACGTGGCCTACGAAGAGGTCATGGACCTGACCGAAAATCTGATCCGCGATGTCGCGGTGCAGGCCGTCGGTACCACGGCGCTGGAATGGGACGGCAACGCGATCGATGTCGGTCCGGCGTTCCGCCGCTGGAAGCTCGAAGAAGCGGTGCGCGAACTCAATCCCGGGATCGGCGTCGCCGACTGCCGCGACCGCGAGGCCCTGGCCGCGCATTGCGCGCGTCTGGGCGTGCATGTGAAGGCCGGCTACGGCTGGGGCAAGCTGCTGCTGGAGATCTTCGAAAAAACCGTCGAGACCGGCCTGATCCAGCCGACCTTCATCACCCATTACCCGGTCGAGGTCTCGCCGCTGGCGCGCGAGTCCGACAGCGAGGCGGGCATCACCGACCGCTTCGAGCTCTTCATCGGCGGCAAGGAGATCGCCAACGGCTTCTCCGAGCTCAACGATCCCGAAGACCAGGCCGCACGCTTCCGCGCCCAGGTCGACGCCCGCGATGGCGGCGACGACGAGGCGATGCACTACGACGCCGACTACATCCGCGCGCTCGAGGTCGGCCTGCCGCCGACCGGCGGGCTGGGCATCGGCATCGATCGCCTGGTCATGCTGCTGACCGGATCCTCGTCGATCCGCGACGTGCTGCTGTTCCCCTACATGCGCCCGCAGTCCGACGCCTGAGAACCTGGTCACGATTCCGATGCACGTCGCGTGGCCGCATGGCGGCCACCCTGCGGGCCGGGCCTGTCGACGTGCCAGACCCGGGCATCGCTCGGTCGCGTACGGACGTACGCGCTTCAGCCGTAGCCGGTCTGCGGGTAGGAATAACCCGACAGGCTGGTGCGGGACTTGCTTCCGATGGAGATCGACCGCGATGATGCGGGCCTGGGAAATCGTGAGGAGACAACGGCATGAACATCGTCATCGTCGATGATCAGACGTCCGCGCGGACGATGCTGCGTCATATCCTCGAAGACATCAGTCCGGAGCTCGAGGTATTCGACTTCGGCGATCCCGAGCACGCCCTGCGCTGGTGCGACGATCACCGCCCCGACCTGTTGCTGCTCGACTACCGCATGCCGGTCGTCGACGGCCTCGAGTTCGCGCGCCGCTTCCGCCGCCCGCTGATGCACCGCGACGTGCCGATCGTGCTGGTCACCGTGGTCGGCGACGAGCCGATCCGCCAGGCCGCGCTGGAAGCCGGTGTCATCGATTTCCTGGTCAAGCCGGTGCGTCCGCGCGAACTGCGCGCGCGTTGCCGCAACCTGTTGCAGCTGCGCCAGCAGTCCGAGTCGGTTAAGCAGCGGGCGCTGTCGCTGGAGCAGCGGCTGCTCAAGAGCATGCACGAGGTCGAGGAACGCGAACGCGAGACCCTGACCCGGCTGGCGCGCGCGATCGCCTACCGCGACGCCAGCACCAGCGCCAATCTCGAACGCGTCGCCGCGGTGGCCGGCATGGTCGCCGAAGCGATGGGCCTGTTCGAAGACGAAGTGCGGATGATCGAACTCGCCGCGCCGCTGCACGACATCGGCAAGATCGCGATCCCCGACGCCATCCTCATGAAGCCCGGTCCGCTGACGGCCGAGGAGACACTGGAGATGCGCCAGCATCCGCAGATCGGCTACGAACTGCTGAGCAACAGCCAGAACCGCTTCATCCAGCTCAGCGCACTGATCGCGCTGCGCCACCAGGAACGCTATGACGGCACCGGCTATCCCGACGGCCTGGCCGGCGAGCAGATTCCGCTCGAGGCGCGCATCGTCGCGGTCGCCGACGTGTTCGACGCGCTGATGTCCAAGCGTCCGTACAAGCGCGCCTGGTCGATCGAGGAGGCGCTGGCCTACATCGGCGAGAACAGCGGCCGCCATTTCGATCCGCGCTGCGTCGAGGCGATGCTGTCGAACGTGCCGCGCCTGCAGCACATCTGCGCCCAGTTCGGCGGACGCCCCGTCGGACGATTGCAATGAGTCGGCGGGGATGAACGGCCCCATCGGCTGGCTGCGCGCGCGCCTGGCCGACCGTCACGACAGCGAGCATGGCCAGGCCACCGTCCGCCTGGCCATGCTGGTTCTCATCTACGGCTACCTGGAGGTGTTCGTCGGCGGCAAGCCGGAGGTCGCGCGCCAGTTGTGGCTGTCGGAGGCCTATCTCGCGATCGAGTACGCGGTCGCGGTCGGCATCTTCGTCTGGCTGCTGTGGCGTCCGGGCGTGTCGCACCCGCGCCGCGTGCTCGGCATGGTGGCCGACTACAGTCTGATGGGCGTGGGCCTGTTCCTGCTCGGCGATCTGCTGGCCTGGCTGTACGTGGTGATCTTGTGGGTCACCATCGGCAACGGCCTGCGCTTCGGCCCGCGTTATCTGTATGCGGCGATCGGGTTCGCGGTCGTGACCTTCGGGACTGCGATCGCGATCACGCCATACTGGCAGCACAACATGCCGCTCGCGCTCGGCCTGCTGGTCGGCCTGGTCGCGGTGCCGCTGTATCTGAGTTCACTGCTGCGTGCGCTCACCGAGGCCACGCGCGCGGCCAAGGCCGCCAGCGAGGCCAAGAGCCGTTTTCTGGCCAATATGAGCCATGAATTCCGCACGCCGCTCAATGGCATCATCGGCATGTCCGACCTGTTGGTGACCACGCCGCTGACGGCCGAGCAGCGCGACAGCGCGCACGTGATCCAGACCTCGGCCAAGGCGCTGCAGGTGCTGGTCGACGACGTGCTCGACATCTTCAAGATCGAGGCCGGCAAGTTCCGCAGCAGCGATGCCGACTTCTCGCTGCCCGAGCTGGTGCGCGGCATCCAGGTCATGCTGATGCCGAGCGCACACGCCAAGGGCCTGCAGTTCGAGGCGAAGGTCGCCGACGGCGTGCCGACACTGTTGCACGGCGACAGCAACCAGTTGCGGCAGGTGCTGGTGAACCTGCTGTCGAACGCGATCAAGTTCACCGACCAGGGCAAGGTGACGCTGTCCATCGATGCGGTCGCCGGCGAACAGCCCCCCGCTCGTGCGCAACTGCGCTTCTCCGTCCGCGATACCGGCATCGGCATGCCGCCCGAGGCGCTGACCGGCATCTTCGATGCGTTCGAGCAGGTCGAAACCGGCCTGGGGCGTCGCTTCGGCGGTACAGGTCTGGGTACCACGATCGCCAAGGGCCTGACCGAGCAGATGGGCGGGCAGATCCATGTCGAGAGCCGCCTGGGCGAGGGTTCCCACTTCTGGATCGAGATTCCGCTGGGCGTGGTCGAGCGCGACGCCGCCGCGCCTGCATCGGTCAGCAATGTCATTCCGTTCGACGATCCGTTCGTGCGTCACCGCGCGCGCGTCGAACCGATGCGCATCCTCGTCGCCGACGACCAGCCGGCCAACCGGATGGTGCTCAGGCGCCTGCTCGAGAAGGCCGGACATCGTCCGCATATCGTCGACGACGGCGACGACGTGCTGATGGCGCTCGAGGCGCAGACCTTCGATGTCGTCATCACCGATCTGCACATGCCCGGCGCGGATGGCCTCGACATCATCCGGCAGACGCGTTTCATGGAAGCGGGCAGCGGTCACCGTACGCCGTTCATCGTACTGACCGCTGACGCGACCGCCGAAGCGCGCGAAGCCTGCATGCGCGCCGGCGCGATGGCGTATCTGACCAAGCCGATCGCCATCGAGCGCATGCTCGAGAAACTCGCCGAGATCGCACTGGGCAGCGCGGCCGTGCCGGTGGCGCCGGCAGCGCCGAAGGTCCTCGCCCCCGAGTCCGATGGCAGCGTGATCTCGCAGCACATTCTCGAGGAACTGCGCGAGATGGGACTGGGCGAACAGTTCGTGCAGCGCTTCCTGGGCGAGTGCACGCGCGATGCGCGCACATGCCTCGTCGATTTCGAGGAATCGGCACGCGTCGGCAACTGGGAGGGTGCCCGCGATGCCTGCCACGCGCTCAAGGGGGCGGCCGGCAACATGGGTGCGGTGCGCCTGGCCGATACCGCGTCGATCGCCATGGGCATGCGCTCCGAACAACTGCTCAAGGAATGGAGCGGCCTGCAGCAGACGCTGGGCCAGCAGCTCGAGCAGGCGCTTGCGGCGTTGCGCGAGCGCGGCGATCTGCCGCGCGCCGACGTGCCCGGGTCCGAGAAGGCCTGACCCGGGCGTCGCGTCGCCCGATCAGCCGACTCCGGTGGCCTTCTTCTGGCCTCCTGATTCGGGCCGGCGCAGCTGTGCGCGCACCAGGCGCTCCATCGTCCGCAGTTGCCGATCGCCGAGCTGCAGCGCGGTGTCGACCCAGATCCGGGTGATGCGCATCAGTTCCTCGTGCGTGACGGGATGCGCGCCTTCGCGGACCTCGTGCAGGGCCAGACGGGCTGCGGCGATGCGACGGTTCTGACGGATGACCTCGTGCACCGCGCGCGTGCCTTCGCCCTTGGGCACGAGCACGTCGACGATGCCCATCTCGTGGAGCTTGTCGCTTGTGTACATCACGCCGTTGAGCATCATGTCCTCTGCGACCCTGGGGCTGACCTTCTGCGCCAGCAGCGAATACGCGCCCATGCCGGGGAACAGGCCGAAAAGCACCTCGGGAAAGCCCATCTGCACGCCGCTCTCGGCGACGATGGTCTGACAGGCCAGCGCCAGTTCGAAGCCGCCGCCGAGCGCGTCGCCCTCGACCAGCGCCACCGTATGCGCATTGCGATGCAGGCGCGTGTGCAGCAGATGGATGTTGTCCACGCATTCGGTCGCGTAGCGCAGCAGGCCATCGCGGTTGCGGTCGCGGATCAGCGATGCGAACAGTTTGAGGTCGCCGCCGAGATTGAATACGTGGCTGTCCGCGCCGAGCACGATGTGCGAGACGTGGGCGGGCTCGGCTTCTGCGCGGCTCGAAATCCGGTCGATCGTCTGCTGTGCGAACAGGCGCAGTTCGCGCAACAGGGCGGGGGAGAAGCAGGCCCGATAGGTGGGATCGGAGAACGCTTGCTGTGCGTGCATGAAGCACCAATGCGAATCATTGGAGGCGTCATGTTCGATACGGATGGTGGACAGTGCGGCGGTGGCGTCACCGTGCAGCAGCTCGACGTTGTGCATTGAAAATCCCCTTTAGCGGACTTCCGCCGGTCGGGCGCCCGGCAGGCGTCCCGATAGAAAATTTTCGCCCGATGCGCATTCCTATGCGCGAATCGGGCGAAAAGGGCAAGGATTTCAATGATCTAAACGCTGAATGCCAAGCTGGTCACTTCGATTTGGGAACTGCGTCACGCTTCCGGCGGTGCGTCGCGCAGTTCGCGGCGCAGGATCTTGCCGACGTTGGTCTTGGGCAGCTCGGTACGGAACTCGACGATGCGCGGATGCTTGTATCCGGTCAGATGCTCGCGCGCATGCGCCTTGACCTGCTCGGCGGTCAGCGACGGATCCTTGCGCACGATGACGACCTTGACCGCCTCGCCCGATTTTTCATCGGGCACGCCGATCGCGGCGACTTCGAGCACGCCGGGCATCATCGCGATGACGTCCTCGACTTCGTTGGGGTACACGTTGAAGCCGGACACGAGGATCATGTCCTTCTTGCGGTCGACGATGTAGAAGAAGCCCTTCTCGTCCATCTTCGCAATGTCGCCGGTGTGCAGCCAGCCATCGGCGTCGATCGCCTCGGCAGTGTCCCCGGCGCGCTGCCAGTATCCCTTCATCACCTGCGGACCGCGGATGCACAGCTCGCCGATATCGCCGACCGGCAACTGCGTGCCGTCCTCGCCCTTGATGCAGGCTTCGGTCGACGGTACCGGCAGGCCGATCGCGCCGCTGTACTCGGCCAGATCCATCGGATTGATGCAGGCAGCGGGCGAGGTTTCGGTCAGGCCGTAGGCTTCGATCAGAGTCACGCCGGTGACCTGCTTCCAGCGTTCGGCGACGGCGCGCTGCACGGCCATGCCGCCGCCGAGTGTCAGGCGCAGCGGGCTGAAGTCGATATCGGAGAAGCCGGGCGTGTTGAGCAGGCCGTTGAACAGCGTATTGACGCCGGTGATCGCGGTGAAAGGCTCGCGCTTGAGCTCCTTGACGAAGCCGGGCATGTCGCGCGGGTTGGTGATCAGGATGTTCTTCGCGCCCAGGCGCATGAAGACCAGTCCGTTCGCCGTCAACGCGAAGATGTGATACAGCGGCAGCGCCGTGATGATGGTCTCCTCGCCTTCGCGCGCGACCGGAGACACCCACGCGGCGGCCTGCAGCATGTTGGCGACGAGGTTGCGATGCGTGAGCATCGCGCCCTTGGCCACGCCGGTGGTACCGCCCGTGTACTGCAGGAATGCGATGTCGTCGAGCGTGTTCGACACCGTCGGCAGTTCGTGCCTGGCGCCCAGGGCGATGGCGTCGCGGAAGCGGATTGCGCCATGGATGGCGTAGTCGGGCACCATCTTCCTGACGTGCTTGAGCACGAAATTGACGATTGCGCCCTTCGGAAAGCCGAGCAGATCGCCCAGACCCGTGGTGATGACCTGCCTGACCTGGGTGTCGGCCAGCACGTCCTGCACGGTCTTGCCGAAGTTGTCCATCACCAGCACCGCGGCGGCGCCGGAGTCGACCAACTGGTGGCGCAACTCGCGCGCCGTGTACATCGGGTTGGTGTTCACCACCGTCAGGCCCGCGCGCAGGATGCCGAACGTCGCGATCGGATACTGCAGGCAGTTGGGCATCATGACCGCGACGCGATCGCCCTTCTTGAGCTTGAGTTCGCCCAGCAGGTAGGCGGCGAAGTCGCGGCTGCGCGCGTCGAGTTCGCCGTAGGTGATCGTGCGTCCCATGTTCGAGAACGCAGGCCGGTCACGGAACTTCGCGATGGCCTCGTCCAGGACCGCCGGCACCGAGCGGTATTGCTCGGGATCGATTTCCGCAGGTACGCCTGCGGGATAGTTCGCCAGCCACGGACGTTGATCGGTCATGCAATCCTCTCCCTGATTGAAGGCCGTCACTCGAACTGGTGACCGTACCTGTGCAATTCGCCCGATTGGAGCATAGGCTCCAGGGGGAGGCAAGGCGCGATGCGGCGTAAATCGTGCGGGTTGCGTGCCGATCGATGCGCATTCGTTGGACGAAGCAGGGATTTGAATCATGCGGGGTACAGGCAAGGGGGCAGGGTGGACACGTTGGCGGATCGCATGGGTGTTGACGTGCGGACTGGCGCTTGTCGGCTGCAGCCGTGAGGCATCCGAAGATGCGATCCGTGCGCAGGTCGCGGCCCTGCAGTCGGCGATCGAACAACGCAGCGCATCGGATGTCGCGGACGTGCTCGACGAGGATTTCATCGGCCCGCAGAACATGGACCGGCGCGCGGCGCGGCAGATGGCGGCGGTCCTGATGCTGCGGCACCAGCGCATCGGCGTGCTGACCGGCCCGGTCGATGTCGTCCTGCAGGGCGAGGACCGGGCGACGGTGCGCACGCGCGCCGCGCTGACCGGCGGCAAGGGCGGCGCGCTGTTGCCCGACAGCGCGCAGGCATGGAGGATCGAAAGCGGCTGGCGATTGCGCGACGGCGTCTGGCGGATGACCCGCCTGACGTGGACGCCGGTCCTGGAGTGAGCCACGGCGCCCGAAGGCGCCGCGTTCGCATCACTCGAAGTCGTACTGCATGCCGGGGCTGGCGGCGGCCAGGAAGTTTCCCTGCACGTAGTCGATGTCGGCACCGAACAGGATCGACATGCTGGCCGCGTCCTGCACGAACTCGGCGATCGTGCGGATGCCGACCTGGCGCGCACGCCGCGCGATCTCGCCGATCCGCGCCTGGTTCTCGCTGTTGTTGGGCAGGTCTTCGGTGAAGCTGCGGTCGAGCTTGAGCAGGTGCGGCTGCAGATGGCTCAGCAGCTGGAACGAATCGAGACCGACACCGAACTGCTCGAGCGCGAAGCGACCGTCGAAGCGCGCGATGCGCGCGACGAAGGCCTGGGCCGCCTTGAGATGCGTGAACACTTTGGCCTCGGGCAACTGCAGCACGAGGTATTCGCCCGGCACCTGGTGCCGCGCCAGTTGCTCGCCGACGAAATCCGCGAACGCAGTGCCGTCGAGCGAGGCCTGGCTGACCTTGACCAGCAGCGTCGTCGGCCGGCCGGCGCGCAGGCGCTGGCCGATCGCGGCGATCGCACGCGATGCGACGTGACGATCGATCTCGCCGAGCATGCCGTTCTCTTCGGCGATCTGCAGGAACGTGCCCGGCGCGATCAGCTCGCCGTCGCCGCCGTCGAGCCGCAACAGGATGTCGTAGACCGCCGCGTTGTCGCCCTGCAGGTTGATGACGGGCTGGTAATGCAGCACGAAGCCGTCGTTGTCGAGCGCGCCGCGCAGGCGCGCCACCCAGGCCTGGATGCGCTCCTGCTCGACGCGGTCGACCGCGCTTGGATCGAACACCTCGCAGCGGTTGCCGCCGGTGCCCGATGCCGATTCCAGCGCCGCGCTCGCACGACCCAGCACCTGGGCGACATTGGCGATCTTCTCGCCGACCTGCACGCCGCCGATGCTGACGGTGATCGCGCTGGAGCGCTCGCCGATCTCGAACACATGGTCGGCGAAGCCGGCGCGGATGTGCTCGGCCGTCGCCACCGTGGCGTGATAGTCCTGGCCGCGCAGCAGCACGGCGAGGGTGTGGCCGGCATAACGGGCGACGGTCGCATCGTCGCCGACCAGCGACTGCAGCCGCTCCGCGGCCGCGGCGAGCAGGTCGTCGGCGTGGTCGAGACCGATGTCGGCCAGCAGTTGCTGGTGGTGATCGGGCTCGAACATCAGGAAGCCGTACTGGCCATCGGACTGCGCGGCGTCGTCGACGGCGTCCTCGATCGCACGCAGGAAGCTCGGGCGGTTCAGCAGGCCGGTGACCTGGTCGCGATTGCGCAGTTCCTCCAGCTCCAGCACCAGATCGGCATCGAGCGCCTCGCGGCGCCGGAAGACCACCTGCAGGCACGGCTCGCCCTCGTACTGCGCGGCGGCGAACTCCATCGACGCCGGGAACGCATTGCCGTCGACGTCGCGCGCTTCGATCTCGTGGCGCGGCGGCGGCGCGTCGCCCTTGCTCAGCGATTTCAGCAGCGCCTTGAACGATTCCACGTGCTGCGGCGCGACCATGTCCAGCAGCGAGACGCCTTCGACATCCTCGAAGCTGTCGTAGCCGAACATCTCCAGATACGCAGCGTTGGCGCGGATGTGCATGCCCTCGTGGATGTAGGCGATCGGATCGCGCGAGGAATCGATCAGCGCATCGCAGCGACGCTCGGTCTCGCGCACGCGCGCCTCGAGGCGACGCAGGCCGCGACGCGCGTCGCGATCGGCCCAGGCCTCGCGCACGCAGGCGAACAGCTGCTGCGGCGCATGGCGCAGCGCGACTGCACGCGCGCCGGACTGGATCGCATCGACGTAGTCCGCTTCGACCAGCGTGTCGACCAGTGCGATGACCGGCAGGTCGCGGCCGCTGTCGGCGATGCGTTGCATGACCTGCGCGAACGGCAGCACCGTCGAGTTGCGCGCGGCGATGACCACGTCAGGCGACTGGCCGACGATGATGCGGCCCAGATCGTCGTCGGATTCGGGCCGCAGGGGACGCACCGCGATGCCGGCATTGCGCAGTCCGCTGGCCAGTGCCTCTGCATCCTCGACGCGGTCGTCGACGATCAGCAGGCGCAGTGCGGTGTCGGCTCGTGTCGACATGGGGGTCTCCGTGGGCAGATCGCCTTATGCCATGGAGGGGCTGATCCGTCCATCGCCGAGGCCGGTCATGGCGCGCTTGGACGCGTCGCCTGCGACCTCGCGTACAAGACGCGGAACGAGATAGCCGGACTGTCGGGCGACGAGCGCGGCGTGCAGGGCGAGCGCGGTTGCGTCCTCGACCTCGAAATGCGCCGCGCCGGCCACGCGATCGAGTTGGTGCAGGTAATAGGGCAGCACGCCGGCGGCGAATCCGCGTTCGGCCAGCGCGGCCAGCGTGTCGACATCGTCGTTGACGCCGCGCAGCAGCACCGCCTGGTTCAGCAGCACCGCGCCGGTCTCGCGCAGGGCGCGCATCGCCGCATCGACCGCGGCATCGAACTCGTTGGCGTGGTTGGCGTGGACCACGATCGCGACCGGCCACGGCAACGAGGCCAGCCAGTCGCAGAGTTCGGCGTCGACGCGTTCGGGCAGTACGATCGGCAGGCGCGTGTGGATGCGCAGGCGGCGGACGTGCGGGATCGCCCGCAGCGCATCGGTCAGTTCGGCGAGCTTCGCCGTGGCCAGCGACAGCGGATCGCCGCCCGACAGCAGCACCTCTTCGATGCTCGGGTCGGCCCGGACCGCCGCGATCGCCGAGCGCCAGCCGTTCGCGGCCGCGGTTTCCTCGGCATAGGGAAAGTGCCGGCGGAAGCAGTAGCGGCAATGCACCGCGCAACTTCCGGTCGTGACCAGCAAGGCGCGGCCTTGGTACTTGTGGATCACGCCATGGCCGGCCTTGGCGGCGCCGTCGCCGACCGCGTCCAGGCCGAAGCCGGGCACGGGGCGCATCTCGTCGTCGAGCGGCAGCACCTGGCGCAGCAGCGGGTCGTGCGGATCGCCGTGGCGCATGCGCGCGACGAAGCCGCGCGGCACGCGCAACGGGAACTGTGCAGCGGCTGCGTCGGACACGCCCAGCGCGATTTCGCGCAGGCCGAGCAGGGCGAGCAGCTCGCGCGGCTCCCGGACGGCATCGCGCCAGGCCTGCTGCCAGCGGCGCGGCTGCATCGTGAGGGGGGCTGCGGGTATCATGTGCGATTGAATCCGTAGAGCCGTCCGCGCGAGTCGCGGCTCGGGAACCCGACATTGTAGCCGCCGGCGCAGCCGGCCCAGCAGGAGCGAGAGATGGCCAGTTATGGCATGAACGACGTCAAGAACGGCCAGAAGATCCTGGTCAACAGCGAGCCTTGCGTCATCATCGACACCGAGTACGTCAAGCCGGGCAAGGGCCAGGCGTTCACGCGCATGAAGTACCGCAACATCAAGTCGGGCCGCGTCGTCGAACTGACGATGAAGGCGACCGACTCGGTGGAAGTGGCCGACGTGATGGACACCGACATGCAGTACCTCTACAGCGACGGCGAGTACTGGCACTTCATGAACCCCGAATCCTTCGAGCAGGTGCAGGCCGACAAGGCCGGCATGGGCGGCGCGGAGAAGTGGCTCAAGGGCGAGGAAGCGTGCGTGGTGACGCTGTGGAACGGCACGCCGATCCAGGTCACGCCGCCGAACTTCGTCGAACTGCAGATCACCGAGACCGATCCCGGCGTGCGCGGCGACACCTCCGGCGGCGGCGGCAAGCCGGCGACGCTGGAAACCGGCGCCGTGGTCCGCGTGCCGCTGTTCGTCGGCCAGGAAGAAGTCATCAAGGTCGACACCCGCTCGGGCGAGTACGTCAGCCGGGTGAAGTGATTGATCCGCAGCGAAATTGCGAAGCAATTTGCGTCGCGGATCAATCATCCCCGCGCAGGCGGGGATTTCAACGGACGTATGTCCGGTCATCCAGCGCCCGTGCGCATCCTTGACAGCGCCACGAAGCGATTGCGCCGGGGGCTCGCGGCAAGCGCGCTGCTGCTTGCGGCTGCGGGCGGGTCGGGCGTGGCGTCCGCGAAGGACGCCTGTCCGCTGCAGACCCTGTATGCATTGACCCAGGCGTCGTTGTTGCCGGCGGGAGACGGTGTTCCGCTGGTGGCCGAGGCGTGCAGGGTCTGGCCCTTTGATGCGTCGCTCGCGCTCGCGGCGGTGGCCTATCCCTTGCCATCATCCGACGACGACGCGCGCGTATTGCGTCTGGTGATCGCGGTGCTCGGTGCGCAGGAGGCCAACCTCCTCGCCGTGCACGAAACCGATCTCGCCGAGGATGCGGTCTTTGCGCTGGCCGAGGACGGGCTCAAGCTGGACACCGCGCGCTACGACCTCGCCAGGGGCGTGCGCGCCTTCGGCGTCGTGGTCCGCAGCGCCGCGCCCGGACCGAGCTGTCCGGACGGCCGCTTCAACGACGAACTTACGCTGTACGTGCGCGAAGGTCGGGATCTGCGGCCGGTCTTCACCTCGTACATGGACTTCTGGGCACGGGTGGAAGGCGAGCCGTGCAGCTGGAACCAGGACCAGCGTCTGGTGACCGAGGAGGCGACGTTCACCCTCGGCGTGGAGCGGAGCGCACACAACGGTTTCGCCGATCTGCGCGTGACCGCCAATGTGGCGCGTATCGAAAGCGCCGCCACCAGCGATGCGGAACGGACCGTGCGCCGTCGCGCCAGCCGGGTGGTGCGTTACGACGGCACCCGTTACGACGTGGACGCGCTGGAAAACGGGTTCTTCTGGACCCAGCCCCCCGAGGACAAATGAGCATGCATGACACACCCCCGCAATCCATCGACCTGCTGATCGAAGCCGCGCACGTGGTACCGGTCGAACCGCACGCGGTGGTGCTCGACGACCACGCGGTCGCGGTGCATCGCGGCGTGATCGTCGCGGTGTTGCCGGTCGCCGAAGCGCGGCAGCGTTTCGCGCCGACCGAGACGGTCTCGCGGCCGAATTCGGCGTTGCTGCCGGGCCTGGTCAACGCGCACACCCACAACCCGATGACGTTGCTGCGCGGCATCGCCGACGATCTGCCGCTCAAGGTCTGGCTGCAGCAACACATCTGGCCGATCGAGGGCGCGGTGATCGGTCCGGAGTTCGTCGCCGACGGCGTGACCCTGGCGCTGGCCGAGATGCTCCGCGGCGGCACCACCTGCGTCAACGAGAACTACTTCTTCCCCGACGTGCAGGCCGCGGTCTACAAGCGTCATGGCTTCCGCGCACGCGTCGGCCTGCCGGTCATCGATTTCCCCACAGCCTGGGCGTCGAGCGACGACGAGTACTTCGAACGCGCCGGCGAGGTCCACGACCAGTGGCGCGACGATCCGCTGATCTCGATGGCGTTCGCGCCGCATGCACCGTACACGGTCAACGACGCGAATTTCGAACGCGTGCGCATGCTCGCCGACCAGCTCGACCTGCCGGTGCACCTGCACCTGCACGAGACCGCGCAGGAAGTGCAGCAGTCGATCGACGAACACGGCCAGCGGCCGATCGCGCGCCTCGATCGCCTCGGCCTGGTCAACGACCGCCTGATCGCGGTGCACATGACCCAGCTCACCGAGGGCGAGATCCACCTGTGCGCCGAGCGCGGCGTCAGCGTCGTGCATTGCCCCGAATCCAACCTCAAGCTCGCATCGGGTTTCTGCCCGGCCTGCGCCCTGGAACGCGCGGGCGTGAACATCGCGATCGGCACCGACGGCGTGGCCAGCAACAACGATCTCGACATGTTCGGCGAGACCCGCACCGCGGCGATCCTGGCCAAGGCGGTCGCGAACGACGCCGCCGGCTTCGATGCGTTCACCGCGCTGCGCGCGGCCACGCTCGGTGGCGCGAAGGCGATCGGTTTCGGGAACCGCATCGGCTCGATCGAGCCGGGCAAGCAGGCCGACCTGATCTGCGTCGATCTGTCGCCGATCGAGACCCAGCCGCTGCACCACGTGGTCTCGCAGCTGGTCTACGCGACCGGCCGCCACCAGGTCGGCGACGTGTGGATCGCCGGCCAGCCCAAATTGCAGGCGCGCAGTCTGGTCGGTTTCGATCTCGACGCCATCACCGCGAACGCGCGTCAATGGCGCGAGCGCATCGCCACCCTGCGCAACGGCGCATGAGGACACCACAATGACGGCAGCACGCGACAACTTCCACCAGGCCGAACTCGACAAGTTCGGCGCGCTCGCCAACCGCTGGTGGGATGCCGACGGCCCGCAGAAGGCGCTGCATGCGCTCAATCCGGTGCGCCTGGATTACGTGCGCGAGCGCACCCGGCTTGACGATGCGCGCATCCTCGACGTCGGCTGCGGCGGCGGCCTGCTCAGCGAGGCGCTGGCGCAGCGCAGTGCGCGCGTCACGGCGATCGACCTGGCCGAGGATCTGGTCAAGGTCGCGAAGCTGCATGGCCTCGAAAGCGGCGTGCAGGTCGATTACCGCGTGCAGTCGGTCGAGGCGCTCGCCGCCGAGCAGCCGGGCAGCTTCGATGCGGTGACCTGCATGGAAATGCTCGAGCACGTGCCGGACCCGGCCGCGATCCTGAAAGCCTGCGCCACGCTGCTCAAGCCGGGCGGCGCGCTGTTCGTGTCCACGCTCAACCGCACCCCGGCCGCGTTCGCGCTGGCCATCGTCGGCGCCGAATACGTGGCGCGCCTGCTGCCGCGCGGCACGCACCAGTACGCGTCCTTCATCAAGCCGTCGGAACTCGGCGGCTGGTTGCGCGAAGCCGGCCTCGAACTGCAGGACGTCACCGGCCTGATGTACGAGCCCTGGCGCAACGGCGCGCGGCTGATTCCGCGCACCGACGTGAACTACCTGGCCTGGGCGCGGAAACCGCAGTGAGCGATCCGAGTCCTGTCGCCCGGTTCCCGGCCGGCGCACTTTTCGATCTCGACGGCACGCTGCTCGACAGTGCGCCCGACATGCTCGCGACCGTCAACCGGATGCTGTCGAGCCGCGGTCGCCCATCGCTGGCGTTGTCCGATATCCGCCCCGTGGTCTCGCGCGGCGCACGCGCGATGGCCGCGGTCGCGTTTCCCGAGCTCGATGGCGACGGCGTGGTCGCGCTGGTGCCGGAGTTTCTCGCGATCTACGCCGAGGAGCTCGGCCGCCACAGCGTGCTGTTCGACGGCGTCGAACCGATGCTGGCCGCGCTCGAAGCCGCCGGCACGCCCTGGGGCATCGTCACCAACAAACCGGAATACCTGGCGGCGCGGATCCTGCCGCAGTTCGGCTGGCAGGATCGCTGCGCGGTGCTGATCGGTGGCGACACGCTGGCCGAGCGCAAGCCGCATCCCTTGCCGCTGCTGCACGCGGCGGATGCGATCGGCATCGCGCCGGCGGCCTGCGTCTACGTCGGCGACGATGCGCGCGACATCATTGCGGCGCGTGCCGCAGGCATGCCCTCGGTCGTTGCCTTGTGGGGCTACCGGCTCGATGACGACGATCCGGTCGCCTGGCAGGGCGACGTGATGCTGGACGCGGCGCAGGCACTGGTCGATCCCGCCGGCTGGCCGCAGCGATGAGCGCGGCGATGCAGTCGGGCGACGAGGATTTCGTCGGCAAATGGCAGGCGCGCTGGCCGGAATGGCGCATCGGCATGGCCTTCGTCGCGCCGGACCAGCGTGAGCGCGCGGCGCCCTGGTTCTCGCTGCTCGACGAACTCTGCGATGCGGCCTGGGCCAGCACCGACGCGACGCCGGGTCTCGCGAAACTCGCGTGGTGGCAGGACGAGTTGCAGGGCTGGGCCAAGGGCGCGCGCCGGCATCCGCTCGGGTCGCAGCTGCAGCGCGTGGATGCGCCGTGGCAGACGCTCGCCCTGGCGCTGCGCCTGTTGCCGGCAACCCGCGAATATCCTGCCGACACCATGCGTAATCTCGCCCAGCTGCAGGACCTCGCCCTGGCGATCGCCGCCTGCGAATCGCGACTGTTCGGCGACGGCAGTCGCGACAGTGGCGATGGCCGCATCGACGCCGCACCGCTGCTGGCGATGCAGGCGTTCGTGCGCACGGACCAGCCGCTCGCCTCGCATCTGCTGGCCGACTGGCCTGTGCCCGGTGGCGGCACACGGCCACGTCGTATCGCCAACGCGATCCTTGGCGCACGCCTGCGCGTGCTTGCGCGCGATGGCGTGAGTCGGCCCGTGCCCGGCCCGCGCGTGCTGTGGTCGAGCTGGCGCGCTGCGCGTCCGCGCTGAACATCGCCTGCGCGAACGGGCGCGGAAACGCAGCGTTGCGGGGGTCGATGCGGACGAGCCGGTAGACTGAACCCCCACGACGGGCGCCGCATACCGGCGCCCGTTGCGTCATTCCCGCCCAACGCCACGAGTCCCGTCTTGAGCACCGCATCCTCCACCGACCGCCTTCCCGACGTCGCCGGCGACCAGGCCCAGGCCGCGCGCCTGCTGGACTGGGTGGGCATGGGCAACATCGCATTGCCGCTGCGCATCGAGGATGCCGACGGCGGTGCGGTCACGGTGCCGGCCTCTGCCGACATCGGCGTGAACCTGATCGACCCCGATGCCCGCGGCATCCACATGTCGCGCCTGTACCTGCATCTGCAGGACGCGCTGTCGAGCCAGGTGCTGGATCGGGGGACGCTGGCACGCGTGCTGCGCGACTGCATCGAATCGCAGCGTGGTCTTGCTGACCGCGTGCAGCTCACCCTGCGCTACGGCCAGCTGCTGCGCCGTCCCGCACTCGCCAGCGCGCACAGCGGCTGGAAGACCTATCCGGTCGAGATCGATGCCGTCCTCGGACCGGACGGTCTGGCACTGACGCTGTCGCTGGCGGTCGAGTATTCGAGCACCTGTCCGGCATCGGCCGCGCTGTCGCGCCAGCTCAACGCCGCGCGCTTCGCCAGCGATTTCACCCCCGATGCCAGCGGCTTCGATGCCGTGCGCGACTGGCTGGAATCGCCGCGTGGGCTCGCCGCGACTCCGCATGCCCAGCGCAGCCGCGTCGACGTACGCCTGACGCTGGGGCCGGATGTCGACACGTTTCCGATCCTGGCGATCGTCGATGCACTGGAGCACGCGCTCGGCACCCCGGTGCAGACCGCGGTCAAGCGCGAGGACGAGCAGGCCTTCGCCAGCCTCAACGCCGAAAACCTGATGTTCTGCGAAGACGCCGCCCGCCGCGTCGCCGCCGCGCTGTCGGCCGATCCGCGTGTCGCGCGTTTCGAGGCCAAGGTCTCGCACTTCGAAAGCCTGCACGCGCATGACGCGGTGGCGCGGGTGCGTGGTTGAGCGTCTCGCATCGGCAGCGCTGATGCGCGCACGCGGCCGGAACCGGATGGCCGCTCAGTCGAGTTCGACGACGAAGGGCATTGCGCTGGCATCGGGACGTTCGACCATCAGATGCAAGCGGCCGCGTTGTGTCGGCGTGGGCAGATCCAACCTGCCTGAGACCGGCACGATGAGGGTCGGCTGGCGGTCGCCGACGGCGACACGCGAGCCGGGCGGGGCATGGATCGTGAGCGGCTTGCCTGCTGTCCCATGCCGGGGCACGCGGATCTGCGTGCCCGGAACCGGCGCGCCCGTCTGACGGGACGCGACCGGCGCCGCGTCGGCTGTCGGGAGTTGGACGGTCTGTTCCGGTGTCGGCGTGGCGGCCGCCGGCGTGGAGGGGCGTGACGCCTGCGCGACCTCACGCGGCAGCTGTTTGCAGCCCGCGAGCGCTGTCAGGCCTGCAGTGAGCAGGCCGGCGACATGGTGCCGGGTGGTGCGTCTGTCTTGCATCGGGAACGGTCCGCAGCGAATACGCACTGTCGAGTCTGCCCCTGCCCGCGTCATCGCACATGAACGAGGCGGATGCGGATACGCGAGGCCGCGCTGCTCAGGGATGGCGCTCGAGCGCCAGCTGCGGATCGATCCGTACGTCCAGCCAGTTCATGCCCCAATGCAGATGCGGCCCGGTCGCGCGCCCCGTTGCACCGACCGCGCCGATGACCTGACCCTGTTCGACGCGATCGCCCACCTTCGCGTCGATGCGCGACAGGTGCAGGAAGTTCGAACTCACGCCATGCCCATGATCGAGCAGCAGCGTGCCGCCGGTCAGGTAGAGGTCCGGCCCGGCGAACGTGACGATGCCGGCGGCCGGCGCCTTGACCGGCGTGCCGGTCGGGGCGGCGATGTCCATGCCCGAATGCGGTGCTCCCGGCTGGCCGTTGTACGAACGGGCGCGGCCGAAGCGTCCGCTGATGCGGCCTTCGACCGGACGGATGAAGCCGCTGCCGAAATCCACGCGGTCGTCGTCGCGTACGCGCGCTTCGGTGACCTGCGCCTGTTCGCGGCGGATGCGCTCGGCGATCGCCGGCGGCGGATTCACCGTGGCCGGCGGCACGCCGTTGACGCGCTCGACCGGCCAGTCGCGCGGTGTGATCGCGATCGAGGCCGACTGGCGGCTGCCGTCCGCCCGCGTGACATCGACCTGCACGGGACCGGCCTCGTCGCGCCCGACGCCGAGCACCACGGTGCCGTAGCCACTGACGCGCAGCGCGCGGTTGCGGTACTGCACGCGACTGCCCGCCGGTACCTTGCCGATCACCAGACTGCCCTGCTGCACCTGCGCCGGGAAACGCACGTCGCCCGCGTCCTGCGCCGCCAGCGGCACTGCGGATACGAGCAATGCAAGGATCAGGAAACACGCGATCGGCAAACGGCGGAGCAGGGGCATACGGTGGTCCGGGCAGGAATGGAATGCGCCGGGCACGCTACGCACCCGGCGATGAAGGCACGGTGTCCCGCCGACGATTCAGCGTGCGAACGCGAGACGCTGGCCGGCCGCTTCGCCGACGAGCTGCGCGCCGTCCCATGCCAGACGCCCGTTGACCCAGGTCGAGGCGATGCGCGAGCGGAAGGTCGTGCCTTCGAACGGCGACCAGCCGCACTTCGACAGCACCTGCTCGCGCGTCACGGTGAACGGCGTGTCTTCCACCATCACCAGGTCGGCGAAATAGCCCTCGCGTAGGAAGCCGCGTTCGGCGACATCGAACAGCTGCGCCGGCGCATGCGCGAACTTCTGCACCACGCGGGTGATGTCGAATTGCCCTTCGTGCACGCATTCGAGTGCAGCAGCGAGCGCGAACTGCACCAGCGGCAGGCCGCTCGGCGCCCGCGTGTAGGGATTCTCTTTCTCGCTGAGCAGATGCGGGGCGTGGTCGGTCGCGAGCACGTCGATGACGTCGTCGGCCAGTGCGCGCAGCAGGGCCTGCCGGTCCGACGCGTCCTTGATCGCCGGATTGCACTTGATCCTGTGGCCCAGGCGCGCGTAGTCGGCGCGGTCGAAGCGCAGGAAGTGGATGCAGGTCTCGGCCGTGATGCGCTTGCGCAGCTTGCCGGCGGCATCGACCAGCGGGCCACGCTCGAACAGCGCCAGCTCGTCGGCGGTCGAGATGTGCAGCACGTGCAGGCGGGTGTCGTGCCTGCGCGCCAGCGACAGCGCCAGCTGCGTCGACTTCATGCAGGCCTCGCGCGAGCGGATGTCGGGATGGCACTCGGCCGGGATGTCGTCGCCGTACTTCGCCACGTACTCGCGCTGGATCGCGTCGATCGTCGGCGTGTCCTCGCAGTGCGTGATGATCGGCACCGGGGTCTCGCGGAAGATGCCGTCGAGCGTCGCGGGGTTGTCGACGAGCATGTTGCCGGTCGAAGCGCCCATGAACACCTTGACGCCCGGCGTGGTCAGCGGATCGATGCGGCGCACGTGGTCGAGGTTGTCGTTGCTCGCGCCCATGTAGAAGCCGTAGTTCGCGCGGGCGCGGCCGGCGGCGCGGTCGTACTTGTCCTGCAGCACGTCGGCGCTGAGCGTCGGCGGGCTGGTATTGGGCATGTCCATGAAGCTGGTCAGGCCACCGGCGACGGCCGCGGCCGATTCGGTCGCCATGTCGGCCTTGTGCTCCATGCCCGGCTCGCGGAAATGCACCTGGTCGTCGATCATGCCGGGCAGCAGCCAGCGTCCGGCGGCATCGACCACGGTGTCGCCGTCGCGGGCGGAGAGGTCGCCGCTGATCGCGGCGATGCGGCCGTCGGCGCCGATGCGCAGGTCGCCGTCGAAGATGCGGCCTTCGTTGACGAGGCGTGCGTTGCGGATCAGGGTCGAGGTCATGGCTTGGGGTCCAGGTTCGGCATCGGGACGGGATCGTGCCCGCCCGGATGCAGGGGATGGCAGCGCGACAGGCGACGCAGCGCGAGCCAGCCGCCGCGCAGCACGCCGAAGCGGGCGATGGCGACCATCGCGTACGACGAGCAGCTGGGATGGAAGCGGCAGCGCGGGCCGAGCAGGGGGCTGACGAAGCGCTTATAGCCGCGCAGCAGGAGGATCAGCAGGCGCGCGATCACGGCAGGTCGGCGAAGGCGATGAACACGGTGGTCGGGACGGTTGCCGCTGCAGGGGCATGCAGGGTATAACACGCCGCTTCCCCGCCCAAGGGAATGACAAGGATCGCAGCACGTGGCAGTCAAGAAACCCGCAAAGAAGGCCGTCAAGAAGGCCGCAAAGCCCGCCGCGAAGGCAGCCGTCGGGAAGAAGGCTGCCACCGCCACCAAGACGGCGGCCAAGAAGGCGCCGGCCCCGAAGAAGGCCGTCGCCAAGGCCCCGCCCGCCAGGCCGGCTGCGAAGAAGGCGCCGGTCAAGGCGCCCGCGAAGAAGCCTGCTGCGCCCACGCCTGCCGCCAAGGCGGCTCCGGCGAAGGCCCCCGCAAAGAAAACGGCGAAGGCAGCCCCGGCGAAAGCCGCGGCCGCCAAGCCTGCGACGAAGCCCAAGGCCGCTGCTCCCGCAGCGGTGAACAAGCCCGTCGCGAAGAAGGCGGCACCGGCCAGGTCGATCGCCGACACGTCCGCTGCCGCCCCGAAGACGGAGGCCCCGAAGAAGGCCCCCGCTCCGGCGAAAGCCGCCGCGCCCAAACCGGTGCCGGCATCCACTCCCACGAAGCGTCCACGTCCGGTCGGCAAAGTCGCCGTCGCGGGCGTTGCGCGCCAGCAAGAGCCGGCGCCCAGAACGAAGGTGAAGGTCGTGCAGTACAAGACCGATGCAGAAACAGGTCGTCCCATTCTCCCGCAGGGCTACAAGCCCGGCGCCGACGAGGAGTACATGAGTGCGTTGCAGCTCGAGTACTTCCGCCAGCGCCTGCTCAGCTGGCGTGCGGATCTGGTCGAAGAATCCAAACAGACGATCGAGAACCTCAAGGACGAAGTCCGCGACGTCGGCGACGAAGCCGAGCGCGCGACCCGCGAAACCGAGAACTCGCTCGAACTGCGCACCCGCGACCGCTACCGCAAGCTGATCGGCAAGATCGACAGCACGCTCAAGCGCGTCGATTCGGGCGAGTACGGCTACAGCGTGGACTCGGGCGAAGAGATCGGTCTCGACCGCCTCGAAGCCCGCCTGACCGCCGAGCGCACGATCGACGAGCAGGAGCGGTGGGAACATCTGCAGAAGCAGATGGGGGATTGATCGAGAGCGGGGATTGGGGATTCGTGATTCGGGATTCGAAAGAGCGGATCGCCGTCACCCGTCAGTTCGATGAAGAAAAAGCCCGCTAAAAGCGGGCTTTTTCGCGTGCGGCCCTTCCACCTTCCAATCCCCAATCCCCAATCCCGGTTCTACGTCAGCTCGCGCAGATCCAGCCGCCGCAGCTTCGGCGCCTTCTTCGCGGTCACCGCAACCACGCCCATCGTCACGAAGCCGCCGATCACCACCGCCGGCACCAGGCCGAGCAGGCGCGCCATCGAGCCCATGTAGAACGCGCCGATCTCGTTCGAGGAGCCGACGAACAGGCCGTTGATCGACGACACCCGGCCGCGCATGTGGTCGGGCGTCGACAGTTGCATGATCGTCGAGCGCATGACCACCGACACGCCGTCGCACATGCCCGACAGCAGCAGGAAGAACGCCGACAGCCAGAACGCCGTCGACAGGCCGAAGCCGACCATGCACAGGCCGAAGCCGGCGACCGCGTACAACAGGAACCGGCCCGCGTTGCGCTGGACCGGATTGCGCGCCAGCCAGATGCCCATCGCCACCGAGCCCAGCGCCGGGGCGCTGCGCAGGATGCCCAGGCCTTCCGGTCCGTAGTCGAGGATGTCGTGGATGAAGGCCGGCGCCAGCGAGATCGCGCCGCCGAACAGCACCGCGAACATGTCCAGCGCCAGCGCCGCGAGCAGGATCTGGTGGCCGAACACGAAGCGCGCGCCTTCGGCGATGCTGGCGAAGACCGGTTCGCGTTGCAGCCGCTGCGCCGGCTCGGTGACGCCCATCCGCGCCAGGAACACGATCACCACCAGCGCGAGGATCGATGCCAGCAGGAACACGCCGGGAATGCCGAGCGGCTTGATCAGCAGGCCACCGATCGCCGGGCCGATCACCATCGCGCTCTGGAACACGATGCTGCCCAGGCTCGCGCCGCGCACGAACTGGTCGCGCGGCAGCACGCGGGCGAACAGCGCGTTGTACACCGGACCGAGAAACGCGCGGACCATGCCGGTCAGCATGATCGGCAGGTACAGCAGCCAGACGCTGCCCGCGATGAGGCCGGAGGTCAGCAGCGCCAGCAGCAGCGGCGTGATCGCCAGTCCCGCGGCGGCCGCCATGCCCAGCTTGCGCCGCGGCAGGTGGTCGACCAGATAGCCCGCGAACGGCGCGACGCAGAAGTAGGGCAGCACTTCCGCCAGGCCGATCAGGCCCAGCATCCAGGGATTGCCGGTTTTGGCGTAGATGTGCCAGCCGGCGGTGACCGCGACGATCTGGTACGACAGGATCGTGAAGATGCGGTAGCCCAGCAGGGCGCGGAAATTGCGGTTGCGCAGCGGCGCCGCGCGACTGGAATCGGAGAAGCCGGGGCCGTCCGGCTCCGGCGGCGGCGTGGGGCTCATGCCAGCGCGCGCTGCGCGCGGTCGCGGATGAAGGCGAGCAGGGCGGCCAGGCCGTTGTTGCGGGTCGGCGACAGATGCTTCGCCAGGCCGATGTCGGCGATGTAGTCGGCATCGGTGTCGACGATCTCGCGCGCGCTGCGGCCGCCGTAGACGCGCAGGGCCAGATAGACCAGGCCGGAGACGATCGCCGAATCGCTGGCGGCGGCGAAGTCGAGGCGGTCGGCGTCGCCGGACGCAACGATCCAGACCATCGACTGGCAACCGTGCAGGCGGTGTTCCTCGGTCTTCAGCGCATCGGGGAACCCGGGCAGCTTGCGGCCCAGATCGATCAGGTACTGGTAGCGCTCGGACCAGTCGCCGAAAAAGGCGAATTCTTCGGCGATCGCGCGCTGCGCGTCGGCCGGCGTGGGTTCGATGGGGAAAGGAGTGGCAGTCACGATGGAATCGGGCTCTCGGAAGCGGACATGCGTTCGCAAGCCCGGTATTGTGACCGATCCCGTTCGCGGGCACCGCGGGCGACGGCCGGCACTGACCGGCTCCCGCGTTCGCTGTGGTTTACAGCACACCGGTTTCTCACGATCCTCACGCCTGTTCACAGAATGTCCGCCGCTGTTCGGCGCAAGGGGGAGGCGCTGTGGCAAACGCGATCGTCTGGTTCCGGAACGACCTGCGACTCGATGACAATCCGGCCCTGCGTGCCGCACTGGATGCGGGTTTCGCGCCTGTCTGCGTGTATGTCCAGGCGCCCGACGAAGAGGGCGACTGGGCCCCGGGCGCGGCGTCGAACGCGTGGCGCCACCGCTCGCTGGCCGCGCTGGACGCGGAACTGCGCAAGCGCGGCAGCCGCCTGCGCCTGTTCCATGGCCCCAGCCACGCCACGCTCGAGACGCTCGTCGACACCTGCGAAGCCGAGGCCGTGTTCTGGAACCGGCGCTACGAGCCCGCGATCGAGGCGCGCGACACCGGGATCAAGCGCGATCTGCGCCAATCGGGCGTGCGCGCCGAGAGCCACAACGGCGCGCTGCTGTTCGAGCCCTGGTCGCTGCAGACCGGGCAGGGCGGGCCGTACAAGGTGTTCACCCCGTTCTGGCGCAAGGCACTGGCCGAATGGCAGGCCCGCGAGACCTGGCATGCACCGCGCGTGCTGCCGGCCGTGGACAGCGGGCCATCGGGCGTTGCACTCGCCGACCTGCATCTCGCGCCATCGCGGTCCTGGGACGCCGGATTCTGGGAATTCTGGCAACCCGGCGAGGCTGGCGCCCACGAAGCGCTGGAGGTCTTCATCGACGGCGCGCTCCGCGGCTACCGCGCGAGCCGCGATCGCCCCGACCAGGCCGGCACCTCGCGCCTGTCGCCGCATCTGCATTTCGGTGAGATCGCGCCCTGGCGCGTCGTCGCTGCGCTCGAAGCCGAACGCAGCGCGTCGACCGCGCCCGACATCGATGCGTGCGTGCGCGAGCTGGGCTGGCGCGAGTTCGCCCATCACCTGCTGCACCATTTTCCCAAGACGCCCGAGCAGAACTTCAATCCGCGCTTCGAGCGCTTCCCGTGGGCGCGCAGCGAGCCGGCGAAGCTCGAGGCCTGGCGACACGGTCGTACCGGTGTGCCGATCGTCGACGCCGGCCTGCGCGAACTCTGGCACGTCGGCTGGATGCACAACCGCGTCCGGATGATCGTCGGCAGCTGGCTGTGCAAACACATGCGCATTCACTGGCAGGAAGGCGCGCGCTGGTTCTGGGACAGCCTGGTCGATGCCGATCTCGCCAACAACACGCTGGGCTGGCAATGGATCGGCGGCACCGGAGCCGACGCCTCGCCGTACTTCCGCGTGTTCAACCCGGTGACCCAGGCGCAGAAGTTCGATCCCTCCGGCGACTACATCGCCCGCTGGGTGCCCGAACTCGCCGCAATGCCGATGCCCGTGCGCGCCAGTCCGTGGACCGATCCCAATCTGCTCAGGTCCGTCGCGCCGGATTACCCAGTCACGCCGATCGTCGATCTGGCCGCAGGCCGCGAGGCCGCACTGGCCGCCTACCAGGCCTCGCGCTGACGCGCGAGCGCGGCGTCCGCGCCGCTGTGCCTGGGAGAGGTCGATGCGGGCTGAACGTTGTCCGTCTGCGCGCCGGGTCCGTCACTCCGTGTGCATTATGAACAGGCTAAGTTCTGCTTCGATTTCAACGATCCGGGCACCGTCGCCCGCACCGGACACCAGGAGACCCACACCATGCGCAGACTCACCACTGCAGGCCTCACCACCGCGCTCGCCAGCACCCTGCTGCTGTCCAGCTGCGCCACCTATACCGGTCAGACCAATGCACCGGACGATCCGAACCGCACCCGCAACAACGCGCTGATCGGTGCGGGTATCGGCGCGGTTGCCGGCCTGCTCAGCGGTGGCGATGCGACCGAGCGCCGCCAGCGCGCGATGGTCGGCGCGGGTGTCGGCGGCCTCGCCGGTGGCGCGGTCGGCGTGTATCAGGATCGCCAGGAAGCCGAACTGCGTCGCCAGACCCAGGGCACCGGCATCGTGGTCGATCGCGACGGCGACGTCATCAAGCTCAACCTGCCCGACGGCGTGACGTTCGACTTCGGCAAGGCCGATCTCAAGTCGCAGTTCTACCCGGCGCTCAACAACGTCGCCCGCACGCTCGCCGAGTACGACCAGACGATCGTGGAGATCTCCGGCCACACCGACAGCGTCGGCAGCGACGCGGTCAACCAGAGCTTGTCCCAGCAGCGCGCCGACTCGGTGGGCAACTACCTGATCGGCCAGGGCCTGCTGCGCCAGCGCTTCGAGATCGTCGGCTTCGGCAAGACGCGTCCGATCGCCGACAACAGCACCGAGCAGGGCCGCGCGCTGAACCGCCGCGTCGAGATCCGGGTGATTCCGCTGCAGTCGTAATCCGCGCTGCGCGCTTCACAAGAAAGCCCCGGCAGTGCCGGGGCTTTTTCTATGCGCGGTGATTCTGTGGGAGCGCGCTTGCGCGCGAAGGGCTCTACCGGGAAAGCGCCATCGCGCGCGAGCGCTCACACACCCGGATCAGCGGGCCCCCATCCGGAATGCGGGCTCAAAGCGCCTCGATCACGCCCGCCGCGCCCATGCCCGTGCCGATGCACATCGTCACCAGGCCGTAGCGCTTTTTGCGACGGCGCATGCCGTGGACGATGGTCGCGGTGCGGATCGCACCGGTCGCGCCCAGCGGATGGCCCAGCGCGATCGCGCCGCCCAGCGGATTGACCTTGGACGGATCGAGCTTGCTGTCGCGGATCACCGCCAGCGCCTGCGCGGCGAAGGCTTCGTTGAGTTCGATCCAGTCGATGTCGTCGAGGGTAAGGCCGGCCTGCGCCAATGCCTTGGGAATCGCCGCGATCGGGCCGATGCCCATGACTTCAGGGCGCACGCCGGCGACCGCGAAGCTGACGAAACGCGCCAGCGGCTTGAGGTCGTAGTCCTGCACCGCGCGCCCGGAGGCGAGCAGGATGCCGGCGGCACCATCGCTCATCTGCGAGCTGTTGCCGGCCGTCACCGAACCGCCGAACTGGCCGTTGCGGAACACCGGACGCAGCTTGGTCAGGCCCTCGATCGACGAATCCGGACGCGGCCCCTCATCGGTGTCGACCAGCAGCTTGCGCAGGCGCACGGCGTTGCCGGCGAGGTCGGGCTGGTGGGAAACGATCTCGTAGGGGCTGATCTCGTCCTTGAACTCGCCGGCCTGGATCGCGGCGATCGCCTTCTGGTGCGAGGCGAGGGCGAAGGCGTCCTGGTCCTCGCGCGAGACCTTCCATTCCTCGGCGACCTTCTCGGCGGTGATACCCATGCCATAGGCGATCGCGACGTGGTCGTCCTTGAACACGCTCGGGGACAGCGCGACCTTGTTGCCCATCATCGGCACCATCGACATCGATTCGGTGCCGCCGGCGAGCATCAGGTCGGCGTTGCCGAGACGGATCTCGTTCGCCGCCAGCGCGACGGCCTGCAGGCCGGAAGAGCAGAAGCGGTTGACGGTCTGCGCGGCCACGGTGTCGGGCAGGCCGGCCAGCAGCACGCCGATGCGCGCCACATTCATGCCTTGCTCGCCCTCGGGCATCGCGCAGCCGATCACGGCGTCGTCGATGCGGTTGACGTCGATGCCCGGCGCCTGGGCGACGACGGCCTTGAGCACGTGCGCCAGCATGTCGTCGGGACGGGTGTTGCGGAACACGCCCTTCGGCGCCTTGCCCACCGGGGTGCGGGTGGCGGCGACGATGTAGGCGTCCTGGATGTGCTTGCTCATTGCGTTCTCCGAACGCCGGGATTGGGGAGTCGGGATTCGGGATTCGAAAAGGCGAATCCAGTGTCCGAACGAAGCCTGCACCCGGCGAAATATTGAGTTGGAGGGCTTCGGAATCCGCCGTTGCGAATCCCGAATCCCGAATGCCGAATCCCTCGGAACGTCAGTTCCGCAACGGCTTGCCGGTCTTGAGCATGTGGCCGATGCGCGCCTGGGTCTTTTCCTGCTGGGCGAGCTCGACGAAGTGCCTGCGCTCCAGGCGGATCAGCCAGTCCTCGTCGACGACCGCGTTGCGGTCCACGTCGCCGCCGCACAGCACGGTGGCGATGCGTTCGGCGATCTCGTAGTCGTATTCGCTGACGAAACGGCCCTCGAGCATGTTGACCAGCAGCATCTTGAACGTGGCGATGCCGACGTCGCCGGCGACGCGGATCGCGCGCGCGGGCAGCGGCGGGCGGTAGCCGGCCTCGGCCAGCGCCGATGCCTGCTGGCGCGCGACGTGCAGCAGCTCGAACGCGTTGAAGGTCACGATGTCATCGCTGCGCAGCAGGCCGAGTTCCTTGGCGTTGACCGCCGAGTTCGAGACCTTGGCCATCGCGATGGTCTCGAAGGTCTTCTTCAGCTCGGCGAACACGTCGCCGTTCGGCCCCGCGGCCTCGGACGCGCGCACCGCCAGTTCCTTCAGGCCGCCACCGGCCGGCAGCAGGCCGACGCCGGCTTCGACCAGACCGATGTAGCTTTCGAGATGCGCGACGGTGCGCGCGCTGTGCATCTGGAACTCGCAGCCACCGCCCAGCGCCAGACCGCGCACGGCCGCGACGACGGGCACCAGCGAATACTTGATGCGCTGGCTGGTCTTCTGGAAGTTCTCGACCATCGCCTCGAACGCGTCGACCTTGCCGGCCTGCAGCAGGCCCAGCGCACCGGCGAGATCGGCACCGGCCGAGAACGGCTCCTTCGGCTGCCAGATCACCACGCCCTTGAACTTGCGCTCGGCGATGCCGATCGCCTCCTGGATGCCGTCGAGCACATGGTCGGAGACGGTGTGCATCTTGGTCTTGAAGCTGATCACGCCGATGTCGTCGCCGTCCGTCCACAGACGGATGCCGTCGTTTTCGTACGCCGTCTCGCCCTGTTCGAAGCGCTCGCCCAGCAGCGGATCGGGGAAGCGCTGGCGACGGTACACCGGTAGCGCGGAGCGCGGCAGTTTGGCGTTCCTGGACGGGCTGTAGCTGCCTTCGGCGGCATGCACGCCCTCGCGGCCGTCGAACACCCAGTCGGGCAGGGGCGCGCTGCTCATGGTCTTGCCGGCGACGATGTCCTCGGCGATCCAGTCGGCGACCTGCTTCCAGCCGGCGGCCTGCCACAGTTCGAATGGACCCTGCTGCCAGCCGTAGCCCCAGCGGATCGCCAGATCCACGTCGCGCGCGGTCTCGGCGATGTCTTCCAGATGCACGGCGCTGTAGTGGAACAGGTCGCGCAGGATCGCCCAGACGAACTGCGCCTGCGGGTGTTCGCTCGCGCGCAGTTGGGCCATGCGCTCGGCCGGGTCCCTGGTCTTGAGGATCGCGACGACCTCGTCGGCGGCCTTGCGGTCGGAGGCGCGGTAGTCCTGCTTGTCCAGATCGAGGACCAGGATGTCCTTGCCGGCCTTGCGGAAGATGCCGGCGCCGGTCTTCTGGCCCAGCGCGCCCTTGTCGATCAGCGCCGTCAGCCACTTGGGCGAGGCGAAGTACGCGTGCCAGGGATCCGCGGGCAGCGTATCGGCCATCGTCTTGATGACGTGCGACATGGTGTCCAGACCGACGACGTCCGAGGTGCGGTAGGTCGCCGACTTCGGGCGGCCGAGCAGGGGGCCGGTCAGGGCATCGACCTCGTCGAAGCCGAGCTTCGATTCCTGGGTGTGGTGGATCGTCGACAGGATCGAGAACACGCCGATCCGGTTGCCGATGAAGTTCGGGGTGTCCTTGGCATAGACCACGCCCTTGCCGAGCTGGGTCACCAAGAAGGCTTCGAGGCCTTCGAGCACCGACTGGTCGGTGGTCTTCGCCGGAATCAGTTCGGCCAGATGCATGTAGCGCGGCGGGTTGAAGAAATGCACGCCGCAGAAACGATGGCGCAGTTCTTCGGGAAGAACGTCTGCCAAGGCATTGATTCCAAGGCCCGACGTGTTGCTGGCCAGCACCGCGTGCGCCGGCACGTGCGGGGCGATCTTTCGGTAGAGGTCCTGCTTCCAGTCCATCTTCTCGGCGATCGCCTCGATGATCAGGTCGCAGCTTTCGAGTTCGGCCAGGCCGGTTTCGTAGTTCGCGGGGACGATGGCCTCGGCCAGCGACTTGCTGCTCAGCGGGGCCGGGCTCAGCTTGGCGAGGTTTGCGAGCGCCTTGCGCACCACGCCGTCCTTGTCGCCCTCCTTGGCCGGCAGGTCGAACAGGACCGTGTCGATCCCGGCGTTGGTCAGGTGCGCGGCGATCTGCGCGCCCATGACACCCGCACCCAGAACCGCGGCGCGACGTACAAGCAGTTTCTCAGACATTTGCTCCATCCCTTTGTTTCAAAAAGAAAACCGGCGTGAGCCAGGCTGGTGGTCAGGCGCGGAACCCGGCTGCGGCGAAGCGGATCAGCTCGCCGGCGATCCGGGTGCGGTGCGCATGTTCGGTGGTGCCTGGCGGACGCTTGATCAGGCCGAAATCGGCCATCGCATATGTCAGTGCGCCGGCGAGGAAATCGAGGCGACCGTAGAGCTCGGCCTTGCCGAGATCCGGCAGGCAGACGGCGAGGGCGCCTGCGAATTCGCGCGGCACATGCCCGTACTGCTCGGAGAGGAACTTGCGCAGGGCGTCGTTCTTCTCCACATACGCGCGGGCAATGACCCGGACGAAGGCGCCGCTGCCGGCGCGGCCACTGGCCATATCCAGCGCGGGCTCGACGAAGGCGGCGATGATCGGCTCGATCTCGCCGGGCTGTTCGGCCAGTGCACGCTTCAGTTGGGCGAGCCGCTGCGCGCTCATCTGGTCCATCCGGCGGCGGAACACCTCGTTGACGAGGTTCTCCTTACTGCCGAAGTGGTAGTTGACCGCGGCGATGTTGACATCCGCCCGGCTGGTGACCTGGCGCAGCGACGTGCCCGCGAACCCGTGGGTCGCGAACAGTTCTTCGGCGGCGCCGAGGATCTTGTCCTTGGTGGAGAACTGGGCGGTACTGGCCATGACGACGGGTGCTCGATCAAACGCTTGTTTGGATTCTGGGGGCCAAGCGCCTGACGCGTCAATGACCGACAACCCACCCGGGGCCGACGCAGTTGCAGCGGATACGTTAGAATTGCCGCAGCCATGTTGGCTAAACCCGCGTTTCGGCGCGGGTTTTTCCATGTAGACTCGGCCGTTCCGGAGTGGACGGCCCCATTCCAGACCGGAGAACACCAGATGGCGCTCGAGCGCACTCTTTCCATCGTCAAGCCCGATGCCGTTGCCAAGAACGTCATCGGCGAGATCTATTCCCGCTTCGAAAAGGCCGGCCTGAAGATCGTGGCCGCCAAGTACAAGCAGCTGACCCGTGAGGAAGCCGAAGGCTTCTACGCCGTGCACAAGGAGCGTCCGTTCTTCGGTGCGCTGGTCGAGTTCATGACTTCCGGCCCGGTGATGATCCAGGCCCTGGAAGGCGAGAACGCCGTGGCCGCGCACCGCGACCTGCTGGGCGCCACCAATCCGAAGGACGCCGCGCCGGGCACGATCCGCGCCGACTTCGCCGACTCCATCGACGCCAACGCTGCCCACGGTTCGGACTCGGTCGAGAACGCGCAGACCGAGATCGCGTACTTCTTCAAGAACGACGAAGTCATTTCCCGCTGAGTAATGCCATCGTGACCGAGGTCGCCATCGACGCCACCGTCGCCAAGCAGAACCTGCTCGACCTCGACCGCGAGGGACTGGAGCGCTTTTTCGCCGAGACCCTCGGCGAAAAGCGCTTCCGTGCCCACCAGATCATGAAGTGGATCCACCACCGCCACGTCACCGACTTCAACGAAATGACCGACCTGGGCAAGGCGCTGCGCGCCAAGCTCGAGGCGCATGCCGAAGTCCGCGTGCCGCAGATCCAGTTCGAGAAGCCCTCCACCGACGGCACCCACAAGTGGCTGCTGGCGATGGACGGCAAGAACGCGATCGAGACCGTCTACATCCCCGACAAGTCGCGCGGCACGCTGTGCGTGTCCTCGCAGGTCGGCTGCGCGCTCAATTGCCAGTTCTGTTCCACCGCGACCCAGGGCTTCAACCGCAACCTGTCGACCGCCGAGATCATCGGCCAGGTCTGGGTGGCGGCCAGGCATCTGGGCAACGTGCCGCACAAGCAGCGCCGCCTGACCAATGTCGTGATGATGGGCATGGGCGAGCCGCTGATGAATTTCGACAACGTCGTCCGCGCGATGAGCATCATGCGCGACGACCTGGGCTACGGCCTGGCGAACAAGCGCGTCACGCTGTCGACCGCCGGCATGGTGCCGATGATCGACAGGCTGGCCGAAGTCAGCGACGTGTCGCTGGCGGTGTCGCTGCACGCGGCCAACGACGCACTGCGCACCGAGCTGGTGCCGCTCAACAGGAAGTACCCGATCGCCGAGCTGATGGAAGCCTGCGCGCGCTATGCGCAGCGCAAGCGCGGCGAGTCGATCACCTTCGAATACACGCTGATGAAGGACGTCAACGACCAGCCGCAGCACGCGCGCGAGCTGGCCCGGCTGATGCGCGATTTCGACAACCGCCTGCAGATGAAGGACGCGGCGAAGGTCAACCTGATCCCGTTCAACCCGTTCCCGGGCACGCGCTACGCGCGCCCGGACGACGCGACGATCCGCCGGTTCCAGAAGCTGCTCAACGAATCCGGCCGTATCGCGCCGGTGCGCCGGACCCGCGGCGACGACATCGATGCCGCCTGCGGCCAGCTCAAGGGCCAGGTCGCCGACCGCACGCGCCGCCAGGCCGAACATCTCAAGCGTCTCGAAGCGCAGGGCGGTCCGGGTGTCGATGCGGCGGCCTGAGGCTGCCGTCCTCGTTGTCCTCTTGCTGGCGGTGGCCGGCTGTTCACGCCTCGATTTCGTCAAACCCAGCGCCAAGAGCAATTTCCGCCCGGATCAGCGCACCTACGAAACCCGTGGCAATGCGGAGTTCCGTCGCGGTGAGGCGGCGCGCAGCCAGCTGGCACTCGCTTCGCGCGAGTTCGAGGCCGGCAATTTCGACGCCGCAGCCAGCGCCGCGCGCGGCGCGCTGAAAGGCGAGGGCACGGCTGCCGACGCCAATACGCTGCTGGCGGTGATCGAAGACCGCCGGGGCCGCGGCGCCCAGGCCGGGGGCTACTACAAGGCCGCGGCCGAGCGCGCGCCGGACCAGGGCGCCTACCTCAACAACTACGGCACCTGGCTGTGCCGCAATGGCCGGGCGACCGATGCGCTGGCGTATTTCGACGCCGCGGTGCGCGATCCGGCCTATGGCGATCCGTCCGGCGCGCTGGCCAATGCCGGCGCCTGTGCGATGACCGCAGGGGAGACGGCGCGCGTCGAACGCGACCTGCGCGCGTCGCTGGAGCTCGATCCGGAGAACGTCGTCGCGCTCGAAGCGATGTCGCGCTACCTCATCGGCGAGCATCGTTATTTCGATGCGCGGGCTTTTTCGCAACGACGGCTTGCCGCCGCCCCCGCAACTACGGCAGCATTGCAGCTTGCGGTGCAGATCGAGACCGCGCTCGGCGACACAGGGGCCGCCGACCGATACCAGCGACGCTTGCGGACGGAGTTTCCGTCTGCGCCGAACCTACAGCCAAGGGAAACCAGTCCACCATGAGTTCTTCGAACCAGACCATGCCAGCGTCTTCGCCTGGGGTCGGAGAACGTCTGCGCGATGCGCGCATGGAGGCCGGGCTGACGGTCGCCGATATCGCCGCCCGGCTGCGCATGCAACTGCGGGTCGTCGAAGCGCTCGAAGCCGAAGACTGGGTCCGTCTCGGCGCGCCGGTGTTCATCCGCGGTCAGTTGCGCAGCTATCTGCGCCTGCTGAAACTGCCCGAATCGCTGGCCGACGGCGTGTCCGACGCCAATGTACGTCCGCCCGAACTCACGCCGCGCACCTACACCCCGCCGATGCAGCGCATGCTCGACAAGGCCATGGGCCGCGCTGTGTACGTGGTGATCACCGCGCTGATCGCGGTGCCGGTCTGGGTGGCGACGCGTTCGCAGGTCGACAACAGCCGGCCGGGGGAAATCGCCTCGCTGGGTCTGGACGGCAACATCGAGAGTCCCGCGGAGGACTCGCGTCCCGCGCGTCCGACACCGGTGACCGCCTCGCTCGGCGCGTTGCCCAAGCGTGCGCCGGCCGTACCGACCGCGCCCGAATCCGACACGCAGGCCAGCACCGGCCTGGTGATGCGCTTCAGTGGCGACAGCTGGATCGAGGTGATCGGTCCCGATGGCGCGCAGGTCGAGCAGGCCCTCGTGCAGGCCGGTCAGGAACGCCGCTTCGAAGCGGGCACCGTCAGCCGCGTCAAGCTCGGCAATGCCAACGCGGTCGAAGTGTCGAGAGGTGGGGACGTTCAGGATCTGTCCCGGTTCCAGCGGGCCAACGTGGCACGCTTTACGGTATCCTCCGACGGCGCGCTGGCGCCGGCTTCCGAGTAATTCCGGGCGACCGCGCCGGGTTCCGGACGACCGCATCGATGCGGGGTCCCGCGATCCTTCTTTCATCCGTTTGACCCGCCTTCGACAGCGGGCGTAGAGACCATATGGCGATTGACGAGTTGCTGGACGAACGCGAGCAGGGGGAGCGGGTCAAGGCCTGGCTTCGCGACAACGCTCTGGGCCTGGTGGGTGGCCTGCTGGTCGGCGCCGCGCTCATCGGTGGCTGGCAGTACTGGAAGAACCGCACCCATACGCAGGCGGTCGAGCAGCACTCGGCCTACCAGACCGCGCTGCTGGACATCCGCGCCGGCGAGCTCGACAAGGCCTCGCAGACGGTGGCCGGCCTGCCGGATACCGCGTACAGCGAACTGGCCGCGTTGCAACTGGCCAAGGCGCAGGTCGACAAGGGCGATCGCGATGCCGCGATCGCGACGCTCGAGGCCGTCAAGGGCGCCGAGCCCGGTGTGGCGGCGGTCGTCCAGCAGCGTCTCGCGCGCCTGTTGACCGATGCCGGTCGCGGCGAAGATGCGGTCAAGCTGCTCGCCGGTGCCGACGATGCGGTCTCGCTGGAAGCCCGCGGCGACGCGCATTTCGCACTCAAGCAGAACGAACAGGCCCGCGCGGATTACGCGCAGGCCCTGCGCCAGCTCGACAGCGCCGCGCAACAGCGTGGCCTCGTCGAACTCAAGCTTTCCGAAGTCGGCGGCACGCCGGACGAACCCGAGGTTGAATCCTGATGACCGACCAGACTGCGCGTGGCGCGTCTTCCCATGCGCCGAACCGCCTCGTGCGCATCGCGGCGATCGCGCTCTGCGTGATGACCGTCACCGGCTGCAGCACCGTGCGCGGCTGGTTCGGCAACAGCGAGAAGGCCAACGCCAAGGCGCTGTCCGAGCCAGCGCCGTTGACCGACATCACCGAGACGGTGCGCGTGTCGCGCCTGTGGTCGGCGAATGCCGGCAAGGGCGAAGGCCGTCTCGGCGTGCGCCAGTCGCCGGCCGTGGCCGATGGCCGCGTCTATGTCGCCGCGATCAAGGGCGGCGTGCGCGCGTTCGACCTGCAGACTGGTGCCTCGGTGTGGCGCTACGACTCGGATCTGCGTCTGAGCGGCGGCCCCGGCGTCGGCGAGGGCCTGGTCGTGGCCGGCAGCCTCGACGGCGAAGTGGTTGCGCTGGATGCGGCCACCGGCGCGGAGCGCTGGACCGCCAAGGTCTCCAACGAAGTCATCGCCGCGCCCGCGATCGGGCAGGGCGTCGTGCTGGTGCGCTCCAACGACGGCCGCGTGACCGCGTTCGACGTCGCCAGTGGCGAGCGTCGCTGGTTCTGGGTGCGCGAGCTGCCGTCGCTGACCGTGCGCGGCAACGACGCGCCGGTGCTCGGCCCGGGCTTCGTGTTCGTCGGCAACGACGACGGCACCATCGCGGCGCTGTCGCTGTCCGACGGCCGCACGCTTTGGGAGCAGGCGGTCGCCCAGCCCGACGGCCGCACCGAACTCGAACGCATGTCCGACGTCGACGGCACCCCGGTGCTCGACGACGCCGTCCTGTTCGCCAGCAGCTACCGGCACCGCACGATGGCGCTCGAAGGCCCGAGCGGCCGTCCGTTGTGGGTCAGCGAGCACGGCGGTGCCAACCGTCCGGGCCTGTCGCCGCAACGTGTGGTCGTGACCGATTCCAACGGCACTGTCTGGGCCCTCGACAAGTACAGCGGCACGGCCGTGTGGCAGCAGCCGGCGCTGGCACGCCGCAACCTGACCGGCGCGGCGATCCAGGGCGATTACGCCGTGGTCGGCGACCTCGACGGCTACCTGCACTGGATGCGTCTCGACGACGGCGAATTCGTCGCCCGCGAGCGCGCCGGTCGCGATCCGATCCGCGGCGCGCTGGTCGTCGCCGATGGCGTGCTGGTGGTCCAGAACGTCGACGGCAACGTCACCGCCTGGCGCCTGGCCCAGTAATTCAGCTGCAAGTGCAACAATGACGGCCCCGGGCAGTCCACCTGCCCGGGGCCTTGTGCGTACGGGCCTACCCGCGCAACACGCAACACCCATTCGAACGGAATCCGCCCCATGCTTCCCCTCGTCGCCCTCGTGGGCCGCCCCAACGTCGGCAAATCGACGCTGTTCAACGCGCTGACCCGCACCCGCGACGCGCTCGTCCATGACGAGCCGGGCGTCACACGTGACCGCCATTACGGCGTATGCCGGCTCAATCCCGACGTGCCGTTCGCGCTGGTCGACACCGGCGGCATCGCCGGCGAGAACATCCATCTCGAACACGAGGGGCTGGCCGGCCCGACCGCGAAGCAGTCGCGCGCCGCGGCCGGGGAAGCCGACCTCGTGCTGTTCGTCGTCGACGGCCGCGAAGGCGCGTCGGCGCTCGACGACGAGATCCTGCGCTGGCTGCGCAAGATCGACAAACCCACGTTCCTGGTCATCAACAAGACCGACGGGCTCGATGCGCGCGCGGCCGAGGCCGACTTCTCGCGCTACGGCTTCTCCGACACGCATGCGATCTCGTCGGCGCACCGCCACGGCATCGACGAGCTGGTCGACGAGATCCTCGAAAGGCTGCCGGAAACGGGCCAGTCCGAGCAGCTCGACAGCGATCCCGAACGCGTCCGCGTAACCTTCGTCGGCCGCCCGAACGTGGGCAAGTCGACCCTGGTCAACCGCATCCTCGGCGAGGAGCGGATGATCGCCTCCGAAGTTGCCGGCACCACGCGCGATTCGATCGAGGTCGATCTCGAACGCGACGGCCGCAAGTACCGGCTGGTCGACACCGCCGGCATCCGCCGCAAGTCCAAGGTGGACGAGGCTGTCGAGACGTTCTCCATCATCAAGACGCTGCAGGCGATCGAGCATTCGCAGGTGTCGGTGGTGATGATCGACGCCAGCGAGGGCGTGACCGACCAGGACGCCAGCGTGCTCGGCGCGGTGCTCGATTCGGGCCGCGCCCTCGTCGTCGCGGTCAACAAGTGGGACGGCCTGACCGACTACCAGCGCGAGCAGACCGAAGCGCTGCTGTCGCGCAAACTGGCATTCGTGCCGTGGGCCGAAGCGGTGCGCATCAGCGCCAAGCACGGCTCGGGCCTGCGCGAACTGTTCCAGGCGATCCACCGCGCGCATGCGTCGGCCAACTACACGTTCGGCACCTCGGAAGTTACCAGGGCGCTCGAGATCGCCTACGAGACCAATCCGCCGCCGGTCGTGCGCGGCCACGCGCCGAAACTGCGTTACGCGCATCCGGGCGGCGAGAACCCGCCGACGATCATCGTCCACGGCAACCGCCTGCGGACGCTGCCCGACAGCTACAAGCGCTATCTGGAGAACTTCTTCCGCAAGCGCTTCAAACTCGTCGGCACGCCGGTGCGCTTCCTGTTTCGCGAGGGCGACAACCCCTACAAGGACAAGAAGAACGTGCTCAACGACCGCCAATTGGCGAAGAAGAAGCGGCTGATCCGGCACGTCAAGCGCAAGTGATCCCATCGCCGTCCCGCGACACGCTGACCGTCGGCCTGCTGGCCGGCGGCCGCGCGACGCGGCTCGGCGGCCTGGACAAGGCCTGGCTGATGCGCGATGGCGTGTCGCAGGTCGAACGACTCCGCGACCGGTTCGCCGCGCATGCGTCGCGCGTGCGGGTCAGCGCCAATCGCGACCTGCCGCGTTATGCCGCCGCAGGCATCGACGCGATCCCGGATCGTCATCCGGAAACCGGCCCCTTGTCCGGCCTCGACGCGCTCGCGGCTGCCGCCACGACACCGTGGCTGTTCACGCTGCCGGTGGATGCGCTGCATGTCGATGCAGCGGTGCTGGCGCGCTTGATCGATGCAGCCGGCGACACCGGCGCGAGCGCAGAGGATGACGACGGCCTGCAGCCGCTGGTCGCGCTGTGGCCGGTGGCCGCATTGCGCGTGGCCGCTGCCGACGCACTGACCGGCGACGATTTCTCCGTGCGCGGCCTGCAGCGCGCACTCGGCATGCGGACGTTGCGCTTCGCGCAGGTCCGCTTCGGCAACCTCAATACGCCCGACGATCTGGTCCGGGCCGGAGTCACCCATGACTGAGCCCACGTTCCCGTTCCGCGTGCCGTTCGACGAGGCCTGCGGGATCGTCGATGCCGTCGCCGCCGAGCGGCGCCTGCAGCCGCAGACGGTCTCGCTGTCGCGCGCGCATGGCCATGTGCTGGCGCGCGATGTCGTCGCGACGCTGCCGCAGCCGCCGTTCGACAACTCGGCGATGGATGGCTTCGCGCTGCGCCATGCCGATCTCGCGGCCGACGGCGCGCCGACGCGCCTGCGCCTGACCGGCGAGCAGTTCGCCGGCCCCGATGCGGCGCTGACCGTCGAGTCGGGCACCTGCGTGCGCATCACCACCGGCGCGCCGCTGCCGGCCGGCGCCGACACGGTGGTGATGAAGGAGAACACCGCGCTCGAAGGCGACGCGGTCATCGTGCAGATCGCGCCCAAGCCCGGCCAGCACGTGCGCCGCGCCGGCGAGGATTCGCGGGTCGGCGATCTGTTGCTGCGCGCGGGCGACACAGTGACGCCGGCGCGCATCGGCCTCGCGGCTTCACAGGGTCTTGCGCAACTGGACGTGGTGCGACGACCGACGGTCGCGGTGTTCGCGACGGGCGACGAACTCGTCGAGCCCGGCATGTCGCTCGGTCCCGGTCAGATCTACAACTCCAACCGCGACCAGCTGATGGCGCTGCTGCGCGCCGAAGGTCTGGAGCCGGTCGCGTTCCCGACGCTGCCCGACGACGCGGCGCAGGTCACCTCCGCGCTGCGCCACGCCGGCGAGGCCTTCGACCTGGTGCTGACCTGCGGCGGCGTGTCCGCCGGCGAGAAGGACCTGCTGCCCGAGCTGCTGCAGCGCCGCGGCCGCGTGCGGGTGTGGAAGGTGATGATGAAACCCGGCATGCCGCTGCTGCTCGCGGAAGGCGACACGCTCGGGCCTTCGCTGTTCCTGTGCCTGCCGGGCAATCCGGTCTCGGTCCTCGCGACCTGGCTCGCGCTGGGGCGTCGTCTGGTCGACGGCCTGCAGGGCAGGGCGCCGCGGGCCCTGCGCCGCGCGCGATTGGCCTCGGACTGGACCAAGATGCACGAACGCCTCGAACTGCTGCGCGGCCGCTGGTGGATCGACGACGACGGCATCTCGTGGGTCGAGCCGAATCCCGCCGACGGCTCGCACCGCATGCTGGCCGCGGCGGATTCGGATGCGCTGATCGTGCTCGACGCGGGACCGCGCGCGTACGCGACGGGCACGCCGGTCGATGTGCTGCCGTACTGACGCCGCTCTGTAGGAGCCGCGCTTGCGCGCGTCGAGGCTGTCCAGGTGATGCCGTTCGCGCGCAAGCGCGCTCCTACAGGGTTGTCGAGTGAGCCGCGCGTTCCGACTCAAACACGCGGCGCCGAGGCCACGCTGCAGGCGCCCGCGAGGACACGGGGGCACACCGGCGGATGTGCTGCCCGTTGTAGGAGCGCGCTCGCGCGCGATGAGGCTGTCAAGGTGATGCCCTCGCGCGCAAGCGCGCTCCTACAGGGTCTTCGGGTGATCGGGCGGCAGCCGCGCGTTCCGTCTCGAGCGCGCGCCCAGCGAGGCGCGGACTCTGCGTTCCGCGCGATAATCCCGCCATGGCCATCCAGGAACTCACGCCGGCCCAGGCCCGGCAACGCCAGCTGCAGGGCGTACGCCTGATCGACGTGCGCGACGCGCACGAACGCGTGACCGGCATGGCCGAAGGCGCGGCCGGCGTCGATCGCGCGACCCTCGAAGCCGCGCCGCTGGCGCATGCGCCGGACCTGCAGGCGCCGCTGCTACTGATCTGCCAGAGCGGTCGCCGCTCCCTGCAGACGGCAGAGACGCTGGCCGCGCTCGGCTACACCGACATCGCATCGATCGCTGGCGGCACCAGCGCCTGGCAGGCGGACGGACTGCCGACAGTGCTGCCGGACGGCGATGTCGATCTCGATTTCCACGAGCGCTACTCGCGGCATCTCAAACTTCCGGAGATCGGCCTCGCCGGGCAGCAGCGGCTTGCCGATGCGACGGTGCTGGTGATCGGCGCCGGTGGCCTGGGTTCGCCGGCCGCGTATTACCTCGCCGCGGCCGGCGTGGGTACGCTGCGCATCGCCGACGACGATGTCGTCGACCGCAGCAATCTGCAGCGGCAGATCCTGCATGCGGAGGACCGCATCGGCCAGCCGAAAGTGCAATCGGCGGCGGCGACGCTCGGCGCGCTCAATCCGCGCACGCGCATCGAAGCCATCGCCGAGCGCGTGACCAGCGACAACGTCGACCGGCTGCTCGACGGCGTCGATCTGGTGCTCGACGGCGCCGACAATTTCCCGGTGCGCTATCTGCTCAACGATGCCTGTGTGCTGCATGGCGTGCCGCTGGTCTACGGCGCGGTGCATCGCTTCGACGGGCAGGTCAGCGTGTTCGATGCCGGCCGTCGTCGCGGCGCATGTCCCTGCTATCGCTGCCTGTTTCCCGAACCGCCGCCGGCGGAAGCCGCGCCGAACTGTTCGGAAGTCGGCGTGCTCGGCGTGCTGCCGGGCGTGGTCGGCCTGCTGCAGGCGACCGAAGCGCTGAAGCTGCTGCTCGGCATCGGCGCGCCGTTGGCCGGGCGCCTGTTGCAGTTCGACGCGCTGCGCATGCAGTTCCGCGAGACGCGACTGGCGCCCGATCCCGACTGTCCGGTCTGCGCACCGGGCCGCGCATTCCCCGGCTACATCGACTACGCAGCGTTCTGCGCGGGCTGACCGCGCGAGCGGACCCGCTCTTCACGTGCGGCTGGGGCACGATGGCGGCCACCGCGCATCCCGCGCGGAATGGACGCCCCGATGCGATCGACGCACCACCTGTTGCTGTTCGCCTGCCTGCTGCTGACCGCGCCGTTGACCGCGCTGGCCGCCGATCCCTGCCCACTGCTGCGCGCACAGGTCGAGTCCCCTGATCCGGCGACCCGGCTCGCCGCCGCCGCGTGCGAGGAACACCTGCTCTGGCATCGGCCCTTCATCGATGTCGAAGGCCGCTACGCCGGCTCCACGGTGCGCGAGGCCGAGACCGCGCTGCTGACCAATGGCGAACAGGCCTGGCGCCGTGTCGCCGGTTACTGGCGCGGCGCCGACCAGTTGTCGCAACTCCAGCATCGTCCGGGTGCCTACGACTGCATGTTCGCGCCGACGAGCAACCAGCCGTCGCCGGCTTGTCGCAGTTTTCTGGTCGACGTGCCGTGGTCGGCGGCGTTCGTATCGTGGGTCGCCAGGCGTGCGGCGCTGCCTGGATTCAACGGTTCGCCGAGCCATGTCGACTACGTGCGCAATGCCTACCGCAGCCCCGAGACCAACGCCTATCGCGTCGCCGATCCGATGACGTCGCGCCCCGCGCGCGGCGACATGCTGTGCTACGTGCGCGCCGCAAACCGCGTATTCGGCTTCGCCGGTCTCGCCACGTTGCTCAGCAGCGAGGATGGCGGGCTCGGCATGCACTGCGACATCGTCGTCGGCATCGAGAGCGGGCAGGCGCAGCTCGTCGGCGGCAACGTGCTCGATGGCGTGACGATGCGGCTGATGCCGTTGACCGCCGGCGGACAGTTCGCCGCCTTGGCACAGCGCGGGTTGGACGATCTGCCGTGCAGCCCGGACGCGCCGCAGGCCTGCAATGCGAACCGCCAGGACTGGGCGGTGCTGCTGCAGTTGCGGCCAACCAACGAGCTCGCTGCGTTGTCGCCTTCGCCAGGACTGTATGTCGCGCCGCCGCCGATGCCGGTCGTGCCGGATGGACTGCAGCCGGGTCAGCCGACGCCGCGCCCGCAGGCTGCGCCGTGCTGCGTGGAGTGCAGTGCGGGGGATGGGTTGCCGCGGTGTCCGGGGGTTTGAGGCGAGTTTGAACGCGCGCGTTGCGCCATCGCTCTAAGCCCTCCCCCGCGTGCGGGGGAGGGGTGGGAGGGGGCAAGCCCTCAGATTGCGTATACGAAAAAACGAGAGAGCATTTTCGCTGGGCGGCCGCGCTCCGGCGCGACCTGTGGCTTTGCCCCCATCCCAGCCTTCCACCCGTAAAGGGCGCAATGCCCCGCGTGCGGGGGAAGGAGCAGGTCATGCGAACGCGGTATTACACCGCCTTCTTCGCGGCCAACTGACGCAGCACGTAGTGCAACAAGCCGCCATGGCGGAAGTACTCGACTTCCTTCGGCGTCAGCAGCAGCACGTCGACATCGAAGCGGATCTCGGCCCCGTCGTCGCGCCTGGCCACGATCTGCGCGGTCTTCGACTTGCCGTTGGCGAGGCCGGTCAGTTCGACCGTCTCCGACCCGTCGAGGCCCAGGCTCTGCGCGTTATCGCCGTTGCGGAAGCTGCATGGCAGCACGCCCATGCCGACGAGGTTGGAGCGGTGGATGCGCTCGAAGCTCTCGGCGATCACGGCCTTCACGCCGAGCAGGTTGGTGCCCTTGGCCGCCCAGTCGCGCGACGAACCCGTGCCGTATTCCTTGCCGGCGAACACCACCAGCGGCACGCCGGCCGCCTTGTACTTCACCGCGGCATCGAAGATCGGCAGCTTCTCCGGCTCGCCGTCGCCGAAGTACAGCGTGTTGCCGCCTTCCTCGCCGCCGAAGAACAGGTTCTTGATGCGGATGTTGGCGAAGGTGCCGCGCACCATGACGTCGTCGTTGCCGCGGCGCGAGCCGTAGCTGTTGAAGTCGGTCGGCTGCACGCCGCGTTCCTGCAGGAAACGGCCCGCCGGTGAATCGCCCTTGATGTTGCCGGCCGGCGAGATGTGGTCGGTGGTGATGGAGTCGCCGAACAGGCCCATGATCCGCGCGCCGTGGATGTCGTCGATGGTGCCGACGTCCATCGTCATGCCGTCGAAGTAGGGCGGGTTCTTGATGTAGGTCGAGGCTTCGTCCCACGCGTAGAGATCGCCGTCGGGCGATTCGATCGTGTTCCAGCGCGTGTCGCCCTTGAACACGTCGGCATAGTTCTTGGCGAACATCTCTGGCCCGATGGTCTTGGCAATGAAGTCGCCGATCTCCTGGTTGGTCGGCCAGATGTCGCGCAGGTAGACCGGGTTGCCGTCCTGGTCCTTGCCCAGCGGATCGTCGGTCAGGTCGATGTCGACCGTGCCGGCGATCGCGTAGGCGACGACCAGCGGCGGCGAGGCGAGATAATTCATCTTGACCTCGCCGTGGATGCGGCCCTCGAAGTTGCGATTGCCCGACAGCACGGCGGCAACCGCGAGGTCGTTCTCGGCGATGCCCTTCGACACCGCGTCCGGCAGCGGGCCGGAGTTGCCGATGCAGGTGGTGCAGCCGTAGCCGACGACGTAGAAGCCGAGCTTCTCCAGATCGTCGAGCACGCCGGCCTTCTCGAGGTAGTCGGTGACCACCAGCGAACCAGGTCCGAGCGAGGTCTTCACCCACGGGGCGGCCTTCAGGCCCTTGGCCGCGGCGTTGCGCGCGAGCAGGCCGGCGCCGAGCATCACGGCCGGGTTCGAGGTATTGGTACATGACGTGATCGCGGCGATGACTACCGAGCCGTCGGTCAGTTCGTGCTCGCCGTCGTCGAGCGTGATCCTCGACACCGGGCGCGCGGCCAGGTGTTCGGCCTGCGGCTGGCCGCCGCCTTCTTTTTCGAAGCGATCGATCTGGCGTTCGCTGGCCGCATCGCGGCGTGCGGTGAGCGCACCGACGTTGTCGCGGAAATTCTGCTGCACCTTCTCCAGCAGCACGCGGTCCTGCGGACGCTTCGGACCGGCCAGCGACGGACGCACGTCGGCCATGTCGAGTTCCAGCACGCTGCTGTACTCGGCCTCCGGCGCACCGGGCTCGTGCCACAGCTGCTGCGCTTTCGCGTACGTCTCGACCAGCGCGATCTGCTCTTCGTTGCGGCCCGACAAGCGCAGGTAGTGCAGCGATTCCTGATCGATCGGGAAGATGCCGCAGGTCGCGCCGTACTCGGGCGCCATGTTGCCGATCGTCGCGCGGTCGGCCAGCGGCAGATGTTGCAGGCCATCGCCGAAGAACTCGACGAACTTGCCGACCACGCCGTGCCTGCGCAGTTGTTCGGTCACCGTCAGCACCAGGTCGGTCGCGGTCGCGCCCTCGGGCAGGCGACCGGTGAGCTTGAAGCCGACGACCTGCGGAATCAGCATCGACGAGGGCTGGCCGAGCATCGCGGCCTCGGCCTCGATGCCGCCGACGCCCCAGCCCAGCACGCCGATGCCGTTGATCATCGTGGTGTGCGAGTCGGTGCCGAACACGGTGTCCGGGTAGGCCCACTGCGTGCCGTCCTCGCGCTCGGCGGTCATCACCACGCGGGCGAGATGTTCCAGGTTCACCTGGTGGACGATGCCGGTATTGGGCGGCACCACCTTGAAGTTGTCGAAGGCCTTCTGGCCCCAGCGCAGGAAGCCGTAGCGTTCCTTGTTGCGCTGGAATTCGATCTTGCCGTTGAGATCCAGCGCGTCGGGGCGCCCGAATACGTCGACCTGCACCGAGTGGTCGATCACCAGTTCCGACGGGATCAGCGGATTGATCTGCTCCGGGCGACCGCCGAGGCGGACCACCGCGTCGCGCATCGCGGCCAAGTCGACGACGCAGGGCACGCCGGTGAAATCCTGCAGCACCACGCGCGCCGGCATGAAGGCGATCTCGGTGTCCGGCTCGGCCTTCGGGTCCCACTTCGCCACCGCCTCGATGTGGTGCGCGGCGACGGTCTCGCCGTCCTCGTGGCGCAGCAGGTTCTCGAGCAGGATCTTCATCGAGTAGGGCAGGCGGGCGATGTCGAACAGCTTGCCCAGCGCCGGCAGACTGGCATAGGCATAACGACGGCCGCCGACTTCGAGGTCGGTATGGGTGGAGAAGGAATCGGTCATGCAAGGGCTCCTGTCGCAGGTGGCTGGCGATGGCCGGTGACGCCGGCCGTGCGCGCTGTCTCGGGTATCGCGACGGTTCCGCCGGAACGGGAACGTGCCGGACGAACCGATTCAGCCAAGTGTAGGCCGGACCTCGTGGCGGATATGTCATCGCACCGGCATGACGATCGGACGCGGAACGGACGCTGTGCAGCGGCGCCTGTTCGAGCACGTTGCATGGCGGAGTCCATCCACGGCGGGAAGCCGGTCGGATGGTCCGGTCGATTAGGGTATGCGTGACCTGGTATGTATAATTCACGCATACTCGATCGGAGCCCGCCATGGAAGCCACAGTCGCCGAGCGCGGCCAGATCACCCTGCCCAAGGCGGTGCGCGATGCGCTGGGCCTGAGCAAGGGCACGATCCTCAAGGTCGAGCTCGAAGGCAGCCGCATCGTGTTGCGCAAGAGCGTCGACGACGCGGTCTCGCGCGCCCGCGGCCGGTTCAAGCTCGAAGGCTTCGACGACACCGACGCGGCGATGCGCGCCGTGCGTGGTCAGCCGGCGGGCGACGCCGACGGAGACGCCGACCGGTGATCGCCGTCGACGCGCCCGTGGTGGTGGATCTGCTGGCCGACGGCCCGCAGGCCGACGCCGCCGAGGCCTGCCTGCGCCAGTACCTGAGCGCGGGCCCGGTCGTGGTCTGCGACGTTGCACTGGCCGAGATCTGCGGCGCGCTGCACGACGGCGCCGACACCATGTCCGTGCTCGAGGACATGGGCGTGCGCTTCTCGGCGATCGAGGCCAAGTCGGCGCTGCGCGCCGGCGAGATGCAGCGACGGTCCTGGCAGCGCGGCGACATCGCCGGCCGCCCGTCGCGCGATTTCCTGGTCGGGGCGCATGCGCTATTGCAGTGCAATGGCCTGATCACCCGCGACGACGCGTTTTTCCGCACCTATTTCAAGGGTCTCAAGCTGATCGTACCGTCGGCCTGAGACCGGTTATCCCTGTACCGCACGTACAAGACTCTGGAGTTGCCCGCATGTTGGAAGCCTACCGCCACCACGTTGCCGAGCGCGAAGCGCTGGGCATCCCGCCGCTGCCGCTCGATGCGCAGCAGACCGCCGACGTCATCGAACTGCTGAAGAATCCGCCGGCCGGTGAGGACGCGTTCCTGCTCGACCTGCTGACCCACCGCGTGCCGGCCGGCGTCGACGACGCCGCCAAGGTCAAGGCCTCGTACCTCGCCGCCATCGCGTTCGGCACCGAGCGCAGCGCGCTGATCACCCGCGCGCACGCCACCGAACTGCTGGGCACGATGCTCGGCGGCTACAACGTGCAGCCGCTGGTCGATCTGCTCGACGATGCCGAAGTCGGCGCGATCGCCGCCGAAGGCCTCAAGCACACACTGCTGGTGTTCGACGCGTTCCACGACGTCGAAGAGAAGTCCAGGGCCGGCAACGCCAACGCCAAGGGCGTGATCCAGAGCTGGGCCGACGCCGAGTGGTTCACCAGCAAGCCGGAAGTGCCCGAGGCGATGACGCTGACGGTGTTCAAGGTGCCGGGCGAGACCAACACCGACGATCTGTCGCCGGCGCCCGATGCGACCACGCGTCCCGACATCCCGATGCACGCGCTGGCGATGCTGAAGAACGCACGCGAAGGCGCGGCCTTCGTGCCGGAAGAAGACGGCAAGCGGGGCCCGATCCAGGCCATCCTCGACCTCAAGAAGAAGGGCCATCTGGTCGCCTACGTCGGCGACGTCGTCGGCACCGGTTCGAGCCGCAAGTCGGCGACGAACTCGGTGCTGTGGTGGACCGGCGAGGACATTCCGTTCATTCCGAACAAGCGCTTCGGCGGCGTGTGCCTGGGTTCGAAGATCGCGCCGATTTTCTACAACACGATGGAAGACGCCGGCGCGCTGCCGATCGAACTCGACGTGTCGCAGATGGAGCAGGGCGACGTCATCGAACTGCGTCCGTACGAGGGCAAGGCGCTCAAGGACGGCACGGTCATCGCCGAATTCCAGGTCAAGTCCGAAGTGCTGTTCGACGAAGTGCGCGCCGGTGGCCGCATTCCGCTGATCGTCGGCCGCGGCCTGACCGCGAAGGCACGCGAGTCGCTGGGCCTGCCGACGCTGGACCTGTTCCGCCTGCCACAGCAGCCTGCCGACACCGGCAAGGGCTTCTCGCTGGCGCAGAAGATGGTCGGCCGCGCGATCGGCCTGCCGGAAGGTCAGGGCGTGCGCCCGGGCACGTACTGCGAGCCGCGGATGACCTCGGTCGGATCGCAGGACACGACCGGTCCGATGACCCGAGACGAGCTCAAGGATCTGGCGTGCCTGGGCTTCAGCGCCGACCTCGTCATGCAGTCGTTCTGCCACACCGCGGCCTATCCGAAGCCGGTCGACGTGAAGACGCACCACACGCTGCCGGAGTTCATCTCCACCCGCGGCGGCATCTCGCTGCGTCCCGGTGACGGCGTGATCCACAGCTGGCTCAACCGCATGCTGCTGCCCGACACCGTCGGCACCGGCGGCGATTCGCATACGCGCTTCCCGGTCGGCATCTCGTTCCCGGCGGGCTCGGGCCTGGTCGCGTTCGCCGCGGCCACCGGTGTGATGCCGCTGGACATGCCCGAGTCCGTACTCGTTCGTTTCAAGGGCCGGATGCAGCCCGGCGTCACGCTGCGCGATCTGGTCAACGCGATTCCGCTGTACGCGATCAAGCAGGGCCTGCTGACCGTGGCCAAGCAGGGCAAGAAGAACATCTTCTCCGGCCGCATCCTCGAGATCGAAGGCCTGCCGGACCTGAAGGTCGAGCAGGCGTTCGAGCTGTCCGACGCCTCGGCCGAGCGTTCGGCCGCCGGCTGCACCGTGCACCTCGACAAGGCGCCGATCATCGAATACATCACCAGCAACATCACGCTGCTGAAGTGGATGATCGCCGAGGGATATCAGGATCCCCGCTCGCTGGCCCGCCGCATCGAGAAGATGGAAGCCTGGCTCGCCGATCCGCAGCTGCTGCAGGGCGACGCCGACGCCGAATACGCGGCCGTCATCGAGATCGACCTGGCCGACGTGCACGAGCCGATCGTCGCGTGCCCGAACGATCCGGACGACGTCAAGACGCTGTCGGAAGTCTCCGGCGCGGTCATCGACGAGGTCTTCATCGGCTCGTGCATGACCAACATCGGCCACTTCCGCGCGGCGTCGAAGCTGCTCGAAGGCAAGCGCGACATTCCGACCAAGCTGTGGGTCGCACCGCCGACCAAGATGGACGCTGCCGAGCTGACCAAGGAAGGCCATTACGGCACCTTCGGCGCCGCCGGTGCGCGCATGGAGATGCCGGGCTGCTCGCTGTGCATGGGCAACCAGGCGCAGGTACGCGAGGGCGCGACGGTGTTCTCGACGTCGACGCGCAACTTCCCGAACCGTCTGGGCCGCAACTCGAATGTGTACCTGGGGTCGGCGGAACTCGCGGCGATCTGCTCGCGCCTGGGCCGCATCCCGACCAAGGCCGAGTACATGGCCGACGTCGGCGTGCTCGACGCCTCGGCGACCGACATCTACCGCTACATGAACTTCGACCAGATCGCGGAGTACGTGGACGCGGGCGAGAAGACCGCCGCCTGAGGACACCGTGTGCCGGATGTCTGCCCGCGCAGGCATCCGGCAGGGCCGAGGACACTCGCGAATGCGCATGTGCTGGATCGAATCCGGGAGATCCGTGCCGACAGCAGCAGCGTGATCGGCGCGTCTCGCATGCACGAGGATCTATTCGATGAGGGCGAGCAGATCAGTCGTAACCGTGTCGCCAGCTTGATGGCCGGCGCCAGAATCCGCGTACGTCGTGGTTGCCGTCCGATTCGCGGTTGCAGTGCCAGCATTTGCCATGTCGATCTCCGTAGATGAGACGGACGAGCCATTATCCCGCGCTTCGTGTTGCGGCCATAGAACTTCGCATAATGTACATTATGTAAGGTATGAGGCCCTAGAGAGCCGATCCACCCTGTCGGTATCACCCTAACTCTGTCACCTGATCCCTAACCATGACATGAGCCGTAACCGTGTCATCTCCCGACAACGACTGCTATGGCAATCAATGGCTTAGAGATCCGAGTATCAATGATGGCACGGTCCGCTGCAGGCGATCTTTTCCCTTAACCGTGTCGTGCTCCGATACGGCGGCGCGTCCCGACAATCCGATAGATCGATCAATCGGCCAGTTTGGCGCGACGTCGGTGTGATTCTGGCGCGCTCGGCTGTGTCTTTGGTTCGGTCCGTTTCGAGGCCGCAACTTTGGTTCGGCTGCGTGACTTCCGGGCCGCTGGCCGAGCATCAGATCGGCGGATTGCCGCCTCAAGCGCCGCCGGTAGATCACTCAACGCGCCCAACTGGCCCTCGAGCGCGTCTGCGCGAGCCCGCTGCGCCGCGGCGTCTCGGGATTTTTCCAAGGCCTTCAAGTTGGCTTGGTCGATTAGCTCACGCAGCAATTTCTCAGCAGCCGCCGATTGACGGGAGGCCGCCAGCAATCGCCCTTGGACTTCCTTGGTTTCCTGGCGCGCTCGGTCGATCTCGCTGAGGGCTCGATCCTCGACTGCACGGACATGCTGGCCAAGTGACTCGCGTTCGGCCTGAGCGGTGTCCTGCAATGACTGGATCCGTACCTCCAGTGCTTGTCGGATGCTTTCGCCATCCGCCGCTTGAGCGACGGTCACATCACGCTGCCGGCCGACTTCCTTGAGCTGCTCCTCAAGCCGAACCGCCAAACGCTGAAGTTCGGCGGCTTGGGCGGTAGCCAGCTCCGCCTTATGGCTCGCGCCCGACACCTGTTCCCGTAAAACAACGGCTTCGGCGGCGAAGGCCTCTCGATCACGTTCGAGAGCTTGGACTTCACGTTCGAGAGCTGCGCGGTCAGCTGCCAGCGCAACTTCCGCAACGCTTCGCGCGTGCTGTATAGCCAACGCCCACCACTCTCCCGCCAAGCCAGCCACTGCTTCGGGGGCGTCAGGAATGGCAAGACCGCGATGGTGGGTGTCCAACCGGCGGCCAAGTTCTTGCCACCAAGTCTCCAGCCATCTGGTGACGGTGTTCGGCGAGCCGGTGCCCAGGTGCGCACGGATGCGTTCGACGGTGGGCCGCTCGCCTGTGCCAACGATCTCGTCGGCGGCGGTGTGAACTTCGGATTCAGTGATGCCTCGGGCCATGGAAGTGCCTCCTACGCGGGCGCCCTACTCTGTTGATTGCGTACTCGCGATAAGTGATGATTATCGTTAGTACACGCCTCAGTTCATGACATACATTACATAATATGAAACGAAATAGCGCACTACCCGCCTTGCCGGCGACAGCTGCAAACCTTGTGCTCCCCGAGCAACTGGCCCAACAGGCCGCCGACGCAGTGCGTGAACTGCTCGCCGAAGCGGCCGCGGCCAACACCACCCGCAGCTATGCCACTGCCCTGCGCTATTGGGCCGGCTGGCATCAGGCCCGCTACTGCGTCGAGCTGGCCTTGCCGGCCAGCGAGGCCGTGGTGATCCAGTTCCTGGTCGACCACATCCAGCGCAAGAACAAGACCGGTCTAGTCAGCGAGCTGCCTCCGGCGATCGACCAGGCGCTGGTCGCCGCCGGCCTCAAGGCCAAGGTCGGGCCGCTGAAGCTGTCGACCGTGGTCCAGCGCGTGGCTGTGCTATCCACCGCGCACAAGCTCAAGCGGCTGGTCAACCCTTGCGAGCTGCCCAGCGTGCGCACCCTGCTCAGTCGTGCGCGGCGTGCGGCGGTCAAGCGTGGAGAGCGGCCGACCAAGAAGACCGCGATCACCCGCGCCGAGCTGGAGGCCATGCTGGCCACCTGCGATGACACCTTAGAAGGCCGGCGTGACCGTGCCCTGCTCTGCTTCGGCTTCGCCAGTGGCGGGCGTCGGCGCAGCGAGATCGCCGCGGCGGACATGCGCGACCTGCGCAAGGTCGGCGAGGACGGCTACATCTATCGACTGGAGTGCTCGAAGACGCAGCAGGCGGGGGTGACGGTGGATTCGACGCCGGACAAACCGATCCTGGGGCGTAGCGCTGAGGCGCTATCGACTTGGCTTGACGCGGCGCGGATCCATGAGGGGGCGATTTTCCGCCGGATCTGGAAAGATCGGGTCGGCCCTGCCCTGCTCCCCGGTTCGGTGGCTACGATCGTGAAGCGCCGGGCACGGCTAGCGGGGTTGGAGGGGGACTTTGGGGCGCATAGTCTAAGGTCGGGGTTTGTGACCGAGGCCGGCAAGCAAGGCGTGCCATTGCCGGCGGTGATGGCGATGACCGAGCACCGGTCTGTAGCGAGTGTGATTGGGTACTTTCAGGCAGGTGCGGCCGAGGATAACCCTGCCGCACGCTTGCTCAAATAGTCGAATTTCGCAACTACGGAAGCAACCTTGGCATGAATTGGGGAGCATCATTGGCGTCTCCCCCACTCCGTCGGCAGTGCAGATCGTCTCGCTTTACGAAGCCGGCAACCTTTCGGTCGAGCTCGCGGAATACTATCTCCCAGATGCGGCACGGATTTATTTCATCAATTCGCATGGAGCGAGCTTGTGAGTATCACCCCACCCAATTCAAGGGATGAGTTTCTTGGTCTTGTAGGTCACCTCGCTGCTGAGTCCACTCTTGAGCACACCTTAGATTCGGTGGCTAAGGAGAACAAGGATTTGGTTGCAGAGCTTGCCGAATATAAGCGGGACGATACGGTGGCGTTGGCCGCAAGCTTGCTAACTCTCCCCGAGCATCAGGGTCAATGTGCTCGCTTTGAGCAACTTGTCGCGCTGGCGCTGATTCATTGTAAGGGCATCAAGGTCGCCACCGTCGCTGATGCCGCTCGCTGGTACGAAGCGCTTGGGGATTCGCCGAGTGCTTTTGGCGAGGACCCGGCAGAAGACGTCTTTGTTAGCGTCGTCGGCAACGATCGCGGAGATCATCTCGTGCTGGAGGGCATATGGGAAGGCGCTGGCTTCTACACGCAATGTCTTGTTGACGTCGTGTTCGCCATGCCGGCCACTGCTAGGTATGAGCCTCTCAAGCGAAGGGTTCAGGCGCTGCTTCGCCTATCTAATGTCATCTGCAAAAGTGCTTCGCTCGCTCGGTTTCAGGATGGCGGCGACACGTTCCATGAATCGCTCGATACGGGCGGGTTGGACGCCGAGATTCTGAAGACGCGGGTGAACTTCACTATCAAACAGCTCAAGTCCGCCGCAATATCGGTAGCAGACCTTACCGAGTTTGTTTTGGGTGAAGCACAGATCCCGACCCTCGGTACCGCCGCGCTGGGTGACGGCAGCCTGGAGCGGCGTCCCCTGCTAAGAACCAAATACGGCATTCTGGCAGCAATGCCCACCGCCCTCACGGTGGCGCTTCGCCATGAGGTGATCCGCTATGTTGAGCGACTCGGCGAGCTTTCACAGTTGGATCAAGCCCTGGCCAATGTCTACATCCGGCGTTTTGACGGCACTCGCGTGCTGGGTGGCAATGCCGATCTTCGTTTGAAGTGGCAGCGGCATGGACGTACGCACTTCTCTGTGATGAGTTCTGAGCTAGATGTCGGCCATCACGCAGTGTTCGTCTTCATGCTGCCAAGCATGTCGCAACACACAGCTGAAGCTTTCACGGAACTTCTGGCAATTGATAATGGCACTACGGAATTCATTAACCGCGCCGCGGAGCGGGTTGCGGTAGATCTTGCCAAGGTTCCGGGCTTTCAGCGCGGCCTATTGATGCAGGTGGTATGCGGATGGGGCGCCGGCTATGCGGGCAACTTCGCAGATATTGAAGACGAACGCTGGCAGTCGCAGTCGCTGTCTGCCGCAGATTTTGTCCGGCTCGGCTCGCTGCCGGACATGACGCCACTGGCGTTCTGGCGCATCTTGAAAGCACACGAGGCGGTGCACCGCGCTGGGGTGTCCATCCTCAACTTCAACGGCGCGCTCAACCTGATCGGCTGGGTAAGATCAAATGATGGTCAACTTGTGCCACAAGACCAGCTAACTGGCAGTCGGATTAGCCCAGATTCACCGTTGATGCTCCAAGTCCCCACGGACTTGATTCGCGCGGTGCGCTCGGCCGCCGACAGTGCTTATGACCACCACCGTGTCAAAGACAATGGAGGTCGTTGGCATAGTGTGCTGCGGCCATCTGCCGAAGACTTTTTCCCGTCGGACCGCTTGGTTCGGTGCTACGCATCCATGGATGACGTAAAACGCGGTGTGATCACGGGCGTGTATGAGGGTAGCAACAACTTCTGGTTGACGTTGGAGGCCTCAAATATCCAAGACCGGAATCTAGAGTACGAGCTTTGGAACATGGCCAGGGCTTGGTTGAGCCGTGTAGGTGCGGGCATTGAAGCGCTTTACGCCAAGCTTCCGAGCGACCGTTCGTTCAAGGTGTACCTTTGCTTCGAAGACTCCCAAGACGTCAGTCGCTTCACCAAAGCCATCGAGCGCAGCGAGCTTGAGTCACTCTGGCGGCTGGAGCGCATCAGCGAGCAACAGGCAATCCGCATCTGTCTGGCCGATGGCTTCTTGGCAGGATTCCGCGCAGCTGACAATCGAGCCGAACGCACCATCGTCAGAGCGCTGGGCGCTGCATTTGGGTCTCTGCTACGTGTGGATAAAACGATTGACGTCGGAGCAGAAGTTGAAGCTCACTGTGTGCCTAACGACACTGCACGCAGCTTCCACATCATTGAGGGCAAAAGCTTTAGCGACCGGGTTCCGCCAATCACCTCCCGTCTGCTGAGCCTTGAAATGGTTGAGTACAGCGCCGGCCGGGTTGGCTTGGGTTGGCGGGCTGTTGGGAGCGAGGCTCCGGCGAGCTACAGCGGCAAAGAGGCTGCTAGCGGGCTTCTCACCAAGGTGGTTGATCTCCTCATCACCGATATTGCCAATGAACTGGCGACGTTCAATCGCGGGGCATCCCTCCACCGATTGGTGGAGAACATTGAGCGTGCACGCGCTGGCGAGCATCAGTGGCATCGCACAGCGGCTGCTGTATTGGGCCTGCATGAAACCGATCCAGCAAAGGACACCGTCATTGCGCAGCAGCTCGGATGCTTTGCTGGTGCCGCGCTGTTTTCCCGATTGATCGCCGAGATGGCAATTTGCGAGTGCCCTCAGACTGGAGGAATCAATCCATCGGACATGGCCCTTACCAAGCTGTTGGCGCGGGCGGCCCTGCTTTACCGGATCGGCGGTCTCTCTGATGCCATCCGCTTCGGCATTCTGCCCGCCGAGGTTGATATCGCTCCACTTGGGGACCTGCTGTTCCAGGACGACTTGGGGCACATGGTGGTCGACCCGTTGCTGTCCAAGGCCACGAACGAACAGTTTGAAGCCCATGCCAGCCGGTACGAGCGACACTACTCGCAGCTTGCCCCCGAGCCAGAGACGAGCGCGCCTGCCGTAGATCCCAAGACTCTTGAATTCTTAGAGATCTTTACGGAGGAGATGGGGTTCACGACTGTGGATGCTTTCCATTTTGCGCAGGCCGCCGAGTCACTGGGCATCGATCGCAGACGTGCCGTACTGGAGATTCGCAAGAGCGAGATTCTCGAGCGGGCGATAGAAAGAGGAATGGAAAGACAGGCTGCTGAAGCGGTCTTCCAGCAGTTCGCCCTCGCCACGCGACCGAACTGGAGTAAGGTTCCAGCTGGCTTCAAACTGTCCGACATTTACCCATGGCGACTGGGACGGCGTCTTTCCATTGCAGCACGTCCAATTCTTCAAATCGACGACTCGCCCGATCCGACGGTGCTGATTGCGCCCGGTCTGCTGCGCAGGTCGGCCGAGTACATTATAGATGGGGCTTTTACCGGGCGACTAAGCCGTGACTTCTTCAAAACCAAGAAAATGCGTGACCGTTGGCTTGGCGAGGCGCGAGATGGTCGTGGGTTTGAGGAAACAGTGGGGCGGGCGCTGGCGGTCGCCGGATGGACTGCGCGCGTCGGCATCGGCTTCCCAGAGATCCTCGGACGCAGACTGAGCTACGACCCGGGAGACGTCGACGTTTTGGCCTGGCGGGCCGACAGCAATGCGGTGTTGTTCATTGAGTGCAAGGATCTCTCGCTGGCGCGGAACTATTCGGAGGTTGCCTCTCAGCTCTCTGAGTATCAAGGTGAAGTCGTTGACGGCCAGGCAGACAAGTTGAAGAAGCATCTGAACCGCGTGACGCTGGCCCGGGACAACGCCGCCAGAGTTGCAACGTTCACCTCAGTCGCCAGTCCGGAAATTGTTTCGTGGATGGTTTTTAGCGGCGTTTCGCCACTTCACTTCGCCAAGATCCCCGCACTTGAGGGGACGCACGTCGGGAGGATAGATGATCTTGAGCGGTACCACGCGCCACCCCAGTGAGAGATTTACTCCCCGTAGATTTCAGAGCCACTGAGTCCGCCAACACTATGGCTCCAGCTGTTGGTGGGCAGCCGGCCATTCCCGGTGCAGTCCTGGCGCGGCTACGTGCTCATCTGAACCGCGGCCATGAACTTGGCGCTGATCGGACTCGCCTGGTTCTGGCTGTACACCTCATGGAGCCGCGGCCACGCGGTGACCACCGCGACACTGGCCCAGCTCGGCCTTGTGATCTTGGTGACGACCGGGCTCTGGTGGTTGTCGCGGCCGGTGATCCTTCTACCCACACGATGGGTCATCATGGCGGGGCCCTCATTCCTGGCTTTCAGCGAGCTCTACGGCCAGCTTCGCACCATGCCAGCGCCAGGTCGAAAGCTGAAATCTCGCGAGTTCGCCGTCGTGCGCCACTGGGGCACCTGCCCGATCTGCTCGGCTGAGGTGGATTTGGATCACGGACGAGCCTGCCGTCGCCCCAATCCGGCTGGGTGAAGCTCGCGATGCCTGGCTGGCTAGCCTCAAGGGCGCCACGCTGCCGAAGACGTGGACCATCAAGAAGACTGCTATTGAATCTCTAGCAGGCTGCTGAAATACCGCCCACCTCGATAGACTATTCGGTACGACCCAACGGATGCCCCTTCATGCGCGGAACCGATGTTTTCATGGAGCAGTTGTTCACGGTGAAGCGTCTGGAGGACTTCGTGCCCGCCGATCATCCGCTGCGCCCTGTCCGGGCGATGGTCAACGAAGCGCTGGTCAGGCTGGATGGCTTGTTCGCGCAGATGTATGCCTCCGACGCCAAGGGCGGCCGGCCGAGCATCGCGCCGGAGAAGCTGCTGCGGTCGATGCTGCTGCAGGTGTTCTACAGCATCCGTTCGGAGCGGCAATTGATGGAGCAGGTGCAGTACAACCTGCTGTATCGCTGGTTCATCGGGTTGTCGATGGACGATGCGGTGTGGGTGCCGACGGT
>NZ_JAIWPU010000074.1 GCF_021191705.1 Proluteimonas flavola
GGGCTTGGGAACGAGGTCGATGTGCGGCCGCCCCGGCTCCCACACGTGCTCGGACACTGCGCGCCGTCGGCGTGCCGCACATCGCTCTCCACCTAAGACTACCTATCGAGGCAGACACAAGCGCGCTCGCGCGCGACGAGGCTTCACCAGGGAAGTCCCTCGCGCGCAAGCGCGCTCCACAAAGGCGGAAGTGCTTCGCTCAGCGCGCAGGCGCGACCTGGATCGGCTGCTCGGCCCAGCGCTCGACCGAGCCATCGTGGCCGGTGATCTCCAGTCCGAGCCAGTGCCGGCCGGGCGTGAGCGTTGCCGGATCGATCGTCGCGGCGAAGCCGATGTTCGCGCCAGCAGGATCGCGTGAATCGCCGTCCAGGAAGCGTTCGACGATCCAGGAATTGGGCGCACCGTATTGCGCTTGCGCGACCGGCACGCCATCGAGCGTGACCGCGACCGATGCGACACCGCTGCCGTCCTTGACCGCCCAGCCACGCACCTCGAACGGGGCGTCGACCCGCGCACCCGCCAGCGGCCGATCGACATGCGCGAGCGCCGGCGTGACGCAGTCGCCCTCACCGGGCGTTGCATCCGCATCGAACCGCGACAGGATGAAACGCTGCGCGCCACGGTCGGCATTGACCACGCGCGAGACCGGCAACGCGCCCATGCGCGCGCAGATCGTCTGGTAGCGCTGCAACAGCGCGCTGAACTTCACGTCGTTGGCGCCGGTGACCAGCAGCACCGGGCGCCCCGCCAGCTCGGCACGATCGTCGAGCTGCAGATGCCAGAGCTGCAGCTGCGGCGCGCGGCCGTGGTGACGGTTGAGCGGATGGTCGAGCACGCGGATGCGCGGATCGCCGAGCGCGAAGCCGAGTTCGGCGCCGATCTTGAAGTTGTCGGCGACGAGCACCGTGTCGGCGGGCATCGCCGCCAGTTCCTCGCGCACCGCATCGGCCAGCGTGTCCCAGCCGGCGAAGTTCGACGGATACCACTTGAGGCCCGCGCTGCGCTCGCGCACTTCAGGCACGGACACTGCCGCGTAGTAGCCGACCACGCCGACGAAGCCGAGCGCCAGCGTCGCCCACGTGGCGATGCGCAGCCAGCGCGGCCACGTCATCAGCACGAAGCCGACCAGCGGCAGCAGCGCGAGATAGCCCGGCAGCGGCCAATGGAAACTCGCGCGTTCGGTATCGGCGACGAAGCCGAGCGCGAAGAAGCCGAGCACGATCAGGCCGCCGGACATCGCGAGGAAGCGCACCGCATCGTCCTGCGCCCGACGCAGGCGCCAGGCCGCGATCAGCAGCGCGGCGAACAGCAGCGGGGTCACCATCACCGCCTGGATCACGATGAACTGCCAGCCGTCGGCATGCAGCGCCCACGGGTGCCGGTCGACCATCTGGAAACGCAGGCCCGCTTCCGCGTTGTCGACGTTCCACACCAGCAGCGGAATCCACGCCGCGGCGCCGGTCGCGATCGCGATCCACACGCGCGGATCGCGCAGGGCTTCGCGACCCCTGGCGATCGTGAGCAGCGCAACGATGCCGACGCCGATCACCGCGATGAAGCGGTAGTGGCTCAGTGCGCCGAGCGACAGGCCGAGCGCGAGCAGCAGGGCGCCGCCGTGGCTCACGCCGCGGAGCAGACGCACGCCGGCATCCAGACACAGCACGGTCGCCAGCGCGAGCATCGCGTCCGGCAGGGCCATCACGCCGAGCGAACCCAGCAGCGGCAACAACAATGCGGCGCAGCCCGAGATCCATGCGGCTTCGGGATCGAACTCGCGCGCGGTCAGGCGCACGACCAGCCAGGGCACCAGCGCCGAGATCGCGATGAAGGGCAGACGCACTGCAAGCAATCCATCGCCGAAGACTTCGGTGCCGATGCGGATCAGCCACGCGGTCAGGCCCGGCAGATCGGAATAGGCGAACGCGGGATGCTGGCCTTCGAGCCAGTAGAACGCCTCGTCGACGAACAGCGGCAGCCGCGCGGCGATGGCCAGTTTCAGCAGCACGATCGCCGTCCACAGCACGACGAACACCGTACGCATTTCCATCCGCCGCATTGAACTAGACCTCGCTACACTCGGGGGACCGCCGCAGGAGCACATGCATGCCCGACCCGACGACGCCCGCCATGCTAACCGACACCCGGCGTGACGCCCTGTCGTCATCGCTGGCCCAGGTGAACCGGTTGGTGCTCGGCAAGGAGACGGCGGTGACGATGAGCTTCGTCGCCCTGCTCGCCGATGGCCACATCCTGATCGAGGATCTGCCCGGTCTCGGCAAGACGACACTGGCGCATGCGATCGCCGCGACGGTGGGCCTGGATTTCCAGCGCGTGCAGTTCACCTCGGACCTGTTGCCGTCGGATGTCGTCGGCGTGTCGGTCTACGAGGGCAGCGCGCGGCGCTTCGAGTTCCACGGCGGCCCGGTCTTCACCAACGTACTGCTCGCCGACGAGATCAACCGCGCCCCGCCGCGCACGCAGAGCGCATTGCTCGAGGCGATGGCCGAACAGCAGGTCACCGTCGACGGCATCACGCACGCCCTGCCCGATCCGTTCTTCGTCATCGCCACGCAGAACCCGGTGGATCTGTCGGGCACGTATCCGTTGCCCGACTCGCAGCTCGACCGGTTCCTGCTCCGGCTCAGCCTCGGCTATCCGGATCGCGATGCCGAACGCGCCCTGCTGTCGGGCAGCGACCGCCGCACCCTGATCGCCGAGACCCTGCCGCGACTCGGCGCCGAGGATCTGCGCGCCCTGCGCCAGGCGGTCGCCGCGATCCACGCCAGTCCCGCGCTGATCGATTACGTGCAGGCGCTGATGGGGCGCAGTCGTCAGCATCCGGGCGTCCGCGTCGGCCTGTCGCCACGCGCCGGCCTTGCGCTGCTGCGCGCGGCCCGTGCGTTCGCCTTGCTGCAGGGGCGGGATCACGCCCTGCCCGACGATGTGCAGACGCTGTTCCCGCTGATCGCCAGCCATCGTCTGGTCGCCGAGGCCGATGCCGCCGGCGACGGACTGGCGGCATCGATCCTGCAGGCCGTGCCGGTCGACTGATGCCCGTGTTCGCCGGCCTGCGCCGTCGTGTCGAAGGCTGGGCGCGTCCGCGCCGGCCCGAAGTGTTGCCGGCGCGCCTGGACCGCAGGCGCATCTACATCCTGCCGACGGGATTCGGCGCATTCGTCGCCGCGCTGTTGGCAACGATGGCGATCGGCGCGCTCAACTACAACAACAATCCGGCGCTGCTGCTGTGCCTGCTGCTGGTCGGCGCGGCGCTGGCCAGCCTGCTGTGGACGCAGTTGCAGCTCAGCGGGCTGGAGATCCGCGCGGTGCATGGCGAACCGGTCGCAGCCGGTACGCCGATGCCGCTGCACGTGCATGTCGAAGCGCCGCGCGGGCGTGAGCGTCGTGGCCTGCGCGTGGCGATCGGCGACAGCGAGGCTGTGCTCTCGCTCGGCGACGCCGGCGGCGAGGCGACCCTGGCGCTGCCGACGATCCGACGTGGCTGGCTGACGCCACAGCGGCTGCGCATCAGCACGACGCGGCCGCTGGGCCTGGCACGCGCCTGGGCGTGGGCCTGGCCGACGGCACGTTTTCTCGTCTACCCGACGCCGGAATCGTCCGGCCCGCCGTTGCCGGATGGCGGCGGCGACGAAGCGCAGGCCCGGCTCAATCCTGCAGGCGAGGAACTGCATCATCTGCGCGACTGGCGCTCGGGCGATGCGCCGCGGACGATCGCGTGGAAGGCATCCGCGCGTCGCGATGCGCTGATCGTGCGCGAGTTCGAGCGCCCCCAGGGCGGCGATCTGACACTGGACTGGCAACGGCTCGGCGCACTCGACCACGAATCGAGAATCCGCCGGCTCGCGCGCTGGATCGACGAGGCCGAGCGCGAGGCCGTGCGCTATCGTCTGCAACTGCCCGGGCAGATGGTGATCGGTCCGGATCGCGGCGCCGCGCATCGCCACGCCTGCCTGCGCGCACTCGCGCTGCTGCCGGCCAGCTGATGGCACACGCCGCACGCGCCGCACGCGCCCTCGATACCGCCGGCCGCCGCTGGTCGCTGATCGCGGCGGCCGTCTGTCTGCTGCCGCTGTTGCTGCAGCTGCCGATGCCACTGCCGCTCGTCATCGCTGGCGCGGGCGCGATCGCTGCGGCCATGGCGTCGCGGCGCGCGGCGCCGGTCTGGCTGCGCACCGTGCTGGCGCTGGCCGTGTTCGGCCTCGTACTCGCGCAGGGCGGGATGAACTTCGGCCGCGACACCGGCTGCGCGCTGCTCGCCGGCATGCTCGCGATCAAGCCGTCCGAACTGCGCACCGTGCGCGATGCGCGCAGCCTGCTCGGCTTCGCCCTGTTCGCGCCGTTCGCGACCTTCCTGCTCGACCAGGGGCCGCTGTCGCTCGCGCTCGGCCTGTGCGGCGCGGTGCTGGCGCTGGCGGCGCTGGCGCGACTCTCGGAACAGGAATCGGGGCTGCCGGCAGCGGGTATGCGCCACGCCACGCGCATCGGCATCGTCGCGCGACTGATCGCGATCGGCCTGCCGTTGGCACTCGCTGCGTTCTGGCTGTTCCCGCGCCTGGCGACGCCGTTGTGGGGCGTACCGGAACGTTCCGTTGCTCGACCGGGACTTTCGGAGGAAATGTCGCCTGGCGACTGGATCGACCTCATCGCCGACGACACGCCGGCGATGCGGGTGACCTTCCGCGGCACCGAGCCCTCGACACGCGAGATGTACTGGCGGGGTCCGACGCTGACCGAGTACGACGGCCGCAGCTGGACGGCGTCGCCGTGGCTGCGCAGCCTGCCGCCGGCGACGGTCGAGCACGGCGCGCCGACCTGGGAGTACGAGATCGCACTGGAGCCGACCGAGCGCAATCTGCTGGTCGCGCTGGAGATGCCGCTCGAATTTCCCGACGGCATGCGCGCGGCGCACGCGTACACGCTGACCAGCGAACGCCGGCTCGACCGCGTGACGCGGTGGCAGTTGCGCTCGGCACCGCCGACACGCTTCGAAGCCGATCTTCCGGATGCCCTGCGCCGACTCGCGCTGCAGCTGCCTGCGGGCTTCAATCCGCGCACGCGTGCACTGGCGCACCAGTGGCGCACCGAGACGGCAGACGACGGCGCACTCGTCGACCGCGCGCTGGCCTGGATCCGCAGCGATTTCGCCTACACCCTCGACACCCCGCTGCCCGGCCGGCATGCGGTCGACGAGTTCCTGTTCGACTATCGCGCCGGCTTCTGCGAACACTTCAGTTCCGCGTTCGCCGTGCTGATGCGCGAGGCCGGTATTCCGACGCGCGTCGTCACCGGCTACACCGGCGGCACCCGCAACCGCTTCGGCAACTACTGGATCGTCCGGCGCATGGATGCCCACGCCTGGAACGAAGTCTGGCTCGAAGGCCGCGGCTGGGTACGCGTCGATCCGACCGCGGCCGTTGCCCCCGAACGCATCTACGACACGCTGGAAGACCGGCTGGGCGCCGGTGGCGATGGTGGCGATGCGCTGTTGCAGATGGCCGACCTCGGCGACTGGGCGCGGCGTGCGTGGAACGACTTCGTGCTCGGATTCGATGCCACGCGCCAGCAGCGCATGCTGCAGCGCATCGGATTCGGGAACATCGACACCGGCGGCCTCGCCGCACTGTTTTCGCTGTGCGCGGTGCTCGCGCTGGGCTGGATGCTGTGGCTGGTCGCGCGCACCGAACGCGAGCGCGATCCGCTGCTGCGCGCCTGGCATCGACTGGGCCGGCGCTACGCGCGCCTCGGGCTGGCTCGCGAACGGCACGAGCCTGCGATCGCATGGGCCGAGCGCGTCAAGGCCGCGCGCCCGCATGAGGACGCGCTCGTCGCCCTCACCCACCGTTTCGTCGCGGCCCGGTACGCTCCATCGGCGTCCGACGCGACGCTGGTGCGGGCACTGCGCGCGCACCGTCCAGTCCGGGAGATCGATCGATGACCGCCCTTCGCCTGCTGCCCCTTGTCGCCGGTGCCCTGCTGCTTGGCGCGTGCGCATCCCAACCGAAACCGCTGCAGGGCGGCTACGCCGAAGCGCTGACGCCGCACGCCGCGGTGCAGGGCGAACACACCGGCGCGATGGTGCGCTGGGGCGGCCGCATCGTGCAGGTGGAACCGCGGACCGACGCGACCTGCTTCGAGATGATCGCCACGCGGCTGACCGCGACCGGCCGCCCGTACTGGGCCAGCGACGACACCAACGGCCGCTTCATCGCCTGCCGCGCGGGCTTCTACGATCCGGCGGTGTTCGAGGTCAATCGCGAAGTGACCTTCACCGGCCGCATCGCCGGCTACGACTCGCGCCGGGTCGGCGAGTACGACTACCGCTTCCCGCGCGTCGAGGCCGACGTGGTCTACCTGTGGCCCAAGCGTGAGCGCGTCGACGTGATCACGCGCCCGGCGCCGTGGCCCTGGTGGGGGTATTGGTGAGGCGGGGATTGGGGATTGGGGATTCAGGATTCGGAAGAGCCAGTGCGACAGCGGCCGCATGCGATGCGGCGAAGCCACCGGCGTGCGGATGCACCGCTGCGGTCGTCAGGCTGCCGGCGTGCCGAAGCGCCCGAGCTGCGCACCCGCCAGCAGATGCAGATGGATCTGGAACACCGTCTGGCCGCCGTGTGCGTTGCAGTTCATGACGATGCGGTAGCCGTCTTCGGCGAATCCCCGCTCTTTCGCATAGCGCGCGGCTGCGATCGCGAGACGGCCGACGATCTCGGGCGCGTCGGCCGGCACGTCATTGAGCGTGGCGAAATCCTGCTTCGGCACGAACAGCACATGCACCGGCGCCTGCGGCGCGATGTCGCGGAACGCGATGATGTGGTCGTCCTCGAAGACGATGTCGGCCGGAATCTCGCGCTGGATGATCTTGTGGAAGATGGTCGTCATGGGATTCGGGAACCGGGATTGGGGATTCGGAAAAGCATACGTCACCGCTCGCGGCGCATGCCTTTGCGAATCCCCAATCCCGACTTCCGAATCCCCGCTTTCAGGCCACTTCACTGCGACTGCCGAACGCGTGCGACAGCGTCCCGCGATCGACGTATTCCAGCTCGCCGCCGAGCGGCAGCCCATGAGCCGGCCGGCTCGGACGCACGCCGTGCTGGCGCGCGATCTGCGCCAGATAATGCGAAGTGGCTTCACCTTCGACGGTCGGGTTGGTCGCGATGATCAGTTCCTGCACCTCGCCTTCGGCCAGGCGCGCGCCGAGCAGGTCGAGTCCGAGTTCGTGCGGGCCGATGCCGTCGAGCGGACTCAGGCGACCCTGCAGCACGAAATAGAACCCACGAAAGCCCGTGGCCTGTTCGATCGCGAGACGGTCGGCGGGCGTCTCGACCACGCACAGCGTCTGCGCATCGCGCGCCGCGCTGCTGCAGGTCGGGCAGACCGGCGTCTCGCTGAAGTCGCGGCAGCGCTGGCAATGGCCGATCTTCTCGACCGCCTCGGCCAGCGCCGCCGCCAGCCGCGCCCCCCCCTCGCGCCCGCGTTCGAGCACGTGATAGGCCATGCGCTGCGCCGACTTCTGCCCGACACCGGGCAGCACGCGCAATGCATCGATCAGTTGGTCGAGCAGGGAGGACATTCGAAGAATGATTCATGATTGGTGATTGGTGATTCGAAAAATCCGGCTCGCGCGCGGTCGGCTTTCACCAATCACGAATCCACGAATCACCGCGTCTCAGAACGGCAGCTTCATGCCGGGCGGCAGCGGCATGCCGGCGGTCGCACCGGACATGCGCCGCTTCGACTCTTCATCGACCTTGTTCGAGGCGTCGTTGAACGCGGCAGCGATCAGGTCCTCGGCCATTTCCGGGTCCGACAGCACGCTGGGATCGATGCGTACCTTGCGACATTCCTTGTTGCCGGTCAGCGTGATGGCGACCATGCCGCCGCCGGCGCTGCCCTCGACTTCGAGACTGGCGAGTTCCTGCTGCACGCGCTGCATGTTTTCCTGCATCTTCTGCGCCTGCTGCATCAACTGGGCAATGTTTCCACGCATTACTGGAATCCTCGTTCTTCAAAAGGGCGTATCGAATCGGGCACCAGCCTGGCGCCCTGCTGCGACATCAGCCGCTGCACGTCCGGATCGGACATGAAACTGTTCTCGGCGTTCGACTGTCGCGCATCGCGCTCGCGCGCGTTGCGTTCGTGCAGCGTCACGGTTTCGCTGGCGGCTGCGGTCTCGAAGCGGATCTGCGGCACGCCGCCGAGCGGGCCGGCCAGCGCTTCGCAGAGCTGATGGACCATGATCGGCGCTTTCAAGTGTTCGTCCGCCTCGGGCAGCGCGAGCCTGAGCACGGCGCCGTCGAGCGCGACGAAGGCCGCACTTGCCGCGAGTTCGCGCACCGGGCCGCGCAGGGGCAGATCGGCGACGAGATCGAGCCACTGGTCGGCATCGAGCGTGCGCAGCTTCGCAGCCATCGGCGGTGATGCTTCGGGTGGCGCGACCGGCGCCACCTCGACAGGCGGCGCTGCGTGCGCCGGTTGCGGTGCGGGACGCGCGGGCGGCGTTTGGACGATCGCACGTGGCGGCCTTGGCGCAGGGACGGCTTGCGGTGACGGCGACGCCGCGCGCGGTGCAGGCGCAGACTCGGGCGCCGCCTGTGCAGCCAGCGCCGCACGTGCCGCGGCAGGACCGCTCGCACGGTTGCCGCTGCCTGCGGCCGGTGCGGCAGCGCCGCCTTCGGCAGGCCGAAACGCCAGCATGCGCAGCACGGTCATCTCGAAGCCGGCGCGCGGACTCGGCGCCAGGCCGACATCGCGACGTCCGTTGAGCGCCATCTGGTACCAGAGCTGCACGACTTCCGGGCGCACCGCCGATGCGATCGCATCGACATCCACGCCGTCGCTCTCCACGGACACTTCCGGTACCAGCTGGCGCACCTGGATGCGATGCAGCGCTTCGGAGACCGCGTCGAGCACGCCGCCCCAGTCGGGCGAGAATTCGGCCAGCGTCGCGACTTCGGCGAGCAACGCCGCCCCTTCGCCATCGGCCAATGCGGACAGCAGGGCGCCCACGCGCGTCCGATCGACACTGCCCAGCATCGTCGCGACCGCCGCGTCGCCGAGCGCGCCGCCCTCGCCGCCCGCGCCGGTATAGGCGATGGCCTGATCGAGCAGCGACAAGCCATCGCGCAGACTGCCGTCGGCGGCCTTCGACAGCTGGCGGATCGCACCAGGCTCGACCGCGATGCCCTCGGCTTCGAGGATCCGCGTCATCTGGCCCTGGATCTGCTGCTCGTCGAGCCGCTTGAGGTTGAACTGCAGGCAGCGCGACAGCACGGTGACCGGCAGCTTCTGCGGGTCGGTCGTCGCCAGCAGGAACTTCACGTGTCCCGGCGGCTCTTCCAGCGTCTTGAGCAGCGCATTGAACGCCGACTTCGACAGCATGTGCACTTCGTCGATCAGGTAGACCTTCACCCGGCCGCGCGAGGGCATGTACTGCGCGTTGTCGATCAGTTCGCGCACGTCGTCGACACCGGTGTTGCTGGCGGCGTCGATCTCGAGCAGATCGATGTAGCGGCCGGCGTCGATCGCGCGACAGGTCTCGCACTCGCCGCAGGGATCAGACGAGGTGCCGGCCTCGCAGTTCAGGCTCTTGGCGAAGATGCGCGCGATCGTGGTCTTGCCGACGCCGCGGGTACCGGTGAACAGGAAGGCGTGATGCACGCGGCCGGTTTCCAGCGCATTGGTCAGCGCACGGACCACGTGCTCCTGGCCGACGAGCTCGGCGAACCGCTTCGGACGCCACTTCCGGGCGAGGACGAGATAGGACATCCCGGTATTCTGCCACGCCTCCAATGGTTCCTTGTGACCGCAGGCGGCGGCGGATAGAATGGTCGGCCCGCGGCGTCCCAACGCCGCTGCGCAGCGCCCAGGCGCTTCGCGAGGGACCAGTTCAGGAGAGGTGTCCGAGTGGTTGAAGGAGCACGCCTGGAAAGTGTGTAAGCGTCTAAACCGCGCTTCGGGGGTTCGAATCCCCCTCTCTCCGCCAGATTACGCAAGCCCCTGATTCTTCAGGGGCTTGTCGTTTCTAAAGTTTGGCGAATGCAGGACACAAGCCGGGGACACATCTCCCCATGCGCATTCCCCATCATCTCGTTCGTTCCGCCTCGGGCCTCTGGTCGTTCCGCCAGCGCGTGCCCACCGACCTTCAGCCCGTGCTTGCCCGCCGCATCCTCAAACGGACGTTGCGCACCACCGTTCTTCCAGAAGCCAGGTTCCGGGCTGCGGCGCTGGCCGCGGGCTATGCTCGTGCCTTCGCCGTGTTGAGGGAACGACAGGTGGCCAAGCTGACGAAATCCGAAGCCGAGGCCTTGGTCTCGCGGCTGTCGGGCGCCGACAACCTTCGAGAGCTGACCTTGCAACGCTCGTTCGGGGCCGATGGGTCGGTGACCGAGCACTGGCAGATCGACAACGAGGCCGATGTGCATCTGTTCCAGCAGCTCGAGCGGCGAAGGCCGTCGCCGGCTGGCCCGGACCCGCTGGCCGAACTGGCGACCACTCCGAGCCCTCCGCCACCAGCACCGCGTCGACGCCTGACGTTCGACGAGCCTGCCGTCGCCCCAATCCGGCTGGGTGAAGCTCGCGATGCCTGGCTGGCTAGCCTCAAGGGCGCCACGCTGCCGAAGACGTGGACCATCAAGAAGACTGCTATTGAATCTCTAGCAGGCT
>NZ_JAIWPU010000075.1 GCF_021191705.1 Proluteimonas flavola
CGGTACTTGGCGGTGCGGAACAGTGCCTCGGCATAGGCGTTGTCGTCGCTCACCCGCGGCCGCGAGTAGGACGGCTTCACGCCCAGCCAGTGCAGCATCGCCAGCACCGTGGTGGCCTTGAGCGTGGTGCCGTTGTCGCCATGCAGCACCGGCTTGGCCTCGCGGGCGGCGATGCCCTCGGCCAGCGCCGTGCGCCGCACCAGGTGCGCGGCATGGTCGGCCTCGTCGCGCTCATGCACTTCCCAGCCGACGATCTTGCGGCTGTACAGGTCCAGGATCAGGTACAGGTAGAACCAGCGGCCTTGCACGTTGCCAGGCAGGTAGGTCATGTCCCAGCACCACACCTGGCCGGGAGCGGTGGCGATGTGGGTGGTCGGCGGCCGCGTCTTGCGCGGGGCCCGGGCACGGCCGCGGTGGCGGGTCTGGCCGTGTTCGCGCAGGACCCGGTGGAAGGTGGATTCGCTGGCGAGGTAGACGTTCTCGTCGGCCAGCATCGGCACGATCCGCGCCGGCGGCACGTCGGCGAAGCGCGGCTCGCTGGCCACGCGCAGGATGTCGGCGCGCTCGTCCGCGCTCAAGGCATGGCCGGGGGTCGGTCGCGCGGCATCGGGGCGGCCATCGCCCCCCCGCCGCGTCAGAATAGTTGTCGCCCCGATAGATCCCATAATTTCGGCGGCAATGAAGGAAGGACGCAAGGGTTCTACCCCGTTTCCACGGACGGTTTGACTACGTCTGAAAACTGCTGATCGATCCTCGCCACTCTACGGCGCATGCGCGGGTTGTGGAACCGCTCCAGGTAGTCGAACAGGTCGGCCCGCGCCTCGTCTCGCGTCCGGTAGTTGCGGTGATACACGCGCTCGCGCTTGAGCAGCCCGAAGAAGCCCTCGCACGCCGCGTTATCGGCACAGTGACCCACCGCGCTCATGCTGCAGGTCAGCGCGTGCTTGCCCAGGAACTTCTGGTAGTCGCCGCTGATGAACTGCCCACCGCGATCGGAGTGCAGGATCAACGCGCCATCCTCTTGACGCTGCCACAGCGCCATCTGCACCGCCCGCACGACCATGTGGCGGTCCTGACGGTGATGCATCGCCCAGCCCACGACCAGCTTGCTGTAGAGGTCCACCACCACGCACAGATACAGCTTGCCTTCCAGCGTGGCGATTTCGGTGATGTCGGTGACCCACTTGGTCTCCGGCTCGTTGGCGTTGAAATCGCGTGCAAGGTGATTGGTCACGCCCTCCGGGCGAGTGCCTGGTTTGCCGCCGAACCGCCGATTCCTGCGACGCGGCCAGCCCTGCAGGCCGGCCGTGGCCATCAAACGCGCCACGCGGTTGAGGCTGATCGGCTCCCCGGCGTCCACCAGATCTTCCTGCATGCGCGGTGCGCCGATGACGCCACCACTGTCCTGGTGGATCTCCCGGATGCGCTCGAGCACACGCGTATTCGCACGTGCTCTGGGGCCCGGCCTGCGGCTGACCCAGCCATAGAACCCGCTTGTTGATACCTCAAGGCAGCGGCACATCATTCCGACCGGATAGTCGCTGCGGCAGCGCGCAATCACCGTGTACCGTTCGGTGACTGCTTCGCGAAGTACGCTGCCGCGTCTTTTAAAAATCCCGCTCCCGCGTGACGCGCGTCAGCTCCCGTTTGAGCCTGGCGACCTCCTCGTCACGCGGCGTCCCGCCGCCGGGGAACGCCTTGCCGCCGGCGGTCTGCGCCTCACGCACCCAGCGGGTGAGCATGTTCGGATTGACGCCCACTTCCAGAGCGATCTGACGGCAACTGGACCCGGTCCGACGCACCAGATCAACCAGGTCCCGCTTGTACTCGGGGCTGTAATGCTTGCGCTTCTGCATGGACACTCCTTTTGCTCAGTGTGAGCCTTCATGGATGTGTCCGTGAAATCGGGGTAGAACCCTGCGTCACGCGGCAGTCAAGGATCCAGTTTGGTCTCGCCGATGGTGTGTATGGTCGTTTGGATGGCTCGCAGGCGGGTAGCCTGCGTGTCCTGTGATAGCGCTACTCTTGCTCTACGGACTTTGCAGGCTCACTCAACGACCAGGCCCATGACGCAACGCATCATCATTGTTGACGACGATCAGAGTGTGCGAGAAGCCCTCATCGACTTCCTGGCGTGGCAAGGATTTAGCTTATGGGGCGCCGTGGACGGACGGAATCTGGATACGATTCTCATCGAGATCGTTCCTGATCTCGTCATCTTGGATGTGATGCTTCCGGGGGAGAACGGCGTCTCGATCTGCAAGCGGCTTGTAGACCAGGGAATTCCGGTCCTGATGCTCAGCGCGCTGGGATCCACGCCCGACCGTGTGTTGGGATTGGAGGGAGGGGCAGACGACTACATCGCCAAACCTTTCGATCCCAGAGAACTGCTGGCTCGAGTCCGGTCTGTGCTTCGAAGAGATCTTCGTGCGGCTGAACGGGATGCAAAAAAACACTCATCTGGTGACTACCGATTTGGTGCATGGCGTTTCGATGTTGAGGAGAAGGTGCTGCTGGATCCCCAGGGCAACGAGTTGCGCCTGACGCTTGGAGAACTGTCTCTGCTGACAGCCTTTGTCAGCAATCCGAACAAGCTTCTTTCCAGGTCGCGCCTGCAGGATCTGATTCAAGGCCCCGGCTCCGAGAGCTTCGACCGCGCCATCGACTTGGCAGTCAGTCGGTTGAGACGGAAGCTTGCCGAGCGAGACGATACGGTCATCATCGAGACCGTCCGCGGTGAAGGCTACCGATTCCGGCCGAGCGTCTCTCGCCCGTGATCCGACGCTTTCCAATTCTGGCTCAGGTCGGTGGATTGGCTCTTGCTGCTTTTCTGATCGGCCAAGCCATCGCGATCAGCTTCTTTTTCGTCCGGCCTCCGCCTGTTCCGCAGATCAGGCCATCCGAGGCGGTCGCAGCGCTGCTGAGCCCTGCTGGCGCTGAGAAGAGCGGAATGCATCGAGAAGTGGCTACTGCCCCACCTTCGGGCTCTCCGACCAAGGCTAGTGATGTTCTTCTCGCAGTCTCGCTCGCAAGCGCCGTCGGCCGTCCGCTCGCTGATATTCAAGTCCACACATTGGATCCGACCGATCAGCCGCATCGATTCTCATCATTCAAGCTGACTACTCCAGAGCTGGCAACCGGGTCCTATGCGATCACCAAGGTGGACGACTTGGACAAGGTCCCCAGCCAACTGCTCGCCTCGATCGCGGCCGCATACTTGGCTGAAGACGCCCCCCAGCCTGCGTTCCAAGTGTCGATGCGTTCGGAGGGTGGCTGGATCACTGTAGGCCCGGACACCTCGTGGCTCTCGCTTTGGCGTGGCCGTGTGCTGTTGATGTTCGCGGTCAGCATCATCCTTCTGGCGCCGCTGACATGGTGGATTGCGCGGCGGATCACCGTCCCAGTGCGGGCACTGTCGAAGGCCGCATCAAGCGCCGGCAAGTCAGGGCTGGATATGGCGGAGTTCCCGGTCGCCGGTCCGACCGAGATCGCGCAGACGGGAGCAGCCCTCAACAAGATGCGCAGTGCCTTGGCGTCCCACACGGAAGAACGCACGAGGATGCTGACGGCTGTCGCCCACGATCTTCGAACACCGCTTACCGCGTTGAAGCTACGCATGCATGCAGTCAGTGACCCAGCAGTGCCGCGAATGGTTGCGGATATCGATCGTATGGAGCACATGATCAGCGAGATCATGGCGTTCTCAAGAGATCGTCAGGAAAGCGAGCCGGCTGAGATGGTCGAGCTTCGGGATCTGGTGTCGGATTGCATTGAGGCGGGGGCGTATGACGACTTCGCGCGCCTGATGCCTGGCCTGACCGTGTCGACGATGGCCAGTCCGCTTCAGCTGGGTCGGGCGATCGGAAACATTCTGGAGAATGCGCGCAACTACGCGCATTCCGTCGAGGTGCGTGTTGGCTCCGAGGGAGACTTTGCTTGGATCGAGCTGGCTGACGATGGTCCCGGGATACCAGAGCATGAGCTTTCTCGGGCGCTTGAGCCCTTCTATCGGGGCGAGGCCTCTCGCAACCGAGCAACCGGCGGGATCGGTTTGGGTCTTGCCACGGCAGACTTGGTCATCAAGCGGAGCGGGGGGGCGTTGGTGTTGTCCAACGGCGCTGTGAGAGGGCTTATCGCTCGAATTGAGCTACCGATCTGAAGTTCTGGCGCTAGACTCGTCGGACAAACTTCAGATACGAAGCCGTAGTAGATATGGCGTGTGCGAATGACGCGCCTCTTCTAGCTACGGAGAAAAATCATGACCAGGAAGGCCTCGGTTGCGTTGATGATCGGCCTCGTTTTTGGTGCGATACCCACCGTGGGTATGTCGGCCGACAGGGTCCAGGCCACGGTGGACATGCGAGCGTTTTTCCACACGCATATGAGTCTCGCGAGGACAGAGGTTCCGAGCCTGAAAGTGCCAGCAATCTGGGTCTACGATCCTGATGGCGGCCTCGTCGCGAGGCTGGATAGCCCTGAGGGCGTGTCCGGCTTGTCGCAGATGGTCGGTAAAGCAGGGCAGCCGGTGATCTCTGCGGTAAAGCTCACGGATGTGACCGCAAACCTCCGCACTCTGGGCGCGAATATCACAGCGCAGCCGGCTAGATGGACGGTTCTCCTCCTCACCCGTGAGCCGTGTGAGCAGCTTTGTCCGCAGGCGCGTGGAGAAGTCGACGCGCTCACGAACAAGACTGAAGTGTCCGTCAACATCCTCGATGTCTCGCTTGTCCTGAAGCCGTGACATCAATGCGTGCGATCGGTTACCTGATGTGGATGCGAATTCGGGAGCAACCGGGTCGCACGGCGTATCTCGCAGGCACATTGGCGGTGTCCGTGATCGCGTGGCTTGTGCTTTCCACCTTCGCAGCACCGTTTCTGGTGAATAACGCCGGATCATCGATGAACGCGGAGATCAATGTTTCAAACGCGCGCGTGTCGAGCTCTCCTTATCCGTTAAAGCATGCGCTGGAAATCGCGAACATGCCTGGTGTCAGGGGCGTCTCCTACCATACCCTGGCTGGCTTCAGGTGTAGTGATGGCAGAAGTGTCGTGTCCATCAATGCGTATGGAGGCGATCTCGTTCCCGAGCTCGTTCAGGAGCGCGGCGCCGACGCTGCGATGTTCGACGCTTGGAGCAATACATCCAACGGGCTGTTGGTTGGGCAGGCCATTGCGGCGAAGTGTGGGCTGACCCCCGGCATGACGCTGACGCCTCGGGATGTGCTCAGCGGCGTCGAGACCCCCGTAACGGTGGTCGGAATACTTCCCCCCTCCCAGAGTTCGTTTGGCGATCAAGCCGCGTTCGGGCACTACAGCTACATCAACAATATCATCCCGGAGGAAAGACGCGACCTCGTGATGCGCGTGCGTGTGCGCGGCCAGGAGTCCGCTCGGCTATCCGAGCTTGCCAACGAGATCGAGACGAAGTTCGCCGGCAGCGATCCCCCTCTGCAGGCTGACACGGGGAGCAGCACGGACTCGGCGCTGGCGAGGTTCGGGCAGATCCAGTCTTTGCTGATGCTCATCATGGGCGCCATGTTGGCGTGCGCGACCTTGGTTCTCGTGACGGTGTTGGCCCACGCCGTGTCCCAGCGTCGATCGACGATGGCTACGCTGCAGACGATCGGATTTGGGCGCGCGATCCAGTTCCAGGCATTGGCTCTGGAGCTCTTCGTGATTGCTCTGCTGGGCGCAGGGGCCGGGGTTATAGCTGCCTACGGACTGCTCAAGGCTTTGGCACCCGCAACATCGTGGTTGCTTGGGTCTGTCGCTATACCGGAATGGGCGCTGCTGACACTTCCTGTCGGCGTACTCGGCCTCATGGCCATCTCCCTGGCCTGGCCGGCGTCCACCTTGTCCGGGTTGCGGCCCATCGATCACCTGCGAATTTGATGATGACAGGCAGAACACTTCGGGAAAGCACTCAGGTCTTGATGCTGCTTCTCTCAACGCACAGGGTGCGGTCCAGAGACAGCCTTTTGATCGCAGCGGGCTTCTTAATCACGACAGCAACGCTTACGGTGATGTTGGCCATCCCATCCGGCATCGAGCGGATTGGCAGTGGAACAGGGCAAAGCACCATTGCGTTGGCCCTTTCGTCGAGCGCATCTGACGAAGTATCGAGCAGCCTCACGCCCGAGCAGGTCGCGGTCTTGTCTGGAGTGCCCGGCATCGCGAAGTTCGCGGACGGCAAGCCCATGATGGCCGCCCAGTTCCTGGCGAACACGAAGCTCGATCGGGCAGATGGGCAGCGCAGCACGGTGTTGGTCCGAGGGATCACTGCGCAGACGCTGGAGCTGCTGGACCCAGGCCTGGTTGATCTGACTGATCCGCTGCAGTTCGGACGCAGAGAAATCGCTGTCAGCAAAACGCTGCGATCCCAGTTTCCGGCGCTAGACGGAAGCTCGGTCACTTTCCAGGGTCGGAACTGGCAGGTCGTCAGTGGGCTTGAGACCGGTGGCAGCCTTTGGGAGTCGGAGATCTGGACTGACTTCTCCGCGCTACAGGCAGCATTCAACCGTTCTGGGCGGAGCTCCTCCGTCTGGCTTCGACTGAGCTCTGAAGCTGCGCTGGACAAGCTCCAGGCCGCGGTGCGCGATGACCCCCGTCTTCAGGATGTCCGCGTTGTTCGCCAGACCGACTACTACCAACAGCAGGTGGGCTTTCTGGTGCGCTTTGTTCGGTTGGCGGCAGCGGGAATATCGGTGCTGCTGGGAACCGGGGCGGTGCTCGTAATTTCCACGACGCTGGGCATGGCACTCGAACGCCGCAGGCGCGAGATGGCCACGCTACGCGCGATCGGCTTCTCAGACTCTTCGATCGTGATCGCGTCGCTACTTGATGTGCTTCTCCAAGGCGCGATCGCCACTGCGCTTGCTCTGCTTTGCGTCTATGCGCTCTTGGATGGCGCTAGCTTCGGAACCTCAAGTGCGAACAGTGCCGTCTACGCAAGCTTCTCTGTGTCGGCTGGCGTGATGGGGATGGTTTTCGCATACAGCCTCGCCTTGGGGCTGTTGAGTGCCGCGTTACCAATCAAGCGAGTGCTGGGCGGCAAGCTCGTTGACGCTTTGAAAGATTGACTGAAGGATCGCAATGGAACAGGGACGAGACAAAAGCGAGCTGTTGAAGGATCTGAAGATCGACAGGGAAGCGGCGCAGGGGAAGGAGCCGCCGAGTCGCGGCAAGGCGCCGTTTGTCCTGGTCGCTATTGTTGTTGCCGCGTTGATCGCATGGCTTGGGTTCTTCAGAGGGCAGGGTGAGAGGCCGGTCGCCGCCCAAATGGAGCCACCGCGCACGACCGCCGCGCCTGCTGTGGACTCTCACTCGGTGCTAGACGCCTCGGGGTATGTCGTGGCGCGACGCACGGCTACCGTGTCATCTCAGGTCATCGGGGTCGTGACGGAAGTCCTGTTCGAAGAAGGCGATCGGGTAGAGAAGGGCCAGATCCTCGCAAAACTGGATGCCAAGGCGGCAAGTGCCCAGCTCCATGCCTCCCAGCGCCAGGCCACCGCTGCCGAACATGCGGTGCGACAACTTGAGGTCCAGCTTGCGCAAGCGGTGCGCGAAAGCGCTAGGGCCCAGGAACTTGCTTCGGCAGGCCTCGTTGCAAGACAGGATGCCGAGCAAGCGAGTTCGCGTGTTGACGAGGTTCGCGCGCAGGTCAGGACGCAGGGCGGCAATGTCGATGTCTACAAAGCGCAGGCACAGGTTGCCCAGGTCAACCTCGATCTATCAGTAATACGCGCACCCTTCGGCGGCGTCATTACTTCGAAGGCCGCCCAGGTGGGAGAGATCATCTCGCCCAGCGCTGCTAGCGGCTACACGCGCACCGGCATCGCCACGATCGTGGACATGGAGTCACTCGAGGTCGAGGTTGAGGTCGGTGAGGCCTCAATTGGTCGCGTGAGGCCAGACATGCGTGTGCAGGTCGATCTCAACGCGTATCCCGACTTCCGGATCCCCGGCAAAGTGATTGCCATCATTCCCGCAGCGGACCGCGGGCGAGCGACGATCAAAGTCCGCGTTGGTCTCGATATCGAGGACCCGCGCATCGTTCCCGACATGGGAGCGCGCGTGAGCTTTGTTGATGAGGCTGGCCAGTCGGTTGCCGATCTGGGAACCCAACAAGTTGAGACAGGAGGTTGACCGTGGAGAGCTTCATCGACTTGGCAGGCGTGACAAAGATCTACAAGGGCCAAGCAGGCTCAGTGACCGTTCTTGAGGCTCTTGATCTGCAGATCGCCAAGGGCGAGTTCGTCGCGATGATGGGGCCATCGGGTTCGGGCAAGACAACGCTCTTAAACATCCTCGGGGGCCTGGATCGCCCCACGGGCGGAACCGTGCGTGTCGGAGAGCAGCGGATCGATGCGCTGAGCAGTTCGAAACTCTCCCAATGGAGAAGTCAGAATGTTGGCTTCATCTTTCAGTTCTACAACCTGATGCCCGTCCTCACGGCGCTTCAGAATGTGCAACTGCCGCTCCTTCTGACGCGAATGAACGCTTTGGAGCGCACGCGTCGTGCCCAGATCGCGCTCGATCTGGTCGGCCTGGCGGAAAGAAGTAAGCATCGCCCGGCAGAGCTGTCCGGCGGACAGCAACAAAGAGTTGCCATAGCGCGCGCTATCGTTGCGGACCCGCAGCTTCTGATCTGCGATGAGCCGACCGGCGACTTGGACCGTCAGTCCGCGAGTGATGTTTTGGCGCTGCTACAAAGCCTCAGTCGCGATCACGGAAAGACCATCGTTATGGTGACCCATGACGCGAAGGCCGCGGAATACGCGGCCACTACACATCATCTCGAAAAGGGTCGCCTGCTGGATGCGCCGGAGACTACTGCGTGAGCGCGAGAGTCTGTCGACGCTCTGGGGCAATGTCGGCCAGTGCCGCGAACTTGGCTTCAAACGCATCGCAGGTCTTGCAGACTTCCCGGTTGGTGATCAGCAGCGCGGAAGCTTGGCCGTTGCCACATTCGAAGCGCCAGGCCTCGGCGGGCGCCGCTTCTTTGACCGCGGCGTCCACCTGCTCACAGGTGAGTCCAGAAGCGGTGGTTTTGCCTGAATTCGGATTTTGCTCAAGCGCAACGAGCTCTTCCTCAGAAGTGACGAGCTGGGCCAAGTTGCCATCTGCGGAGAAGATCCAGATCGTCGGCACAGCGACCTTGCCGCCAAACTGTCCACCTGACTTCATGAGGCTCAGGAAGAACGGCTCCATTGGCGCAGTTGCTTCCGTGGAGTTGCCAGCGCTCTGGACACCGGCGGAGTCACTGGTTTTGGCGCAGCCTGCAAACATCGGCGCAGAGCAAAACGCAGCAACAAGGATGAACTTCCGGAAGCTATTTTTACTGGGCATCGATTGATCCTTGGCGAGAATATTGAACCGGAGGCCGAACGGGTCGGCCTCCGGCCTCCCCTCCAAGCTTATTATCTGATCTCGATGATCACGCAGGTGGTGGCATCACAGATGATGATGATGATCACCTCTGAGGCATGGACTGCCGGAACCAGCGCAGCGGCGCCAGCGAGAACAAGACCAGCCGCCGTAGCGCGAATTTTCTTGAACATTTGCAAAGCTCCTTTTTGACAATGTTTGAGATAAATCATCTGATGTCCGCTTCCTGAACGGACGCTGCGAAGGTAGTCAATTTCGGAGCTTAAAAGACATTTTTTTCGCGAGTTTAGCGAAGAATCATACTGTCGAGGATATTTCTGACGAACTAATAGGATTTTTCCTACACGGGCAGACACGATCTAGACGTTATTGCATCTAGCGCCGCTGGCATCGTTCCTTAACAGGCTACTGAAATACCGAGCGCCACGAAGCCGTCTTTGACCACAGTGTGAGCGGGCAGTGCCGATGTTGATCTTTTCGTACTGAATTCGACATTCCAGTGCTTGCACAGCGCGGCATCTTCCTCTCCAGATGCCCGATTCATGCCATTTTCCCCGATTGCAGGCACACCTGTCCCAAGGTCCGCATTCGCACCAGGTTGTAGGCCGCCATGTTCAACACGAACATCTGGTCCACCTTTTCCAGTCCGCGCACCATCGCCTGGCGGACCTGACCGATCGACTTGGCCCAGCCGAACCCCTGCTCGATCAGCTTGCGTTTGCGTTGTGAGATGGCGTAGCCATCACTGGCCGCGAT
>NZ_JAIWPU010000076.1 GCF_021191705.1 Proluteimonas flavola
CTCCCACAGGAACTCAGCCGGCCGGCACTTCCAGCCACCGCCGCGCCATGCGGCGCAGCGAGGCGTCGTAGGCCTCGCCGTCGGCGACTCCGGACAGCGGCACCCAGGCCAGCGCGTGCGATTCCTCGCTGACGGCGAAGGTTTCGTCGCTGCCTGCATGCACGACGTATCGCACGTCGTAGTGCCAATGCCCGGGCACGCTCTTGTGCTCGGGAATCCAGTGCCGGTCGAGATCGAAGATGCCCGGCTGCACGCTGACACCGGCCAGTCCGGTTTCCTCTTCGGTCTCGCGCAGGGCCACGCGCGCCAGGTCTCGGTCGCCGTCGGCGTGGCCGCCCGGCTGCAGCCACATGCCGAGCTTGCGGTGATGGGTCAGCAGCGTGCGCGTGCCGTCGCCGCTGACCACCAGCGCCGAGGCGGTGAAATGTCCGGCCAGCCGCGCGCGTTCGAACGGATCTTCTGCATCGCCGAGCAGATCGACGAATTCACCGGCCAGCCCCTGCTGGGCGGGATACCGCACGCCGAAATCGGCGAAGGCGCGTGCCAGCGTCCGCACGGCGGTGGGCGGCACGGACAGGCATCGCGAATCGGACGCGGGCGGATTCGCCATCGGGAGTAGTTGCTGCAGCGCGGCGTGAGGGGAGGCGCAGCATCGGCGTTCCCACGCGTCCACACAAGCGGCGGTTCCGTTGCTTGTGCCGGAACGCAGCGTTTGGCATGGTACGGCGATTGCCGCGTGGCCGCGGGGGACTCAACGGCACGTCCGTCAACCGTCGCGGACCGCATCGAACGACCAACCGGGGACACCGATGTTCAAGAACCTGATGATTACCAAGCCGATCGCGGCGCAACCGCATGTCGATGCGGGCGAGCCGGTCGAAGGCAGCCTCGGCGGCGAAGTCGGCTTCAAGCGCACGCTGACCGCCAAGCACCTGGTGATGCTGGGCCTGGGCGCGGTCATCGGCGCGGGCATCTTCGTCATCACCGGCACCGCGGCAGCCAACCACGCGGGCCCAGCGATCATGCTGAGCTTCGTCATCGCCGGCTTCGCCTGCGCGATGGCCGGCCTGTGCTACGCGGAGTTCGCGGCGATGATCCCGGCCTCGGGCAGCGCCTACAGCTACACCTACGCGACGCTCGGCGAGGCGCTGGCCTGGTTCGTCGGCTGGAGTCTGGTGCTCGAGTACCTGTTCGCGGCCTCGACCGTCGCGGTGGGCTGGTCGGGCTACACGGTCAGCTTCCTCGACAGCCTCGGCGTGCATCTGCCCGCGGCGCTGACCCAGGCGCCGATCAACTTCTGTACGCATGAGGCGGCCGTGGCCGGCGCCTGCGAGTTCGGCAAGTTCGTCACCACCGGCGCGCTGTTCAACCTGCCCGCGGTGCTGATCATCGGCGCGGTCGGCATTCTTTGCTATGTCGGCATCACCCAGTCGGCGACCGCCAACGCGATCATCGTGTCGATCAAGGTGCTGGTGATCCTGCTGCTGCTGGCCTTCGGCGCGCAGTACGTGAACGCCGAAAACTGGCTCCCGTTCATTCCGGACAACCAGGGCGGCGACCGCTTCGGCTGGGAAGGCGTGCTGCGCGGCGCCTCGATCGTGTTCTTCGCCTACATCGGCTTCGACGCGGTCTCGACCGCGGCGCAGGAGGTCAAGAACCCGCAGCGCGACATGCCGATCGGCATCCTCGGTTCGCTGTTCCTGTGCACGCTGATCTATATCGCGGTGTCCGCGGTGCTGACCGGCATGGTCCCCTACACCACGCTGGGCACGGCCAAGCCGGTCGCGACCGCGCTCGAGGCCTACCCGGCGCTGGCATGGCTCAAGACGCTGGTGGAGATCGGCGCGATCGCCGGCCTGACCACGGTGATCCTGGTGATGCTGATGGGCCAGCCGCGCATCTTCTTCTCGATGGCGCAGGACGGCCTGCTGCCGCGCTTCTTCGGCGCGGTCCACAAGCGCTACCGCACGCCCCACAAGGGCACCGTGCTGGTCGCGCTGGTCGCTGCGGTCATGGCGGCGTTCCTGCCGATCCAGTTGCTCGGCGACGTGGTGTCGATGGGCACCCTGGTCGCATTCGCCACCGTGTGCCTGGGCGTGATGGTGCTGCGTCGCACGCAGCCCAGTCTGCATCGTCCGTTCCGCGTGCCGGCGGTGTTCCTCGTCGGCACCCTCGGCGTGCTGGCCTGCCTGGGCCTGGTCGCGACGATGCCGCTGCTGAACTGGATCGTGCTGCTGGTGTGGACGATCCTCGGCTTCACGATCTACTTCCTCTACGGCTACAAGCACAGCAGGCTGCGGCAGCAACTGCCGCCGCGCTGATCCGACCCGAACGCACGGCCCGCCTTCCGCGGGCCGTGTTTTTGAGCCTCCCGACCAGCGGCCGCTCGCGCCGCCCTCCACGCGGATCGCACGATGTCCACGACTTCCACGGTCAAGAAGATCGGCCCGGTACTGGCCACCTTCATGGTCGCCAACAACATGATCGGCTCGGGGTTCTTCCTGCTGCCGGCGACACTCGCGCGGTCGGGCGCGGTGACCGTGTTCTCGTGGCTGATCGGCACCCTGCTCGCGGTCGCGCTGGGCGGCGCGTTCGCGCGGCTCGCGCGCCAGTACCCGGATCTCAACTCGCCGGACGACTACATCCGTCCGAGCCTCGGCCGCGACATGGGCTTCCTCGCGACCACGCTGTACTGGCTGTCCTCGTGGATCGGCAACAACGCGATCGCGGTCGCCGCGGTCGGCTATCTGGTGATCCTGCTGCCGGTCGACGAGACGCCGGGCGTACAGCTGCTCGGCCAGGTGCTGCTGATCTGGGCGATGTTCGCGCTGAACCTGCTGGGCCCGCGCAACATCGCGCGCTTCCAGTCGTTCTGCGTGGTGTTCGGCCTGTTGCCGGTCGCGGCGATCCTGATCGCCGGCTGGGCCTCCTTCGATCCCGCCATCTACCGCGCCGGCTGGAACGTCAGCGGCCAGTCCGATGCGGCGGTGGCGATCGGCTCGCTGGCGACGGTGTTCTGGGCCTTCATCGGTCTGGAGACCGGCGCGATGGTCGCCGGCGTGGTGCGCAATCCCGAGCGCAACGTGCCGATCGCGACCCTCGGCGGCATCCTGCTCGCGGGCGTGGTCTACATGGTCTCGTCGGTGCTGATGATGGGCATCGTGCCGGTCGATCGACTCGCCAGTTCCAGCGCCCCGTTCGCACTCGTCGCCGGGCAGATGTTCGGCGTCTGGGCGATCCCGGTGATCGCCGCGGCTGCCGCGCTCAAGGCCACCGGCACGCTCGGCGGCTGGATGCTGGTGACCGGCGAATCGGGCGCACGTGCCGCGCAGCGTGGTTTCCTGCCGGCGGTCTTCGGACGCCTGTTGAAGAACGGCGCGGCCGGTCCCGGCCTGCTGATCGTGGTGTCGTCGATGACGCTGATCGCGTTCATCACCGTGACCGATACCGTCGGCAGCCAGTTCGAGACCATCATCAACATGGCGGTGACCCTGGTGGTCATGGCCTACGCCGCCGCCGGCCTGAGCCTGATGCTCGGCAACCGCCAGCATCCGGCCGGTCGACGCGAGCGCCTGCTCGGCATGGGCGCGCTGATCGCCTGCGGCCTGCTGGTCTGGTCCACGCCGATCGACACGCTGATGGGCGCTGCGATCATCGCGCTGCTGGCCTGGGCCGCGTATCGCGGCTTCTCCTCGCGCCGTCGCGAAGCCCCGCCCGCGCCATGAGCGAGCGGCGCGACGACTACTGGTTTCCGGCCAAGACGCTCGGCTACGGCTGGGGCCCGCCGCGGCGCTGGCAGGGCTGGGTGGTGCTGGCGGTGTATCTGGGCGCGCTCGCGGCCGCCGCATGGCGGCTGCCGCCGTCCGCGCATCCGGTGGCGTTCGGCCTCTGCGTGCTGGTCGCGACCGCGCTGCTGATCGCGGTCTGCGCACTGAAGGGCGAACCGCCGCGCTGGCGCTGGACACGCTGACGCAACGGCGGCGCGTCAGGGCACCACTGATCAAATCCGTCCTTGCCCGTCATTCCCGCGAAGGCGGGAATCCAGTGCCTTTGCTTTCAATGGCTTGAGGGCCTCTGGAGTCCCGTCTTCGCGGGAATGACGACTTCTTCTAGCGTTGCCTTAGAATCCGCGCCATGTCCGATACGCCTCCGCCCTACGACATCCACCGCCTGCGCGAACTCGCCGGCGAGCTGATCGTCAACATCCGCGAACTCGCCCAGTCCGGCTGGACGCCCGCCACCAGCAGCAATTTCTCGCGGCGCCTCGATGACCGCCATGCCGCGATCACCGTCTCCGGCCGCGACAAGGGCAAGCTGAAGGAAGACGACATCATGGTCGTCGACTTCGACGGCCTCCCCGTCGGCACTGACCACCGCCCGTCGGCCGAAACCCTGCTGCACACCCAGCTCTATCGCCGGTTTCCGGACGTGGGCTGCATCCTGCACACGCATTCGCCGACCCAGACCATCGCCTCGCGCCTGTTCGCGGGCGACGGCCACGTGCGCCTGGAAGGCTACGAACTGCTGAAGGCCTTCGCCGGCAACCGCACCCACGAGATCGCGGTCGACGTGCCGGTGCTGCCCAACAGCCAGGACATGCGGGTGCTGTCGGCGCAGGTCGAAACGCTGCTCGACGCCGGCCCGATGTGGGGCTATCTGATCGACGGCCACGGCCTCTACACCTGGGGCCGCGACATGGCCGAAGCGCGTCGCCATCTGGAAGCCTTCGAGTTCCTGCTGCACTGCGAGCTCGAACTGCGCCGCCTGCGCGCGCAGCACTGACGCCTCCAGCGGCATCAGCGGTGGAACGACGGCGTTCCGCCGCGGTCAACGTTCCAGCAGCGTGGCTTTGCTAGGCTGGACGGCCCCGCCACGCGCCGAGCCAGACCGCCATGAGCCGCCTCCGCATTTTCGATGCCACCGCCCCCGACACGCCGCTGTTCGACAGCCGCGACGGCGACGCGATCGCCCGCGAACTGCAGACGATCGGCGTCACCTTCGAACGCTGGCAGGCCGCCCAGCCGGTCGGCGCCGGCGCCTCGCAGGACGAGGTCATCGCCGCCTACAAGGCCGATATCGACCGCATCAGCGCCGAGCGCGGCTTCAAGTCCGTCGACGTGATCAGCATCGCGCCCGACAACCCCAAGCGCGAGGAACTGCGCGCCAAGTTCCTCGACGAACACTTCCACAAGGAAGACGAAGTGCGCTTCTTCGTCGACGGCTCGGGCCTGTTCACCCTGCACGTCGAGGGCAAGGTCTACGAGATCGAGTGCGTCAAGGACGATCTGATCGGCGTGCCCGACGGCGTGACCCACTGGTTCGACATGGGCAGCGAACCGCGCTTCGTCGCGATCCGCTTCTTCGAACAGCCCGACGGCTGGATCGGGCACTTCACCGGGTCGGACATCGCGCAGAAGTTTCCGCGGTACGAGCCGGGTTCGCGCTGAGGGTTCCCTGGGCGCCGGCCATGCGTGCCGGCGGGACTGCGCCGCATTCCTCCAACGACCGTCATTCCCGCGCAGGCGGGAATGACGGATTCAGAGGGAGTCGCGCGGATCCAGCTGAGCGCACCGTTCGTACGCTTGCCAATCGGGGCCGTCGCCACACCCGACGCCTTACACTTCAACGCCCCCGACCACTGGCTGACGCGCGGATGATCCTGACCGACATCGAAGGCACCACCAGCAGCATCTCGTTCGTCAAGGACGTGCTGTTTCCCTATGCGCGCCGCGCCCTGCCCGGCTTCGTCGCCGCGCATCGCGACGATCCGGAGGTGCGTCGCTGGCTCGATGTGGTCGCGACCGAACACGGTGCGATCTGCGACGACACGGCGATCGTCGAGACGCTGCAGGGCTGGATCGACGCCGACCGCAAGCACACCGCGCTCAAGGCGCTGCAGGGCATGATCTGGTCGGCCGGCTACCAGGACGCCGACTTCACCGCGCATATCTATCCCGATGCCGCCGCCGCGCTGCGCCGCTGGCATGCGGCCGGCGAAACGCTGGCGGTGTATTCCTCCGGCTCGGTGCCGGCGCAGAAGCTGTTCTTCGGCCACAGCGACGCGGGGGATCTGACCGGGCTGGTCTCGAACTGGTTCGACACCGAGGTCGGCGGCAAGCGCGAGGCCGAGAGCTACGCGCGCATTGCCGATGCGCTCGATGCGGCACCGGCGGAAATCCTGTTCCTGTCGGACGTGGTCGAGGAACTCGACGCCGCGCGCGACGCCGGCATGCGCACTGTCCTGGTCGATCGTCTCGACGACTATCCGCAGCCGCGCGATGCGAGCGCCGCGAACGGGCATACGCGCGTGACCGCGTTCGACCAGATCGACGCGATCCGCTGACATGCGGCCGGCGGCCGGTCGGCCCGTGTTGCCCCGATGGATGCAGGCGACGGCGCTGCTGTGCCTGCTCGTCTGCACGCCGCTGCAGGCGGCCGAACCGCTGGCGACGCGCGATCACGCGCTGATCGACGCCACGGTCGCCGCGATGCCGGCCGGCACAGGCGACGCGCCCGCGCTGTACGTGGTCGGCGTCGCCGGCGATGCCAGCGAGGACGTGTTCCGCAACGAAGTGCGTTTCCTCACCGAACGCGTTGCGCCGCGCCTCGGCGCAGGCGCGCGTGCACTCGCGCTGGTCAACAACGCCGACAGCCTGAAAGGCGCGGGCACCCCGCTCGCCACCACGGCGAACCTGCGGCATGCGCTGTCCGCGCTCGGTGCGCACATGGACCGCGAGCGCGACGTGCTGCTGCTGTATCTGACGATGCACGGCTCGCCCGATCACGCACTGGGACTCGCCCTGCCCGACGGCAGCGAGGACACGATCACGCCCGATGCGTTGCGCGCGGCGCTCGACGCGTCCGGCATCGTGCACCGCGTGGTCGTGATCTCTGCCTGTTACTCGGGCGGCTTCGTGCCCGCGCTCAAGCATCCCGACACGCTGGTGCTGACCGCCGCGCGTCCCGACCGGCCCTCGTTCGGCTGCGGCAGCGAATCGACGATCACCTTCTTCGGCCACGCCTGGCTGCTCGACGGTCTCAACGCCGACCGTGACTTCGCCAACGCCTGGCGCCTCGCGGCACGCGCGATCAAGCAGCGCGAACGCAAGCTGGGCTACGAGCGCTCGGGCCCGCAGATCGCCGCCGGCGCGCGCATCGGCGAGACGCTGTCGCACTGGCAGGCCACGCTGCCTGCCGATCCACCACCAGCGGTGTATCCGTACCCGATCGCGCCCTGAGTGCCGGCCACGGCTCCATGCGGCTCCGTGGGAGCGCGCTTGCGCGCGAAGGGACATTGCCGGGAAGGCCCCTTCGCGCGCAAGCGCGCTCCCACGGGGGCCGCTTCATCCGTGTATCCGCGGGCGGAACTGCTTTTCCGAGAGTGATTCTCGTTTCGTCACGACCCCGCGATGGCTCGCTAGAATCGCACCGCGCCGCACGCCAGCCATCGCCAGCAAGTGACGCGCACGACCCGCCCGCCAGCCTTCGCGCGCCAGCCGGTCATCTTCGAAGAACCCGCCGCGTGCGGGTTTTTTGGTGGCCTGCGATCCGGCGTATCCGCCGTGCAGGCGCTCATCGCGTGCGGCCGACGCCGTCGAAGCGCTCGAGGCGATACGTCGTGCGCGCGCGCTGTTCCCCCTGCCAGGCGTCGAACGCGCGCACCTCGACGGCGTGCTCGCCGACATCGCGATCGGTCGGCAGCGCGCCGCGCCACAGATGCATCGACGGCGTTGCTTCCGGTGAACGATCCAGGCCTCGCAGCGTCTCGGCGAGATCGTCGCGTGCGTTCTCCAGCAGCAGGCGCGGATCGGCGCGCTCGACGCGGCGCATCGGCGCCCATTCGCCGTCGCCGACACGGAACTCGACGCGCGTATCGGCCTGCCCCATGT
>NZ_JAIWPU010000077.1 GCF_021191705.1 Proluteimonas flavola
GAAGACTCGTCCCACGATCTCGTTCGACCTGAAGCACCGCGCGCTCCTCACTACTCAGATGACTGTACTGTCTTCCCATCGCAACACCTTACGCGCTGAGGTGTTGCACTTGGAACTTGAGTCTGCCAGCCCTGTTCTTCAGAAACGAGTGCTGGAACAACCTCGCTTTAAGACGGAGCAACAGGCGGTTTTCTTGGGGAATCGTTAAGTCGAGGGCCAGAAAATATCCTTCTGCGCCAGGTGCGCGTAGAAGCGCAGGCAGCTCGAATGGTCCGGGTGTATTGGCCCACCCTGCCTAGACAGGGCAGCTCAACACATCGATAGGTAATCCAACTCACCACAACCAATAGCAATGTCAGGGTGCAGAGGAAGGCCCAGTTCCTCGTCAACAAAGGGTGCTCATCCTTAACTATAACTGAAAAGTAATGAACACCTATCCATAAAATCAAGCCGTGCAATAGGTAGATTCCGTACGATATACGGCCTAAGGTCAGGGAGGGACGCAACAATAGGAGTCCAAGAAGCGTATTTCCCGAAGCAACTATCAAAAACATAAACCCAAGCGTGATTATCGCGCCTGGGCTTTTAGCCCCTGGGAACACGGCGACAAGCAAACCTAGTAAGCCAAAAAATAAAAACGAGAAATGCGGGCGGGCTAACCGATGAGAAAGCTCCGGCCTACGTACCAATAGTGCCACTATTGCTCCAACAGCGAAGCACCACAGATAGGCCTGTTGGGGGCCCCACAGAAACAGCCCGAGCAAGCTCGCGCAGCCTACTATCACATAACGTGCTGGTACTAGCCGATGACTTAGAAAAGCGAAAGCCGGCAGCGCCGCGTAGAAAAACGCTTCGTAAGGCAGCGTCCAATAAACGCCCGCATAAAGAAGTCCAACCATTCTATCGCCATTGAAGGATGGAGGTTCTGGACTAAACGCCGTCAGGAGAAGAAGATTTGCGCTTTCTTTAACGAACTGAAATTTCGGCACACGCAGCGCAAGGCCGTTATGCGAGAACCACAAAATCATGACACCTAACACACTGATGAAAAAAAGCGGATAAATTCTCAGGAACCGCGAAATGTACAATCGAGCCCAATCTACCGGAGGTGCACCAAGGCACGCCTTCCTCCAGAACAGGAAACCAGTGATCATGAAGAAAAGCGCGACACTACTTTGACCAAGATGATTCTGGAAGTGGAAATCCAGCTTTCCCCAAGTACCAACCCGCAGGTACTTTTCCCAAAGAAAAATATGGAACACGAAAACAGATAGCGCCAGATATCCGCGCAGCCCATCTATCGGTTCTACACGTGTCGAATCGGAACCGCTCACTGGAAGTGGCAGAACCGAGGCAACCAAGGCTGCGAGGCCAAAAACGACCACCATGGGCAATAATTCGCCCCAGAAAGGATACATCGAATACTCCTGGACTTTGCGGCCTCTGCGAATATATGCAAATCTAGACCGCTTTATGAGGCATTCTTGGCAGCCACTCCCTCGTGGCAGCTCCGCTCGTCTACGAAGAAAATTACGAGAGCGACAACGTAGGAGACACACAACGCCGCGGCGATTGCAAGAAACCCCGTCGAGTCGAATCGCCCAAAAATCCATACGATTGCGGCCGCGAATGTCAGCTTGAACCCGTTGGAGAGAGCGGAGGCCCGCCCCCTAGCGTCCGGCATTAGCGACAGGAGCTGCGGATATAGAATGTTGTTGGGAAACACCACGAAGACAGAAATCGCCGCAAAGAAGATTGTAATCATTAGAGGCTCGGGCTTTGCTAGTTGCGCGTAAAGCAGCATTCCCATGGACAGCGCAGCCATGGCCCACATGCCGGTGCGGGCACAGCGCTCTGCACCGAATTTTTTAATAAACCAGGGGCTGCGTGCACTAGAAAGTGCAAAGACCAAAGCAAGGCTACCCTGATAATAGCCGAAGTGTTCTGGCGAAACGCCCAATCGTCCGACATAAAGGATTGCGGTGTAACTCGCGAACGCAAGATAGTTGGCCCGTACGAGTCCGACTACTGATGCAAGCGCGATCCAACGCCGCTTGAGAAGCAGAGGTGTGTATGCCTTATAAGACAGAACAACATCTGCGCGCCCGGGAGAGGCAGGCAACCATAGTCGCGTTAGGATGATCGCGGAGGCTCCAATCAGTCCTAGCAACGCGAAATTTGCTCGCCAGCCTAACCAAATAGTTATATAGCTACCGACAACGGGCGCAATGCAAGTGGCGACGGCTACCGTGCCAGCAACCATCCCGGTCATTCGAGGATGCTGCTTGATCGAGCTGGCTTCTAACAAAAGTACAAAGCTCAACACCGCCGGGGCTGCCGCACCGACACCTTGAAGTAATCGGCCCACGACCAGACCAGTATAGCTACTCGCAAGGGATGACACTATTGCCCCTAGTACGAATAACGCCAGCCCGCCGATGGCCAGCCTCCGCTTGTCATAACGATCGCCCATCACTCCCATTAGCATAGAAACTATGCAGAAAGCAATAAAATTGCTATTAATTAGCCATGTCATCGCTTGAACACTTACATCAAAGCTCCGCTGAATCACGGGCAAGGCAGGGTTGATTATATCCAGCCCGCTCGCCACCGCGATGTAAGTCAGCACAGTTGCAACTAATGGCTTGCGGGCCTTAGTGAGGACCATGAAAGAAATCCTGCCGAGAACGCAACGTGTCTGTCGAAGACTTGTGTCTACCGACCTTGATATACGCGTAGATCTGCGCCGCGATGCCTCGGGCTCCAAGATCACCGGAGTCTTCGTAAACAACGCGGACCCCAGGTGTTGCTCGAAGAGGTGCGATGGCTTCGCCAACATCGAACGACAGCAAACTCACAAATGAACGCGTGAGCTCACCTAAGAGCCAGCGGGATTCGATCTGGTTTTCAGCGGAGAGCGGCAACGTCTCAAGCGCCACGGTATTAGACAGGACGCTGGCGACATGCAAAGCTGGGTAGTCGATGCCCGCGGCCAGATGCAACGAGAGCCCACCCCAATAGCGGGGGTTGGCGTCAATCAAGCGGAAGGCACCCGTCGTTAAATCATGTCGAAACTCGAGCATCAATACTCCCGTGTAGCTGATGCTTTCCACGAAACTCTTTACTCGAGAGAACAGCGCTTCGTCATGGAAGACTCGGCGCGCGGTACTTGCTCCGCCGCTGCGCGGGAATTCACGTATGCGGAAATGACCGCTGATAGCAATCGTATCTCCATTCTTTGCTAGCAGTCCGATACAAACTCCCCTGCCTGGCACGTGACGCTGCAAAACATATTCTTGATTCTCTAATAGCGCACGGATGCCAGCACGCTCTTTGGTATCAAGCACGGTCTCGCGAGAGACAATCTTACGCCCGATTCCGCCCTCCCCATGGCGCGGCTTGAGTACGGCTAAATCCCCAACCTCAGCCAGCCTCTCTTCTACATCTTTCAGCCCCTTCACCGAGAACGTGTCTGGACACTCAAGCCCATAAGCTTGCGAAATCTGAAAAAGATTATATTTGTCGTGTAGGCCCATCAGTGCTGAGAAATCAGGGGCCGCTACCTCTAAGGAGGCTGGAAGCCGGTCTCGTAATCGACTGGCGACAAAGATATCCTCGTGTACCGGTATAAAGACAGATGCTGACCATCTAACCGCGGCCTCCGATACGGCGCTCAGGTAGCCTTCGGGATCCGCAAATGGACTGGGATAACTTTCTCTACCCACCACGCCAAACAAGCCATCGCTCATGCTCGGAAAAGTCTGGGCCATTGCAACCACTTGGTACCCGGCGTTGACCAGGCTGCGCGCCACGTTATAGCCAAAACGAAACTCGCATTGGGTCACGATGACGATTGGCTTACCACTGACCAAGCCTGATGAGTAAGCGCTCATGTATACCCATACTCACGTAGTAGTCGCTGTGCGGCCGCCGGAAGAAGACGGTCGAGTTCGGCTTCACTCTGGTTGGCCATGGCACTTCTTACTTCTGTAGCCGATATATCGGGCAAGTTAGAAACGTCAATTCTCGCGCAGTCTCGGTTTAACGCATCCCAAAAACTCGCTTTGGAGTCCTCATAGGTGTCGCGCGTGGGGGTCAGGAAGACGCCCTGTGACGGCAACAGGTGTTGCTTGTAGAAAAGCGGATCAAGGTCCATCCGATGTCCAGCGCTGACAAATACACGCCCCGCCTCTTGGCAACTCAGGGATTCGCGAAGCACGCTCTGTACTATCATCAAGCGTAACCACAGTGGGAATGGGTTCTTTTCGGAACCATGATGCTTGTCAACCTCGTCCGTAAACGCGGGGCGGGGCGAGGTGCCTGCGGGGAAATCAGCGGATACTTCGTTAGCGAGAACCACAAGTAGGAGACGATCTGCTGACTCGAGCATGCGCTTAACATATAGCAGGTGGCCGTTATGCATCGGCTGATAACGACCTTCCCAGATGGCAAATGGAATTTTTGTCTTTAAATAACTCATATTGACTCCGATCACGCTGATGTAAGTTCGGCTAGTCCTACAGGTATACCCGGGGTAGTCACGTACACCCTAGGTTTTTCCTCCCCAGAACTCCCTGCACATAGGCGCTGCAGTGGCTCGTGGAGCGGTTCGCTACTAAGGCGAAACGTCGCATGTTGTGAAGGCACTATGCAGCTCGTGCGTAGAAACTGCGCAATGTCGCGCGCTTGCTCCGGCGTGCAATGGTTGTGCTGGAAAGGGTTATAGCCTCCGATCGGCAGGATCGCAAAATCACTGCCAACAACACAGCTGTCGAGGTGCGCAAAGTGCGCGGAGTACGCGGTATCTCCGATGAAATGAAATCGATAGGAGCCACCATCGAACATATATCCATTACATTGTCGCTTGGAATCATGCCGCCAACGAGAGCCCGGATGGCGCACTGGAAATGCACGCACCTCTAGCGAGTCTTCGAATGTTGCACCCAAACTAAGACTGCTACCGTCATTACACAGCTCGCGCACCTCCCCTAAGTTAACAAACGTGCTTAGAAGGTCAGCGACCCCTACCGGGCAGATAGTATGACGCGCGCGAATTTTCGATAGTGTTTCTAGGTCTAAGTGATCGAAGTGGGCGTGACTTATTATCACTAAATCTAGCAAGGGCAGCGCCGCGGCGCTGATTGGCGCGTCCAAATAACGTTTAGGGCCAAGAATCATGCCTGCTAGTCGGGGGCCCACGCGCTGCGATAGGACCGGATCTGTTAGGATGAGCCTATCTCCAATGCTTATAATAAAGCATGCATGCGTTAGCCAGGTAATTGAGTTGGCGGGTAGGTCGTGAGCCGCGACAGCTGCAACTGGTGTGGGCTTTCGAAAGCAGTCTTGAATCATCTGCATTAAGAATCGCGCGTCCTGAGGCGCCTTTTTCAGATATTGGCGCAGATGCGTAGGCCACCGACTCCGCGAATATTTCGATCTCACAACGGACGGCCCAAAGAAAATCTGCGTTGGGGTGCGGAAACTTCAGGAGCGATGGAGAAACGGGCGCTCCCCACCTGATCACGTTGAATCTCCGGATCGCTCGTGGGTTGAAGCCGAATATATTGCAGCTCATGCGGGCGCGCCGTCTCGTCGCTACTGTCGCGCAGGGCGTCAGCTGCCAGAGCGGACAGCAGCGATGTGCGCAACTTGATGCTAGCGCTTACAGGCAGTAAACGGGCCAAATCGCGTTTATTGAGCAGGTCGCCTGCATGACGTCCTAAATGATTAAGCTCGCGCAGACTTGCGATCTGCTCAGCGCCAAGCTGTAGTAGACCTTCTTCACGAAGGCGCTGCAGCCTAGCAAGATGGCACTCGGCGATCAGCAGATGGAACCAGGCGCGCTGGTAGCCCGAAGCGAAATCTAATCGACTAGGATCGTCATCCAGCACGTATCTGCCGTTAGGAACCAGATGATTATCGAACGTTATCGCGGCTGTATCCGACAATCGCATGCTGCCAGAGAACTTCCAACTAGCCACCCTTACACTACTGCTGCGAGCGTCAGTAAAGCACAACGCCGTCGTTCCAGTGCCGCGTATTATTGCGCGAAACAATATCCGATCGGCTACGCTCGCAAGCGACATATATTCAAACGTCCCATCTATTCGCATCCCGGCGGTCTCGCGTCGCCCCTTCACCGGATGCTCAACTTGGGCGCTACGAGCAGCCCCTGCATTTGCCAAGATTAGCTCCCCTCGACAAATCTCGCGAATAAGCGCGTCGCGCCGCAAACGGGCGACACTAAGCCTAGGCAAGGGGAACCACTGCAGTGCGCAGTACGGGTAAAGATGCATGCAAATCGCGATGCCTAGCGGCAGGCAGGGGGCTGAGATCGAACGAACGATTTCACTGGCTTCACTTAGCAGCTGCGATGGGCTGCTGCCTTTACTAGGATGTAAATCGATCTGCCGCTTGATCTCGTTGAAATGGCGACGAAAGACTTGCGAACTCTCCTGCTCGGAGCGGGGGGAATCGAGGCTGGCCAACATGGGGCCGGTGATTGTTCCGATCACGTGATTCCGGTTCAATGCGTCCATCTCTAGTAACGTTCCAAGGAGGACGGGGCCTGCTTCATGCTGTGATCGGCTCCGCGCAATAACTTCGAACGGCTTTCTCGATACTCCTCTAAAAACGCCGCCAGGTTCGACCGGGTGACAAGGCGAGCCCCTAAGGCGGGGTCGCATTCCTCCGCTTCGCTAACGAGACAAGACTCGATTCGAGCAACGGTGGATGGTAACGGATGATGCAGATCGTAGAATGTGTCGTCTCTGTGCCAAGCTTCCGCGTCGGGGAGAAACACTAGGGTCCTTTCGAAGGCATTGACCACCGTAGCGATAAACCGCTCCTGATCATGATCAAATCCAAGCTCGCTCAGTAGAATCTGGAGGTCCCGGTGCTCAGGCGTCACGAAGGTGAGTGTGCGTTCCGAGCCGCTACCGCGCGAAACTTCCTCGAGCACCTTTGCGAGATCGGCGTTGAATTCATAGAGGATAGATCGCGACCGATACCTTTCGAGCTGCTGTGCAGCGTAAGCTTTTCGATCGTGCGCATCTCTGTCGCCGAGCGTGAAAAGATAATTTGAGTCATAGCACGGGTCACAATCAACCGAATCTTTCAGTCTATTGAATGCCCATGTTCGCAATGCAGATTTGAGGGTGCTAAGCGCAATAGTGGCCTTTATTCGACCTGATTAGCACGATCTTTCAGCGCAGTCGCAGCCCGTGAGAGGGCGGGAGCCGAGGATGGCGCCCTCTTCCTCGGAGTCTGGATGATGGCCATGAATCGCGTGCAGTTCCAGCCGGGCCTGTCGCTGCCGGCGTTCCTCAAGCGCTACGGCAGCGAGCGCCAGTGCGAGCAGGCACTGGAGGCCTCTCGCTGGCCGGATGGCTTCGTCTGTCCTCGCTGCGCCGACACGGCGCACAGCCGC
>NZ_JAIWPU010000078.1 GCF_021191705.1 Proluteimonas flavola
GCCAAGGCAAGTGCGCCAAGCTTGCCGTGACCGCGTGCATGCGCGTACTGCTGGTCAGGCTCAACGCCATGGCGCGCGACAGGACTGAATGGATCACGCTGCCCGCGTAGAAGACAGTTGCTCCCACAGTGCCGGTCGAGCGGCGCGCGCGATCACGCCTCGGTGTCTCAGGTTCTCATGGCAGGGCGTAGCCCGCCGCGCGCAGCAGGCGCGCGGTCGCGATCAGCGGCAGGCCGACCAGTGCGGTCGGGTCGTCGCTGCGGATCGCCTCGAATAGCGCGATGCCGAGCCCTTCGCATTTGAAGCTCCCGGCGCAGTCGAACGGTTGTTCGGCGTCGACGTAACGTGCGATCTCGTCCGTCCGCAGCGTGCGGAACACGACTTCGGTGCGGTCCTGCGCCTGCAGCGTGGGCTTTCCGGCGCGCGCCAGCGCCAGTGCGGTGTGGAAGACCACGCTGCGGCCCGACATCGCCGTCAGCTGGGCGATCGCCGCTTGGCGGCCGCCGGGCTTACCGAGCGGGCGGCCATCGAGCGCGGCGACCTGGTCGGAGCCGATGACCCAGGCGCCCGGTGTCCGCGCAGCGACGTCCTCGGCCTTGGCCCGGGCCAGCCGGATCGCGAGCGCATCGGAGGCTTCGCCGTCGCCGGGCGTCTCGTCGACCTCCGGTCGCTCGCAGGTGAACGGCAGCCGCAGGCGGTCCAGCAGCGCACGGCGGTAGGTCGATGTCGAGCCGAGGACCAGGGGCAGGCTCATGCGCCACCTCCGGCGCGGACCCGCGCCAACCGGGCAAGCTGCCGGTCGATGCGGGCCTGCACCTGTTCGATCGATTCGCGCATCGCGTCCAGCGCCGCGACATCCGCGCTCGATCCGTTGTGCTGCAGCCACAGCCGCTGGCGCAGCATCTCCTGCAGGGCATCGCGCACGGGATCGCCGTCGTCCTGGCCCAGCTGGGCACGCGCGATCCGCAGCCGCGCCTCGAAGGTGTCGGCGGCATCGAGCACGCGCGCGTAGGCGCGGTGCCGGCGCCGGACGCGGTGGCGCCACGCCAGTACAATTGCGGCCGCAAGCAGGGTGGCCAGCAGCAGGCTGGGGATCGGCTGCACGCAGGTGGTCCTGTGGCGCGGCGGGCCAGTCTGCCCGGCGGGCCGCGATGCCGGCAAATCCGCCGGCCGCCCGGTCCTGTCGTCACCTGCAGCGGTTTGACAGCCTGGGATCGCATCTTTAACATTCGGCGGCTATGTCCGCGCAAATGCCCGAGTTGGTAGACGCTTGGCGCATGGTCGCAGGCAGCATGCGCCTCGACGGGCGTCTGCCGTTGGCGTCGTTGACGCGCCTGCGTGACCTCCTGGCCGATGTCGAAGGCGACGACGTGATCTGCTCGATCGAGTTCGGTCGCGACGCGCTGCAGCAGCCGTTCGCGCTGTTGCGCATCGAGGCCGGGTTGCCGCTGGTGTGCCAGCGGACGCTCAAGCGCTTCGTGTGGCCGCTCGATCTCGAGCAGCGGTTGGGTCTGATCCGCGACGAAGCGGAGGAGGCTGCCCTGCTGCCCGATTACGAGGCGCTGCTGTTGGAAGGCGACGGTTCGCTGTCGCCGGTGGCGCTGGTCGAGGACGAACTGATTCTGGCAATACCCGCGATTCCGGTCGCACCTGGCTCCGAAGCGGTCGAACGCGACTGGCCGGTGTCGACCGAAGAAGAGACACGCGTCAACCCGTTTTCGGCGTTGGCGGGTTTGAAGAAAGATCGAAACAACTAGAACCTGTTGGAGCAATTCCCATGGCTGTGCAGAAATCCCGCGTCACCCCGTCCCGTCGTGGCATGCGTCGCGCGCACGACAAGCTCAGCGCCAAGCTGCTGTCGACCGACCAGACGACGGGTGAGACCCATATCCGTCATCACGTCACCGCCGACGGTTACTACCGTGGCAAGCAGGTGATCCAGCCGAAGACGCGCGTCGTCGAGGAAGATTGATCCTCGCCGCCCGCCACATTGTCGGCGGGCGCACGATGCACCGGGCGCAGCCACCGTCCCCGACGGGCGGCTGCGCCTGCCGTCGGCAGGGATGCCGGTTTTGAGATCACGTGTCACGATCACGCGCCTCGCGCGAGGGCCGCTCCGCAGATGACCAGCGAACGCATCTATTCCCGCATTGCCGGCACCGGCAGTTACCTGCCCGAAAAAATGCTGACCAACGACGACCTCGCGAAGTTCGTCGACACCAGCGACGAATGGATCGCGACCCGCACCGGCATCCGCGAGCGTCACATCGCCGCCGAGGGCGAGACCACCAGCGATCTGGCCTTCCATGCCGCGACGCGCGCGATGGAAGCGGCCGGCGTGTCGGCGTCCGGGCTCGACCTGATCATCGTCGGCACCACGACGCCGGACATCATCTTCCCGTCCACCGCCTGCCTGCTGCAGGCGCGGCTGGGCGCCAACGGCTGCGGCGCGTTCGACGTCAACGCGGCATGTTCGGGTTTCCTGTACGCGCTGTCGATCGCCGACAAGTTCATCAAGTCGGGCGATGCGAAGACCGTGCTGGTGGTCGGTGCCGAGACGCTGACACGCATGGTCGACTGGACCGAGCGCACCACCGCCGTGCTGTTCGGCGACGGCGCGGGCGCGGTCGTGCTCAGGGCCGATACCGAAACCGGCATCCTCAGCACCCATCTGCACGCCGATGGCGCGAAGAAGGAGCTGCTGTGGAACCCGGTCGGCGTGTCCGCCGGCTTCCGCGACGACCAGCCCAACGCCGGCGTGCGCATCCAGATGGCCGGCAGCGACGTCTTCAAGTACGCGGTCAAGGCGCTGGATTCGGTGGTCGAGGAAACGCTGCTGGCGAACGGTCTCGATCGCCACGACATCGACTGGCTGATCCCGCACCAGGCCAACCTGCGCATCATCGAAGCCACGGCCAAGCGCCTGGACATGCCGATGGATCGCGTCGTGGTGACGGTCGACAAGCACGGCAACACCTCGTCCGGTTCGGTGCCGCTGGCACTCGACGAGGCCGTACGCTCGGGTCGTGTGCAGCGCGGCCAGCTGGTGCTGCTCGAAGCCTTCGGCGGCGGCTTCACCTGGGGTTCGGCGCTGCTGCGCTATTGAGGCCCGCGTACGGACGTACGCGCTCTCGCGCTTCCTTGGCCTGCATGCCCACACGCGCCGGCGCGACGTACGCCGGGATCGTGAACTGGTTCTGAGCGGTATGCGCGCGTTGTCCGCATACGCCCCGGTACAGACAATGTCGCGGCTTCGCACTTATCATCGCCCCCGGTTTTGAGGCTGGAAATACGCGTGACCGCATCGCAACTCGCATTCGTCTTCCCGGGACAGGGCTCGCAGTCGCTGGGCATGCTCGGCGATCTCGCCGCGCGCTACCCGGTCATCGTCGAGGCATTCGCCGAGGCGTCGGAAGGCGCGGGCGTCGACCTGTGGGCGCTGTCCCAGCAGGGCCCGGAGGACCGACTCAACCAGACCGAGTTCACCCAGCCCGCATTGCTGGCCGCCGGTGTCGCCGTGTGGCGCGCATGGCGGCAGCGCGGTGGCGCTGCGCCGGCCGCACTGGCGGGGCACAGTCTCGGCGAATACACCGCGCTGGTCGCGGCCGGCGCGCTGTCGCTGGCCGAGGCGGCGAAGCTCGTACGCCTGCGCGGGCAGCTGATGCAGAGCGCCGCGCCTGCCGGTACCGGTGCGATGGCTGCGGTCATCGGCGCCGAAGACGCGCTGGTCGCCGAGATCTGCCGCGATGGTTCCGAAGACGCGAGCGTCGTCGTGCCGGCCAACTTCAATTCGCCCGGCCAGGTCGTCATCGGCGGACATGCCGCGGCGGTCGACCGCGCGATCGCGCTGCTCGGCGAACGAGGCGTGCGCAAGGTCGTCAAGCTGGTGGTCAGCGTGCCTTCGCACACGCCGTTGATGCGCGACGCCGCGGACCGGCTCGGCGAGGCCATGTCGACGATCGCCTGGAACGCGCCTTCGCTGCCGGTCGTGCAGAACGTCGATGCGACCGTGCACGAGAGCGTCGATGCGATCCGCGATGCCCTGGTGCGCCAGCTCTATCTGCCGGTGCAGTGGACGCGTTGCGTCGAGGCGCTGTCGGCGCGCGGCGTGACGCGCATCGCCGAGTGCGGCCCGGGCAAGGTGCTGGCCGGTCTGGTCAAGCGCATCGACAAGTCGATCGAGACCCGCGCGCTCGCCGTCCCGGACGATTTCGACGCCGCGCTGGCGGACTGGACGGTCTGAACCCGGCGGAAGGACGCGGATCGGCGCACACTGCGGACGGTGGGTGCGGCGGACGCCTGTTGTTCGATCTCCGTCGCCACCCACGCCTTATTGGAGTTTTCATGAGCGCACCTCTTTCCGGCGAGATCGTTCTCGTCACCGGCGCCAGCCGCGGCATCGGCGCCGCGATCGCCGACACGCTGGCCGCGCAGGGCGCGACCGTGATCGGCACCGCGACCAGCGAGAGCGGCGCGGCGAAGATCGGCGAGCGCCTGTCCGCGCACGGCGGCCACGGCCGCGTGCTGGATGTCTCGCAGCCGGGCGCGATCGAAGCGCTGGTCGAGTCGATCGCGTCCGAGTTCGGCGCGATCTCGATCCTCGTCAACAATGCCGGCATCACCCGCGACAACCTGCTGATGCGCATGAAGGACGAGGACTGGCAGGCGATCCTCGACACCAATCTGACCAGCGTCTACCGCAGCTCGAAGGCGGTGATGCGCGGCATGATGAAGGCGCGCAAGGGCCGCATCATCAACATCGCGTCGGTGATCGGCGTGACCGGCAACGCGGGCCAGGCGAACTACGCGGCGGCCAAGGCGGGCATCATCGCCTTCAGCAAATCGCTGGCGAAGGAGATCGGTTCGCGCGGCGTCACCGTCAATGTGGTCGCGCCCGGTTTCATCGCCACCGACATGACCCGCGATCTGCCTGAAGAGTCCAAGGCCGCGTTGACCGAACGCATCGCGCTCGGCCGCCTCGGCGAGCCGGACGACATCGCGCAGGCGGTGGCGTTCCTCGCGGGTCCGTCGGCGGCCTACATCACCGGTGAAACCCTGCACGTCAACGGCGGCATGTACATGCCCTGAGACGGGCTGCATCGACGCTTCGATTCCGAGGGCAAGCCGTTGAGTGGCAAGGGCTTTGATGGTGGTGCGCCCATCGCCCGGCTTTCCCTTACACTATCCACCGAAAATCGCCTCCCCGGAGCAGACTACCCATGAGCAACATCGAAGAGCGCGTCAAGAAGATTGTCATCGAACAGCTGGGCGTCAAGGAAGAAGAAGTCAGCAACAGCGCTTCCTTCGTCGACGACCTCGGTGCCGATTCCCTCGACACCGTCGAACTGGTGATGGCGCTGGAAGAAGAGTTCGAGTGCGAGATTCCGGACGAAGAAGCCGAGAAGATCACCTCGGTGCAGCAGGCGATCGACTACGTCAAGGCGCACGCCAAGGGCTGATGCCCGCGTCCGCGCCCACGGTTCGATCCGATGGGCGCGTGGCAGGTCCGGTCGCGACGCGGCCGGGCATACAGGTTCCAGCACGAGGCCGCGTTGCGGCCTTGTGCGTATTGGCGGCCGCGAACCGCGCCGCCACCGACTTCTCAGGAGTTGAACAATGGCCAAGCGCCGCGTCGTCATCACGGGCATCGGCATCCTCTCGCCGCTGGGCAACGACCTGGCGTCGAGCTGGGACGGCATCGTCAACGGCCGGTCGGGCATCGGCCCGATCACCCACTTCGACGCCACCCACTTCGCCACGCGCATCGCGGGCGAGGTGAAGGGCTTCGACGCGACCCGGTGGATCGCGCCGAAGGACGTCAAGAAGATGGATCCCTTCGTGCACTACGGTGTCGCCGGCGGCCTGATGGCGATCGCCGACGCGGGCATCGACGTGCGTGAATCCGACGCCGAGCGCATCGGCGTGGCGATCGGCGCGGGCATCGGTGGCCTCAAGGGCATCGAAGAGACCGCGATCAAGTATCACGAGGGCGGCCCGCGCAAGATCTCGCCGTTCTATGTGCCCAGCACGATCATCAACATGATCTCCGGCCAGGTCTCGATCATGACCGGCGCCAAGGGGCCGAACATCGCAGCGGTCACCGCGTGCACCACGGCCACGCACAACATCGGCCTGGCGATGCGCATGATCCAGTACGGCGATGCCGACGTGATGATCGCCGGCGGCGCCGAGTTCGCGACCACGCCGACCTCGGTCGGTGGCTTCTGCGCGATGAAGGCGCTGTCGACCCGCAACGACGATCCCACCGCCGCATCGCGGCCCTGGGACAAGGACCGCGACGGCTTCGTCATGGGTGACGGTGCCGGCGTGCTGGTGCTCGAGGAGTACGAGCGCGCGAAGGCGCGCGGCGCACGCATCTATGCCGAGCTCGCGGGCTTCGGCATGAGTGGCGATGCGTTCCACATGACCGCGCCGAGCGAGAGCGGCGAGGGCGGCGGCCGCTGCATGCGCGCGGCGATCAACGACGCGGGCATCGATCCGTCGCAGATCGGCTACATCAACGCGCACGGCACTTCGACGCCTGCCGGCGACGTCGCCGAGACCATGGGCATCAAGGGCGTGCTCGGCGCGCATGCGTCGAAGGTGATGGTCAGCTCCACCAAGTCGATGACCGGCCATCTGCTCGGCGCCGCGGGCGGCGTCGAAGCGGTGTTCTCGGTGATGGCGCTGCACGCAGGCGTGATCCCGCCGACGATCAATCTCGACACGCCGGGCGAGGGCTGCGACCTCGACTACGTGCCGCACACCGCGCGCGAGCAGCAGGTCGAGTACGTGATGTCGAACTCGTTCGGCTTCGGCGGCACCAACGGCACGCTGGTGTTCCGCAAGGTCTGACGGCGTCAGCCCGGCAAGGCAAAAGGCCCGCGGAAGCGGGCCTTTTTTTCGGTTCTTCGCCCAACTGAGTGGAGAGGCACACGACCGACCGGTCAGACTTGCTGTTCTCTAGGCAACAAATTGAAGGTCGGCCGTGGCCGAGCAGGATTGTATGTCCCGGCTGGGCGGCTGGGAGGGGTACCGGGTCCGGACGTGGCGCCATGAACCGCGCGCAGAGCAGCGCTGGCTGGTGATCGAACTGGAGCCGG
>NZ_JAIWPU010000079.1 GCF_021191705.1 Proluteimonas flavola
CGAGGTGTTGACGAAAGCCAAAACCGCGCTACAATGGGCGGCTCGCTTCGGAGGAAACTTCGAAGCACTGGGAAGCAGGCGCTGAGGCCGCTTCCGCAGATCTTTGACAGTGTGCGCAGGATACTTATGCGGACGTCTGGCAGGTGGCGTGAGTCCATCAGCAGACGTTCTAGAAAGAGCAAGAAAGATTCAACAGCATGCAAATGCTGGCGAGTAGTTCGAGCTTCTGGAAAAGACGACTGCACTCGAAGCATTAGATGTCACTCCGGTGATGTCGAAACATTTAAGTGAAGAGTTTGATCCTGGCTCAGAGTGAACGCTGGCGGCAGGCCTAACACATGCAAGTCGAACGGCAGCACAGAGGAGCTTGCTCCTTGGGTGGCGAGTGGCGGACGGGTGAGGAATACATCGGAATCTGCCTATTTGTGGGGGATAACGTAGGGAAACTTACGCTAATACCGCATACGACCTACGGGTGAAAGCCGGGGACCTTCGGGCCTGGCGCAGATAGATGAGCCGATGTCGGATTAGCTAGTTGGCGGGGTAAAGGCCCACCAAGGCGACGATCCGTAGCTGGTCTGAGAGGATGATCAGCCACACTGGAACTGAGACACGGTCCAGACTCCTACGGGAGGCAGCAGTGGGGAATATTGGACAATGGGCGCAAGCCTGATCCAGCCATGCCGCGTGGGTGAAGAAGGCCTTCGGGTTGTAAAGCCCTTTTGTTGGGAAAGAAAAGCAGTCGGTTAATACCCGATTGTTCTGACGGTACCCAAAGAATAAGCACCGGCTAACTTCGTGCCAGCAGCCGCGGTAATACGAAGGGTGCAAGCGTTACTCGGAATTACTGGGCGTAAAGCGTGCGTAGGTGGTTTGTTAAGTCTGATGTGAAAGCCCTGGGCTCAACCTGGGAATTGCATTGGATACTGGCAGGCTAGAGTGCGGTAGAGGGTAGTGGAATTCCCGGTGTAGCAGTGAAATGCGTAGAGATCGGGAGGAACATCCGTGGCGAAGGCGACTACCTGGACCAGCACTGACACTGAGGCACGAAAGCGTGGGGAGCAAACAGGATTAGATACCCTGGTAGTCCACGCCCTAAACGATGCGAACTGGATGTTGGGTTCAACTAGGAACTCAGTATCGAAGCTAACGCGTTAAGTTCGCCGCCTGGGGAGTACGGTCGCAAGACTGAAACTCAAAGGAATTGACGGGGGCCCGCACAAGCGGTGGAGTATGTGGTTTAATTCGATGCAACGCGAAGAACCTTACCTGGCCTTGACATGCACGGAACCTTCCAGAGATGGATGGGTGCCTTCGGGAACCGTGACACAGGTGCTGCATGGCTGTCGTCAGCTCGTGTCGTGAGATGTTGGGTTAAGTCCCGCAACGAGCGCAACCCTTGTCCTTAGTTGCCAGCACGTAATGGTGGGAACTCTAAGGAGACCGCCGGTGACAAACCGGAGGAAGGTGGGGATGACGTCAAGTCATCATGGCCCTTACGGCCAGGGCTACACACGTACTACAATGGTGGGGACAGAGGGCTGCAAACCCGCGAGGGCAAGCCAATCCCAGAAACCCCATCTCAGTCCGGATCGGAGTCTGCAACTCGACTCCGTGAAGTCGGAATCGCTAGTAATCGCAGATCAGCATTGCTGCGGTGAATACGTTCCCGGGCCTTGTACACACCGCCCGTCACACCATGGGAGTTTGTTGCACCAGAAGCAGGTAGCTTAACCTTCGGGAGGGCGCTTGCCACGGTGTGGCCGATGACTGGGGTGAAGTCGTAACAAGGTAGCCGTATCGGAAGGTGCGGCTGGATCACCTCCTTTAGAGACAAGACCACGTGACTTGTCCAGGCGTCCTCATAAGTAACCTGCACGATTGGTAATCAAGCAAGACTGGGTCTGTAGCTCAGGTGGTTAGAGCGCACCCCTGATAAGGGTGAGGCCGGTGGTTCGAGTCCTCCCAGACCCACCACATGGGGCCTTAGCTCAGCTGGGAGAGCACCTGCTTTGCAAGCAGGGGGTCGTCGGTTCGATCCCGACAGGCTCCACCATTCTTGATTGATGAAACACCGATCGCTGCGCACACATCAGATTTGAATGTCGCCGGGCACTGTGGCCCGACGACGGTTCTTTGAAAAATAGGGAAGTAGCGAGCGTCTGAGACAAGAACTCATACGTGTCGTGTGGCTAAGGCGGGGACCTCGAGTCCCTAGTAAATTGAGTCGTTGTATTTGCGTCGATGCTTTGTACCCATCGACAGAAGTATGGCTCCGAGGCGACTTGGGGTTATATGGTCAAGCGAATAAGCGCACACGGTGGATGCCTTGGCGGTCAGAGGCGATGAAGGACGTGGTAGCCTGCGAAAAGTATCGGGGAGCTGGCAACAAGCTTTGATCCGGTAATGTCCGAATGGGGAAACCCACCTCCTAGGAGGTATCGTGCAGTGAATACATAGCTGTACGAGGCGAACGCGGTGAACTGAAATATCTAAGTAACCGTAGGAAAAGAAATCAACCGAGATTCCCTGAGTAGTGACGAGCGAACGGGGAACAGCCCAAAAGTCGATATGGTTTTAGCAAAACGGTCCTGGAAAGACCGGCCATAGAAGGTGATAGCCCTGTATGCGAAAGGGCCATGTCGATGAAAAATGAGTAGGGCGGGGCACGAGAAACCCTGTCTGAACATGGGGGGACCATCCTCCAAGGCTAAATACTCCTGACCGACCGATAGTGAACCAGTACCGTGAGGGAAAGGCGAAAAGAACCCCGGAGAGGGGAGTGAAATAGACCCTGAAACCGTGTGCGTACAAGCAGTAGGAGCTCCGAAAGGAGTGACTGCGTACCTTTTGTATAATGGGTCAGCGACTTATTGTTCGTGGCAAGCTTAACCGTATAGGGGAGGCGAAGGGAAACCGAGTCTGATAAGGGCGCATAGTCGCGGGCAATAGACCCGAAACCGGGTGATCTAGTCATGCCCAGGGTGAAGGTTGAGTAACATCAACTGGAGGCCCGAACCCACTCCCGTTGCAAAGGTAGGGGATGAGGTGTGATTAGGAGTGAAAAGCTAATCGAACCCGGAGATAGCTGGTTCTCCTCGAAAGCTATTTAGGTAGCGCCTCATGTGAATCTTCTTGGGGGTAGAGCACTGTTATGGCTAGGGGGTCATTGCGACTTACCAAACCATTGCAAACTCCGAATACCAAGACAGACTGCATGGGAGACACACGGCGGGTGCTAACGTCCGTCGTGAAAAGGGAAACAACCCAGACCCACAGCTAAGGTCCCAAATTATCACTAAGTGGGAAACGATGTGGAAAGGCACAGACAGCCAGGAGGTTGGCTTAGAAGCAGCCACCCTTTAAAGAAAGCGTAATAGCTCACTGGTCGAGTCGGTCTGCGCGGAAGATTTAACGGGGCTAAGTGATAAACCGAAGCTTGGGGTGCACATATTTATATGTGCGCGGTAGAGGAGCGTTCCGTAAGCCGTCGAAGGCAGATTGAGAAGTCTGCTGGAGGTATCGGAAGTGCGAATGCTGACATGAGTAACGATAATGGGGGTGAAAAGCCTCCACGCCGAAAGCCCAAGGTTTCCTTGCGCAACGTTAATCGACGCAGGGTGAGTCGGCCCCTAAGGCGAGGCAGAAATGCGTAGTCGATGGGAAGCTGGTTAATATTCCAGCACCTCGCATAAGTGCGATGGGGGGACGGAGAAGGTTAGGTCTACCAGGCGTTGGTTGTCCTGGGGAAAGGCGGTAGGAGTGGGTCTTAGGCAAATCCGGGACCCTTCAACTCCGAGCACCGAGACGAGCTCATTAGAGCAAAGTGACTGATACCACGCTTCCAGGAAAAGCCCCTAAGCTTCAGCTTATGCAGACCGTACCGTAAACCGACACAGGTGGGTAGGAAGAGAATTCTAAGGCGCTTGAGAGAACTCGGGTGAAGGAACTAGGCAACATAGCACCGTAACTTCGGGAGAAGGTGCGCCCTTGATCGTGGCCCATGCGGGCTACAGCGATCGGGGGCCGCAGTGACCAGGCCGCTGCGACTGTTTATCAAAAACACAGGACTCTGCAAACACGAAAGTGGACGTATAGGGTCTGACGCCTGCCCGGTGCCGGAAGGTTAATTGATGGGGTCAGCCGCAAGGCGAAGCTCTTGATCGAAGCCCCGGTAAACGGCGGCCGTAACTATAACGGTCCTAAGGTAGCGAAATTCCTTGTCGGGTAAGTTCCGACCTGCACGAATGGCGTAACGATGGCGGCGCTGTCTCCACCCGAGACTCAGTGAAATTGAAATCGCTGTGAAGATGCAGCGTTCCCGTGGCAAGACGGAAAGACCCCGTGAACCTTTACTATAGCTTTACATTGAACGTTGAGTTCGTCTGTGTAGGATAGGTGGGAGGCTTTGAAACCATGGCGCCAGCTGTGGTGGAGCCAACCTTGAAATACCACCCTGTCGTGCTTGACGTTCTAACCTAGGTCCGTTATCCGGATCGGGGACCATGTATGGTGGGTAGTTTGACTGGGGCGGTCTCCTCCCAAAGAGTAACGGAGGAGCTCGAAGGTACGCTCAGCGCGGTCGGACATCGCGCACTGTGTGCAAAGGCATAAGCGTGCTTGACTGCGAGATCGACGGATCAAGCAGGTAGGAAACTAGGACTTAGTGATCCGGTGGTTCTGTATGGAAGGGCCATCGCTCAACGGATAAAAGGTACTCCGGGGATAACAGGCTGATACCGCCCAAGAGTTCATATCGACGGCGGTGTTTGGCACCTCGATGTCGGCTCATCACATCCTGGGGCTGTAGTCGGTCCCAAGGGTATGGCTGTTCGCCATTTAAAGTGGTACGCGAGCTGGGTTCAGAACGTCGTGAGACAGTTCGGTCCCTATCTGCCATGGGCGTTGGAGATTTGAGAGGGGCTGCTCCTAGTACGAGAGGACCGGAGTGGACGAACCTCTGGTGTTCCGGTTGTCACGCCAGTGGCACTGCCGGGTAGCTATGTTCGGAAGCGATAACCGCTGAAAGCATCTAAGCGGGAAGCGCGCCTCAAGATGAGATCTCCCGGGAGCTTGACTCCCCTGAAGGAACCATCAAGACCAGGTGGTTGATAGGCTGGGTGTGTAAGCACAGCAATGTGTTGAGCTAACCAGTACTAATGATCCGTGCGGCTTGACCATATAACCTCAAGTTGCTTCTACCGAAGCATCCTTGGCCAACGACACGAATGAGTCGTCCAAAATGTTCGCTACTTCCCAACCTCTGAGAGCGTGAGCGCTGTCAGTCCCACTTTCGATCGCATACCTGCGTCGAGAATCGGGCCGACTTGCGACCCTCCACCCTCTCCCTGGTGACTATAGCTGTATGGAACCACCCGATCCCATTCCGAACTCGGAAGTGAAACGTACATGCGCCGATGGTAGTGTGCATCCAGCATGCGAGAGTAGGTCATCGCCAGGGTTTTTACCCAAAACCCCCGCCGGGATTCCGGCGGGGGTTTTTCTTTGGGTCGGATCCGGCCAGGGCGCCGAAGCAGGCGCGACAGTCAGGCGCCAACGCCAGGCGGCGTGGGGATCTGGTCTCCATGCGCCCGAAGAGAATCTCCCGGCGGCCAGAATGTGGCTCGGCAGAAGGCGCGAGAAAGATGTCGGCCGCTCGGGAAGGGCGAGTTTTCGGGCCGTTTGTGTCGGG
>NZ_JAIWPU010000080.1 GCF_021191705.1 Proluteimonas flavola
GTGTCAGGGACAATTCCCGGAGCAGTCCCTTGGCCTGACCGGCCGCCCGGCTGGACGCACCCCCGAGAACCGTCCGGTCCTCGCTTCCACCCAGGCCTTGAACGGATCGCCGCCGAATGCGCGCTGCTGCTTCAGGTGGGCCCGGATGTCGGCCACCAGCGTCTCGGTGAGCGCATCCTCGAAAAGCTGCCGATAGGCGGTTTGCCGCGCAGCGGGATCGGACCCGAGCGCTTGGTAGGTGTCGTGCGGCGTCAGCAGCGGATCGTGGTGGCCATGTGCGTTGCTGCGGAAGCTTGACCAGGCGTGGTCATCCGGGCGTTCGACCATCCAGGCCCGGACGGGGTTGAGCTCGATGTAGCGCATGCAGGCCAGCAGGTAGTGGTCGGAATCCACCAGGCAGGCCTTGTATCGCCCTTCCCATAGCATGCCGGTGCGCCCGTGCCGTCCATTGAACAGTCCAACGTAATTGCGTGAAAAGGTCTGCATCAGCCGGGAGAGCGCGCCCGATTCCGGCGGCGTGACCAGCAGGTGGACGTGATTGCTCATCAGAACGTAGGCGTGGAGGTGGCAGCCGAAGCGCGGAAGTGCCTGTGCCAACACAGTCAGATACCGGTGGCGGTCCCTGTCGCCCAGAAAACAGGGCAGGCGGTTGTTGCCGCGCTGGATCACGTGCTGCGGAATGCCGGGCAGGTCGGGTCGGGGGTGGCGGGCCATCGGCGCAACATGACCGGCGCGATACGCGTGTCGTATAGGACCTCTGGCGACTGCGTTGTCAGGCTCAGGTGGTCTGGGAGCCCGGAATTGTCCAGGTCGACGCCAGCAGAGGGGGGCGCACGAGAACCAGGCGATGCCAGCCACTCGATGTCCGTCACATCGTTCGGTCGCGTCGATCAACAAAAAACCCCGCCGAGGCGGGGTTTTCTGCGGTGCATGGCATCAAGTCGAACGCGAAGACGGCAGGGCAAGGCTAACCCCCAAGGGAGTTCCCCCGGCTTTGCCGGGGTGGCAGTAGCCGTTTGACGTTTACAGGAGTCCATCGCGGAGACTCCAGTTGTGAGCCGCCAAGCACACGATTGGAGAAACCGAGATGGACAAGTATCAGAGTCTAAGTCACAGCCAATTGGAGTGTCTGTACCACGTCGTGTTCATCCCCAAGCGACGACGAAGGGTGTTGTACAAAGAGCTTCGGATCCACTTGGGGGAGGTGTTCCGGCGCCTGGCCGAGCAGAAGGAGAGCCGGGTGGAGGAAGGTCACTTGATGCCAGATCATGTGCATATGATGTTGCGTATTCCGCCGAAGCTGGCGGTGTCGCAGGTGGTGGGCTACATCAAGGGCAAGAGCGCGATCCATCTGGCGTGGGTGTATGCGGAGCGCAAGCGGAACTTCGTGGGTCAGCACTTTTGGGCCAGAGGCTACTTCGTATCGACGGTAGGTCGGGACGAGGCGGTGATCCGGGAGTACATCCGTAATCAGGAAAGAGAAGATGACCGACTGGATCAGTTGCAGCTACTGCGATAAGCCAGCCACCTTCAGGTGGCACCTACGAAGGGAAGCGCGTTAGCGCCCCGCCAGCCGCTTTGAGCGGCTCACACTACGAATGCCCCCGGCTTTGCCGGGGGATTGTTACCCACTAATTGTCCCTGACACCATTTGGTCATGACACCATTTGGTCCCAGGCCCATGAAAAGGACGCGAGGATGGCGCGTGCTGGGGACGATTCATATCCGGGCAATGCGGCGCATCCGCGAGGCCCTGGTGGCATCGCATGTCCCACCTCTACGCCGGCCTGCCGGTCCCGTGGCCCGCGGCTGCAGCGGTTCGATCCGCATTGCCGGTCGGCGCGGCAAACCACGCGGCTCTCCCCGGACCTGAGCGAAGAACTTTTCTCGGTGACGGGTGTACGGCAACATGCCGGTCCCCATTCATGGAGTACACGCATGTCGCGCATCGGTCCCGTCCTGAGTCGTCACGTCAATCTGTCGCTCCCGAGCGCCGGTTTGATCGTGCTCGGTGTTTTGTTCCTCGCCGTAACGGCGCTGCTTATCGCGGTCAAGGACCAGGCGAATCCGGAAGCCCTGCCGCTCATCATGAACACGCTCCTGGTCATCGGCATCGTCGGCGTGCTGGCCCTGGCAGGGGGCATCGCGATGCGCCGCCGCCGCTGGGAGCAGGGCGAATTCGGCGTGCGGCGCATGCCCGACGACACGACCTGGCTGTACAAGGACATCACCGAAACCTGCCAGTTCTACCGGCACGGCATGCCCGTGGGCCTGGCCTGGCGGCGCGGCAGCGACCCGCAGTGGCACGCGATCGATGCGCGGACCGGCGGCTACCTGAAATTCCTCAAGCGTTTCATGGCCGGCTATCACCAGGCGCGCGTGCCGGTTCTGCTGGAGAAGCTCGAATCCGGGCATACGATCGGTTTCAAGACCATGTCGCTCGGCGGCAAGCTCAAGAGCATCTTCAGCCTCGGCGTGAAGCAGTACGCCGACCTCGCCACCGACAGCGTGAAGCTGAGCCGGCACCGGATCGCGCTTGTCGATGCGGACGTACAGATCGGCTCGATCGCCGAGATCGACGTGTCGAGCTGGACCTCGCGCATCATCTTCAAGCTGCGCGACGGCAGCCAGGTCGCCCACAGCTACACCGCGCTGTTCGATGCGGAGCTGTTCCTGATTCTCGTCGAGGCGCTACGCGAAGTACACGCGCACGACGCCGGCGTACGGGCCTGACGCTCGTCCCCTTCGCCCTTGTCCGTCTTCGGCATCGCCGCACGGGTCGGCGGAGCCGAAGATGTCGCGCATGCGAGGCCATGACGATCCAGCACGCGGCACGTCCTCGCGCGCCGGACAGCGCCCGGGACCGGGCCCATACCGGAATCGATTCGAATGAAATCCATCAAGCCGTTTCTTGCGCTGATCGCGCTGCCGCTCGTGCTGGCGCTGATTGCCGCCTGGCAGTTGAATCGCGTCGACGCGCGCACGCACGCACACACCGATCGGCTGGCCGCCGTGCAGGAAACGCTGGTCAAGCTCGATGCCATCGGTGCCCGTGGCGATGCGCCGCTCGTGCAGGTCGGCGAGCAGCGCCTGCCGATGGCCGAGGTCGTGTCCAGGCTCGAGAAGACCGAATCGAACCTGCAGACACTGCTGCCGCGACTCCGGCCCATGGCCATCGCAGCGGCGCTGGCGGTCGGACTGGGGCTGCTGGCCGCAGGGATCGGGGCGTTCGGGCTGTGGGACACGATCCGCGCGACCGCGCCGCGGACCGCGGCCGGACTGCTCGACAGCCTGACCCGGTTGACGCGAAGGCTGCCCCGCCTGCTGGCCGCCCATGCGGTCGCGATGTCGCTGAGTCTGCTGGCTGTGCTGGTATTCGAGTGCATGGCGATCTGGCATGCGGGCCGCATGAGCCGCGGCGAGGCGAACCTTTTCGTCGTGGTGGCACTGTTCGCGCTGGGCGTGCTGTACTCGCTGTGGCACCTGGGCAGGCAATTGCCCGCGCTGCTGCACATGTTCGAGCGGACGCCGGTTCCGGTCCTCGGCGAGGCGGTCACGCCGCAGCAGGCGCCCGGCCTGTGGGCCCGCGTGCATGCACTGGCCGAACGCCAGCAGGCGCTGGCGCCGGACAATATCGTGCTCGGCATCACGGGCGGCTTCTACATCACCGCGAGCGACGTACACCTGTTCCCGTGCGACACGCCGTTGACCGGCTGCACCCTGCATGTGCCGCTCCCCTGGCTCGGCCTGCTCGACGACGATGAGGTCCACGCCATCCTCGCCCACGAACTCGCGCACCACGCCGGCGACGACATCGTCTATACCCGCCAGCTCGCGCCGCTTTTCGACAGCATCGACCGCAGTCTTCTGGCGATCGCCGAGACCAGGATCCGCAGCCATCAGGTGCAGGCGATCACGCTGCGGCCCGCGTTCCTGCTTGGCCTCCATGTCCAGGAGCGGTTCGAGCATGCGGTCGGCGCGTGGCGCCGCGAGCGCGAACTGATCGCCGATGCGGCCGGCGTGCGGCTGACCTCGAGCGCCGCCGCGGCGTCGGCGCTGGTGCGTGTGGCGGCCCTGGCGCCCGGACTGGACGACAGCATCTCACGCCACGTCGGGCGCCTGTTCGAACACGACGACCCCGAGCCGATCGAGGACCTGCCCGCGCACCTGCTTGCCGACCTGGCGCGGACCCCGCCTTCGCTCGCCGCCGATGCGATGGCCGTGGAGTTGCCGCATCCCTCCGACGCCCACCCCTCCAACGGCGAACGGCTGGCGGCAATGGGCGCGGACGTCGAAGGCGCGCTTCTCCACGGCCTGCGCCCGGTCGCCGCCGCACAGGCACTCCAGGTCATGGACCGCTACGTCGAGAACGCACGGTCGCTGCGCGCACGCCTGACGTCCGTCTTCCTGGACCAGTTCCGGCAGGAGGACGAGGCGATCACCCAGACGCTGCAGGCACTGTCCGGAAGCGCCACCGGCGAAACCCGCCTGCATGAAGGCGCGCGGCGGCGCGGCATCTTCGGCGTGTCGCTGATAGCCATGTTTGTCCTGGCCGGTGCCGGTGCCGGTGCGCTGCGGCTGCCATGGCTGCAGGCCGGCATGGACGACGTGCGCGCGCTGGGATTTCAGGTCGTCGGCAGCGCGCTGCTGGCGTTCGGGCTGCTGCTCGCGCCATTCGCGATCCGGCTGATCCGGCGCGCCGACCTGACCGCACTGCAGCTGACGCCGGATCATTTCGTGTTCGCCAACTTCAGAGCGCCGCTGGCGATCCACCACATCGAAGATGCGGACTTGCGCATCGGCGGCAATGGCCTGCGACTGCGCCTGCTGCTGACGGCGGATGCGCCCGCGCCGGAGATCGTGTCGCGGGCCTTCTTCGCGCCCGACGCCACGTTCGACCGGAAGAAGCGCATCGTGAATCTGCAGCTCATGCAGCTGTGCCGCGATGGCCGGAAGCTCGCGGCCGACGAACTGACGGACCTGCTCGGCAGCTACCTGTACGCGGGCAGCACGCGCCGGAGCCTGCGCAGCGGCGGTTGATGCCCAGCTTCCGACAAGCGGTCACCTTCCCAGGACAGCGCCGCGACGCGCAGCCATCGCCGGTCGCTTCGCGAACCGGCCAAGACCGGAGCTGCCGCGCTGCCTGCCCCAGGCTGGGGCCGGAGACGGCATTGCCGGTCGCCCGCACTTGATGAAAAAGCGGCAAGGGGTGCCAGGCGCGTCCTGCGATCGGACGACTCCAGGCATCGGCGAAGAACCAAAAAACCCCGCCGAGGCGGGGTCTTCTGCGATGCATGGCATCAAGTCGGACGCGAGGACGGCAGGGCAACGCTAACTACCAAATTGTCCCTGACACGAATGGTACTTACTTAGCGCCAACCCACTGAAACCAAAAGAGAAGTCGGCTCACGATGCTAAGGTGGAGTTGCGAGACCACACCCAAGCAAAGGAGCCGACCCCATGCATCCTATGCGCAGCCGCGGCGTGCAG
>NZ_JAIWPU010000081.1 GCF_021191705.1 Proluteimonas flavola
TGCAGCTACTGCGATAAGCCAGCCACCTTCAGGTGGCACCTACGAAGGGAAGCGCGTTAGCGCCCCGCCAGCCGCTTTGAGCGGCTCACACTACGAATGCCCCCGGCTTTGCCGGGGGATTGTTACCCCTGCTCACCGAACAGGCTATTATCCAGCGGCGAAACATTCTGGGAGGATTCGACGCGCTTCCGATACTCCACGTAGGGCTGGATCGCGTCCTGTGCGACTACGCTGAAAGAAACGACCAGCAATGCAAGCGTGACCAGCAGCCGTTGCATGACCTCCATTCCCCCTCCCTTTCGACCCATTACAGGTCTCAATGCCCCAATTGTCTTAACGCCCCACCTGATTAGCACAATCTTTCAGCGCAGTCGCAGCCCGTGAGAGGGCGAGAGTCGAGGATGGCGCCCTCTTCCTCGGAGTCTGGATGATGGCCATGAATCGCGTGCAGTTCCAGCCGGGCCTGTCGCTGCCGGCGTTCCTCAAGCCCTGCGGCCAGCGAGAGGCCTCCAGTGCCTGCTCGCACTGGCGCTCGCTGCCGTAGCGCTTGAGGAACGCCGGCAACGACAGGCCCGACCATCCCTAAATTTGCTCCAACTCTACTGAAGGAATTTCGACGCTCTCACCAGATTCAATCTCAACGAGCACAAGCACCGTGCCCTCTGGAAATCCAATGTTTGCTGCAGCCACGGCGCCCTCAATGCGCCGAAATCCGCAGACACTCCCGACCAAAACGACCCCAGAGCTTCGTCGCCATTGAACCGCAGCGCCATAATCAAAGGGTGGATAAGGCTCAATCAGTTTATCGGCAACCATGGCGTTCCGTCTGTATTAGTTACTCCGGGCACGTGCCCGTGAGGCTGTAAAGCTCTTGGGCCTGAATGCGTTTTTAGGCTATTTGGCCCATCAATTCTTATTCCTGTCGGACTTCCGTTTGCATCTCTCACCTGCATCCACCTGCCATCCGGAGAGCTTGTTACATATTGCCCTCGATTCAGTGGGATCGCGTTGCCACAGGGATCTACTATTATTCACTCTAGCGCCCTGGATCTTATTAAGACCGAACAAGCATCATTTTCACATGGCGCACCGGCATGTTAGACGCTACTCGCACCTCGTCATCAAGATGATTGCCACCCCATGATTTTGCCATCAGGTGAATGTGATCCGTTTTTCCAGAACGTATCATTTCAAGCTGCGCAATAAGAGAATTCAATCCAACTTCATCAAGATAGACATCAACTTCATCCAGTGTAGATTTTTCTTGCCCCTTAAGTTCAAAGCTAATCATGGATTAGTTCTCAGTAGAATAATCACGCGGTGCCAACACATCCCTCAGTTCTCGTGGTCTATGAACACCGACATGAGGGCCTTTCGGCTCAGGATGAGCCGAATCAATGTGATAGCCACGCCCTGTCCTAGGGTTCACGAAAGTTCCACGACCAGAGACAGGGTCAGGACCTCGCGGAACGTAACCTCTTCTTGTAAGCGTGTCTGCAATTTCATTAGCCGTTTTCCCTCGGAAGGGGTTCGCCCCCAGACTTCCAGCAGCATCTTTTAGTTTGTCTCCTAGCGGCCCCAGCCGCTTCAACGTGAGCCCCAGAGCAGCGCTCTTCAGAGCGGGCCCGAGGCTCCCATCGATCGTGTGCCCTAATGTATCGACGACATCATCTGACAAGTAATGCGCAACATTCTTTCCGCCAGGACCAAGCACTTGATTCGCATCGATCTTGTGAGAGACATTGCTTCTCAATGCCTCTCCTCGAGTTGACGCGCGCATTTCCCCCGTCGGCGCTGAACCCTCATAACTGCCAGCACAAGATACTCCCCCAACGCGACTGCACGTATTCGCCTGCCGTCCATCAGGATCTGTGAATACGTACGGATTGCCATTAGCATACCGATAGCGATGGAACTGACTGATCGGGCTGCTGAATGCCGTCACTGGATCCACACTGAGGAAGAGTCCGATCGTGGGATCGTAATACCGCTGCTGCATGTACGTCAGCCCCGTCGCGGCATCCTGCACATGCCCCGTGAACCCCGGCCCATCGAACGCTGCCCTGTTCACCAGCTGCCCGTACGGCTCGTACTCGCTGCTCTCGATCGTCGCCTTCGCCGCATTCGTCACCGCGACCGGCGTGCCCAGCGCATCGGTGTGCTGGTACTTGAGCGTCGCCGTCTCGCTCGCCAGCGGCCGCTCGCGTGAGGCGACCAGGCGGCTCCCCAGGTACACGTAGTCGATCCGCTTGCCCTGCTTCTGGTCCTGCTGGTACAGCAGCTGCCCCGCGTTGCCGTACTGCGACAGGATCGGGCTGCTGCCCACCGTCTGCGCATGCACCCGCCGGCCATAGCCGTCGTACTCGTAGCCGGTCTCCTTGCCCGGCACGCTGCGCAGCCGGTTGCCCAGGTCGAACTGGTACGCCTGCGTCCCCTTGGCCGCCAGGTTGCCCTGCACGTCGTAGGTCAGGTTCGCCACCACCGCGCCGCCAATGGTGTTCCTGACCTGGCTCAGCCGTTGGGTCGCGGCATCGTAGCTGTAGGTGTGGTTGCGCGCCTGGCTGCCGCCGCTGACATTGACCGTGGTCAGGTTGTCCAGCACGTCGTAGGCGTAGCTGGCCGTCCCGAACACCGACGGCGAGGTCGTCTGGATCAGACGATCCAGCGCGTCGTAGCTCATGCCCCGGGTCTGCCGGCCGCTGGACGTGTGGTCGGTGATCGCGGTGACGTTGCCGTGGCCGTCGTAGCCGTACTGCAGGTCCAGCCGCCGGTTGGCGGCCGCGCAGGTGCCGGCGAGCGTGCAGTCGGTGCTCTTCGCCGGCAGGCCGCGCGCGTTCTGCGTGAGCGTGTGCACAATGCCGTTGCCGTAGGTGAACGCCTTGATCGCGCCATTGGGGAAGTAACTCACCCCGGTCGCGTACGTCCCCGCCTGCGTCGGTTGGCCCAGGGCGTTGGGCGCATGGCTCACGGTCAGGCCGGACGGATACACCAGGCTCGCCAGGTGGCCGTTGCCGTTGTAGCCGTAGCCGATCGACCAGGCCGCGGCCGCGCCGCGCTTGACGCTCTCGCCGGTCAGCAGGCGCCGCCGGTTGTAGCTGTAGGCGTTGACGACCGTCGTGCCGCCGCTGGTGTTGTGGGTGGTGATCGTCGCCGGCAGGCCGTCGGGCGTATACGTCCAGGCCTGGTTGCCGATGCCGTTGGCGAAGGACAGCGCGGTGAGGCGGTTGCGGGCGAGAAACAGATTTGAAGGAGCGCACGCTGGCTTCAGTGCCGGCCTGTTTGGCGGAAACTCAACCTGGAACCGTTGTTCCGGGCCTCGTGCTTCATGGGCGGGAGTCAACCTACACCTTCAGCTTCCCCCGCAAATTATTTGCATAACGTATCAGGAACTCAGTATCTATAATTATTTCATTTGATCCCGGTATTTCCACATAGATATTGCGGAGAATTTCCTTCCTAACCTTTTCCAAATCATTTCGATTGATCGTTGCATTATGAAGAAAGGTATCCAGTGCAGATGAATCGAAAAGCTCATTTCCTAATGGTGAGATCGATGAATCCGCCTCAATCATTGAGGCAATCTCGTCTAAGTTAAGATCATTGAAACCCTTACCTCGGATCTTGATGATACTTCTCGGAACAAAAAAGGGGCTCATGTTCAACCTCATTTGCTTGGTGGCTTCATCTTCCACAAATCAATGTGCTTATTTCCTATCCCGATACGAAGGGTAGGACCTCCATCCCGCCCCCAGCCAAACCTAACCTTTCCCGAACGCAAGAACTGAATAGTACGGCCGCCATAAGCTGGATGCCCAATTATGCGACCTGATGACCCCATGTAACCTGCCGCCGCAGGACCCGCCGTCGGTGCGACCCATATCGCACCCCCGATAACCCCTCCAACAACACCTGCCGCCCCTTGCGTTTGGGTGCGATCCAGGAACTCATCCCTATTGATTTCTCCAGTCAGGAACTGGTTTTGGTTGTACATAAAATCGCAATCCGCCCCCCCCATGCACCCCGTGCCTAAGCCCAGCTGCAATCCACTGCTCTCATTCCCTGACGCTGCAACACTCAGCTTGGATTGATTAGATTGCCCCTGCGTGGATTGCGAAGAAGAACCCTTTTGCTGGTTTCTATCACCTGATGTATTCACATTAACGGTTGAGATGTTATTCCCGGCTCCTCCACCACAGATGCGGGTACCGGTCTGGGGCGCTTCTGGGCAGCGCCCATCAGGATCGGTGAAAGTATATGGGTTGCTGTTTGCGTACCGATAGCGATGGAACTGACTGATCGGGCTGCTGAACGCCGTCACTGGATCCACACTGAGGAAGAGTCCGATCGTGGGATCGTAATACCGCTGCTGCATGTTGGTAAGGCCAGTCGCCGCATCCTGCACATGCCCCGTGAACCCCGGTCCGTCCGGTAGCGCCTTGTTCACCAGTTGCCCGTACGGCTCGTACTCGCTGCTCTCGATCGCCGTCTTCGCCGCATTCGTCACCGCGACCGGCGTGCCCAGTGCATCGGTGTGCTGGTACTTGAGCGTCGCTGTCTCGGTCGCCAGCGGCCGCTCGCGTGAAGCGACCAGGCGGCTGCCCAGGTACACGTAGTCGATCCGCTTGCCCTGCTTCTGGTCCTGCTGGTACAGCAGCTGCCCCGCGTTGCCGTACTGCGACAGGATCGGGCTGCTGCCCACCGTCTGCGCATGCACCCGCCGGCCATAGCCGTCGTACTCGTAGCCGGTCTCCTTGCCCGGCACGCTGCGCAGCCGGTTGCCCAGGTCGAACTGGTACGCCTGCGTCCCCTTGGCCGCCAGGTTGCCCTGCACGTCGTAGGTCAGGTTCGCCACCACCGCGCCGCCAATGGTGTTCCTGACCTGGCTCAGCCGTTGGGTCGCGGCATCGTAGCTGTAGGTGTGGTTGCGCGCCTGGCTGCCGCCGCTGACATTGACCGTGGTCAGGTTGTCCAGCACGTCGTAGGCGTAGCTGGCCGTCCCGAACACCGACGGCGAGGTCGTCTGGATCAGACGATCCAGCGCGTCGTAGCTCATGCCCCGGGTCTGCCGGCCGCTGGACGTGTGGTCGGTGATCGCGGTGACGTTGCCGTGGCCGTCGTAGCCGTACTGCAGGTCCAGCCGCCGGTTGGCGGCCGCGCAGGTGCCGGCGAGCGTGCAGTCGGTGCTCTTCGCCGGCAGGCCGCGCGCGTTCTGCGTGAGCGTGTGCACAATGCCGTTGCCGTAGGTGAACGCCTTGATCGCGCCATTGGGGAAGTAACTCACCCCGGTCGCGTACGTCCCCGCCTGCGTCGGTTGGCCCAGGGCGTTGGGCGCATGGCTCACGGTCAGGCCGGACGGATACACCAGGCTCGCCAGGTGGCCGTTGCCGTTGTAGCCGTAGCCGATCGACCAGGCCGCGGCCGCGCCGCGCTTGACGCTCTCGCCGGTCAGCAGGCGCCGCCGGTTGTAGCTGTAGGCGTTG
>NZ_JAIWPU010000082.1 GCF_021191705.1 Proluteimonas flavola
CCGGCGGCAGCAACCGCGCCACCGCTCTGTCCTTGAATGCCTTTCCGTATCGAGCCATTGCGTCCTTCCTTCATTGCCGCCGAAATTATGGGATCTATCGGGGCGACAACTATTCTGACGCGGCGGGTTCTGCCCGGGGTGGATTTGGAACTCGAAGACCACACCCAGACCGACAGGGGGCAACTCGTGCCCCTGGCTTGGCCCGAATTCAGGGAGTGGGCCAGTGAACGTACGGTCGCAGCCGGTGGAAAGCCGGACTTCCCCAGAGACAGGCTCGCATCGGATTTCGTCCAGCGCATGCTGTTCCAGCTGCGTGCCGACCGGGCGCGCAGCATCGACAACGTCGCCTTTTCCAAGGCACTGAAGAATGCCCTGAACCTGAAGGACGTCCATGACGCCAGTGCCTTCGTCCGCGACCGCATCATCGAAGAGCGCCCCATCAACATCAGCGAGTTCCGGCACCAGTTGGAAACCTTCCGCGACCTGAAGCAGAAGATCGTCGACGTGATCGAACGGATCCAGATCGGCGGCAACGTGCTTGAGGCCTGCCAGAAGACGATCTTGGCCAGGATGCGCAAGGTCAGCTACGCAGCGCTGGCTGCCGAGTTGCATCGCGACCAGGCTATGGAGAAGCTCGACGATTCCCTCGAGGCCAAGGTCGAGGCCGAACGCGGGTTCGCGACCGCCTCGCAAACACTGGAGTCGACAAAGCAAGGCCATGAGACTGCCGAACGACGATTGAAGGAGCTCACCGCCAGAGCCAAGAACGATCCGGAGTTGCAGAAGCACCAAGCCCTTACCACCGACCGGGAACGCCTCCTGACACCACTGAAGAAGAACCTGACCACTGAGCTGCGCCGGATCGTCGGTGCATTCGGTACGGCGAAGGTCCGTGATCCCGAAGCAAATGGCTGGACCTTCCTGGCTAAACCCTGGGAAAGCCTGCTCGATCGCATCGCGAACAGTGCGGCAATCGATTCCCTGCGACTGGATGCGGCCACTGAGGCAGCCAGACTCCGCGACGCCCATGCCGGATGTCAATCGCTGCTCGAGGCAATCAAGAAGCGCGAAGCCAGCGATGCCACCGCCCTAGAACAGGCGAAGTTGCAGCTTAAGACCGCTCTGCAACAACTCGAGCGGGTCAAGACCGGCAGAGTCCAATTGCCCGATGCCGTAATCAACGTCCGCAACCTTCTGGAAGAGCAAGGCATCGAGGCCACTCCGGTATGCGACCTAGTGTCCGTGACCGACCCCAGTTGGGCACCGGCGATCGAGGCCTACCTGCGCAGCAACACCTATGCCCTATTGGTCGAACCCGGGCGTGAAGACGATGCGATCAGGATCTACGAAGCGATCCCGGACGGCTACAACCCGTTCGGGGTCAAGATCGTGCAACCACGGCGGCAAACCCACAACCCGTCCTCGTTGCCGGAGAACGCATTGGCCCACCTGATCACAGGCCAGAACGAACAGGCGGTCAACTTCCTACGATCGCGCCTACGCCACCTCCTGCAACTGGAGACGGCTACCAGTCGCAGTGACGACGGCCTGACCCGCAAGGGCACGCTGGTGAACAACGGCACTATCGAGCGCCTGCGCCTCCCGGCTGCCGGCGAAGTGCTGCTCGGCAAGCAGGACATGCGCGCGAAGCTCGACCACTTGGCTCGCCAGAAGCAACGCTTGGACCAGCAGGTACAAACTGCGGATCGCAAAGCGCAACAGTCCAAGGAATTGCTACAGGCCATCGCTCCGCTGACGACCCTGAAAGACCTCATCGAAAACATACAGCGCTGGCTTGAAGAGCACAGCGAGTTGGAGCGGCCATTGGACGACGCGCAAGAGCTTGCCCGGCTGCAGCAAAACCCTGATCTGGTTGCAATGCAGGAACTCCTGGATGTCGCCACCCAGCAGTACAACGACGCAAGACAGGCCCACCACGATGCCCTCACAGCCTTGGGGTCAGCCAAGACGGCAGAGGACAACGCGATCACGCACTATGACGACCTGAAGGCGAGTGCCGATCGGCTCGCACATCGGGCAAGCGAGGACATGCGACAGCCCTTCGTGGATGCGGGCTGGATCGACGAACGCCGCACTGGCTGGGAGCGCGAAGGCAAGACACTGGAGGACATGATCAATACATGTACCGAAGGAGTTAAACGAGAAAGCACAGCCTACGGCACCCAGGAAAGCGAGATGCGTACCCGCCTGAGGGAATACGTCAATCGATATCAATTCGACACCGCCGCCAACCCGTCCGACCCCGACGAGATCACGGGCGCGATGGAGAGTGAACTCAAGCGCCTCCAGGACTCCGAACTAGCGATCTACCAGCAGCAAGCCGACGAAGCCTACCACGTCGCAGTGAGCACGTTCCGCTCCCGCATCGCCGCCAATCTGCGCAGCAGCTTCGACGATATGGCAAACCAGTTGCGCGAACTAAACAGCATCATGGCGCGCATGCCTGCGTTCACCAACGACGAGCGCTACCACTTCAAATGGTGGGTAAACCCCGAGTACAAGACCTTGCATCGCTTCATCTCGGACATTGCCAACCGCAGCAGCGAGGACAACCTGTTCGAAGATCCGATCAACACCCCGGACGAGTTCCGCGCTCTCCTCGAAGAGGTCAACGGGCCATCGCAAGAACTTCTGAGGGACTACAGAAAGTTCTTCTCCTTTGAGGTCGAGGTCAGGAATGACGGTCAGACGATCTCTACGCTCAAGAATCGCATGGAGAAGGGTTCCGGCGGCGAGCACCGCGCCCCGCTGTTCGTGGTGGCTGGCGCGGCTCTGGCGGCCGCCTACGGGAAATTGCAGGGTGACACCAGCGGCATGTCCTTGATCCTGTTTGATGAGCTGGGCGACAAGATCGACGGCAACAACACGAAGGCCGTCTTCGAGTATCTGCGGTCGCTCGGGCTGCAACCCATCGTGGCGGCTCCGGACGACGCGCTTGGGAAGATCAACGAATCCGTGGATGGATACATCGAGTTGTACCGTGACGGCGCCTATCTGGCGGTGAACCATGTGGGACTGGGACCCGATACGCGCGAGCTTCTGACCAGCGACTCCTGGGAAAGGCATCCTGAGTTGCTCGAAGCGGAGACCCGCAAGATCATGGCCGAGCGCGGAATCCCGTCATGAGCATCGCCAAGCGGTTCCTGGCAAAGGCATTCGACCGGGCACAGGCCGCACAGGCACGCGGGAAACCTGCGCACATTCGGTTGCCCCTGACCAAGGCACAGTGCCCCGACTACTTCGTCATGCGCAGCCTGGACGACGCCACGCAGTTCCGCGCCGAACTTGCGACCGCGGAGCGTTTGGGGGCCATCCAGATCGACCCTGCGCCGCGCTTGGCTCCACCTCGCGATGTCGAGGCCATCGTTGTGGCGAACATCGAGGTGCTGGCCATGCATCTCGGCATCGACTTGAGAGCCAGTCAGGTCGCATTGGCGAGAGAGCAGCTGGCACCTTTCCTGGACGCGTTCCCAATCCTTGACGAAGTTCTCGATCGATGGATATCCGGAAAGACGGTGCGCGGCAAGGAACCCAACGCGGAAACCCGGAAAGCACTGCTGGATGCAATCAAGGTATGCGCAACCAGGCAGGGCAGGACCGATGAAGTACTCATGCGGCGCGAAAGCAGCCGGATGTTCAATGACAGCAAGCGCATCGAGAAGCTGAGTCGATGGCTGGACATGTTGTCGGAGGGTACTATCGTTCCCAGCGGACTTGCCAAGGCCGACATCTTTTCAGCACTGGGCCTTCACAAGGAACCCCAGCCATTCCTGATCGCAGCCGATGCCTGGGTCACCAGTGGGCACATCAAGTCCACCTTATTTCGCCCCTATCACGGCCTTCCCATGACGGCCATCGGGGGGTTCGGATTCACGATCATGCCTGCATGCCTGGTGACCGTCGAAAACAAGTCGACATTTCATGAAATGGCCATGCTGGCAATCGGCACACAAGCATGCATCATCTTCTCAGGTGGAATGCCGAGTCCTGCCTGGCATCGCATCTACTCGAAGATTCTGGAATCGCTCAACGACGACGTGCCCATCTATCACTTTGGAGATCTAGATGTAGGCGGATTCCGCATTGCCCATGCAATTGCCGAATCCGCAAGACTGCAGAGGAGGTCGCTCCAGCACTGGCTCATGGATCCACAGCTGCTGATAGCGCTGGGTTACACGCTATATCCCTTCAAGCCAAGTCAGATCACGAAGATGCAGAGTTGGTGTGAGCGCATTGGTTGGGACGAACTGATTGAGCGTATCGCCAAATCACCAGGACTTCTGGAGCAGGAACGCATCATTCCGACGCTGCCCCTCGCAAAGCGACCGAACTGAGGGGGTATCGTAATGTCACGCTGCACAAGCAGATACACCGGGTGGATGCGATTTAAGCGGCCGCCCTTGGCGGTCGCACTAGCACCACTTCCCGACTGGAACACCCAGCTCGGCGTCAACACACGGTAGCACCCCACCTCCGGTCCGGCCGAGGCAAAGATCATCCCATGGCGCCAGCCGACAAGTTGATCAGATAGCCGTGCATGTCCTCGGCTAGCCCGCCGACCACCAGTTGCTCCGCCCTCATCCATCAAGCTCCTGCTGCGATACATTGCGAAACCAGAACACAGCCCGCTGCCGATCGCTGCCGGCCAGTTCCATCGAGATCGCCATGACGATGGAAGCATCGCGCTGGAAGTCCTGCAACTTTTCCGCATCCAGCGAGCATATGGTCGTGGTCTGACGCACCCTCGCCTAGGGTGGTGAACCGCTGTATTTTGATGTGTGGCGTATCGCTCAAGGCGAACAAGGATGCCGTTTTGACGCACGTCAAGAGCCATCTCGACCATCACCAGCGCCGTACCGACCTTGTCTGGATCCCTCAGGGACCACGATCAAGTCACGGTTGACCAGCACCCACGCCGCGCCCAACTCGTAGTTGCCGGCCAGCACGCGGAAGTCGGGGCTCTTCTCGCTGCTCTTGTCGTTCGGGACGAACTTGACCTTGACGTTGACGTTGAGGGTGCGGACGGTGCCTGCGTAGCCGTTCTCGGACTTGGTGAAGGTGCCGATAGTGGACATGGTGTGTGCTCCTTTGGTTTGTCAGGTCGCGCCCATCGCGGCCTTGACGGCGCCAAAAGGGCGACGGTCGGGCGGCCCGCACCGCCTGCGGCCGCAACGCAGTGGAGGACCGGAAAGCGCAAAGAATGTGTCGGCGAGGAGGCGGCACGCCGGGGAGATTGTTTGCGCGTCCGGTTGCGGGACACGAGCCCGAGGCGCAGCCGCACCGTCGACACGATGCGACGAAAAGAAAAGGTTCATCGCCCAACTCCGGGGAAGGCGGCACGGATCTTGAGGAAGAAGTAGGCGTCATCGCGGTAGCCGTAGGCAATGCGCTTGATGACCTTGATCTTGTTGTTAATGCCTTCGAGCAAGCCGGTG
>NZ_JAIWPU010000083.1 GCF_021191705.1 Proluteimonas flavola
CTGCACGCCGCGGCTGCGCATAGGATGCATGGGGTCGGCTCCTTTGCTTGGGTGTGGTCTCGCAACTCCACCTTAGCATCGTGAGCCGACTTCTCTTTTGGTTTCAGTGGGTTGGCGCTAAGTAAGTGCCATTCGAGTCAGGATCGGTATTTCGCACTTCGTTCGCTCCTGGTCCAGATGGACGGCGACAGATTGATCGCCGCCGCCATCCAAGAGGCAGGAAAGAACGACCTGCCCATACGGCAGGAGATTGCGGGATTGATCCAGAGCCGGGCAGACGAAACATACGGCGGTCGGACGCGTGCGCTCTGGGTACCCGGCATCGAGCAGACTGACGCATTGATCCAGGCGCTTACGGACAATGTCCAGCCCGGGGAACTGATGTGCACGCTGGCAGACATCGCCAGCCGTGTCAGCCCGGATCACTACCAGGATCTGATTGCGCGCGCTTGTCGATCGGAACTGGATCAGTGGTCATCCTATCGAATCGCCATCGCCCAATGGGCCAACGCCGGTGGAACGCGGGAACGGCCCATGAATCCGCACAACGACATCGTTCTGTCTCGAGTGCTGGTCAGATGGGGAAGCAACGCCCTTCCCACCCTCAAGGGGTTGGTGGGTCATGAGCAAGCCGAGCAGTTCGTATTCTCGGCCATGGCGGCCATACTTCAGAAGCCATGGCGATCGAAGCTTCCCGAGTCGCCAATCGGCCAGTTCAACAACGCACGCATGACCAGACTCCACCGGGAATCCGGTCGGATCATGTTGCAGCCATCGCACGACCTGCAGACCGAAACAGACGCAATCGCCTCGCAGCTTGTCGACCAACTGCGCCTTGCCCTGCACAAGCTCGAAGATCTCTCAATCCAAGATCGCGACCGGCAACGCATCGGATCACGGGCCGCTGCGCTGACGCTGGCACTGCCCCGAATACCAAGCCCAGTAGGTGTCCCCGTGGTGCTGACCGCCATTGTGAGTCCCGCAGCAAGCGACAGGACCGTAGTAGAAGCGGCAAGCTCGCTTCTGGATCAAGGGCTTCGCATCGAACACCCTGAGCTAATTGCGAGACTATGTGCCCTGTGGGATGGCATGGCCGCACAAGGATGGCTCGATCAGTCTCGCGCATACGAGTCCAGGAATCTCTGCCATATAGTCCTTCGCCTCCCGCATGAGTTGCTCCCGAATCCGGCATCACACTATCTGGAACGATGGATGGCTACGGACGGCGGCTATGATGTCGCAAGTCGCTTGGCCGCCGACGGCTCGCCCGCGGCCTTCTCCCTGCTTCGTCAAATGCTCGAGAGGTCGGATGGCGATTTGCATCGCCATGAACACATCGGGCATAGCGTCGTCTCGGCGCTTTCTTCAGAAACCTGGGGCCAGTTTTCCGAGATGGTTGCGGACGGCACCTTTTTCGGCCCCCGGTCAGGCTGGTGGTACCTGGACAATGTCGCCGCATCCGTCCATGCGAAGCTTGGCCAACTCCCGGAAGCGATCGCGGCCATTCTTGATGCCTGTGCTCGCAATGGCAGCCGCGCCGGCGTCAGCTTGGGTTGCCTGCTTCTGGAGGAACACCAAGCGAGCGACCAAGCAGCTTTCGAGTTCGCGACGAGCGTGCTTATCGCCAGCAATCCGACGCTCGACGCGGAAGCAATTCTAGAATTCAGGCGGCTGTTCTTCCGCAAGCAAATGCTTGACGGAAATTCGCATCGCATCCTACCCCTTGCATCGAATCAGCTGCGCAAGCTGGTTTTCTCCACCGCCGCGTCCAACAGTCGCTTCTCGAATACAGCCAGGAAACTGCTCTGCGAAGTGGAGGCAGAAAGGCGCGGAAGCGGTCGTCCGACCGACGAGCCCCGGCACCCCGACTTGGGTTCTGCTGTCTCATTGGCCGACATATTTGCAACGCCGTGATACGGTGGCCGGACACAGCAAGACCGCCCACCCACCCTGCAACGCGATGGCAAGCGGAGCGCGCAGATCCTTCAGGATCGTAGAGGCGAGGGATCAGCGCCGCATGGCCGCGACTCGGCAAAGGCGCGGGGCGCAGCCCGCGAGCCCGACGGCGGAACTGCGCGACGCCAGTCTCATGCCCTGCGACCCCTCCCCTCTACGCTGGGCCCACCATCTGCCCTGCCGGAACACATCCGGGGAGAATCGCCGCATGCTCGCCTTCGACCCATCCAGTCTGAAGCCCAAGCGCCTGTCCGAGCTCAAGGAAAGGCAGCTCTTCCTCCAGCGCGACATGTCCAGGCACGTTCTCGGGATCGTCGTTGCAGCCGAACCATCGAAGCACCTGATCTGCCATCTTAATGGCAAGCATGCATTCCACCTGGAGAGCATCAACACGCGGATGGCACGACCAAACGTCATCGCGATCCCCATGACCATTGACGAACTTTCGCTTCGCATCGACACGGATTCGACTCCCGATGACCTGTTCGCCCATGCCACGGGCCGGTTGGTCGTTACTGCCGACGAGGGCCCGAGCGTCATCGTCAAATGGCCTGATCGGCATCACGATGACGAACCATACGTCCTGAAGCTGCCGCAATGGGAGCTGTCCCAGATCGATCGTCCCGCATTCGGATTCGAACGGTGGTCGCTGAGCCACCTGGACAAGGACGGATCATGGCAACCCATTGTCGACCGCAGGCCACCAACACCGGCCGAATGATTCACGTTTTTGCCCCCATCCACTTCACTTCCATCGAACTCAAGGAACGACAGCATGGAATTCGACCTCGCAACCATCCTCTCCACCAGCCGATACGCGGCGGTCCTGATCCCGGCGATAGTTGTGGCCGCGTTCTTTCTGGTCATCTATCGCAGTGGATCGACCTATCCGATCCTGGCCGGCCTGTGGCAGATCACTGCGGGAAAACGGGTCATCGCCAACGAAACCATCGCCAGCTACGTCCAAGGCCAACACGACCTCGCCTCGTTCAAGTACTTTTCGCGGGTCGGGGCCATGACCGTAGATGAAGCCACCAAGGTCATCGCCTGGTCAAACCGCAACAACATCGCGGTGCCCATGATCGAGTCCTGTGGCAAGCACTTCGATATCGAACACCTGCGAATAGACCTGTCTTCGCTTCCTTCGCGCAGGCGACAGCTGCTCTGGGTAGCGATGGCGTTTGCATTCCTCATCATGATTGGCTTGTCGATGTATGCAACTCTGAGCATGCGCAGCGCCTACATGTCTTTCAGGGACGACGGCCAGCGATTCGTTGTCACCGCCGAGGGCGCCAGAACCGTGGACAACAGCTTCCGGTTCTGGGCTCACTCGCAAGGCCTGCTCAGCCTGGAATCGTGCAAGGCGATCGCCCCGGATGCAGTGGTCGCAGGCACCTCGTTCAGCCCCACCCAGACCCGGCTGCTCTGCGATGCGTTCGGCACCGATGAACTCAGGAGAAAGGTGGATGAAGGCATCACGGCACAGAAGATCCTCACGCTTTCGTTTGCCGTGTTGTTCCTCTTGGCGTTCTGGACGTTTGGCTCGCGCCTCCATCGAGCAAGCGTTGCCCGAAGGCTGATTTCAAAATTGGACAAGCGGGAAGCCGCTCGCAACGATAACCATGATGCTCCCGGCAACATCGCCGAAGCAGCACCGCATTGACCATCCACCCACTGACGGGAAAACCCTTCAGATCCAAAACCGGCGCCTGCCCCACCCGGGATGTATCGGCTTCTTTCAAAGGGCGATTGCCAATGGCAGTACAACTAAGGCGCGCAAGCTCGACGATGTAGTGACTGCACTTGGCCGCGCCATCCCGGCAACGGGTCAGGCCGCATCGATGCTCGATCCTCTGGGGTTGCGCTGGAGCGCATCTGCTGACGAGTCAAAGACCACATACACCCCATCGAACTCCCACTGGCTGACACCTTCGGCCCTTTTGCTCAAGTAGGCCGGGTCGATGGGGACAAGCATGTCGACGCCACGGGCCAGGCACTCCAGCACGGCGGCTTTCTGCCCCGGGGACTGCTGCTCCCACCACAGCGGCGAGAAAGCCGTGTTCTCGCAGTTGGAAACAACCATGCGGAACATGGCGTCCGCCCCTGCCCTCTCGTTCTCATGGGTGATGGCCGCCAGAGAGCCGATGAACTCGCGGCACGTCGGGGCGCTCGTCTTGTGCCAGGCGAACAAGAACCCCCACCCGTCCTGGACGGGCGCGGAGCAGACTGTGAGCAGGTCGTACCGGCATTCCGGATCCACCAAGTCCTGAAGCAAATTCCCGGAGAAATCGAACTCCGGGTAGAACAGCCCGGAAAATGCAACGAATTGCGCCTGCTTGCTGGTAAAAAGAAGATACTCGATATCACCATACGCGCTGTTGGATATGGCCGCCTCGAATATGGATTTGTGCTTGCGCAGGTTCTCGAGAGAGACCGACGTTCCCGCCTTCATCGTATCGAAGCTCGGGCGTATGGCGCTTGCTTCAGGCAGGTCCCTGATCTGGTTCTCTATGAGGGCCAGGGCGTTTTCCTTGACGAAGAACTCCCTGCACAACGATCGGTAGGCATAGAGCAGAACCTGCTCGCTGTTCGGCACCAGCGGCGCCTTGTCTATCGGCGCGAACAGCGCATTGTCGTGCTTGTCGCAGAAGCCGGGGAAGGTCGAGATCCCCCCTATCCCTTGCCTTGTGAGGGAGACCCCGCCCTCGTTCTTCTTGAGGTCGCCCACGTTCATCGATAGCGCATAGACATGTCCCTCGTGCGCGATGACCGAAAGCTGCCCGTTCTTCTGGATCGAATGCGCGCTGATGAACTCTCCGCATTGCTCCCCGCTCGCGAAGTGAAGGCATCGCCCCGCCTTGGACAACTTCTTCTTTCTGTCGATGTAGGCACTGAGGACAAACGGTGGCGGCTGGTCGAATGGCATCAAGTCGGTTTCGGTTTTCCCGTCTCGCGACCAGCATACGTAGGCAATAGCGATGCCCTTCTCTTGCGCAGCTCTGAACCGGGCAAGACCGACGTCACGGCCTGCGAAATCCGCTTCAACCACTTCGGCAATTGGAGCTTCCTCCGCAACGACCGTCCATTCGCCTTTCGCAACGGAGAACCTTGCTTTTGAATAAGCGGAGATTGCATCGTCCGCCATGACCCAGCATTTCGCATAGGCGCCGGCGACTGCGGAGTAATGCAAATTGTGTAGGGTGGGAGCGACCTGGAAACTGACGAAGAACGTCGCTCGCTTGGGTCTGGAGGTAGTGCAATTCTCGCGCGGTCGCTCAACCATACGTTGGCATCACTTCTCCTGATTAGCACGGACTTTCAGTAGAGAACACCGGGACATCGCGCAGAGCCCGCTCTGGCCAGGGCTTGCTGGTAGCGGCGGCCGACAACAGGCTCGGCACCAGCGTTGTCAGGGCGAAGCGTCGGT
>NZ_JAIWPU010000010.1 GCF_021191705.1 Proluteimonas flavola
TGGGCGCCAATCGGCGCCGTCACCCTCAACCCCGAGCGCGACTCGGTCGTGGCCACGCAGCAAGGCGACAAAGATAGACAGCCAATGGCTGCATGACTGAGGCGACAACTACCTTGACGCGCGCCGAGAATGTACATGCCATGGACACGGTGCTTGGGCTCACTGATGGTCGCGCCTAGGCAGAGCCCCACTGATACGACCGGATGCTTGCCGGTGCTATCGCGAAAGATCATCGTCAGGTAGCAGGTGGCATGGTTGCGGACGTTCTCGTCGTCGCGGTAGTACCCCAGCAGGTACTCCCGGATCGAACGTCCCCCCTTCTGCCCACCGGACTGGGCATTGAGGTCGATAGCCCTCTGATCACCGCCATGGAGCACGATCTGCATGGCATCCAGGACTGCAGACTTGCCCGAGCCGTTCGGTGCGACGATGGCCGAACTGCTGCCGAAGTGCAGCGTGGTGGCCGAGAATAGATAGAACTGGACGAGGTGGAACTTTTCAAGCAGATACATCGCTGGAATCCTCCTGTTCGGCATCCCCTTCCGATTCGTCCGTACCCGCCTGCTTGCGCAGGCCTTCGAGCTGTCCGAGCCACTCCTTGGTCACGATGTCCGAGATCGCCGGATGGATCATGACGCTGAAGGGCTGGGTGTGGTCGACTTCGCTGTCATGCTTGCGCGCGATTCCCCATCGCTCGAGATCGGCGATCAACTCCCGGAGTTCGCCCGTCTTGGGGAACTCGTACCCTGTCATTCCCTGGTAGGCCTCCTGCAGGTCTGGCAGTTCGACGTAGGCCTCGCCGAAGTCACCCTCCTGGCCGTTGAACCGCACGCGGTGATAGATGTCGGCCAGGACCAGTATCATCAGCGTGACGGTCTTGGAAGCCTTGTTCTGGTTCAGGGCATGCCGCGGCTGGGCAACGATGTATCGGAACTGGGTGTTGTGACGAAGACCGATGCCCAGTGGTTCGAGCACTTGTTTGAACTCGCGGAGGTGCTCGGCGACCAAGTAGTAGTCCTTGCGGGTGGTTTGCTCGTTTACCGACAACACTTGCGCCGTCACCAGCCGATAGGCGGCGCGCTCGAAGTCATCGACGGTGAACATGCGGCTGCCTTCGGCGAGGCGTTCCCAGATCGAGGCCATGTCATCTCACCTTGGTAATGTAGAAGTCGGGCATGTCCAGATACCCGTTGTCGACATGCCTGCCGCTGGCGGTGCGGAAGGCATACCTGGGGAGTTTTCCGATCACTCCGTTGCCTTTGCCCCGGGCAGAAAGCGCCGTTGCGGCAAGGGCCATGCTGGCCAAGGTCTGGACGACCCGGAAATCCTTGATGGACTGTATTGGGAGATCCGAGGCCAGTACCTGCAGGTTCGTGCCCATCACCCTCTGCAGGTAAATGTAGATGTCCTTGGATTGCACCCGTCTTGCATCGCGAGCCTGAGCACGAAGGCGCATGCGGGCCTCCTGTTCGGGCGACATCTGCCGCTGCGCATCGGCTGCCCGCGGAATAGGAGGTCTGCGCCTGCGCGGCTTGAACAACAGTTCTCCGGAAAGCATCTGGCCGGAACCCGCCGGCAGGTACATCTCCCCCTCATCGCTGTCCTTCACTCCGTCGATGGCGCGCTTGATGCGGATCTCGAGATGGCTTGGTGCATGCAGGCGATAGTCGATCAGCGCGAGCATGCGTCGATTCATGCGCCTGAGATCATCTTCCAGACGATCCAGGAAATCCTGGAGCCGGCTGAGGTCCCTGATGCGACGGAGCGTGCGTTCGAGCCGATCATCGGCCTGATCACGGTTACCTCCGGTACGGTGTTCGGCGTACCAAGCCAACAATCGATCACGTTGATCGCTCAGGGCGATCTCGTTGACCAGTGCGAGCACGGCCGACTTGCGGGCGAGAGGATGATCGGCCCCCGCGAGCTGCGCATAGTCCGCCATGTAGGTCTTGCCGATGTACTCGTCGAAGATCTGGCGTAGCGCCTGCGCTGTGGTGACGTCAGCCGTGAGTCCACGCATCAATTCGCGCACACGCAATCCCATCGCAGCCATGCTTCCAACCAGCAGGCGGGCCTGCGAGGCCGCTTCATCCAGTTCGTCTCCCGGTTGTGAGGACGTCAGCACCCTCTGCAAGGCGCTCTCGATCGATCGCATCTTCGCGCCCACCGGAGGCGGCGAGAACTCGATGAAAACCTGCAGGGTTTCCATGAGCCGGTTCACGACGGTTGGCATGGAGACGACGACGGCCAGTCCAACACGCTCTTCGAGCAACCAGCCCGCTTCGATCAGGCGCCTGAGGTAATTGTGGGCCCGAATGTTGATGGGGGAGTTGGGTGATTCGCCATCCTCCAGCTCCCAGGGATCGTCGTCTTCGAGCAACTGCTCAATGGCGACCAGCAGATCCCGGCGATTCCAACCCGCCGCCGGCGGCAGATCCGCCTTCGGGCCAAAGAACCTGGCGTAAAGGAGATGCAGCAGTTGCCAGTAGTGCACACGATTGAGCGAAGCCAAGGGACGGAACAGATCCCGCGGAAGCACTTCGAACAAGGGTGGAGTGTGAGCGGGGAACATGAAGGTGCTTATATCATTTTCGATATCATAGTTATTTCGCTAATATAGCAATATTGCTATGATTTGTTACGCCCCGCAACTCCTTAGGTACCAGTCATGCCTGCGTCGGCCAAGAGCCCGGAAACCCTGCGCGTCATCGAGTCACTGCTCATCTGGGAGGGTGCTGCCGGCAATGAGCGTGTCCGTGAGCTCTTGGATCTTCACTTCACCACCGTCAGCCGTTTGCTGGCCCAGTACGTCGACCTGAATCCGATAGGCCTGTCGTATTCGACTGTCCAGCGCCGCTGGGTGGCTGATGCGGACTTCAAGCCGCTCCTCACCACTGGCACGATCGAAGAGTACCTGGCATACACGCTCACCGAGCGAAACCAGGACGGAGCCATCGTGGTGCGAACGCAGCTTGATTTCGGGGTTGTGCGTCATCTCGCTTTTGCGATCCTGCATCGTGCGATCCGGGAAGGGCTTGGCGTGACGGCGATGCATTGCTCGATGCGCAGTCCGACGCCAACGTCCAAGATCTTTTATCCGCATTCTCTTGTGGAAGCGGGACGGCGGTGGCATGTACGGGCCTACGTCCCCGAGTCCGGGACCTTCAAGGATCTCGCACTGACACGACTGAGTGAGCTGTGCATGACCGATCTTGCATTGCCTGACGAAGCCCGGCAGGAGCGGGATACCGCTTGGACAACACAAGTGGCCCTGCGCGTTACTTCGCATCCAGATCTAACGCTTGAACAGAAACAGATGGTGCGAGCCGAATACTTTGGCAGTTCAGCGGCGCGCGTGGAAACGGTCAGGGCGGCTTTGCTGCCTTACATCATCCACGATCTTCGTGCGGCCACCGACCCGGCTAGGCAGCAACCTCCTGATTTTCAGCTATGCGTTGCTGATGCTGAAAAGCTTTCAGAATGGTTGATGCCCGGGTCGTAAAGGAGGGGAATGATCCGGCGTTCGATGTCACGATGTGGCGCAGCACTCGTCGCTTTCTCATCACCGGGCGGCCCGTTCCGGAGGTCTTGGAAGAGATGCTGTCGTTGGATGTCAGCGAGGGCGGGACTTGGCTATTGATTGGTCTGGATCGCGCGGTGAGGCCGAGGACGCGACACAGAGCATGCGGGAGGGCCTGTGCTGACCGTCAATGATCTGGTCCATTTGCTCCGCACTGCGCAGCAGTTCGTCGAATAGTCCGTCGTTTATTGCCGTTCTATCTGGATTCCAAGCAGACGCGAACTTGTTGTCCGAGTTCTGCGGCAATATTCACCAGGGCGTCGAGCGTGAAGCTGGAGACACGGCCACGCAGGAGGTCGTCGGCACGCGATGGGTCGATGCCGGAATGCCGCACGGCTTCTGCTCCGGCCCAGCCGCGCTCCTGGATCAGGGTTGCGAGTTGCTGCATCAATTCCGAACGTACCTTGAGGATGGCGGCTTCTGCAGCGCTATCGGATAGCGCATCCCAGACGCTGGCATAGGCCTTGGACGGAGGCGAGTCGTTCAACGGCATTTCAGTTACGTATTTACGGTGAAGTGCGTCCGAACGGGCGCGTGCCTCCGGCGACATCTTCGCTTCCAACTCGGCAGAATGTTTTGTCATCAGATAGCTCCGGTGAGGCCCGACGTTTATCCCTGCGCCGGCTCAGGTTCGACCGGCACTACCGGCATGTCTTTTCCCGGTAACGCACTACGCGCGTGCGGACGATCGCGGCGGCTGGCGCTGTCGAGAAGGCACTGGCGCTACCGCCATCCGCAGCCCGAACGCGGCCAGGATCGCCGTTAGGGTGTCGAGGCGCGGGTTGCCCTTCTCCGACAGCGTGCGATACAGGGTTTCCCGGCTCAGCCCGGTACGTGTCGCAAGCACGGACATGCCACCCATCGCCTCGGCGACGGTGCGCAGGGCCACGGGCACGACACGCGCATCGCCGTCCTCGAGAACGGATTCAAGGTAGGCGGCCACATCCGCGTCGTCGCGCAGGTAGGCGCCTGCGCTGAAAGGCCGGCTAGCCGCTGCGGGCTTTGTAGTCTTGCCAGTAGTCATGGGCAATCTCGATGTCTCGTGCCTGGGTTCGCTTGTCGCCGCCGCAGAGCAGCAGCACCAGTGTTTCCCCGTCCTGACCGCAGTAGACGCGGTAGCCGGGTCCGTGGTCGACGCGCAGTTCAAAGACTCCCTTGCCTACGGCCTTCCAGTCGCCACGCAGTCCCGCGCGCATCCGGTCAAGCCGCCCGAGTATCCGGATCCGGGCTTGGCGATCCCGCAGGCCGGAAAGCCAGTCGCCGAACGGGCAGCGCCCGTCCGGAGTCAAGTACTCGCGGACTTCGACGTCGGTTATTGTAGCTTAAAGGCTACAGTTGAGCAAGGCCGGTTCACCTGGGCACCACGGTGAGCGTGGGCCGGGGGCTGGCCGGCGGCGTGGGCGCTGGCGGCGGAGGCGAATCCTGGTCGAGCAGCAGCGCGGCCAGCTGCTGCAGCAGCGGCGCAGCTTCCCGGAGGGTCGCTGCCTTTGCGTCGATGGAGGACACCTGCTGGGCCGGCGAGACGTGCAGTTCGGCCGCCAGCGAGCGGACGGCGGCACGCACCACCTCGGCCATGTCCTCGGCGGGACGCTTGGCCTTGTCGCGGTGCAGGTGTTCTGGACGCAGGTGGGTGTAGCGCTTGAGCATCTTCCAGTCGCGGTGGCCGGTGACCAGCGCCACTTCCTCGATGCGCAGGCCGGCCTCGAACAGGCGGCTGGTGGCTTCGTGGCGCAGGTCGTGGAAGTGCAGGTCCTCGATCTTCAGTTCGCGGCAGGCGCGGCGGAACGCGGTGCCGACCGAGCGTGGGTTGTAGGGGAAGATCAGGTCGCCCCGCGGCCAGCGCTTGCGCTGCTGACGGATCAGGCGCAGCGCGTCGAAACCGGCCAGGTCGAGCAGCGGAACGCGCTGGTTGTTGCCGTCCTTCTCGCGGGGATCCTTGCGGTCGCGTACCAGCACGACGCGGTCGGTAATGTCGACGTCGCTCCAGCGGATCCGGCAGATCTCTTCCTGTCGCATCGCGCTGGCGATGGCGAAGCGCACGATGCGGCCCATCGGAATCATCAGGAATCGGTTGTTGTCGAAATGATCGAGCAGGCGCTTGATCTCGTCGGCGGTCGGGCGACGATCGCGACACCGCGACTTGCCGATCAGTCCCAGCCGCTTGAGCGCGACGCGCGCCAGGTCGACCGGCTCGACCTTGACAGCGACACCGTGCACGGCCGCGGCATGTGTGAGGACCAACTTGAGATAACCGAGGTCCGCGCTGAGTGTGACCGGGCCGGCGCCTTCCTTCGCCCGGTCCTTGCCGAACTGGATCAACCGCTCGCGGGCCAGATCCTTGTGCTTGACCTTGCCGAGCTTGTCCTTGAGCGCGTTGAGGGTGAACTCCTTTGAGCGGCGGGGCGCCTTGCCGACCTCGCACATGTCATTGACGTGCAGGTCGACCAGGTGGGCGAAGGTCGTCGGGTCGGCTTTGGCCCGCTTCAGCGTGGACTCGCCAAGATCGATCCGGCGTTCGGTCGCGATCGCCCACTTGCGCGCGTCTTCGTGGCGCAGGAAGGTCTCGCTGACATACGATTGTTTGCGTCGGACCTGAACCCGCCAGTGGCCCGACCGGAGCCGGGTGATCGTCGCCATTTTCGTGTGCGCTATGTGTGCACTGAGCCGTCGTAGAGGGGCGAAATCGGGCGAAATCCAGTGCATACGAGCGTGCATGCGGCCGACTTCATGTTGTTGATATTACTGGATAAACTATTGAATTACAAGGAAAAAATCTTAGCCACGGCCCCTATGATGGACTGGACCGACGCGCACTGCCGCGAGTTCCACCGGCTGCTGGCGCCGGGCGCGCGGCTGTACACGGAAATGGTGCATGCGAAGGCGGTAATCCACGGCGATCGCACGCGATTGCTGGCGAAGACGCCGCTGCAGTCGCCGCTCGCGCTGCAGCTCGGCGGCAGCGAGCCGGACGCGCTCGCGCAGGCCGCACGCATCGCGGCCGATCATGGCTTCGACGAGATCAATCTCAACTGCGGCTGCCCGTCCGACCGCGTGCAGGCCGGGCGCTTCGGCGCCTGCCTGATGCGCGAACCGGCATTGGTCGCCGACTGCGTCGCGGCGATGGCGGCGGCCAGCGACGTGCCGGTGACGGTGAAGTGCCGCCTCGGTGTCGACGGCGACGACGACTACGATGCGTTCGCGCGCTTCGTCGACGGCGCGGTGGCGGCAGGCGCGTCGATGATCGTCGTGCATGCCCGCAACGCCTGGCTCAGCGGCCTGTCGCCGAAGGAGAACCGCGACATCCCGCCGCTGCGCTACGACTGGGCACACCGGCTCAAGCGCGAGCGTCCGGCGCTGCCGGTGGTGCTCAACGGCGGCATCGCGACCCAGCCCGCCGCGCTTGACCAGTTGGTCCACGTCGACGGGGTGATGCTCGGCCGTGCGGCCTATCACGATCCCTACCTGCTGCACGCACTGGACGCAGCGCTGTCGGGTCGCCCGCTGCAATCGCGCGCCGATCTGCTGCGCGCGCTGCGACCCTATGCCGAGACGCGCATGTCCGAGGGCGTCGCGCTCAAGCACATCGTCCGCCACGTACTCGGCCTGTTCCATGGACAGCCCGGCGGACGCCTGTTCCGGCAGGTGCTCAGCGAGGGTGGGCATCGTCCCGGTGCGGACTGGCAGTTGGTCGAACAGGCCCTCGCGGCGACCGCTTGCGTCGCCGCGCGCGACGCCGCCTGAGCACAGGGGTTTGCCACCCGGTGCCGTTGCCGCCATGATCGTCGGCCGCCCCAAGCTGAACGCAGACAGCGTTGTCAACGAAAAGTTAAGGACGGATTCACTGCCTTCGCTCGACCATTCGAGACCCCTGTCGTCGATCCATCCTTCAAGGAGCGGCCGTGCCCGTCCCATCGTTCCGCCGACTGCTGCACCCGCTGATCGCTGCGCTCCTGTGCGCCGCGACGACGGGCGTGGTCGCGCAGGAGCCGCCGCCGCAGGGTGCCGCCGCGCGCGGTCCCGACGTGCGCGCGTCGATGCCGCGGCCCGACAACGTCGGACGCCAGCAGGCCCGCGATTCGATGACCGAATCGGTCCGCCGGATCGAGCGCAGCACCCGCGGCCGCGTGCTCAACATCGAACAGATGCATTCCGACGGGCGCGACCTCAACCGGGTGAAGGTCATGGACGAAAGCGGCCGCGTGCGCATCTATGTCGACGACCCGAACCGGGGCGGTGGACGTCCGATCCGTGCACGCGGCGACGACGATTGATCCTGCATCCTCGCCCCCATTCACGGCCGGTCCGGCCGTCAGACCGGAGTTGACCCATGCGTATCCTGCTCGTCGAAGACGAAGCTCCCCTGCGTGAGACCCTCGCCGCGCGCCTGAAGCGCGAAGGCTTCGCCGTCGATGCCGCCCAGGACGGCGAGGAAGGCCTGTACATGGGACGCGAGGTGCCGTTCGATGTCGGCATCATCGATCTCGGCCTGCCGAAGATGTCGGGCATGGAACTGATCAAGGCGCTGCGCGAGGAAGGCAAGCAGTTCCCGGTGCTGATCCTGACGGCGCGTTCGAGCTGGCAGGACAAGGTCGACGGTCTCAAGCAGGGCGCCGACGATTATCTGGTCAAGCCCTTCCATGTCGAAGAACTGCTCGCGCGCATCAACGCGCTGGTCCGCCGCGCCGCGGGCTGGAGCAAGCCGACGCTCGAATGCGGCACGGTCACGCTCGATCTCGCCGCGCAGACCGTCAGCGTCGACGGCAAGAACGTCGACCTGACCAGCTACGAGTACAAGGTGCTCGAGTACCTGATGATGCATGCCGGCGAACTGGTCTCCAAGGCCGACCTGACCGAGCACATCTACCAGCAGGATTTCGATCGCGATTCGAACGTGCTGGAGGTCTTCATCGGTCGCCTGCGCAAGAAGCTCGATCCGGACGGCGCGCTCAAGCCGATCGAGACCGTGCGTGGCCGCGGTTACCGCTTCGCGATCCCGCGCAACGGCGAGGGATGAGGCGGCGAGGCCAGCTGCGGAATTCCGCACTGGCGCCGCGTGCGCCCACCGGTCGCTGCTGCCGGCGGGCAGCACAAGCGCCGGTCTGAACGATGGCGGCCGATAACCGGATCTCGGAGCGGCTGCGCCCGCGCTCCCTGCGTGCCCGCCAGTTGCTGGCGGCCAGTATCGGCCTGCTCGCGTTCCTGGCACTCGCTGGTTACGCGCTCGATCGCGCCTTCATCGACGTCGCCAGCGAAGGCCAGCGTGAACGTCTGCGCAACTATGTCTACGCCTACGCCGGCGATATCGAATTCCTGCGTGGCGGCGAGATCTATCCGTCCGAATCCCCGCCCGACGAACGCTTCCTGAGACCCGGCAGCGGCCTCTACGCCGAGGTCGTGCTGCCGTCGGGTTCCTGGTCGTCGCGGTCCGCGTCGGGCCCGCAGTTGCCGGAAGCGACGATGTTGTCGGCGCGCGAGGAGAAGTTCGAAGGCCCGCTGTCGATGGTGCAGAGCAACGGCACGCGCGGCGAGGTCTACCGCTACGGTCTGGGCCTAGTCTGGGCACCGGACGGCCGCAGCGAAGAGGAATTCCCGTACACCATCTACGTCGTCGAGGACGCCGGCATCGTGCCGCGCCAAGTGCGCGTGTTCCGCGCGGCGCTGTGGGTGAACCTGGGCGTCGCGGGCGTGATCCTGTTGCTACTGCAGGGCCTGATCGTGCGCTGGAGCCTGTGGCCGCTGCGGCGCGTGGAGCACGAGCTGGTGCGCGTGCAGCGCGGCCAGGCCGATCGCATGGGCATGCAGCATCCGCACGAACTACAGCCGCTGACCGAGAGCATCAACGCGCTGATCGACAGCGAGCGCGAGCATCTCGTGCGCCAGCGCAACACCATGTCCGATCTGGCCCACAGCCTGAAGACGCCACTCGCGGTGCTGCGCTCGCGCCTGGATGCGGGCAGCGGCGATGTTGAGTTGCGCGAGGAAGTGGAGACCCAACTGCAGCGCATGAACGATCTGGTGACCTACCAGCTCGCGCGTGCGGCCTCCAGCGGCCACCAGCTGTTCTCCGCCGCGATCGAGATCGAGCCCAGCGCCGAGCAGATCGTGCGCGGGCTGGAGAAGATCTATGCGGCCAAGGGTGCGGTCTGCGAGTTCGAGATCGATGCGAGCGCGCGTTTCCACGGTGAGCAGGGCGACCTGCAGGAGTTGCTCGGCAACCTGCTCGAGAACGCCTTCAAGTGGGCGGAATCGCGCGTGCTGCTGACCGTGCGCCCGGGCGAGACCGCACCCAACCGGCGTCCCGGGCTGGTGCTGATCGTCGAGGACGATGGCCCGGGCATTCCGGCCGATCGCGTTGCCTCGATCCTGCAGCGCGGCGTGCGCGGCGACGAGCGCGTACAGGGACACGGCATCGGTCTGTCGATCGTGCAGGACATCGTGCACAGCTACCGCGGCGAACTGCATGTCGGCCGCTCGGAGGAACTCGGCGGCGCCTGTTTCTCGGTGCGCCTGCCGCCGGGCTTCTAAGTGTCGCGTCCGGCATCAGATGCCGGTCTGCACGTGCCCTCGGCGCGCATCGCTGTGTTGCCTGTCTTGCCAAGACGGTCGGTATTGGCAAGACAGGCGCCTTGCGCTGCACGCCGATTGCGGCGCGCAGCCTGCGACATCATGCGGGACGCGACACTAGGCTTTCGCTTCGAACGGCGAAGGGCCGTAGAACCGCGCCAGGTGCGCGGCCACGTCCGGCAATACCTCGCGCAGCAGTGCCGGCGCGCTGAAATGGTATTCGCTGCAGACCGCGAAGAATTCTTCCGGTGCTTCGGCGGCATACGGATCGATGGGCATGTCCTGGCCGGCGTCCACGCGTTCGATGAAGGCGTCGAAGCTGCGCTGGAAATCCGAGGCCCACGCGCGCTGCCAGTCGCGCGGCAGCGGCGGGGTGCCGTCGAGCACGCCGTCGAGCGCGTCGATCTTGTGCGCCATCTCGTGCACCGCGACGCAGAAACCGGCATCGGGGTCGGCGATGTCGGATTCGACATCCGCCCAGGACAACACCAGCGGGCCGCTTTCCCAGGCCTCGCCGATCAGTTCGTCGTCCCACTCGTGCATCACGCCCGCGGCGTCGACGTGGCTGCGGTTCACCCGGAAGGCTTCGGGATAGACGATCAGCTGCGACCAGCCGTGCAGTCCTTCCTCGCCGAATTCGAGCAATGGCAGGCAGCACAGAGCCGACAGCGCGAGACGGGCGCGATCGTCGAGTTGCAGGCCGGCGACCGGGGTGATCGTCTTGCGGTGCAGGAACAGCGCGGCGAGCACGCGCAGCTTCGACTGCGCGGATGCATCGAGCGCGCGCACCCACGGCAGCCGGTCGACGGTGGCCGACCAGTCGGCATCGGGGATCGTTGGAGGCGCGCCTGCGAACAGGCGGCGGATCAGCGAGCGCACGTGCCAGCGGTATCCGTCAGCGGAACATGCCCGGTAGGAAACTGTGCCAGCGGGGACCGCGGACCGGGTCTTCGACCTCGCCACCGCCACTGGCGGCCGGGCGGGTCTTCGAAGCGCTGGCGGCCGGTGCGCGTCGCGCGGCGCCTGTGTCGAGCGACGGCGCGGCCTGGGGCGCGCTCGCGGTCGGCTGGCAGGGGGTGTCAGCGGCCATGTCCGTGATCGTGTCGCGCGCGACGACCGGCAGGCTCGCGCCGAGCAGCAGCAGGCAGACCATCGGACGTGCGGACATCGGAGTACCCCGGACGGAAACAGGACGCACAGCCCGCCGATCATAGCGCAGGTTTCGCCGCGGCGACGCAGTGCGGCCGCGTGGGCGACAGCCGGCGTCGGGCTCGCCGATAATCGGGCGATGTCCCCGTCCCCGTCCCCGCCTTCCGCGCGCCCCGCGGCGCAATCGTCCGAACGCGCACTGCTGCAGCGCCTGACCGCCGGTCCGGTGTCGGGCGACACGCTGGCCCGGGAATCGGGCCAGACCCGGGCCGCGGTGTGGAAGCGGATCGAGCTGCTGCGCGAGGCTGGCGTGCCGATCGTCGCGCGGGCCGGCGTCGGCTATGCGCTTGAGCAGCCGCTGACGCTGCTCGATCCGTCCGCGATCCTCGATGCGCTCACTGCGGCGGACCGCGCCCGCATGGCGTCGCTGGACATCGCCTGGAGCATCGATTCGACCAATGCCGAACTGCTGCGCCGGCCGATGCCGGGCGCGAACGCCGAAGTGCTGCTGGCCGAACGCCAGACCGGCGGCCGCGGCCGTCGCGGGCGCAGCTGGCAGTCGCCGTTGGCGGCGCATCTGTATCTGTCGCTGCAACGCGGTTTCGAAGGCGGTCTTGCGCGGCTTGGCGGGCTGAGCCTGGTCGCGGGCGTTGCCGTGGTCGAGGCGCTGCGCGCGCTGGGCATCGAGGCCGTGCGGCTGAAATGGCCGAACGATCTGGTCGTCGATGTGGGCGGCCTGCGCAAGCTCGGCGGCATCCTGGTCGAGGGCGGCGGCGAACATGCCGGGCCGGTCCGCGCGGTGCTCGGCATCGGCGTCAACGTGCGCATGCCCGAGGCCCAGGCCGCTGCGATCGATCAGCCGTGGACCGACCTCGCCACCTGCTGCGCGGATGCGCCGCCCACGCGCGATGCGCTGGCGGCGGCACTGGTGGCTGCGTGGCTGCAAGCGCTGGACCTGTTCGATCGCGAAGGCCTCGCGCCGTTCCGCGCCCGCTACGCACGCATCGACGCGCTGGATGGCGCGGCGGTGGACATCCATACCGGCAACGGCACGCTGCGCGGCATCGCCGCGGGCATCGAGGACGATGGCGCGCTGCGCGTCCGCGTGGACGGCGCCCTGCGCGTCTTCCATGCGGGCGAGGTCAGCGTGCGCAGGGGGGACATCGCATGAACACCTGGCTGTTCGATCTGGGCAATACCCGGCTCAAGTTCGCACCGCTCGACGGCGATGGCCGCATCGGCGCGGTGCAGGGCACCTCGCATGTGGAAGGCGGTTTCGATCCGGCGTGGCTCGAGGAACTGCCTGCGCGCATCGACAGCGCGATCGTCGCCAGCGTCGCATCGCCGGCGCTGCGGATGATCCTGCTCGATGCACTGGCCGCCCGCGGGGCGCAGGTACAGCTGGCGCATACGCTGCCCACGCTCGATGGCCTGACGATCGCCTACGCCGATCCGTCGCGCTTCGGCGTCGACCGGTTCCTCGCGCTGCTGTCCGCGCATGCCGATGGCGCACCGGCGCTGGTGGTCGGTGTCGGCACCGCATTGACTGTCGATCTGATCGATGGTGAGGGGCGCCACCTTGGCGGACGCATCGCGCCATCGCCGACGCTGATGCGCGAGGCCCTGCACCGGCGCGTGGCCCAGCTCGCACCCAGCGGCGGCCGCTATGTGGAATTCGCCGACGACACCGACGACGCACTGGTATCGGGCTGCGAAGGCGCTGCGCTGGGGCTGGTCGAGCGCAGCCTGTCGGAGGCGACTGCACGACTCGGCACGCGACCGCGTCTGTTGCTGCACGGCGGCGGCGGCGAGGCCTTGCGCGGCCGCCTGCCCGACGCGCACTGGCGCGCCGACCTGGTGCTGCACGGACTCGCGCGCTGGCATCGCGCGAGTGCCGGCATCGCCTCGCCGGAAGGTTAGGATCGCGCCATGCTGCTGCGCGCGACCGTCGTCCTGCTGGTGATCCTCAACTTCGGCGTTGCGGTGTGGTGGGCTGTGCGCGGCGACCCAGGCGATGCTGCGTCGCTGGTCGACACGGGACCGTCGACGCTGCAACTGGTCGGCGAGCCGGCGGCGGGTGGCGCCGGGAGGTCTGCATCCGTCCCGCCCGAATCCCTCGAGTCCGAAGCGACGGCGGCACCCGCCGCGACAGACGAAGACATGGCGATCGACACCGCGCTGCGCGCTGCCGATCCCGCGCAATGCGTCGCGCTGGGGCCGTTCGCCGATGCGCCGACCCGTGACGAGGCATTGGCGCAGCTGTCGCCGGTGGCCGTGATGGTCGCCGCGCGTGATGTCGGCGAAACCCCGCGTGGCTGGCGCGTCTGGATGGCGCCGTTGCCGGATCGCGCGGCGGCCGACGCAATGGTCGCGCGCCTGCTGGCGGCCGGCTTCAACGACTACTATGTGATCGCCGACGGCGCCGAGGCGAATGGCATCGCCCTGGGCCGGTTCGGCAGCGAAGCCTCGGCCCGCGCACGTGCGCAGGCCCTGCGCGACGCTGGCTTCGACGCTGACGCTGCGCCACTCGGCAGCACGCTGGTGCGCTACTGGGTGGACGCGACACTGGCAGAAGGCGACACCGGCGACGCCCTGCGGTCGCGCGTCGGCGCCGCCCGCGTCGAGACGCGCGACTGCAACGCGCAGCAGGTTGCAGGTTAGAATTCCGCCGCGGCCCCGCCGCATGCCATGCCGGCATAGCTCAGTTGGTAGAGCAACCGCCTTGTAAGCGGTAGGTCCCCAGTTCGAATCCGGGTGCCGGCACCAGTTCCGATGTCGTTCTGCGTGCGCCCGCGCCTGCCCGGCGCCTCCCCACGGCCACCCCGGCGTCGATGCCATCCCCGCCGTCGCCATGCGCGCGACGGCCGCGCATTCGCTCAGGAGAGGTCATGCAGCAGACGTATTCCCCAGTCTCGATCTTCGGTGTGCCCACCGACGTGGGCGCCGGTCGCCGTGGCGCATCGATGGGGCCCGAGGGCCTGCGCGTGGCCGGTCTGGTCGAGGCGCTGCGCGCGCGCGGGGTCGATGTCGACGATCTCGGCGACCTCAAAGGCCCGAAGAACCCGTGGGCCGGTCCCCGCGATGGCTATCGCCATCTCGACGAGGTGGTCGCCTGGAACCGCGTGGTGCTCGAGGCGTCCAGCGCGGAACTCGCGCGCGGACGGATGCCGATCATGCTCGGCGGCGATCATTGCCTGGCGATCGGTTCGATCGCCGCGGTTGCCAACCACTGCCGCGCGACCAGCCGCAAGCTGCGGGTGCTGTGGCTGGACGCGCACACCGACTTCAATACCTCGCAGATCACGCCCTCGGGCAATGTCCACGGCATGCCGGTGGCCTGTCTATGTGGCATTGGCCCGGCTGCGCTGACGGGCATCGGCGGCGTGACGCCGTCGATGCAGGTCGCGCAGTTCCGCCAGATCGGCATCCGCTCGGTCGATCCCGACGAGAAGCGCCTGGTCAAGGCGCACGGCCTGGACATCTACGACATGCGCTACATCGATGAGGTCGGCATGCGGCGGGTGGTCGAGGAGGCACTGGATGGCCTCGACGACGACACACATCTGCATGTGAGCTTCGATGTCGACGTGCTCGATCCGACCATCGCGCCCGGCACGGGCACGCCGGTGCCCGGCGGCATCAACTATCGCGAGGCCCAGTTGGTGATGGAGATGATCGCCGACAGCGGACGCCTGGGGTCGCTGGACATCGTCGAGGTCAACACGGCGCTCGACCAGGGCAACACGACCGCGGAACTGGCGGTGGACCTGGTGGAAAGCCTGTTCGGCAAATCCACCTTGATGCGCGACTGAATCGAACGCCTTCACGCGACGCGCGCATCGTTGAACGCGCGGTGCAGACGTTCGGATCGGTGCACACGGCTTTCACGAGGCAGGTTTCTATAGTCGCGCCATGGTTGCGGAGGTCCGCAGCTGTTCGCAACGAAACCGGAATCCTGGAGAATCCCATGAAGCGTTTGACCGCACTGATGCTGCTCGCCATGTTCACCGTTGGCACCCTGACCGCCTGCAACACCATGAAGGGCGCCGGCCAGGACGTGCAGAAGGTGGGCGAGAAGGTGGAAGACAGCGCCAACAAGACCGGCGGCACCACCACGCGTCCCTGATCCACGCAGTCCATCGCACGAAAAAGGCCGGCCATGCCGGCCTTTTTCGTGCGTGGAATCCGGTGCCCGGATCGAGGCCGCTCAGCGACGTGACGACGCGGCTCACGAATCCTCGACCCGGAGTTGATGGCGACGATGCGAGGCTGGATTCGCGACACGGGCACTGCATGCGCCATGCGCCCGCGCCGCATCCACCCGAAGACAGGATCGATCGCCATGAACAAAGACATCATTGCCGGCAAGTGGACCCAGGTGAAGGGCAAGGCGCAGGCCAAGTGGGGCGACCTGACCGACGACGTGTTCGATGTCGCGGCCGGTGACAGCAAGTACCTCGCCGGCAAGCTGCAGGAGAAGTACGGCTGGGAGAAGGATCGCGCCGAGCGCGAGGTCAAGGAGTTCGAGAAGTCGCTCGACAGCTGATGCGGTAATACGTGCGTTTCGTTGCGACGCACGATGCCAGCGAACGAAAACGGACCGGCCTGCGCCGGTCCGTTTGCATGTGCAGCGCCGCACAATCCGGACGGATCAGGGATCCGGCACGAAGCCGCCGGGAAACGCTTCGGGGCGACGCGCCGGCGTCCAGGCACGATGCCGCGGCAGGATGCCGCGCGACACCAGCGCATCCACGCTGTCGTAGCGCAGGGTGCTGACCTGCACGGGGCTGCGCGTGGCGCGCTCGAATGCGGTCGACGACGCCGGTGCCCATTCGCGCGCGCCGTGACCGGTGCCGATGTGCTGGCGCTCGACGCGCATGTTCGAGGCGGCGGACTCGGACGCGGCCGAGTCGGACGCGGCAGACGCCGAGCGGCCCCGCGCAGAAGGCGCAGGCGGCAACGGCGGTGCCGGCTCAGGAGTCCGCGATACCGCGACAGGCGGCGGTGCGCGCTCGCCGAACACCGCGATGCCGATCGTGCCGACGTTGTCCGGGCGCCCTGTACGCGCCGCATAGCTGTCGCCGAGCGCGGCGAATTCGAAGCGTGCGACATCGTCGTGCGACTTGCGCCAGCCGGTGATCTCCGTCGTCTGCCAGGGCGCGAGCACGTAGCCGGTCTGCGATGGCGCGGCCGTCTCGCCGCTGATGGCATTGACGCCGTCGACCGACAGCACCACCAGCACGCGGCCGCCGGACGTGTTGGTCAGGCGGATCGCGTACGGGGCGCCCGGCGTGCCGGCGATCCAGTCGTCGCCGCGATGCGGGACCGGCTGGACAGTGCTGCCGGTGTCGCGGTCGACGACCTCCATGCGCACGCGCTCGATGGACTTGGAGGCACGTGCCGCGTGCGCGGCGGGCATCGCCAGCAGGCTGCCCAGCAGCAGCCAGGCGGCGGTGGATCGGAAGGAACGGGATGCGTGCATGGCGGGTCTCTCGCGGGGTGGTGCGATGGCGAACGGCCCCGCGTCGCCAACGGGGTTGCGGCCGGGTGCGCGGCGGCCAGCGGTTAGACTGGCGGCCTGTTTTCCGCAGCCTGCAGCCCATGTCCCAGCGTCCCCAGCGCGTCCTCACCGGCATCACCACGTCCGGCACGCCGCACCTCGGCAACTACGTCGGCGCCGTGCGTCCGGCGATCACCGCCAGCCGCGCGCCGAACACCGAGAGCTTCTATTTCCTCGCCGACCTGCACAGCCTGATCAAGGCGCAGGACCCGGCGCGCACCCAGCGCTCGACGCTGGAGATCGCGGCGACGTGGCTCGCGGCCGGACTGGATCCGGAGAAGGTGTGGTTCTACCGCCAGAGCGACGTGCCGGAGACGACCGAGCTGATGTGGCTGCTGACCTGCGTGGCCGGCAAGGGCATCCTCAACCGCGCGCACGCCTACAAGGCCGCGGTCGACAGGAACCGCGCCGACGGCGAGGACGACGATGCGGCGGTGACGGCGGGCCTCTTCATGTACCCGGTGCTGATGGCCGCCGACATCCTGATCTTCAACGCCGACCGCGTGCCGGTGGGTCGCGACCAGATCCAGCACATCGAGATGGCGCGCGATTTCGCCCAGCGCTTCAACCATGTCTACGGCCGCGACTGGTTCACGCTGCCCGAAGCGGTGGTCGACGACAACGTCGCGACGCTGCCGGGCCTCGACGGCCGCAAGATGAGCAAGAGCTACGACAACACCATTCCGCTGTTCGTGCCGCAGGCGCAGCTGAAGAAGCTGGTGTTCTCGATCCTCACCGATTCGAAGATGCCGGGCGAAGCGAAATCGACCGACGGCTCGGCGCTGTTCCAGATCTACCAGGCGTTCGCGACGCCGGACGAGACCGCGGGCTTCGCAGCTGCATTTGCCGACGGCATCGGGTGGGGCGATGCGAAGCAGCAGCTGTTCGATGTCGTCGAGCGCGAGATCGCGCCGATGCGCGAGCGCTACGAAGACCTGATCGCGAAGCCGGGTGACATCGAGGACATCCTGCGCGACGGCGGCCAGCGCTTGCGCGAGCGTTATGCGATCCCGCTGCTGCGCGAACTGCGCGACGCGGTCGGGCTGCGCAACCTCGGCAGCGCGGCGTCGATTCCGTCCGACGCGCCCGCATCTGCCAGGGCCGCGCCGCCTGCGTTCAAGCAGTACCGCGAAGCCGACGGCAGGTTCTACTTCAAGCTTGTCGACGGCGAACGCGTGCTGCTGCAGAGCGCGGCCTTCGATGCGCCGCGCGATGCGGGCCAGACGATCGCGCGCCTGCGCCGCGGTGAACTCGCACTTGCCGATGCGCCGGCCACCCTCGGTGACGGTGTCGATGCCGCCACCGTACAGGCGGCGCTCGATGCGCTGGCCGCCGCCGATGCCGAGAAGGCCGCCTCGTGAATCCGACGGTCGCGCAGAATCTGGCGCTGCTGCTGTTCCTGCCGTGGTTCCTGATCCTGGGCGTGCTGTTCTGGGTGTATCCGCGCCAGCCGCGTGGCGCGCGCCGAATCGTGTTCGACCTCGTCAGTCTCGCGGCGTCGGTGATCGCATTCCTGCTGTCGATCCACTGGGCGCACGCGGTCGCCGACCGCGGCCACGGCACGATGTGGCCGCAGATCCTGGCAACGGCACTGGGTTACGGCGTGTTTCTGGCAGTGCTCGGCACCGCTTTCGCAGTGCGCAGGCGCGTATTGCGCCATCGCGGCTGAGCGGCTTCGACCAAGGCCGTATCGGGCTTCGAGACCGCGCGTCCTAGACTGTCGGTTCTGTCCAACGGGAGGCGATCGATGCACGATCGGAACGCGATCACGATCATCGACACCGGCTACGTCCGCCCCGGCCTGTGCGCGGCCTACCTCGTCGAATCGGCTGGGCGCGCGGCGCTGATCGACTGCGGCACCGCCACCTGCGCGCAGACCGTGCTCGATGCGATCGATGCAGCGGGTGTGCCGCGCGACGCGGTGGACTGGCTGCTGGTCACGCATGTGCATCTCGATCACGCCGGCGCAGCGGGTCCGCTGATCCGCGCGTTGCCGAACGCGAGGCTCGTTGTGCATCCGCGCGGCGCGCCGCACATGATCGATCCCACCAAACTCATCGCCGGCGCGAAGGCGGTCTACGGCGAGGCGATGTTCGAACGCGACCACGCCGGCATGCTGCCGGTTGCCGAAGACCGCGTGGTCGTTGCCGAAGACGCCCATGTCGTCGAACTCGCGGGCCGTCCGCTGCTGTGCATCGACACACCCGGCCACGCGCTGCACCACTACAGCGTCTGGGACGCCGCGACGCGCAGCTGGTTCGCCGGCGATACCTTCGGGCTGTCGTATCGCGAGCTCGACACCTCGACCGGCGCGTTCACGGTGCCGACGACGTCGCCGGTGCAGTTCGATCCTGATCAGATGCACGCCTCGATCGACAAACTGCTGGCGACATCGCCGGTGTCGATCCGCATCGCGCATTACGGCGAGGTCACCGGATGCGAGCGGCTCGCGGCCGACCTGCATGTGCAGATCGACGCGATGGTGACGATCGCGCAGGCGGCGCAGGGACACGACGACCGTCATGCACGGATCGTCGACGGGCTGACGCAGCTCTACACCGCGCGCGCCGCCGCCCACGGCATCGATGATGCCGCGGCCCGCGTGCACGGGATCCTCGGCGGCGACATCGTGCTCAACGCCCAGGGCCTCGAGGTCTGGCTCGATCGCCAGGCGCGCTGACGCCCGGCGCCGCGCCGCGCAGCCTCGGTGACGCGCCGGTAGCCGTTTTTCGCCCTCGACCCGTCTCTGGATGCGTGGGCGAACGCGCCTGGCGCCTTGTGGACAGGCCGCCCGCTGGCGAATCCAAGACCGGATCCGAACGGGAAGAGGCGAGATTGCGATGACCAGATCCATCCTGAAGTGCTGCGGCATCGGCCTGTGCGTGCTCTTGATCCTGTACGCGCACGCGGTGCAGGCGCAGGTGAGAAGCGCGTCCCGGCATGTCGCCGACGACCGCGCCCGCGCGGCGCAGGCGCAGCAGCAGCATTTGAACCAGTTGTTCGACAGGGGCGAGCTCGAAAGCATGCTCGAACTGGGCAACGGCGGCCTGCGCGGCGTCATGGGGCATTCCGAGAAGGCCGGCCGGTCGCTGGCCGGCCTGCTCAGCAGGCCGACGACCGCCGTGGCCGACCGGGAATGGGTGTTCCTGCTGCCCATGACCCGTTATGTCCAGGCCTGGCACCAGTCGGTCGGCGGCCGGATCCTCACCCGGGATCTGCGGACGCTGCACCCGGACGCGTGGAAGTATGCTGGCCGGGTGCGCACGGATACCCAGGGCAACTTCGAGTTCGCCGGACTCAAGCCGGGCCGCTACCTCGTGTTCGCCGAGTTCCCCGTGGGCTTCGATGTCGTGGAGAACGTCGATACGGGGCGGCGGACCATCTCGTATTCGCCCGCATTCGGCGCCGGCAGCATCGATCCGGTCTACCAGAAGGTCTACAGCCGCGACAGCGTGGTGATCGTGGCCGACCAGGTCGTCGACGTGAGGGAAGGGCAGACCACCCGTTACCGGCCCGCGGTCGAACGGGTGCCCTAGTCATCGTACCGGCCGCTGTGGCCCGATTTGCGGTGTCTATTCTTGATGGAGAGAACGGGATGGAATTTCGTGCAGCACTGCGCAGGTGTCGTTCGTTGCTGGCGGCCGGATCGCTGGCGATCGTGGCCGGCACGCCGGCCGTCGGCCTGGCGCAGGAGGCCGATCCCATGGCATCGGGGAAGCTCAGGTGCAATCCAGCGGCCGATCTGCGTTGCTGGTACCTGGTCGGCGGCGTCGGCGAGGCGCCCCGGCGCCTGGCGTTCATCGCCCGCAACATCGACGCGCTGGCCCGGGGCAGGCGCAAGGTCGAGTTCATCCAGGTGATCGAGCAGGCGGACTATCCGGAACGCTTCGTGATCTGGCAACTCGACATCGACTGCGGCAAGGGCAGTTTCCGGGTGGAGCGCGATCGTGTCGGCCATGCCAACGGCACGGTGACCGACGACGCGATCGAGAACGACCAATGGCAGGCCTTCTCCGCAGGCCGGTACGGCGAGCGGGCCGTGCAGCCGCTGGCCTGCGGCACCGGCGAGCCCGGCGGGGACGTCGCGCTGTTCCTCGGCAACGCCTATCGCGCGCCCGACATCGTGCACCAGTTCCGCAACGTCTTCTGGGCGCCCGACGGTCGCTAGGACGATAGCCTGCGACCGGCTACGTGCTTCCGGCCAGGCGTCTGGAGCCGCTGGATACAGGCTCGGAAGTTCCGCATCGACCACGCCAATGCTCGATACCTGCCGCGAAAGGGGGAGGCTGGCGTCGGAGTTCCGGCCGGCCTTCTACACCGGTGCCGGCCAGGAATGGCGCGCCGGTGGCCGTTTTTCCCTGTCGCCCCGTCTACGACAGGACAGCCATCGCGCGCGGGAGACGGCATGAATCGACGGGAGCTGCTGATCGCGGCGGGTGCGGCGGCGGTGGCCCGCTGCCTGGGTCCGGTGGGCGCGGCCTCCGCGAGCCGCGCGCGCGGCAACGTGCCGCTGCCGTGGCCGCCGTACGCGGACATGCTGGTCATCGACGGCTGCGGCGGCCTGGGCCGCTGGGGCGGGCCGCCGGACCGCAGCCTGGACGCGCTCACCCTCGCCGACGCGCGCGCCTCCGGGGTCGACGCGGTGGTGCTGACGACCGCGCCGTCGGGACGGTCTTGGTTCGGCGAGGCCGGCTACCAGACCGTGCTGGGCGAACTGGCGCACTGGGACCGCCAACTGCGGCTGCATCCCGACCGCCTGATCGGGATCCTGTCCGCCGATGACCTGGCGCGCGCCCGGCGCGAGCGCAGGTTCGGCCTGATCTACGGCTTCCAGGACACCTCGCCGCTGGGCGAGGACCTGGACCGCATCGACCTGTACCACAGGCGCGGGGTGCGCGTGATCCAGCTCACCCACAACCGCCGCAACCTGGTCGGCGACGGTTGCATGGAGCCGGGCAACGCCGGCCTCAGCAACTTCGGCCGGCAGGTGGTCGCTGGCCTGAATGCGCACCGGGTCCTCGTCGACCTGTCCCATGCCGGCCGACGCACCGCGATGGAGGGCGTGCTGGCCTCCGAGCGGCCCGTGGTGTTCAGCCACACCGGCTGCGCCGCGCTGTCCGACGTGCCGCGCTGCATGCCCGACGACGTGCTGCGCGCCATGGCCGACCGGGGCGGGGTGGCGGCCATCGTCTTCTGGCCGTACCTGCGTACGCTGGGGCAGCCGACCTCCGAGGACCTGATCCGGCACATCGAGCACGCCATCGACGTCTGCGGCGAGGACCACGTGGGCCTGGGCACCGATGCGACAGTCTCGGCGGTCGAGCGGACGCCGGAGTTCGAGGCGCAGAACCGGCAATGGGTCGAGCACATGCTCGAGATCGGCTTCTTCGAGGCGGGAAACGCGCCGGAGCTGTACACGTTCATCCCCGATCTCAACCACGTGCGCCGCCTGGAGACGCTGGCCGCCCTGCTGTCCCGGCGCGGCCACTCCGAGGCGCGCATCGGCAAAATACTGGGCGGCAACTTCGCGCGGGTGATGCGCGAGGTCTGGGGCTGAAGGCGACGGGACGGACGCACCCGGTTCGCCGGGCCATCCACGGGAGCGCAAGCGGACACGATGCACGGGGACAAGGATCATCGCGAGCAGTGGTTCGACGACGTGGTCTCCACGGTCAACGGCGACCTGCTGCGCTTCCTGCGCTCGCGCACGGGCCAGCAGCACCTGGCCGAGGATCTGGCCCAGGAGGTCTACCTGCGCCTGCTGCGGATGGACGATGTGCGCCTGATCCGCAATCCGCGTGCCTTCGTCATCCGTCTCGCCGCCCACGCCGTCCACGAGTGGAGGATGCTCGCACGCAACCGGATGCCGCATGCGCACGAGCCGCTGCAGACGCTGGTCGATCCGGCCGACGATCCGGCCGAGCGGATCGAGCGCGACGACCGGTTGCGTGCGCTGTCGAGCATGCTGGCGACGCTGAGCCCCAAGTGCCAGGCGGTGCTGCTGATGCACAGGCGCGACGGCATGACCTGCCAGGAGATCGCGGCGCGGATGGAACTCTCGGTCGGAATGGTCAAGAAGTACCTGGCGCGCGGACTGACCGCGTGCCGCACGCAAGCGGCGGGCACGCATGAACAAGACTGACGGCATGGGCGGGCGCCGCGACCGCGACATCGCCGCGCAGGCGGCCGAGTGGGTGGTGTCGCTCGCCGACCCCGGTTCGAGCGTCGGCGAACGCCGGGCATTCGTCGCCTGGCTCAAGCGCTCGCCGGTGCACCTGGAAGAATACCTGCGCGCCGAAGGGGCCTGGGCGGAACTGGGACTGCTGGACCCGGAGCGGCGGTTCGACGTCGACGCGCTGCTCGCGCGGCCGGAGACCAACGTGGTCGACCTGGGGGTCGTCGGCGACGGCGGGCGCGTCGCGTCCAGGACGCCGTTCGCGATGCTGGCGGGCGTCGCCGCCGTGGCGGTCGCGGTGCTGTTCTCGCTCGGGCTGTTCCTGATGTCGTCCGGCCCCGGCGACGGCTACGCCACCGCGATCGGCGAGCAGCGCACGGTCCGTCTCGCCGACGGCTCGTCGGTGGTGCTCAACACCGATACGCGGCTGCACGTGGCGTTCTCGGGAACGGCGCGCGAGGTGCGTCTGCTGGCGGGCGAGGCCCTGTTCTCGGTGGAGAAGGATGCCGCGCGTCCGTTCCGCGTGGCGAGCGACGGGGTCGTGGTCCAGGCGGTCGGCACCGCATTCGTGGTCCGCAGGACCCCGGATCGGACCATCGTCTCGGTCCTGGAGGGCGAGGTCGCCGTCGCGCGCGCCCGGCCTGCCGCAGTGCCTGCGGCCGATGCGCCCGACGGCGCGCTCCGGCTCCTTGCCGGCCAGCGCGCGGACATCGCGGCGCACGCGGCGCGGACCCGCGACATCCGCAATCCCGAGGCGGTGACCGCGTGGCGCGGCGGACGCCTGGTGTTCGACGGCGACACGCTGGCCGAGGTCGTGGCCGAATTCAACCGCTACAACAGGGTGAAGCTGGTGCTCGACGACCCCGTGCTGTCCGCCGAACGCGTCAGCGGCGTGTTCGATTCGGACCGGCCGCAGGCACTGGCACGGTTCCTCGAGCATGCCGGCGTCGTCGAAACACCTAGGCGCGCTGACGACCGCATCGTCCTGGTGCCACGCCGGTAGCCGTTCCGACCGCCTCGACCGGTCTGTGGAATGTGGGAGCCGCCAGCGCAGAGGGGAACTCGTCGTGCGATCGAACACCTTGCAATCCATCATGCTCGGAACCGCGCTGCTGGTCGCGGCGGGTGCCGCCGCCGCATCGGAACCGACCTACGCGATTGACCTGGACGGCGGCTCGCTGCGAGGCGCGCTCCGGCAGTTCGCCGAACAGACCGGCCTTCAGGTCGCCTACTTCACCCATGTCGCCGAAGGGCGCGACGCGCCCGCGGTCTCCGGCCGGCTGACCGCGGGGCAGGCGCTGGATGCGCTGCTGGGCAGCAGCGGGCTCGCGTTCGAGCGCATCGACGAACGCACCGTGGCCATCCGCGCGATGCAGTCCGGCGCGCCCGCCGAGCCGCCGGAAGCGCCCGAGGCGCCCGCTCGGCCGACCGTCCCCGAGACGCCGGCGCCGCGGCGCGACGATGCGGAGGTCGTGCAGTTCGGCGCGGTCGTCGTCACCGGCTCGCACCTGCGCGGGGTGGCCAACGACACCGCGCCGCTGACCACGTTCGACCGCGACTACATCGAACGCTCGGGCTACGGCAACATGATGCAACTGGTCGAATCGTTGCCGATGAACTTCAAGGGCGGCGCCTCGGGCGCTTCGGAAGTGGGGCAGTTCGGCGAGGCGCCGTTCTACGGCCAGAACCTCAACCGCGGCACCGGCTTCAATCTGCGCGGGCTGGGTTCGGCATCGACGCTGACGCTGATCAACGGCCGCCGGGTCGCGCCGTCCGCGCACGGCCAGTTCGTCGACGTCAGCACGATCCCGCTGTCGGCGGTCGAGCGCGTGGAGATCCTCGGCGATGGCGCGTCCGCGATCTACGGCGCCGACGCGGTGGCCGGCGTGGTCAACATCATCCTGCGCCAGGATTTCGACGGCGCCGAGGCCGCGCTGCAGGCCGGCAGTGCGACCGACGGCGCCACCCGCGACGGCCGCGCGTCGCTGACCTCGGGTCACAGCTGGGACGGCGGCAGCGTCCTGGTGGTCGGCGAGTACTACCGGCGCGAACCGCTGGACATCCTCGACCGCGACTACATCGTCGCCGCCGGCCTGGCCGGACCGACCTGGCTGCTGCCCAGGCGCGAGGCCGGCAGCCTGATGGTCTCGGGCCGGCAACTGCTGCCGGGCGGCTTCGATGCGGCGGCCGACCTGCTCTACTCCCACGAGCGCGTGGACACGCTCGACACCACGGCCGGCACTTCCACCCAGACCCAGGATCCGGTCACGAACCGCTGGAGCGTCGCGTTCGGCCTCGGCTACGAGCCGTCGGACAACTGGCGCTTCGCGCTCGACGGCAACGCCGGGCGCGTGCACACCCGGACGGACTGGACCTACACCAGCGTGGCGACCGGCGAGGTGCTGATGCTGATCCGCGACTACGACGACCGCTTCGACACCTGGTCGCTGGAAGCGAAGGCCGACGGCACGCTGGCGACGCTGCCCGGCGGCCCGGTACGGCTGGCCGTCGGCGGCGGCTATCGCGAGGATGACCTGCTGTCGACCCGCGTGCGGGCGATCCCGGACAACGGCTTCCAGGTCCGCGCCGACGATGCGCGCCAGGTGGCCTACGCGTTCTCGGAGCTGCACGTGCCGCTGCTGGGCCGGCACCAGGAGGTGCGCTGGGCGCGGCGGCTGGAGCTGTCGCTGGCGGCCCGCTACGACGACTATTCCGACTTCGGCAGCAGCGCCAACCCGCGGGTCGGCCTGGTGTGGTCGCCGAGCGACCGGCTGGACCTGCGCGCCAGCTACAGCACCTCCTTCCGCGCCCCGAGCATGGCGGAGAAGGCGCTGGCCACGCGCGGGCAGATCTCCTCCGAATGGCTCGACGCACCCGACGGGAGCGGGGCGCAGGTCCCGGTGCTGGTGCTGTCGGGCAGCGCGCCGCTGGCGCCGGAGGAATCGGAGAACCTCGCGATCGGCTTCACCTACCGCCCGGCGCCGGTGCCCGGGCTCGAACTGGGCGTCAACTGGTTCGACATCGACTACACCGACCGCATCGCCTCGCCGCCATACGATGCCGGCATGCTGGCGCGGCGCGACGAGTTCGGCGACCTCATCGCCGACCTCCCGGACGATGCCGCCGCGCAGGCCTACCTGGCGCAGCGGATCGCGGCGGGCGACCTCTACATCGACCGGACCGGCACCGGCGCGGCCGGCGTGCACCACCTGGTGGACGCGCGGCAGAAGAACGCCGCCCGCGTCCGCACCAGCGGTTTCGACCTCACCGCGCGCTACGGCACCACGGTCGGGCGCGACAGCTTCGACCTGCAGTTCAACGCGACCCACCTGCGCGAGCTGTTGACCTCGCTGACCGCCGACAGCACCGCGTTCGACCGCATCGACACCTACAATCAGCCGCTGGACTGGCGCCTGCGCGCCGTCGGCACCTGGCAGCGTGGCGGCTTCGGCCTGACCGTCGGGGTCAGCCATGCCGACGGCTACGTCAACGACAGCCAGGCCGTGGACGTGCCGATCGACGCGTGGACCACGGTCGACGTCAACGCGAGCTACGCCTTCGGCGAGGGCACGCGGTTCCCCGCGATGCGCGGCGTGCGCGCCTCGCTGGGGGTCAGCAACCTGCTGGACGTCGATCCGCCGCGCGCGATCTCGCCGCGCTACCCGGTGGGCTACGACGCCTTCAACGCCGATCCGGTCGGGCGCTACGTCTCCGCGCGCCTGGCCAAGCGCTGGTAGGCGCCCCGATGCGCACCGTTTCCCGGAGGACCGCCATGCACACGCCCGTCCCGCATTCCCGATGCCGCACCTGGATCGCCGCCGTCGTGCTGCTCGCGGCGGGCACGGTGCAGGCCGCACCCGCGACCGATCCGCCGCGCGGATGGGCGCCGCTGGTGGCCGACTTCGAGCGCCTGCTCGAGCGCGACGGCGTGGTCGGCGGCAGCATCGGGCTGGTCGAGGATGGCCGCCTGGTCGACCGCCGCGACTACGGCTTCGCCGACCGCACCGCCGGCCGGCGCGTGGACGGCGATACCGTGTTCCATTGGGCCTCGATCACCAAGACCATCAACGCCATCACCGTGATGCAGCTGGTCGAGCAGGGGCGGCTGACGCTCGGCGATCCGATCGTGCGCCACATCCCCGAGCTGCGGCGCATGCACAACCCCTACGGTGCGATGGATGCGATCACCGTCGGCATGCTGCTGTCGCATACCGCCGGTTTCCAGGGGCCGACCTGGCCCTGGCGCAGCGGCGCGGAGTGGGAGCCGTTCGAGCCGACGGACTGGGAACAGATCGTGGCGATGCTGCCGTACCAGCGCATCGAGTCCAGGCCCGGATCGCAGTACGGCTACTCCAATCCCTCGTGGATCCACCTGGCGCGGATGGTCGAGCGGATGAGCGGCGAGGGCTGGCAGTATCGCGTGCAGAAGCAGGTGTTCGCCCCGCTGGGCATGGACCGCAGCTACTTCGGGCTGACGCCGCCGCACCTGAAGGCGCACCGGTCCCGGCGCTACCTGGTCCAGCGCGACGCGACCGGCGCGGCGGCGCTGCGCGAGCTCGACGGCGAGTTCGATCCCGGCATCACGATCCCCAACGGCGGCTGGAACGCGCCGCTGGCGGACGCGGCGACGTATGTCGGCTTCCTCACCGGCGCGCCGCGCGGCGATGCCGGACTGCGCCGGCGCCACGACAGCGTGCTGTCGCGCGAGACGCTGGCGCGGATGTGGGAGCCGCGGATCGCCGTGTCGGATGCGCCCGACGCCGAGCGGGTGGGCCTGGGATTCTTCGTCAGCGGCGAGGGCGCGGGCCGCGTCGTCGGCCACACCGGCGGGCAGGGCGGCTTCCTGTCGTTCCTGTACTTCAACCCGGAGACCGGGCGCGGCGTGGTCGCGGCGTTCAACACCGCGCGCCCGGAGGCGCAGGACGGGCGCCCGGGCTTCTTCCAGGCGCTGCGGCACTCGGCGATCGAGGTGCTGCGGTGAGCGGCGCTGGCAATCGCGCGGCGGCCGGGCCGTGGCGCAGAGGCATCGGGACGCTGTGCGTGGCACTGGCGACGCTGGCGTCGACGGGCTGCGCGGCGGACGCGGCGCCGGCCTACGATCTGTGGATCCGCAACGGCACCGTCGTCGACGGCAGCGGCGCAGCCCCCAGGCGCGCGGACGTCCTGGTGCGCGGCGACACCATCGCGCTGGTCGGCACGCCCGACGCGGACGAGGTCCGCGCCGGACGCACGATCGACGCCACCGGCCGGTTCGTCGCTCCCGGCTTCATCGACCTGCACGCCCACGGCGATCCGCTGCGCCAGTCGTTCGCGAACTTCCTGGCCCAGGGCATCACCACCGTGGTGCTCGGCCAGGACGGCGCCTCCCCCGGCGCCCAAGAAGAGCAGGAGGAAGGATTGTTCGGTCGCTGGGCGCGGGCGGTGGAACGCCACGGCAGCGAAGTCAACATCGCCGCGCTCACCGGCCACGGCACGCTGCGCCTGTTGGCCGGCGTGGACCTCGCACCGACGCCTACCGCGGCGCAGATGGCGGTCATGCAGGAGGCGCTGTCGTCGAATCTCGCGCAGGGCGCGTTCGGTCTCAGCTTCGGACTCGAATACCCGCCCGGCCGCTACGCGTCGCGGTCGGAACTGAAGGCGCTCGGCGATCTCGTCGGCCGGCACGGCGGTATCGTGATGAGCCACATGCATACCGAGGACAGCGGCCGGATCCTGGACGCCATCGACGAACTGCTGCAGATCGACGCGCACGTCCACGTGTCGCACCTGAAGATCGTCGCGGGCCGCGATGCGGCCGAGGCGCGGGCGGTGCTCGCCCGGCTCGATGCAGCGCGCGCGGACGGACGCCGGGTCACCGGCGACGTGTATCCCTACCTCGCCAGCGCCAGCTCGCTGTACTTCCTCTATCCCGAGTGGGCCAAGACGCGCGAGCAGTACGAGGATGCGGTAGCGAACCGGCGCGCGGCGCTGGAGGCTCACATCCGCCGCCGGGTGGAGTCGCGCAACGGGCCGGAGGCGATCCTGTTCACCGCCGGTCCGCATGCCGGCCGCCGGCTGTCGGACGTGGCGCGCGAGGCGGGCCTGCCGTTCGAGCGGGCGGCGATCGACGTCATCGGCTACGGCGGACCGCCGCAGGCGCACTTCCTGATGGCGCAGGACGTGCACGACGTGTTAGTCCGCGCGGAGCACGTGGGCATCGGCACCGACGGCGCACCCGGCGGCGCGCATCCGCGGGCCGCCGGCACCTTCGTCAAGATGCTGGAGGCGCACGTCGGCGCGCCACCGAAGCTGCTTCTGGACCAGGCGATCCACAAGATGACCGGCCTGCCGGCGGGGATCCTGGGGATCGATCGTGGACTGCTCCAGGCCGGGCGCAAGGCCGATATCGTCGTGTTCGACCTCGACCGGCTCGACAGCCGCGCGACCTACCTGGAGCCGATGCTGCGGCCGGCCGGAATCGACCTCGTCGTCGTCAATGGCGAGGTCGCGCTGGAGGACGGCACGCCCTTGGAGCGCCGCAGCGGGCACATGTTGCGGCGTCTGGCGCGGTGAGCGGTGGACGCGCGTGCCGGCGCGGACCGGCGCCGGTGTCCCGTACTCGCCACCTGCAGGATTCCGCATGGACCTGACCGCGTTCCCACGCGTGAAGCTGATGCACGGGGACACGCCCCTGCACGACCTGCCCGGGCTGGGCAGGGCCCTGGGAACGCAGCGGCTGCTGATCAAGCGCGACGACTGCACCGGCCTGGCCTTCGGCGGCAACAAGACCCGCAAGCTGGAATTCGCGCTGGGCGAGGCGCTGCGGCGCGATGCCGACGTGATCATCACCACCGGGGCGTGGCAGTCCAACCACGTCCGCCAGACCGCCGCCGCCGCTGCGCGCCTGGGCCTGCGCTGCCATGCGGTGGTGCACAGCCCGCTGCCCGCGCCCGGCGGCGACTACCGCCGCTCCGGCAACCTGCTGCTCGACCGCCTGCTCGGCTGTACGCTGCACGACGTGGCATCGGAAGAGGCGGGCATCGAATGCATCGCGGCGCTGGCAGGACGGGAGGCGGCGACGGGGGCGATTCCCCACGTCGTGACGATGGGCGCGTCGGACGGCGTCGGCGCGCTCGGCTACGTGGCCTGCGCGCAGGAGCTGCTGCGCCAGTGCCGGGACATCGCGGCGGCCCCCAGCCACATCGTGCTGGCGACCGGCAGCGCCGGCACCCACGCCGGCCTGCTCGCGGGACTGCGCGTGGCAGGTTCGGACATCGCCGTGGTCGGCATCTCGGTGTCCGAGCCCGCCGAGTCGAAGCGGATCCGGGTGCGGCGCGTGCTCGACGACCTGGCGCGGACGACCGGGACTCCGGTGCAGGTGCCGGACGAGGCGATCGTGGTGCTGGACGACTACGCCGGGCAGGGATACGGCGTGCCGACCGCGGCTGGCGACGTGGCGCTGCGCCTGCTCGCGCGCAAGGAAGGGATCCTGCTCGATCCGGTGTACACCGCCAAGGCGATGTCGGGATTCCTCGACCTGCTGGCGCACGCGCGCTGCGGCCCGATGCGCGATCCCGTGTTCCTGCACACCGGCGGCACGCCAGCGCTGTTCGCGTACCTGGACCACTATCTGCCCGGGACCGCGATGTGATCGCGCGTTCCTGCGTGTCGCGATGCCGGCCGCGCGCCCGGCGCGCCGGGCCTGGCCGGTGAGCGGCGGGCAGGCACGCCCCTCGGGACTGGCGCGCGTGGTGACGCGCTGGCAGCTGCTGGGCCTGTCGCTCAACGACGTGATCGGCAGCGGCGTCTACCTGCTGCCGGCGGCGACCTTCGCGCTGCTGGGCGCCTTCAGCGTCTGGGCGGTGCTGCTGGCGGGCCTGACGATCGGCCTGCTGGTGTTGTGCTACGCGAAGGCGGCCAGCCATTTCGACCAGCCCGGCGGCAGTTACCTGTACGCACGCGAGGCGTTCGGGCCGTTCGCCGGGTTCCAGGTCGGCTGGACCATCTGGCTGACCCGGATCAGCGCCGCGGCCGCGCTCGCCAACGGCCTGGCCGATGCGGTGGCGCGCTTCTGGCCGCCGGCGGCCACCGGGGCCGGGCGTGCCGCCGTGGCCGGCGGATCGCTGCTGCTGCTGACCGCGATCAACATCGTCGGCGTGCGCTGGGCGGCGCGGACCGCGGTCGTGCTGGTGGTCGGCAAGCTGGTGCCGCTGATGCTGTTCCTGTGCATCGGCCTGTTCCACGTCGACTGGGGGCTGGCGTTCGGCGGTCCGCGGCCCGGGCCGGTCGACGCGTCGCGGCTGGGCGAGGCGGCGTTGCTGCTGCTGTTCGCCTATGCCGGTTTCGAGAACCTCGCCGCGGCCGCCGGCGAGTACCGCAATCCCCGCCGCGACGTCCCGTTCGCGCTGCTGACGATGATCGTCACGGTCACCGTCATCTACGCGGCGGTGCAACTGGTGGCGCAGGGCACGCTGGCGGGGCTGGCCGGCTCGACGGCGCCGCTGGCGGACGCGGCCGCCGGCTTCGGCGGCGAAGGCCTGGCGCTGGTGTTGACCGTCGGCGCGGCGCTGTCGATCCTCGGCAGCAACAGTAACACCATGCTGCTGGGGCCGCGGTTCGTGCACGCGCTGTCGATCGACGGTTACGGTCCGCGCGTGCTGTCGCGCGTGCATCCGCGGTTCCGGACGCCCGCGGTCGCCATCGTTCTGCAGTGCGCGCTGGCCCTGCCGCTGGCGCTGAGCGGTTCGTTCGCGCAGCTGGCGGTGCTGTCGATGGTCACCCGCCTGATGGGCTACATCGCCACCGCGGCCAGCGTGCTGGTGATCGAACGGCGCGACCGCGGCCGTCCCGGCGTGCTGCGCCTGCCGGGCGGGCCGGCGATCCCGGCGCTCGCGCTGCTGCTGTCGCTGGCGCTGCTGTCGAGCGCCAGCGCCGCCAACCTGCTGGCGGTCGGGGCCGCGGTCGCGGTCGGCAGCCTGATCTACGCGCTGCGCCGTCGCCCGGGCGATTGATCCGGCCCGCAAACATCATGTCTTGCAGGAACGTCCCCGGGCGCGATGTCATCGAATCAGAAAGGCATCGCGCCCGAGGGCGTTCTTGCAGTTCAAGGGCCGGATCAGCAGGGCGACACGGGAACGGTCAATCCCAGTGGTTGAGGTGCGGTCCGAACGGTTCGCGCTGCTGGCGCACGACGCAGAAGCGATGGCCGCTCGGCGCTTCCATGACCCACCAGCGTTTGACGAACTCGATCTTCTTCGCGCCCAGCCGCTCCAGTCGGTCGGCTTCCGCATCCACGTCGTCGGTCTCGATGTCGAGATGGATCCGCGAGGCGTGGTCGGCCTTCTGCAGCAGCAGGACCGGTTCGTCGTCGGCGGCGTCGAGCAGCGCGTAGCGGCTGTCGTCGTCAGGCGGTAGCGGTTTGACCGGTGTGCCGGGCGCCTGGTGCCAGAACCCGACATGTGGGGCGGGATCCTTGACCTGGCTGTCGGGCACAAACGTGGACAGGCGCCCGGGGGCATCTTCGACCCTCCGGGACGGAGGCACCGGAGGATCGTGCGGGCGACGCAGCCAGCGCGATCAGGCCAAAGGAGGCTGGCCCAGTTCAGCGAACAGCAGGTTCTGCGCCTTGCGCGCGCTCGCACGCGGCACCTTTGCCATCACGCCGGGATGCGTCAGCGCCAGATTGCCCTGGAGCACCAGCGCGTCGACGTGCACATAGCTGCGCGTGGTGTAGCGGTCGCCATCGCGCTCCACTTCGAAGCGCATCGGCGCGGTCAGGAAGTTGACGCCTTTCTGGTAGACGCGGCGGCCGCCCTCATCGCTGCGCAGCTTGTAACCGTTCGCGGACGCCCATGTGTCGATGCGGCCGAGGACGTCGCCTTCCGCGTTGAACGTGCGCTCGTCCCAGGGGTTGTTCGCACTTTTCGACAGGTGAGCCATCAAGACGAGCGCACCGAATCCAACCAGACCGCCTACCACCGCCCAGATCAGGATCGACATCGCGCTGCCCTCTGCCTTTTATGAATGGGCGCGGACTGTAATACGGAAGATGTTAAGAAATGTTGCTGAGCCTCCCGAGCTGGATGCGCGCGACAGTCAAGTGTCGCTGCCACGTCCCGGCCCGACGTGCGTCCGCACCTCGAACAGTTCGGGGAAGAAGGTCAGTTCCAGCGCCTGCTTGAGGAAGCCGACGCCGCTCGAACCGCCGGTGCCGCGTTTGAAGCCGATGATGCGCATCACTGTGCGCATGTGGCGGAAGCGCCACAGCTGGAACTGGGTTTCCAGGTCCACCAGGTCCTCGCACAACGAATACTCGCGCCAATGGCGTTCGGTGTCTTCGTAGATCGATTCGAACACCGGCACGAGGGTCGCGTCGAAGGTGTGCGGCTGGCGCCACTCGCGCTGCAGATGCCGCGGGTCGACCGGATGGCCCCAGCGGGCGAGATAGCACAGGAATTCGTCGTAAAGGCCCGGTGCATCGAGCACGGCCTGCAGCGCGGCCTGTCCGTCGGGCTCGTGCGCGAACACGTCGAGCATGGCCGCGTTCTTGTTGCCGAGCAGGAACTCGACGGTGCGGTACTGCAGCGACTGGAAGCCCGACGAGGGGCCGAGCACGTCGCGGAATTCCATGTATTCGGCCGGCGTCATCGTCTCCAGCACCGACCACTGCTCGGTCAGCTGCCGCAGCACCTGCTTGCAGCGCGCCAGCACCTTGCGGCAGCGCCACACCTCGTCGCGCTGCAGGTGGCCGATCGCCGCCGACAGCTCGTGGATCAGCAGCTTGAGCCACAGCTCCGAGACCTGGTGCTGGACGACGAACAGCATCTCGTCGTGATGCGGCGGCTGCGACAGCGGCTGCTGCGCGGCCAGCAGCAGGTCCAGGCGCAGGTAGCCGCCGTAGGTGATGCGGCCCGACAGGTCGCGGTGGATGCCGTCTTCGAGGGGACGCTGGTTGCGGTCGATCGTCATCGGCGCAGGGTACCGCAGGCCCTCCGGCCCCGGGTGCGCTGACGCTGCGCGACCGGAAGTGTCGTCGTGCGTCATGCAATCGCCATCCAACCGCGGCACAATCGGGCGTGGGGCGCTGTCGCCCGGGGACTCCAGGGGATGTACGCATGACTCGAACGACCCGCCGGCTGCTGTCGGCCTTGTTGCTGTGTTGCGGCGCAGGCGCCGCGCAGGCGGACGTCGTCGTCAGCCAGGCCTATGGCGGCGGCGGCAACAGCGGTGCGCCCTACAACGCGGACTTCGTCGAACTGTTCAATACCGGCGACCTGCCGGTCCCGCTCGGCGGCAAGTCGATCCAGTACGCCAGCGCCACCGGCACCGGCAACTTCGGCTCGGGTGCAGGCCAGATCGTGGTCCTGCCGGATGTCGAGATTCCGGCAGGCGGCTATTTTCTGGTCGGCCTGGCCGGCGGCGCCACCGGCGGTCCGCTGCCGGCGCCCGATGCCAGCGGCACGATCAACATGTCCGGCACGGCCGGCAAGATCGTCCTGGCCAACACGACGACCAGCCTGGGCTGCAACGGCGGCAGCACCGCCTGCACGCCGGCGCAACTGGCGCTGATCCTCGACCTGGTCGGATTCGGCGGCGCGAACTTCTTCGAAGGCAGCGCGCCCGCGCCTGCGCCGAGCAACAGCACGTCGATCCTGCGCGCCGGTGACGGCTGCACGGACACCGACGACAATGCCGCCGACTTCGCGACCGGCGCGCCGGCCCCGCGCAATGCCACCAGCATTCCGAACATCTGCAGCGGTGGCGGCACGCTCTATCTGAGCGTCACCGACGCCAGCGGCGCCGAGGGCGACAGCGGCACCACGCCATTCTTCGTGACCGTGTCGCTGAACCAGCCGGCCGGCCCCGAGGGCGTCAGCTTCACCTACACGACCGCCGACGGCACCGCGACCGTCGCCGGCAACGACTACATCGCCCGCTCCGGCACGATCAGCTTCGACGAAGGCCAGCGCGAACTGACGCTGAGCGTCGATGTCGTGGGCGACGAGACCGTCGAACCGGATGAGGTGTTCTACATCAACCTGAGCGAGGTCTCCGGCGCCGAAGTGGCCAAGGGGCAGGCCGTCGTGACGATCCTCAACGACGACGTGACCACGCTGCCGATCCACGCGATCCAGGGCAGCGGCGAGCGTTCGCCGGTCGAGGGCCAGCCGGTCGCGACCACGGGCATCGTCATCGGCCGCAAGAACAACGGCTTCTTCATCCAGACCCCGGACGGCGAGGACGACGGCGATCCGGCGACATCGGAAGGCCTGTTCGTCTTCACCAGCAGTCCGCCGTCGGCCGATGTCGAGGCCGGCAACAAGGTGCTGGTGCAGGGCACGGTGAGCGAATACGTGCCGACTGCCGATCCGCTGCAGCTGCCGCTGACCCAGATCACCAATGCCTCGGTGGTCAGGCTGTCGGAAGGGCACGCCCTGCCCGCGGCGATCGTGCTCAACAACGACATGCCCAATGCCACCGGCGGCCTCGGGCAGCTGGAACATCTGGAGGGCATGCGCGTCACTGCGCCGAGCTTCACGGTGGTCGCGCCGACCACGGGCAACACCAACGAAACGCAGGCGACGGGCAGCAGCAACGGTCGTTTCGCCGTGGTCGTCACCGGCACGGCGCGTCCGTTCCGCGAGTCGGGCATCCAGATTCCGGATCCCGATCCGCTGGGCAGCAGCGCGCCCAACATTCCGCGCTGGGACTACAACCCCGAACTGATCGCGGTCAACAGCACCACGATCGGCGCGCCGACCGCCGATCTCGCGGCCGGTTGCCGCATCACCGATGGTTCGCTGACCGGTCCGCTCGACTACACCTTCCGCCGCTACACGATCTATCCGGAAGGCGCGCTCACCAGCGACTGCACGGGTGCCGGCGAACCGCGTCCGTCGATGCTGCCGGGTCCCGATCACGTGACCTTCGCGACCTACAACCTGCAGCGCTTCTTCGACACGGTGAACGACGGCAACAGCGGTCCGACGCTGACCGCCGATGCCCTGGAGCGTCGCCTGTCGAAGGCTTCGATCGGCATCCGCGCATACCTGCATACCCCGGACGTGGTCGGCGTCACCGAGGTCGAGAACCTGCCGGTGCTGCAGACGCTGGCCAGCCGCATCAACGCCGATGCGGTGGCGGCCGGCCAGCCGGATCCGGGCTACGTCGCGTATCTGGAAGAAGGCTTCGACGTCGGTGGGATCGACGTCGGCTTCCTGGTCAAGACCGCTGCGGTCGGCAGCGTCCCCCGCATCGCGGTGGCGGCGGTGAAGCAGGAGGGCGTCGACGAGGTCCTGCACAACCCGAACGGTTCGACCAGCGTGCTCAACGACCGTCCGCCACTGGTGCTCGAAGCCGTGGCGCACTTCGCCGATGGCCGCAGCTATCCGTTCACCGCGATCGTCGTGCACCAGCGCTCGCTGAGCGGGATCGAGGCCGACACCGCCGGCAGCAACGGCTGGGCCACGGGTGGTCAGCGCGTGCGCGACAAGCGCCAGAAGCAGGCCGAGTATCTCGCCACGCTGATCGACGGCATGCAGAAGGACGATCCGGCGCGCCAGATCGTGGTGCTCGGCGACTTCAACGCGTTCGAGTTCAACGACGGCTATGTCGACGCGATGGGCACGGTCACCGGCCTGCCTTCGCCCGATGGCGAGACCGCGGTCGACAACGACGGCGCCGTGCTGATCGCACCGTCGCTGCTCAACATGACCCTGGAAGCGGCGAACGAGGAGCGCTATTCCTTCGTCTTCGACTACCAGGCGCAGTCGCTCGACCATGTGCTGGTCAACCAGGCGGTCGTCGATTCGCCGCTGGTCGTCGGCCTCGACATCAGCCACGCGCGCATCAACGCCGACTTTCCCGAAGTCGCGCGCAACGATGCGGCCACGCCGACGCGCCTGTCCGACCACGACCCGACGGTACTGCTGGTGCGCCTGCAGCCGGCGACGGTCGCCGACCTCGGCATTACGGTCGCGGCCGCGAATGCGGACGTGTTCGCCGGCGACACGCTCGCGTTCACCGCGACCCTGGTCAACGCGGGCCCCGATGCCGCGCAGTTCCCGGGCTTCGGCGCGGTGCTGGATGCGGCGCTCGACGATCTGCTGGTCGCGCCGCCGGCCGACTGGAGCTGCGATGCGCCGGCGGTGGCCGACGGCAGGACCACGCTGTCGTGCAGCAGCGAGACGCTAGCGAATGCAGGCGAGGCGGTGTTCGCCCTGTCGGCGGTCGCGCCCGAGGCCCTGATCGACGGGACCGTGACGCTGACCGTCGCCGCGACCTCGCAGACGCAGGACCCGGACGCGGCCAATGACAGCGCCGTCGTCGCGGTGTCCATCGTCGAGGATCCGGCCACGGCCGCGCAGCCGCTGGTCAATGGCGTGCAGCTCGGCGGCATCGAAGGCGCGGCGGGCGAGTCGCGCCTGTTCCGCATCGACGTGCCGGCCGGTGCGCGCAACCTGCGCATCCTCACCGCCGGCGGGACCGGTGACGTGTCGCTCTACGCCAGTCGCGACGTGCTGCCGACGGTCGACGCCTGGCAGTTGCGCTCGCAGCGTCCGGGCAACAATGAAACCGTGACGCTCGCGTCGCCGCAGGCGGGCACGTGGTACGTGCGCGTCGTCGGCGAACGCGCCTTCGGTCGCCTGACGGTGCGGGCGAGCTACACGCCCTGAGCGTTGCCGCAGGTTCGACGGCAAACCCCGGCCACGTGCCGGGGGGTCTTCGTTGCGGGGCCGCGTGCCGGGCACCGCGCGGCGCCCGGCTGCTAGGATGCGGGGCTGACGAAACAGGGGACGACACCGCATGAGCCAGCCTTCTCCGGACACCGCAGCGCCACGCGGCGCCATCGCCCGGTTCCTCGACACGGTCGAGCGCGTGGGCAACAAGCTGCCGGATCCGGCGATGCTGTTCCTGCTGCTGATGCTCGCGGTGTGGGCGCTGTCGTGGGCCCTGTCGGGCGTCGATTTCCAGGCGATCGATCCGCGCACCGGCACGCCGATCCAGGTGGTCAACCAGCTCTCGGGCGAATCGCTGACCGCCTTCATGGCGAACATGGTGCGCGTGTTCCTCGGCTTCGCGCCGCTGGGCGTGGTGCTGGTGGCGATGCTGGGCCTGGGCGTCGCCGAGCACACCGGCTTCATCAACGCCGGCCTGCGCCGCGTGCTGTCGGTGACGCCGAAGCAGCTGCTCACCCCGGCGCTGGTCGCGGTCGCCGTGCTGAGCCATGTCGCGGTCGATGCCGGCTACGTGCTGGTGATTCCGCTGGGCGGGGTGATCTTCTACGCCGCCGGCCGGCATCCGCTGGCGGGTATCGCGGCCGCGTTCTGCGGCGTGTCGGGGGGGTTCTCGGCGACGCTGCTGGTGCCCTCGTCGCTCGATCCGCTGCTCGCCGGCTTCACCCAGGAGGCGGGCCGCATCCTCGACCCGGCACTGATCGTCAATCCGCTCAACAACTGGATCTTCACCAGCGCATCGAGCCTGCTGATCATCGCGATCGGCTGGTTCGTCACCGACCGCATCGTCGAGCCGCGGCTCCAGCGCACGGTTGTCGACGGCGACCCGGCGAACCTGCCGAAGATGGACGCACTCAGCGCCGCCGAGAAGCGCGGCCTGCTCTGGGCAGTCGTCGCGATGCTGGTCGCCGCCGCGCTGTTCGCGTTGACGCTGATGCCCGAAACCTCGCCCTGGCGCGCGCCTGCCGAGGCCGTGCCCGAGGGCAGCCATCCGCTGCTGGTCGCCGCCGCGCCGGTGATGCAGTCGATCGTCGCGCTGATCTTCGTGCTGTTCCTGCTGCCGGGCGTCGTCTACGGCTACATCGCCGGCACCGTGAAAACGCATCGCGACATCATCGCGGCGATGACGAAGTCGATGAGCGGCATGGGCTACTACATCGTCATCGCATTCTTCATCGCGCAGTTCCTGGCCGGCTTCAACGGCTCGGGCCTCGGCACGCTGATGGCGGTCGAAGGCGCCGATTTCCTCAAGGGGCTCGGCCTGCCGATGTGGCTGACGATCATCGGCCTGATCCTGATGACCGGCATCGTGAACCTGTTCATCGGCTCGGCCTCGGCGAAGTGGGCACTGCTCGCGCCGATCATGGTGCCGCTGATGATGCAGCTCGGCGTCTCGCCGGACCTGACCCAGGCGGCGTACCGCGTTGGCGATTCGATGACCACGATCCTGACGCCGCTGATGCCGTATTTCCCGCTGATCGTGGTGTTCTGCCAGCGCTACGTGACTTCGGCCGGCATTGGTACGCTGGTGTCGATCATGATTCCGTACTCGATCGCGCTGTCGATCCTGTGGACGCTGTTCCTGCTGGCATTCTGGGGCCTGGGCATTCCGCTGGGCGTCGGCGCGAGCTACGTCTATCCGGCAGGCTGAATACGCAGCTGTAACACGTCGCGCTACCGCGGGTACGCGCGAGGTGGGCTCGGGGGTGGCAATGGTCACTTTCCATGTGGTCCGGGCGCCGCTAAGTTAGCGCGTCGCCCGGGACCATCCCGGGGCGCTCGATCACCGTCAGGAGTCGCCTTACGTGTCAATGAATCCCTACGCCGCCGAGGAACAGAAGACCATCCTCGGGCATCCGCGCGGCCTGTTCGTGCTGTTCTTCGCCGAAATGTGGGAGCGGTTCTCCTACTACGGCATGCGCGCGCTGCTGATCTTCTATCTCGTGAAGCACTGGATGTTCTCCGACCAAGACGCGTCGGTGATCTATGGCGCCTACACCGCGCTGGTGTATATCGCCCCGGTGGTCGGCGGCTATCTGGCCGACCGCTACCTGGGCCAGCGCAAGGCGGTGCTCTACGGCGCGGTGCTGCTGACGTTCGGCCACTTCCTGATGGCGTTCGAAGGTGACGGCGGCCAGAGCGCAGCCGAGATCAATCTCTTCTGGCTGGCGCTGTCCTTCATCATCGTGGGCTCGGGCTTCCTGAAGGCCAACATCTCGGTGATGGTCGGCCAGCTGTATCCGCGTACCGACATCCGTCGCGATCCGGCGTACACGATCTTCTACATGGGCATCAATCTGGGTGCGGCGCTCGGTGCACTCATCGCCGGCTACCTGGGTGAGACCTACGGCTGGGCCTGGGGCTTCGGCGCGGCCGGCGTCGGCATGCTGCTGGGACTGGTCGTGTTCGTGCTCGGCAAGCCGCTGTTGATGGGCCGTGGCGAATCGCGCGATCCCGCGCGTCTGGCACAGCCGGTCATGGGCCTGCGCTTCGAATGGCTGCTCTACCTGCTGGGCATTGCGGCCGTGGGTGTGGTCTGGTTCCTGATCCAGCACCAGAAGATGGTCGGTTACCTGCTCGGTATCTCGGGCGCGCTGCTGATCGGCTACGTGATGTTCTTCGCGGTGTTCAAGCTCGATCGTGAAGCACGCAACCGCATCATCGCCGCGTTGATCCTCATCGTCGGCTCGATCCTTTTCTGGTCGCTGTTCGAGCAGGCAGGCGCGTCGCTGAACCTGTTCACCGACCGCTCCGTCGACCGGCACGTGTTCGGTTGGGAAATCAAGGCGTCGATGTTCCAGTCGCTGAACTCGCTCTACATCATCATCCTCGCCCCCGTGTTCGCGATCCTCTGGTTGTGGCTGGCCAAGCGCGGCTGGGAGCCGTCGACGCCGGCGAAGTTCTCGATCGGCGTGATGCTGGTCGGTGCAGGCTTCCTCGTGCTGGTGGCCGGCGCGAACACGACCGGCAGCGCGGCGACGTCCGTGCTCTTCATCTTCCTGATCTACCTGCTGCACACGATGGGCGAACTGTGCCTGTCGCCGGTGGGGCTGTCGGCGATGAACCGGCTGGCGCCGGCGCACATGGCGAGCCTGATCATGGGCTCGTGGTTCTTCGCGTCGGCCACGGGCAACTTCGCTGCCGGTCTGATCTCGGCGGCGACCGGTGGCGAAGGCGGCGGTGTGGCGCGCGTCATGGAGGTCTACTCCAACGTCGGCTGGCTGGCGGTCGGTGTCGGCATCCTGATGCTGCTGGTGTCTCCGTTGATCCGTCGCCTGATGCATCTCGACACGCTCCAGGACGACGAGCCGTCTCTCGCGGGCCAGGACGGGATCGGTGAGCCGATCGCGGCGGGCACCCGGCTGGACGAGGAACGCCGTCCCTGACCGGAGAGGTTTCCGGACACGAAAACAGCGCCCTCGGGCGCTGTTTTCGTTTGTGGGGATCGCTGGCGCGAACGCGCCGCGCGCGGGCTCAATCCTTCAGCGGCGCTTCGAGCTTGGCCATGATCGCGGCGAACGTCTCGCGCTCGGCTTCGTCCAGCGGCGCCAGCACGTTGCGCTGGTACTCCAGCGCCAGCGGCACGACGACATCGTAGACCGCGTAGCCGGCCTCGCTGAGTTCCAGCACCGAACGGCGGCGGTCGCTGTCGTGCATCTCGCGTTCGATCAGCGCCCGCTCGAGCAGGCGCGCGACCGCGCGGCTCACCGCCACCTTGTCCATCGCGGTGCGCTCGGCCACCCCGTTCGCCGACAGGCCCGGATAGCGCCCCAGCACCGCGATCACCCGCCATTCGGTCACGCTGATCCCGAACCGCTCGCTGTAGATGTCGGCCAGTCCGCGGCTGATGCGGTTGGTCAGCACGCTCAGCCGGTACGGCAGGAACTGCTCGAGATCGAGGCGGTGATGCCCGTGGCCGTCGTGGGCGTCGGCGGGGTCGGACAGGGCAGCAGGAGAGGCCGCGGGTCGATTCATGGTGCGATGCGCCTTGCAATTAGGTTGCATGCGTAACTATAAAGGACGGTCTGAAGCCGTGCCCGTTCCGGCCGGCCCCATCGCGATGGAGTATCCCATGAGCGCTCACGCACACACCGCCCCCAACCTCGGCATGCAAGTGACCACGTTCGAGAACCCGATGGGCATCGACGGCTTCGAGTTCGTCGAGTTCGCCGCGCCCGCGGGCCAGGCGGATTTCATGCACGCCTACTTCCGCAACATGGGCTTCACTGCGGTGCTCAGGCACAGGACGCGGGCGATCACCGTGTACCGGCAGGGCGGGGTGAACTTCCTGCTCAACGAAGATCCTGATTCCTTCGCCGCAGATTTCGCCAAGGCGCACGGCCCGTCGGCCTGCGGCTTCGCGATCCGCTTCAGGCAGCCGGCCGACGCGGTCTACGGCAAGGTGCTGGGCAATGGCGGCGAGGCGATCGGCGCGCGCGAATCGAGCAAGGCCGTCGATGCACCGGTGGTCAAGGGCATCGGCGACTGCATGCTGTATCTGGTCGATCGCTACGGCGCGTCGGGTTCGATCTACGGCGACGACTATGTCGAGATCGATGGCGCCGACCAGAACCCGGCCGGGTTCGGCCTGACCTTCATCGACCATCTCACGCACAACCTCTACTTCGGCAACATGCAGAAGTGGTCGGATTACTACGAGACGCTGTTCAACTTCCGCGAGATCCGCTACTTCGACATCAAGGGCGCCAAGACCGGCCTGAAGTCGAAGGCGATGACCGCGCCGGACGGCATCGTGCGCATTCCGCTCAACGAGTCGAACGACCCGAAGTCGCAGATCAACGAATACCTCGAGGCCTACAAGGGCGAGGGCATCCAGCACATCGCCTGCTTCACCGACGACATCTACGGCTCGATCGAGCAGATGCGCGCGAAGGGCATCGATTTTCTCGATACGCCGGACACCTACTTCGACGTCATCGACCAGCGCATCCCCGACCATGGCGAGGATGTCGCGCGCCTGCGGAAGAACAAGATCCTCATCGACGCCGATCCGGAGACCAAGCAGCGCAAGCTGCTGCAGATCTTCACCAAGAACGCGTTCGGCCCGATCTTCTTCGAGATCATCCAGCGCAAGGGCAACGAAGGCTTCGGCGAAGGCAACTTCCAGGCGCTGTTCGAGAGCATCGAGCGCGACCAGATGCAGCGCGGCGTTCTGTAAGGCGGTTTTCGGCCGCGGATCTGCGCGGATGAACGTGGATCAGGAGCGGAGCAGTGATCGTCATTCCCGCACTCGCGGGAATGACGGGAAGGGAAGTAATGGATCACGACCTGCGGATGCAGAGAAGCGACCTCTTTGATTCCGCCTTGATCCGCGCCAATCCGCGGCAAAAAATTCTCTCCAGGTGAAGCCATGAACGCATCGACGGACGACACGGTGATGGCACTGCCGCTGGGCAATGCGCAGATGCGCGGCGCCCGCGACTACATGTCCGGTTTCGGCAACGAGTTCGCGACCGAGGCCGAGCCCGGCACCCTGCCGGTGGGCCGCAATTCGCCGCAGCGCGTGGCGCATGGCCTCTACGCCGAACAGCTGTCGGGCACGGCGTTCACCGCGCCACGCGGCGAGAACCGGCGCAGCTGGCTGTACCGCATCCGCCCGGCGGCGATGCACGGTACGTTTTCGCCGTTCCAGCAGCCACGCTTCCACGATGGTTTCGATCGCGGCCCGGTGCCGCCGGACCAGATGCGCTGGAGTCCGTTGCCGATCCCCGAGACGCCGGTCGATTTCGTCGACGGCCTGTTCTCGATGGCCGGCACCGGTGGCCCCGGCGCGCACGAGGGCGTGGGCATCCACGTCTACGCTGCGAACGCGTCGATGACGAACCGCTTCTTCTACAGTGCCGATGGCGAACTGCTGGTCGTGCCGCAGCAGGGGCGGCTGGTGCTGGCGACCGAATTCGGCGTGCTCGAGATCGAGCCACAGGAGATCGCGGTGGTTCCGCGCGGCGTGCGCTTCCGTGTCGAGCTGCCCGATGGCCCGAGCCGCGGCTACGTCTGTGAGAACCAGGGCCATGCGCTGCGCCTGCCGGATCTCGGCCCGATCGGCGCGAACGGCCTCGCCAACCCGCGCGACTTCCTCGCGCCCGTCGCCGCGTACGAAGACATCGAGGGCGACTTCACCCTGATCGCGAAGTTTCAGGGCCATCTGTGGCAGGCGCCGATCGATCACTCGCCGCTCGACGTCGTCGGCTGGCACGGCAACTACGCGCCGTACAAGTACGACCTGCGCCGCTTCAACGCGATCGGTTCGATCAGCTTCGACCATCCCGATCCGAGCATCTTCACCGTGCTCACCTCGCCGAGCGACACGCCCGGCACGGCGAACATGGATTTCGCGATCTTCCCGCCGCGTTGGCTGGTGGCGCAGGACACGTTCCGCCCGCCGTGGTTCCACCGCAACGTCGCCAGCGAGTTCATGGGTCTGGTGCACGGGCAGTACGACGCCAAGGCCGACGGCTTCTCGCCCGGCGCATGCTCGCTGCACAACTGCATGAGCGGGCACGGTCCGGATGCGGCGACGTTCGAAAAGGCCAGCACGGCCGATCTGTCGAAGCCCGACGTCATCAGCGGCACGATGGCCTTCATGTTCGAGACGCGCGCGGTGATCCGGCCGACGCGGCAGGCGCTCGACGCCGTGCACCGCCAGGGCGATTACCAGGCGTGCTGGGCCGGCCTGCAGCGCAACTTCGTGCCGCCGCGCGGTTGAGCGTCAGGCCACCGCGTCCACTTCGCCCTCGAGCATCAGATCGGCCGTACGCGTAGGCGACTGCGGCCGCACATTCGTGCACGTGTGCCGCAATGCCGGGCCACATCCCGTTCACACGCGCGCGCTAGTCTCGCGGCGGCATCCTCCAGGAGCTGTCGCATGCATGTCCATCGCGCCCTGCCGGCCATCGCCGTGCTCGTCCTCGCGCTCGCCGCGTGCCAGCGCGAAGCGCCCGCCGGGCCCGGCCCCGCGGTCTCCGCGCCGGCCATACCGGCCGAGCCGGCACCGCCTGGCGACCAGCCCGACGCCTACGTGCCACCGGCCCAGGCAACGGGCACCAACGTGCCGGCGGTCGTCGACGGCGTGGTGAGCTTCCAGGGCTTCGGTCCGGCCGCGTTCGGCAGCGATGCCGAACAGGTGCGCATGGCCTGGGGCAACGACCTCGGCAACGCCAGGCCGTCCGAGCCTGGCGGCTGCTATTACCTCGCGCCCCCTGCGATCGGCACCTCCCGCTACGACATCGGCTTCATGGTCGAAGGCGACCGCTTCTCGCGCATCGATGTCGGCAACGCCGGCTACACCGCACCGGGGGGTGGCAAGGCCGGCATGGCGCGCGCGGAGATCGAGCGCCTCTACGCCGGCCGCGTCGAAGCGGCTCCGCACAAGTACGTCGAAGGCGCACACACGCTGCGCGTGATCGACGCCGATGGCGGTACGGCCGCACTGGTCTTCGAGACCGATGCCGGCGGCACGGTCACCGGCTGGCGGATCGGCGTGCCGCCGCAGGTCGATTACGTCGAACGTTGCGGCTGAGCATCATCGCGCGTCCGGCTGGCCGGGCGCGCCGTCCCCTTCTCACGCCAGTGTCAGGCGCGCGATATAGCCGGATCGCGTTTCACCGGCGGCCCGTGCGCGCGCGTCGAGACGATGCAGCACGCGTCTCGGCAATGTGATGTTGACCCGCTCGATGCGGTCGTCGAGGGAGGCCGGGTCCACCGTGACGATCCCGAAGACCCAGCCGGCATAGTCGGGCGCTGCAGCCCACTGCTGGACACTGGTCGGGGCAGGCACGTCCTGGCCCCGATCCAGCGCGGTCTCGATCCAGGCGTCCACCGCTGCCTCGGCGTTCGCAATGGCCTCGTCCAGCGTGTCGCCGGCCGTGAAGCAGCCTGGAAGATCCGGTACGACGACGGCGAATGCATGCGTCTCGTCGCCGGGCTCGATTGCGATGGGATAGCGCATGCGGTCCTACCTGATTCCGGCGGCCCTGCGGATGGCCGCAACGATGCCCCCTTCCAAGGTCCTTCTCCGGACGCGGGATGACGATGGGGCGCTGACCTGCCTTGACGAGATCGGCGCTTTTCATTCGTGTGTATTACACACACGCGATGCCTGGGGGTCAATGCCGCCGGCAGGCGAAGCGCCGAACAGGCGTTCGGTCAGTCGCGCTCGGGCGGCGCGGGATCCTCGTCGTCGACGACGCGCTGCTGGGCATCGGGCAGGCGGTCGGGATGCGGCGGGCGATCATCCATCAGCGACAACGCCGCGCGCGACATCAGGTGCGCGCTGATCGGCGCGGTCAGGAACAGGAACACGGTGATCAGCAGTTCGCGCGGGTGCACGCCGCTGCCGTTGGCCGCGTGGTAGACGATCGACGCGATCAGGATGCAGCCAACGCCCAGCGTGCTGGCCTTGGCCGGACCATGCACGCGCTGGAAGAAGTCGCGCAGCTTCAGCAGCGCGATCGCGCCGAGCAGGGTGAAGAAGCAGCCCACGACCAGCAGGAATGCGATGACGATGTCGAGCACGGCGCTCATTCGACGATGTCCCGGCGGATTACGTACTTGCTCAGCACCACGGTGCCGACGAAGCCGAGCATCGCGATGATCAGCGCCGCCTCGAAGTAGATCTCGGTGTTCATCAGCATGCCGAACAGGATCAGCTGCGCGATCGAACTCACGTACAGCGTGTCGAGCGCGAGGATGCGGTCGGGCGCGGTGGGGCCGCGCAGCAGCCGCCACAGCGACAGCAGCATTGCGATGCCCACCAGGTGCATGCCGGCGATGATGGCGATCTGGATCATGGGAATACCTCGCGCAACGGTGTCTCGTAACGGGTCTTGATCTCGTCGATGAGTGCCTGCGGATCGTCCGTGCTGAGACAATGGATCAGCAGGTGTTTGCGGTCCTCCGACAGCTCGGCCGACACCGTGCCCGGGGTGAGCGTGATCACGCTGGTCAACGCCGAGATGCCGTGGATGTTGGTCAGGTCCAGCGGCACCCAGACGAAGCGCGAGTGCAGCTTGTGGTTGGGGCCGAGCACCTGCCTGGCGACGGTGAGGTTGGCGATGAGGATGTCCCACAGCAGACGCCCGCCGAGCGGGATCAGCTTGCCGACCTTGTCGAGGCGGGCGAACTCGCGCTCCAGCCGCGCGGCGACCAGCGGCATCAGGAACGCCAGCAGCAGCGCCATGACGATGTTGCCGGGGCCGTAGTCCTCGGCCATCAGCAGCCAGAAGACGAAGACCGTCAGGCTCTGGGGGATCGACGGCAACAGGCGTTGCTTCATCGCGAGGGCTCCCTGAGGACGGGGGGGGCGCCGATGACGCGTTCGACCATCTCCGACGGCGCCAGCAATTGCGCGGCGGTGGCCTCGGTGTAGCGCAGGATCGGGCCGGCGAACACGGTCATGACGATGCCGTAGCCGAGCAGCAGCATCGTCGCGGCGAGTTCCGAACGGCGCAGCGGCGGCGCCTCCACGCCCTCGGGCACCGGATCGACGCGCCAGAACAGGCGCGTGCCACTGCGTGACAGGCCGATCATCGCCATCAGGCTGCTGCCCAGGATCGCAGCCCACACCCAGCCGATGACATCTTCGGGCACCGAGTTCATCAGCTGCAGCTTGCCGATGAAGCCCGACAGCGGCGGCAGGCCCGACACCGAGACCGCGGCGACGAGGAACAGCAGTGCCGGCACGGTCTTGCCCGGCATCGAGGCGATCGGCATCAGATAGTCGCCGGTGCCGCCGCGATGGCGCTGGATGATGTCGGCCAGCAGGAACAGCGCGGCGGTGACGAACACGCTGTGCGGCAGGTAGTACAGCCCTGCGGCAATCGCGCCGGCATTGCCGAGCGAGAACGCGACGAACAGCGTGCCCGCCGACAGCAGGACCAGGTAGGCGACCCCGATGCGCAGCCGCGGCGCGCCGACCACGCCGAGCGCGGCCAGCACCATCGTCGCCGCGCCGGCCGGCAGCAGCCAGGGCCAGGCGAAATCGGCCAGCGGGCCGGCCTCGCTGCCGAACACCAGGGTGTAGATGCGCAGGACCGAATACAGGCCGACCTTGGTCATGATGGTGAACAGTGCGGCCACCGCGGCCGGCGCTCGCGCATAGGCTTCCGGCAGCCACAGGTACAGCGGCAGCAATGCGGCCTTGGCGCAGAACACCAGCAGCAGCAGGCCGGCGCCGGCGCGGACCAGCAGCGCCTGGTCGGGCGACAGCGCGGCTACGCGTACGGCCATCTCGGCCATGTTGAGCGTGCCGAGCATGCCGTACAGCAGGCCGAGCGCGAGCAGGAACACCGTGGACGCGGCGATGTTGAACACCACGTAATGCATGCCGGCCTTGATGCGCGCGCCGCGCGCACCGCTGAGCAGCAGGCCGTAGGAGGCGATCAGCATCACCTCGAAGAACACGAACAGGTTGAACACGTCGCCGGTCAGGAACGCGCCGTTGAGGCCGGCGAGCTGCACCTGGAACAGCGCATGGAAGTGCAGCGCGCGCTTGTCCCAGCCTGCGGTCGCATACAGCAGGCAGGGAATCGCCAGCAGCGTCGTAGTGGTGACCATCAGTGCCGAAAGCCGGTCCACCACGAGCGCGATGCCGAGGCGCGCCGGCCAGTCGCCGACGAGATACACCAGCACGTCGCCGTCGAGCACCTCGCGCAGCAGCGCAACGTTGGTCACCAGCAGCGCCGCCATGCCGATCCATGCCCACATGCGCAGCACAGAGGCGCGGTGCGTGCGTTCGAGCAGCAGCAGGATCGCGCCGGTGACCAGCGGCACCAGGATCGGGGCGATCGCGATGTGGTTCATCGCCGGCCTCCGCGCTGTTCGTCGTCGGGTTCCTCGCCATCGACGTGGTCGGTGTGCAGGTCCGAGTGTTCGCGCATCGCGATGACGACCGTGACCGCGGTCATCGCGAACGCGATGACGATCGCGGTCAGCACCAGCGCCTGCGGCAGTGGATCGGTGTAGTTGGCCAGCGTTTCCGCCATGCCGTTCCTGAGCACCGGCGGCTCGCCGATGACCGGACGTCCGGAGGAGAAGATCAGCAGGTTGGTCGCGTACGAGAGCAGCGTCAGCCCGAGGATCACGTCGAAGGTGCGTGCGCGCAGCAGCAGGTAGATGCCGGATGCGGCGAGCACGCCGATGGCGGTGGCGATTGCGATTTCCATCAGTGCGCCTCCTCCGCGGCCTGGCGGTGTTTGACCGTGCCCATCGTCGAGAGCATCAGCAGCGTGCCGGCGAACACGACGACGTAGACGCCGGTATCGAACACGAGGGCGCTGGCCAGCGGCAGCAGGCCGATGACCGGCAGTTCCAGGTCGAGATGCCCGCTGGTCAGGAACGGCACGCCGAACCACCACGAACCGACGCCACCGACGACCGCCAGCAGCAGGCCGATCGCGATGCCGCGCAGATAGTCGAAGCCGAACGTGGCCTCGACTGCGCGTGCGCCCTGCAGCACGTACTTCACCAGCACCGGCACCGCGAACACCAGGCCGGCGATGAAGCCGCCACCGGGCGCGTTGTGGCCGCGCAGGAACAGATAGATCGACACCGTCAGGGTCAGCGGGAACAGCAGTTGCGTCAGGTCGGCGGCGATCGGCAGCTGCACCGGCGGACCGGGCAGCACTTCGTCGGGTTGCAGGCGCGCCCAGCGCAGCATCGCGTGGACCACCAGCGCGGCGGTGCCGAACACGGTGATCTCGCCGAAGGTGTCGAAGCCGCGGAAGTCGACCAGGATCACGTTGACCACGTTGCGGCCGTAGGCCTCGGGCAGCGAACGCACCAGCAGTTCGGTGGAGATCGTGTCGACGGGCGAGATCATCATCGCGTAGGCCAGCGCGCCGAGGCCGCCGCCGCCGACGATCGCGATCGCGACGTCGCGGAACTTGCGCAGCGGCCGGCGGATGCTCTTGGACTGCTTGGGCAGATAGTTCAGCGCCATCATCATCAGCGCGATCGTCACCATCTCGACCAGCAACTGGGTCAGCGCGAGATCCGGCGCCGACAGATAGACGAACATCAGGCTGACCGCGAGGCCGACGCCGCCGATCACGATCAGCGCGGTCAGGCGCTTGCCGTGCACGACGACGGTGCCGATCGACGCGGCCACGATCACCGCCCAGATCATCCAGCCCATCGGCGGCAGCGGACGCGGTCCGGGACCGCCGGCGATCAGCTCGGCGAAGTTGCCCAGCAGCGGCCAGCCGGCCAGCACCAGCGCGACCAGCAGCAGGCCGAACAGACTGCGCTGCAGGCTGCCGTTGGCGACGCGCGCGGTGAACGCACGGGCCAGCGAGAACAGACGTTCCAGATTCACCTGGAAGACCTGGCGGCCGGTCGAGCGCGTGACCACCGCATGGAAGTCGAGCAACTTGCGCAGGCCGAAATACAGCAGCACGCCGAACACCAGGCTGGCGACGCTCATCATCAGCGGCAGGTTGATGCCGTGCCACACCGACAGGCTGAACTCCGGCGTCGCGTCACCCAGCGTGCCGCGCGCCATCGTCTGCAGCAGCGGCCCGATGGTCAGCGCCGGAATGATGCCGATCACCAGGCACGCGATCGCCAGCACACCGACCGGAATCCGCATCCAGCGCGGCGGCTCGTGCGGCACCACGTCGAGCGCGCGCGGGCCGCGGCCGAAGAACGTGTCGTGCACGAAGCGCAGGCTGTAGGCGATGCCGAACACACCGGCCAGCAGCGCCGCGATGCTGATCACCCAGCGCATCGTGCCGTGGCCACCGATCTCCAGCGCCTCGGCGAAGAACATCTCCTTCGACAGGAAGCCGTTGAGCAGCGGAATGCCGGCCATCGCCAGCGACGCGACGATCGCCAGCGCGCTGGTCATCGGCATCAACCGTCTGAGATTGCCGAGCCGGCGCATGTCGCGCGTGCCGCATTCGTGGTCGATGATGCCGGCGGCCATGAACAGCGAGGCCTTGAACATCGCGTGGTTGAGGATGTGGAACAGCCCCGCGACGACCGCCATTTCGGTCGACAGGCCGAACAGCAGCGTGATCAGGCCGAGGTGGGAGATCGTCGAATACGCCAGCAGGCCCTTGAGGTCGTGCTGGAAGATCGCGAACCACGCGCCGATCAGCAGGGTCGTGGCACCGACGCCGCTGACCACGTAGAAGAACAGGTCGGTGCCGGCCAGCGCCGGATGCAGCCGCGCCAGCAGGAACACGCCGGCCTTCACCATCGTGGCCGAATGCAGATAGGCCGAGACCGGGGTCGGCGCGGCCATCGCATGCGGCAGCCAGAAGTGGAACGGGAACTGCGCGCTCTTGGTGAAGACGCCCAGCAGCACCAGGCCCAGCGCCCACGGGTACAGATGGCTGGCACGGATCAGATCGCCGGAGGCCAGCACCACATCGAGGTCGTAGCTGCCGACGATGCGACCGATCAGCAGCACGCCGCCGAGCAGCGCCAGACCGCCCATGCCGGTGATCGTCAGCGCCATGCGTGCGCCCTGGCGGGCGTCCTGACGGTGCGACCAGAAGCCGATCAGCAGGAACGAACTGATCGACGTCAGTTCCCAGAACACCGCGAGCAGCAGCAGGTTGCCGGCGATGACCATGCCGAGCATCGCGCCCATGAACAGCAGCAGATAGGTGAAGAAACGCCGCGGGCTGTCCTTCGCCGACAGGTAGTAGTGGCCATAGAGCACGACCAGTCCGCCGATGCCGAGCACCATCAACGCGAACGTCCAGGCCAGCCCGTCCATGCGCAGGCTGAAGTCCAGCCCGGCTTCGGGAATCCACGCGTATTGGGTCTTGAGGATGGTGCCGTCGAAGACATCGCCGGCCAGCAGGCCCAATACGCCCAGACCCAGCAACGGCACGAGGCCGGCCAGCCAGGCAGTGGTGCGCCGTGACGCATTCGCGGACAGCGCTACGGCGAGCGCCAGCACGAAGGGCAGGGCCAAGAGAAGTTCGAGCATCGGGCTCCTTGTGGAGGCAGGTCGGCCAGTCGGCCGGCGGGTCACGCAAGGGCCGGCCAGTCTAACCGATGCCCGTGGACGGCGCGTGGTCGCGGCTCGATATGCTATGTCCCATGACCTCGATGTCCGCCGCCACGCCCGCCTGTGTACGCCATGCGCTGGTCTTCGGTGCCAGTGGCGCGATCGGTGCCGCGCTGCTGGTGCGGCTGCTCGATGCGGGCTGGACCGTCGATGCCCTGTCGCGCGCGCCGCGCGCCGGCGGCCCGCAGCTGCGCTGGCACACCGGCGCGTTCGCCACGATGCCGGACACGGTGCCGGCGCGGGTCGACGCGATCTTCAGCTGCGGCCCGCTGGACCAGTTCTCGGTCTGGTACGCCAGTGCCGCGATCGAATGCCCGCGCATCGTCGCCTTCGGTTCGACCAGCGACGCGACCAAGCAGTCGGCGAGCGATCCCGGCGAACGCGAGCTGGCGATGCGCCTGCGCACGTCCGGCGAGCGCGTGTTTGCGGCGGCGCAGGCGCGTGGCGCCGCCGCGACGCTGCTGCGACCGACCCTGGTCTATGGCAGCGGACGCGACCGCAACCTCAGCCTGGTCGTCGCGCTGGCGCGGCGCAGTGGCGTGTTCGTACTGCCTGCCGACGCGCGTGGCCGGCGCCAGCCGGTGCATGTCGACGATCTCGCCTCGGCGGCGCAGGCCGCCGTCGACGCGCCTGCCGCGCACGGCCAGGCCTTCGCGCTGCCGGGCGGAGAGACCCTCGACTACCGCACGATGGTCGCGCGCACCCTGGCCTGCCTGCAGCCCGCACCGCGCCTGCTGGTGCTGCCCGGTGCGCTGTTCGATGCGGCCCTGTGGGCCGCGCATCGCGCCGGCCGGCTGCAGGGCCTGCCGCCGGGCGCGGTCGCGCGCATGCGCGAGGATCTGGTGTTCGATGCCGCGCCCGCGCGCGAGGCATTCGGCTATGCGCCGCGGCCGTTCGATCCCGACGAGACGATGTTCTTCTAGGCCCACCCGCCTGCCGCCCACCTGTGGGGGGGGGGGGGGGGGGGGGGGGGGGGGGGGGGGGGGGCGCCCCCCCGCCCCCCCCCCCCCCCCCCCCGCGCGCCCCCCCCCGCTCCCACAGGAGCCGGTACTCAAGGCCCCGCCATCGGTTCCTCGACCAGCTTGCGCGATTTCTGCAGTGCGCGCAGTGCGATCACCAGTACGCCGCCGAGCACCATCGCACCGCCGATCCACAGGCGCGGGCCCGGCCGGTCGCCCCAGAACGCGACGCCCAGTCCGATCGCCATCACCGGCACCAGCAGCAGCCACGGCGTGACCATCGCGACCGGATAGCGCTGCATCAGCACGTAGTACAGGCCGTGGCCGAGCAGCGAGGACACGAAGGCGGCGTACACCGCGCCGCCCCAGCCCGCCCAGCCGGCGGTGCCCAGCTGGTCGAAGCCGCCCGGCTCGAACACCAGGCTGATCGCCAGCAGCGGCAGCACGCTGAAGACCGCGGTCCAGCCCTGCATGTTCCACATGTCGACATTGCGCAGGCGCTTCATCAGCACGGTGCCGACGGCGAGCATCGCGGCCGAGGCCAGCATCGTCAGCAGTGCGGCCGGATTGGCCAGCACCACCGGATCGAAGCCCAGCACCAGCACGCCGCAGAAGCTCACGCCGATCGCCAGGCCCGTGCGCCAGGCGAAGCGCTCGCCCAGCACCGCCCAGGCCAGCAGCGCGGTCATCGGGATGTAGCTCTGCATCACGATCGCCGGCGAAGACAGGTCGGTCGACAGCCGCAGCGCGAGGAAGCTCAGGCCGAAATGCAGCACGCCGATGCACAGGCACACCGCGATCAGCCGCGGCCATTGTCCCGGCGCCGGCGGCCGCAGCAGCCACACCAGCGGCAGCGCCAGCATCGCGAAGCGCACCGCGGTGAACAGGAACGGGGGAATCTCGCGCAGCGCATGGGCCGAGACGAGGAAGTTCAGCGCCCAGGCAATGCAGACGACGAGAACCAGAGCGAGATCGCGGGGCGACACGGGCGATGCACCTGCGTGGCGCGACAGGATCGCACGTGCGGCGCCTCAGTACGTCAGATGCAATCGCCGGTAGAGCTTGGACAGCACCCAGGCCGGGCCGACCAGCAGATAGCGCAGGTCGGTGAAGAAGCTCGGCTTGCGGCCTTCGAACAGCTTGCTGTGGCCGACGAACTGCGCGACCCACGCGACCGCGAACACGCCCAGCGCGAGCCAGAACAGGAACGGCGTGCCGAACGCGCGCTGCAGCCAGTACGTCAGCGCCGACATCGCCAGAAACACCAGCAGCATGCCGAGGCCGATGGCGCGCGAGGCGCGGTAGTAGAACATCCATGCGCCGAACATTGCCAGGCCCGCCCACAGGCCGGGTTTGAACAGCGTGCCGGTGGGGATGCACCACAGCAGCGCGATCACGCTCCACAGGATCGCCGGGACGGCGAACACGTGGATCCATTGGTTGGTGTCGTCGCGGTGGTCGGCCGAATAGCTGGCGAACCAACGGTCGATCGGGCGTGCCTGTGCGTCGTCGTGTGTCACGTCCATCCGCCCCTCCCAAGGGTCGATTCGCGAGCGTCGAGAATAGCGGCAATCCGGCGCGCGGGACGCAGCCTCAGTCGATCGAGATGTCCGCCAGCTTCTGCAGCGCCTCGGCGTAGCGCGCGCGGGTGCGCTCGACGACCTCTGCCGGCAACCGCGGGCCGGGCGCGGTCTTGTCCCAGTCCGTGGTTTCCAGATAGTCGCGGACGATCTGCTTGTCGTAGCTCGGCGGGCTGGTGCCCACCTCGTAGGCATCGGCCGGCCAGTAGCGCGACGAATCCGGGGTCAGCACTTCGTCCATGACGTAGAGGCGGCCGTCGGCATCGGTGCCGAACTCGAACTTGGTGTCGGCCAGGATGATCCCGCGCTCGGCGGCATAGGCGGCGGCGAACGTGTACAGACGCAGCGTGGCCTCGCGCACCTGCTCGGCGAGATCGGCGCCGATGATGCGCACCATCGAGTCGAAATCGATGTTCTCGTCGTGGTCGCCGACGGCGGCCTTGGTGGACGGGGTGAAGATCGGCTGCGGCAGGCGCTGCGCCTGGCGCAGGCCGTCGGGCAGGGCGATGCCGCTGACGCGGCCGGTGCGCTGGTAATCCTTCCAGCCGCTGCCGATCAGATAGCCGCGCGCGATCGCTTCGACCGGCACCGGCTTGAGCTTCTTCGTCACCACCGCGCGCTGGGCGTAGAGCGCGGGATCCACGCCTTCGGGCAGCACGCTGGCGACATCGATGCCGGTCAGGTGGTTGGGCATCAGCGCCGCGGTCTGCTCGAACCAGAAATTGCTGATCTGGCAGAGCATCTCGCCCTTGCCGGGAATGGGGTCGGGCAGCACCACGTCGAACGCGCTCAGGCGGTCGGTGGCGACGATCAGCAGACGCTCGTCGCCGAGGTCGAACACGTCGCGGACCTTGCCGCGGTGACGCAGGTGGAGGCCGGGGAGGTTCGCTTCGAGAAGAGTCGTCGACACGGTTGACATTTCCGGGTGGATCGCGAGCGGCCGGCAAGTGTAGTGCGAACCGCAGCGCGGTGCAGTGAGCCGCGCGAGGCGCCGCAACAGCCGGCATCACGGCGGCCGGCTACACTGTCGGCCATGCAACGCTGGTACGGAAAACTGCTGGGCTTCATCGCCGGATGGCTGCTGCTGCGCCACCCGGCCGGCGGCGTGATCGGCGCCGTCATCGGTCATGCCTTCGATGCGGGCTGGCTCGCGCCGCGCCGTTACAAGGACCACCAGGTGTTCGGCCTGGGGCCGGAGGCGACGCGGGAAGAGATCGACCAGGCCTATCGCAAGCTGATCTCGCAGTACCACCCGGACCGCGTCGCCTGTGCTGCGCCGGAACTGCGCGCCCAGGCCGAGGCGCGCGCCGCCGAACTCAACGCCGCCTACGACCGCCTGCGTCGCGGCCGCGACGGCCGCAAGACGCGTCGCTGACGCGTCCGCTTGCAACCCATCCCGCCCTCGAAGTCGGTGGCCGGGTCCTGTGGGAGCGGCCTCGGCCGCGACGTGGCCTTCCCATAGAAGCATCGCGGCCAAGGCCGCTTCCACGAACAAGAAGAAGCCGGCTTTCGCCGGCTTCCCCATCACTCGATCCCTGCAGCGCGAGGGATCAGAAGCGCCAGTTGACCGTGGCGCGCGCGGCGCCGTAGTCGAAGTCCTTGTCGCTGCGGCGCATGTCGGTACCGGCCGGGTTGACGATCAGGAAGGGGTTGGTTGCAGGCGCGGTGCCCGGACCGGTGCGCACGCGCTGGTCGTCGGCTTCGAGGCTCGTGAACAGGTATTCCAGGCCGACCGACACGTTCTCGCCCAGCTTGCGCTCGTAACCCACGCCGGCCTGCCAGCCGAAGCCGGAGGTGTCGCCGTTGGTGGTGAACGAGTTGGCGGCGTTGCTGGTGGTGAACGCGTTGTCGATCCTGGCGTGCGCCATGCCGCCGGTCAGGTAGACCAGGTTCGCCGAGTCGGCGCCGAAGGCGTAACCCGAACGCAGACGCAGCGCGGCCACGCGATCGACCTTGCGGAACATCGTGTAATAGGCCGGCGTGGTGCTGAACGCGCTCACGGCGTCGCGGACATCATTGGCGCCGTACTCGCCGACGACACCGAACACCCAACTGCCCATCTGCCAGTCGTAACCACCGCGCACGCCGTAATCGGCGCCGCCACGGTTCCTCGAGCAGCCTGCGGCCGGCGTCGCGCCCTGGGCGGCGCCATTGCAGGAGCCGGGCGAGAACGCATCGGCGCCTGCAGCGGTGCGCACCGTGTCGCCGTACACGCGGTCGAGGTTGGTATCGAAGACGAAGCGGTCGTCGCTGTTGTCTTCGGGGCTGTCCACCACGCCGCCGTACAGGCCGACGTAGCCGCCGGTCCAGGTGTCGTCGGTGGACTGGGCAAATGCGGCGCCGGTGCTGGCGGCGAGCAGCGCGATGCTGGCGGATGCGGCGTGGATCATCTTCATGGGATACGTCTCCATTCTTGTTTTTGCCGGCCGGACTCTGTCGGCGCGGTGCGGGGCACGGTCGCCGGGGGAAGCGGCCGCGCGAGAGAGATACGCACGCAGGCGTGATGGGAGATGCATGCGGGATTCGGATAAATGAATGAATGCGAGCGCGGAATTCAGGCATCGCGCCGCGCGGCGTGCGCGGACGATCGGCTTGCCGAAGGTCGAGGGCTTTAGAATGTCGCGCTGCGGCCGGCAGGCCGCGCCCACTTCCCGACCTGGAATCGCACATGCAGCCCGCCGTCATCGCACCCTCGATCCTGTCCGCGAATTTCGCCCGCCTCGGCGAGGAGGTCGACAACGTGCTCGCCGCCGGCACGGACTGGGTGCACTTCGACGTGATGGACAACCATTACGTGCCGAACCTGACGATCGGCCCGATGATCTGCGAGGCGCTGCGCAAGCACGGCGTAACCGCGCCGATCGACGTGCATCTGATGGTCGAGCCGGTCGATCGCATCGTGCCGGACTTCGCGAAGGCCGGCGCGTCGCTGATCAGCTTCCATCCCGAAGCCAGCCGCCACGTGCACCGCACGATCCAGCTGATCAAGGCCGAAGGCTGCCAGGCCGGCCTCGTGCTCAATCCGGCGACGCCGATCGAAGTGCTGGACTACGTGCTCGAGGATCTCGACATGGTGTTGCTGATGTCGGTCAATCCCGGCTTCGGCGGCCAGGCCTTCATTCCGTCCACGCTCGACAAGCTGCGCCAGGTGCGCGCGCGCATCGACGGATGCGGCAAGCCGATCCGGCTCGAGATCGACGGTGGCGTGAAGCCGGACAACATCGGCGCGATCGCCGCGGCGGGCGCCGACACCTTCGTCGCCGGCTCGGCGATCTTCGGCAAGCCCGATTACCGCGCGGTGGTCGATGCGATGCGCGCCGAAATCGCCCGCGCGACTTCGCTGCGCGCATGAAAGCGGACATCGTCACCTGCGATCTCTGCGACGCGTACCCGGACGCGGTGCGCGTGCTCGATCTGCCGCTGCGCGATTTCGGCGGACGTCTCGCCTTCGCCGGCATCGTCAGCACGGTGCTCGCGCTGGAGGACAACTCGCGCGTGCGTGAGGCCGTGGCGGAAGCCGGTGCGGGCCGCGTGCTGGTGATCGACGGCGGCGGCTCGACGCGCCGCTCGATGCTCGGCGACCTGCTGGCCGAACAGGCGGTCGCCAACGGCTGGGCCGGTGTGGTGGTGCATGGCGCGATCCGCGACAGCGCCGCGATCGGCCAGCTCGATCTCGGCGTCAAGGCGCTGGGCACGGTGCCGCTGAAGACCGACAAGCGCGGGCAGGGCGTGCGCGATGTGCCGGTGACCTTCGGCGGCGTGACGATCCGGCCCGGCGACTGGCTGGCCGCGGATGCGGATGGTGTGGTTCTGGCGGATCGCGCGCTGGCCTGATTCAGCACCGGCCTCGTGGGAGCGCGCTTGCGCGCGAGCGGGCTGTCGGGGGAATGCCGCATCGCGCGCCAGCGCGCTCCCACACACCGCTTCAATCGCAAGAACGGGGTTCCGGGTGCGATCACCAGGTAATGAAGAAAGGCCGCATCCTGCGATGCGACCTCCGGAGTTCTGGAGGCTGATCCTGCCTCCGCCCGTCATTCCTGCGATGGCCTTCCATCCTCCGGGCGGTCGATGACGGGCTGATGACAGGCGTGAGGGCCGGTTAACGGCGGCGCGTCGCGCATCCGCTACGCTCCGCGCCACCTCCACCACTCTGCACGATCGCCCGCATGCCCACACCGCTCTGGCGCCTGATCCTCAATGGCAAATGCGCGGGCAACGAGGCCGTGCGCACCGCGGTCGCAGCACTCCGTGCGCGGGGCGTCCATATCGACGTCCGGGTGACCTGGGAGGTTGGCGACGCCGAACGCTATGCCGCCGAGGCGCTGGCGGAATCGGTGGACACGATCATCGCCGCCGGTGGCGACGGCACCCTCAACGCCGTGGTCTCGGTACTGGCCGCGCAGTCCGCCGATGCCGACGCCCTGCCGTCGCTGGCGTTGCTGCCGCTCGGCACCGCCAACGATTTCGCGACCGCCGCCCAAGTGCCCAGCCTGCCGGAAGAGGCGCTGGCCCTGGCGCTCGACAGGCCGGCCGTGCCGATCGACGTGCTGCGCATCGAGACCGACGGCGGCGTGCACTGGTGCGCGAACCTCGGCTCCGGTGGCTTCGGCACGCAGGTGACCGTGGAGACGCATGCCGGGCTGAAGAAGGCGCTCGGCGGCCTGGCGTATTTCATCACCGGCCTGTCGCGCCTCGGCCGCATCGAACCGCTGGACGCGCGCATCACCGGCCCGGATTTCACCTGGCAGGGCGGCTTCATCGCGCTGGGCATCGGCAACGGCCGCCAGGCCGGTGGCGGGCAGGCGCTGTGTCCCGACGCCTGCATCGACGATGGCCTGATCGACGTCACCATCGTTCCCGAGCTCGAAGGCGAACTGGTCAACACGCTGCGTACCGCGCTGACCGAAGGCAAGGTCGCCGCGCTCGACCAGGTGGCCGTGCGCACACAGCTGACCGAACTGGTGGTCGAGTCCGACACGCCGCTGGTGCTCAACCTCGATGGCGAGCCCAGCCGCGCGCGCCGGTTCGCGATCACCTGCGAGCCCGGGCGTCTGCGTCTGCACCTGCCGAAGGACTGCCCGCTGCTCGTCGCGTCGCCGCACGCCGTCGCCTGAGGCGGTCGCGCGTTCGCGGCCGAGCCGCTACAGTAGCCGCCATGCACGCGTCCGCCCTCCCGCATTTCCGTTTGCCCGACGCCGGCTGGCGATGGTGGCGTACTGCCTCCGTTGCCCCCGTTCGTCCAACCGCCCAGGAAATGCCGCGTGATCACGCACACCGAGTTCCAGCACTACGCCGCTGACGGCCACACCCATGTACCGGTGGTCCGCGAGATCCTGAGCGACCTCGATACACCGCTCTCGGTCTACCTCAAGCTCGCCGACGGCCCGCATACCTATCTGTTCGAATCGGTGGAAGGCGGCGAACGCTTCGGGCGCTATTCCATCATCGGTCTGCCCGCCGAACGCGTCTACGCGTTCCACGGCCACACGCTTGACGTACGCGAGCACGGCGAAGTGATCGAGACGCGCGAGGTCGAAGATCCCTTCGCCGAAGTCGAGCGCCTGCGCACCGCGCATTCGGTGCCGCAGATCGAAGGCCTGCCGGGTTTCACCGGCGGCCTGGTCGGCTGGTTCGGCTTCGAGTGCATCGAGTACATCGAGCCGCGTCTGCGCACCGGCCTGCGCGCCGACGTGCGCGACGAACTCGGCACGCCCGACATCCTGCTGATGCTGAGCACCGAGGTCGCGGTGTTCGACAACCTCAAGGGCCGGCTCTACCTCGTGGTCCACGCCGATACGCGCCAGCCGCAGGCCTGGGTGCGCGCGAACCGCCGGCTCGATGCGCTGAGCCATCGCCTGCGCCAGGGCGGCGCCGGCTATCCGGAAACGCTGCAGCCGGCCGCGCTCGACGAGTCGGATTTCGTGTCCGGTTTCACCCGCGAGGGCTTCATCGATGCGGTTGCGAAGACCAAGGCATTCATCGCCGCAGGCGACGCGTTCCAGGTCGTGCTGTCGCAGCGCATGTCGGTGCCGTTCCAGGCGCGCCCGGTCGACGTCTACCGCGCGCTGCGCGCCTTGAATCCGTCGCCGTACATGTATTTCCTGGATGTCGGCGGCACCCAGGTCGTCGGTTCCTCGCCGGAAATCCTCGTGCGCCTGAAGCACACCGATGACGGCGGGGGCGAAGTCACCGTGCGCCCGATCGCCGGCACGCGCCCGCGCGGCGCGACGCCGGCGCAGGATCAGGCGCTGGAAGCCGAACTGCTGGCCGATCCCAAGGAGCGCGCCGAACATCTGATGCTGATCGACCTGGGCCGCAACGATGTCGGCCATGTCTCGAGCGCGGGCACGGTCGAGGTCGGCGAGCGCTTCGTCATCGAGCGCTACAGCCACGTCATGCACATCGTCAGCGAAGTCACCGGCCGCCTGAAAGACGGCCTGAGCTATGCCGACGTGCTGCGCGCGACGTTCCCGGCCGGCACCGTCAGCGGCGCGCCGAAGGTGCGCGCGCTGGAAATCATCCGCACCCTGGAGCCGGTCAAGCGCAATGTGTATTCGGGCGCGGTCGGCTACATCGGCTGGCACGGCGACGCCGACACCGCGATCGCGATCCGCACCGCGGTGATCCAGGACGGCCGCCTGTACGTGCAGGCGGGCGCCGGCATCGTCTACGACTCGGATCCCGAAATGGAATGGGCCGAAACCATGAACAAGGGCCGCGCGCTGTTCCGCGCGGTCGCGCAGGCGGCGAAGGGACTGTGATGCGACCGCCGGAACCGCCCCATGCTGTTGATGATCGACAACGGAGATTGGCGTCTGCTGCCGGCCAGGCCGAGCTGCCGTCTTTGTGTATAACGGTGCGTGTAACGAACCTACCGGTGGCGCTGTACACATGGGGATGCTCTGAACAAGTCCGCTCTTGCTCGTCATTCCCGCTTTCGCGGGAATGACGGACTTGTTCAGAGGATCCATAGCGCTCAAACCGCTCGCCGTGCGATTCGCATGCGAGTGCTTCGCGAGCAAACGCAAGGCACATCCAGGTAGGGTCTCGCAGGTCACGCCAGACACCTTCAATCGGATCGCGCAGAAGCTTCCGTTCGCCGGGTTTCAGGCGCTACAGCAGTCAAGGCGTTCTGCCGGCGTGGAGGGCGGACGCCCTGAGAAAACCTGTTTACGATCCCGACGCACGTCGCGTGGCCGCGTTGCGGCCACCCTGCGGGCCGGGCCTGTGGACGTGCAGACCCGCGTCATCGTTCGGTCGCGTACGGACGGTGGCAGGGCGCCGGGCTGACGTGGGCAGGTTCAACGGTGGCCTGCGGACGCACGAAACTCCGCATGGGCCGAGAAGGCGCCCGCCGTCAGATTGATGTCGGCGTCTGCGATCCCCGCCCGGCGTGCAGCGTCTTGCCATCCATCGACCGCCGCTGCGACGTCTTCCACGACCTGCCGTGCCTGGTCGTCGCCAAGACCGTAGAACGCCGCCGTGCTGAGCACTGTCTCCAGGCTCGGCCGATTGTCCGCATCGTCGAGGTTCAGGACATGCTCGGCCTTGTCGATGTTGGGATTGACGTCGAAGGCGGGGGCCAGTCGCCATCCTGTCTCGCCCAGCACGAATCCGTGGTTGCGAAGATGGTCGTCCCGGTTGCCGACTGCGACGTTGAAGGCGACCCGGCGGAACAACTGCGCCAGATCGGCATCCACGTGCGCGGCATCGCCCTGGGCGCGCAGGAATTGCGCCAGTTCCAGGTAGCTGGTGCCTTCGCTGTGCGCCTTGCGGAGCAAGGTCATGGCCGAGGCATAAAAGCGTCGCATGCCCTGTACACGGTCGAAGCGCTGGATGCAGAAGGTGTGGAAATCGTTGTTCAGCCGGACCAGCTTGGCAAGTGGCACGTCCACGCCGGCCTTCCTGGCCAGGGTGTGCGCCATGTACTCCCATGCACCCACGTCCCGGTCGTCGTCCCGTGCGGGGAACTTGCCGATCCACAGGGAGCCATCGGTTTCCGTGAAGTTGGCCTTCGGCCGGGCGCCTCCGAGGGATGCACCGGGCGCAACCAATACGGCCAGCCATTTCCGCAACGCGTCGAGATCGTCGATCCGGCGACTGCTGAGCTGGTAGGCGACGGCTTCGAGCTCGCGCAGGGTGATCACCGGCGGGGCCGCCATCTTCTCGTTGCCGAGGAAGGTATCGGTACCCGCCCGGCGGAAGCGCAGCGCCCCCTGGCGCGTGAAGTCCTGCACGCCGATCAGGAAATCCCAGGCGTAGAGGGTGCGGGGCGTCCGGTGCTCGTCCTTGGCCTGCAGCGCCTCGCGGCGCTTCATCAGGGTCTGGCCCCAGCGGTCGGGCGAGGAATCGAGAAAGATGCCGAAGTTGCCGAGTTCCGGTTTCGGAAAGAATGGGTGTTCGTCGAGCGACAGGCCCAGATCGAGCGCGAAGGCCCGCGGGTCTTTCAGCCAGTCGCGGTCGTAGTGGAAGCGGATCTGGCCGCGGTCATGCGCCAGTGTGCCGACCTGGCGCGCGGAACCGAGGTCGCTGTCGAGCCACACCGCCAGGATGTTGTCCGGCGGGGTCATGGCGTGGGCTTGGTGTCGGGTGGCGGGGTAGAGATGGTGCGCTTGCCGGTGGCGCGTGACCGGCGTGCCGGCGGCGGTGCCAGGGCCAGATCCTGAAGCTTCCGTCCAACCTTGTCGTCAGCGGCCAGTGCCTGAAGATCGTTCTCCAGGCCGAGGACGGCCAGCACCCGGACGTAGGAACCCAGTGTCGCTCCCGGATCGCCGGCTTCCACCTTGTACAAGGTGGTTCGCGAGATGCCCGCCCGCTGCGCCACGACGGCGTTGCTCAGCTTGCGCCGCAGGCGGGCCAGGCGCAGCCGCTCGCCCAGCGCGGTGAGCAGGCGCTGTTCTTGCGGGAAGACGATGGGTGGCTTGCGTGGCATGTTCGCTATTATAGGCTGAAATAGCTTTTATTGTCCATAATAGCGTTATTACGCTTCGCGGGATGGCGGCCCCACGTGATGTCTTCCTGGCTGCATGGCTACACGGACCAGCGCCTATCCGGTTGCGCCGAATGTGGTGCGATCGCACCGGGTGCCACACCCATGCCTCGCCCATGGCATGGCGACTCGCCGCACAGGGGGGGGCGGGAAGGCGCGTCATGCCGCAGTAGCGGGGTGTTACAGGCCTGCTTGGCGTGCGATCAGGAAACGTGGATCCTGGGTCGCCGGATGTGCTTGAAGCCGATCGCCGCCAGTTTGACGAGGTGTTCGGAAGAATCCGATGGATACGCTATTCCGGCTAATTCTCATCCGATGAGAGCAGGAGAGTCGAGAATGGGACAACGAACAGGGGGATCGGATGATGATGGCCGGTACGGGTCTGGCACTGGAGGAGCGTACGTCGGCAGAGGTGGACGTATCGGTTCCAGCATCGGCTGATCTGTTCCGCCACGTCACGGCGGACAAGGCGGCGTTCTACCGCGCGATCATGGCCGTGTTCGCCGCGGCCAAGCGCCAGTACCGCCTGCAATTGCGTCCCGAGGAGGTGCTGGCCGAGGCGACTTGGCCGGGAGCGCCGCCATCGCGCGAGGACGTGGCGGCGGCGCTGACGCAGCTCACCGACTGGGGCAATCTGGAATCGCAGCCGGACATGGCGCGCAAGCAGACCCTGGCCGATTTCTACCGCGCCCACAACATCTATCGCCTGTCGCGTGGCGGCGAGGCGGTGGAAGCGGGGCTGGAAGCGTTCGCGCGCAACCTGCGCCATCGCGCAGAATTGCAGACGGTGGCGCTGGAGGACATCGACAGCCGGCTGCAGGCCTTGCGCCAATTGCTGGACGCTGCACGGTCCGCCAACGACATCGACGTGGCCAAGGCAAATGAGATCCTGCGAGACCTGGTGCGGGTGTTCGAGGACATGACCGCAAACGCGCAGGCGTTCATGGCCGGCGTGGCGCGCAGTCTGGAACTGCGCCAGGCCGACGCCACCGCATTGGTGGCCTACAAGCGAAAACTGATCGACTACCTGGATCGTTTCGTCTCCGACCTGATCCGTCGTTCCGACGCCATCGCCCGCCTGTTGCACGGCCTGTCGGCGCGGATCGACGCGGTCCTGGGCCAGGTGGCCGAGCGCGAAGCGCGCGATGCCGCGCCGGGTGATGCGGAGGGCGCGGCCGATGAGGCACTGCGTCGCCTCGCGGTATGGCGCGAACGCTGGAGGGGCCTGCGAGGCTGGTTCCTGAGCAGCGGCAACGAACCGCCGCAGGCCGAACTGTTGCGGGCCCGCGCCCGCGCGGCGATTCCGCAGTTGCTCGGTGCGATCGCTGCGGTCAATGAACGGCGCAGCGGGCGCAGCGACCGTTCCGCCGATTTCCGCGTGCTGGCGCAGTGGTTCGCCGCCTGCGACAGCGACGACGACGCCCATCGCCTGGCGCGCGCGGCCTTCGCATTGCACCCGGCGCGGCACTTCTCGCTGGATGTCGCTGGCGGGGACGAAGTCCCGGCCAGCACCTCGTGGCTGGATGCGCCGCCGCTGACGATCAACCCGCGTCTGCGCGAGTACGGCGAAGCCGCGCCGCGCGGGCCTTTGCCGCGGATTCGCGACCGCAGCCGCGAACGCGAGTTGATGGCGCGGCAACTGGCCGAGGAGTCGCGCCAGGTCGAAGCCGCGCGCCAGCGCCTGGCGACCGGTCGCCCGACCCGGCTGTCGGAACTGGGTGAGCTCGATCCGCATGCCTTCGCCTTGTTCCTGAGCCTGCTGGGTGAAGCCCTGGCCGCGCAGGACGATCCCGCACAGCCGGTCGAACGCCAGACCGGCGACGGTCTGCTGCACCTGCGCCTGGAGCCACTGGCGGCGGACAGTCGTGCCGAGATACGAACGCCGGCGGGCGTGTTCTCCGGCCGCGACCACCTGCTGACCATCCGGCCGGTGCGGGCATCGGCATGAATGCGCGCCCGTCCCGCCGCTCGCGCCCGGTCGGTGAGTGGCAGCATGCCCAGCGGCAGGACGAGTTCCGCCGTGCCCTGCGCGCGCTGCTGATGCGCCCGCTGATGGCGCCAGCGGATCCGGAGTTTTCCGCCGTGCGGCGCCAGGCCGAACGCCTGCGCGAATGGTTCGCGCGCGAAGCCGGCTGGCCCTTGCAGGTCGATCGCGAAGGTGCGCGCCTGTACAAGCGCCCGGCCGACCTGTCCGATCCGAGCCGGGGCCTGCCGGACCACGACCGCCGCCGCTACGTGTTGCTGTGCCTGGCCTGCGCCGTGCTGGAACGCGCCGATCCGCAGATTACCCTGCGCCTGCTCGGCGAGCGCATCGTGCAGCAGGCGGCCGATCCTGCGCTGGAGGCGCAGGGCTTCGGCTTCACCCTCGACAGCGCCAGCGAGCGGCGCGAACTGGTCGCGGTCTGCCGCACCCTGCTGGAGCGTGGCGTGCTGGAGCGCGTTGCCGGCGAGGAGGAGAACTTCGTCCGTGAAGGCGTCGGGCAGCAGGCCGATGCCCTGTACGACGTGCATCGGCGGCTGCTGGCCGGGCTGCTCGCGGCGGTGCGCGGCCCGTCCACCTGGAGCGCCGACGAGGCCCCGGCCGATCTCGAAGCGCGGCTGCGCGCGCTGGTGGCCGGACTCGAGCTGGACAGCGAACAAGGCCGCCGTGACGCGATGCGCCACCATCTGGCGCGGCGGCTGCTCGACGATCCGGTGCTGTACCTGGACACGCTGGACGAGGACACCCGCAGCTATTTCATCAACCAGCGCGGCGTGCTCGCCGCGCGCCTGTGCGAGGCGACCGGGCTGGTCGCCGAACAGCGCGCAGAAGGTCTCGCGCTGGCCGACGAGGGCGGGCAGTTGACCGACGTGGCGATGCCGGCCGAAGGCACCGACGCCCACGTCACCCTGCTGGTGGCCGAGCATCTGGCCACGCGTCTGCGCCAGGCGCGCGGACCGGTGCGTGTGGACGCGGACGAGGTTGCCCTGTTCCTGCGCGATGCCGCCGGTCGCTACGGAAAATTCTGGCGCAAGTCGGCGCGTGCGCCCGGCGCCGAGCGCGAGCTGGCCGCTGTCGCCATCGATCGCCTCTGCCGCCTGGGCCTGCTGGCGCGTACCCCCGGAGGTATCGAACCCTTGGCGGCAATCGCCCGCTTCGCGCTCGGCCAGACCGAAGTGCGCGACGCCACCGGCACCACTTCCCTGTTTCCCGCTGTCGCCGATCCATGACCGAGCATCCGTCGCTTCCCGAATCCTCCCCACCGGCGCTGCCCGAACCGCAGCGCGAACGCTGGCAGCCGCTGCGCCTGGGTCTGGTCGAACTGTTCCACTACGACAGCGAGGAGTTCTGGTTCCACGACGGCCACCTGCTGCTGCGTGGCAACAACGGCTCGGGCAAGTCCAAGGTGCTGTCGTTGACCTTGCCGCTGCTGTTCGATGCGCAACTGCGCCCGTCGCGGGTCGAGCCCGATGGCGACGCCGGCAAGAAGATGGCCTGGAACCTGCTGATGGGCGATCGCTATCCTCGGCGCGTCGGCTACAGCTGGATCGAATTCGGTCGCCGCGAGCGCGAAGGCCGCACCCGCTACCTGACCCTGGGCGTCGGCCTGTCGGCAGTGGCCGGTCGCGCGCAGCTGGAAAGCTGGTTCTTCCTGCTCGAAGGCGACGGCGACGCGCCGGATCCACGCCTGGGGCGGGACCTGTGGCTGACCACCGCCGATCGCCACGTGCTCAACCGGGAACGTCTGCGCGACGAGATCGCCGGTCGTGGCCTGATGTTCGAGAACAACGCGCAGGGCTATCGCCGCGCCGTCGACGAGCGTCTTTTCCACCTCGGCACGCAGCGCTACGCGGCGCTGATGGACACCCTGATCCAGCTGCGCCAGCCACAGCTGTCGAAGAAGCCGGACGAAAGCGGTCTGTCCAACGCCTTGAGCGAATCGCTGCCGCCGCTGCCGGTCGACCTGCTGGGCGACGTCGCCGAAGCGCTGAACCAGTTGGAGGAGGATCGCAACCAGTTGCAGGACATCCAGCACCTGGAACAGACCGTGACCCGGTTCGAGCAGCGCTACCGGGTGTATGCCGGCATGCTCGCCCGCCGCCAGGCGCGCGAGCTGCGCCAGGCCCAGACCGGCTTCGACAGGGCCAGCGAGGCGCGCAACCGGGCGCAGGCCGAATGCGAGGCCGCGTTGGCGGCCAGCCGGGATGCCGCCGCCGCTGCTGAGAAGGCCAAGCAGGCCAACGTGGCGGCGCGAGAACATCTGGACACGCTGCAGAGCGACCCGGCCAACCAGGATGCCAACCGCCTTGCCCGCGCCGAGGACGACGCCCGCCAGCGCGAGGGCGCAGCCCGCGCCGCGGGCAAGCGCAGCCTCGATGCGCAGGCGGCGCTCCAGCGTGAGAGCGAGCGCAGCCGGCAACGCGCCGAATCCGCCGAGCAGGCGCGCATCGCAGTGGAAGCCCACCGTGCCCAGGCCTTCGACAGCGCCGCCGCAGTCGGCCTGGACGGTGAGTTCGTCGCGCACCCGCTGTTCGCCGTTCCGGTCGATGCCCTGGCCACGGATACGCCGGCCATTGCCGACGGCTTGCGCGAAGCGACCCGGCGTCGCCGCCAGGACATCGCGTTGTTGCGCCGTCGCCATGCCGAGATTGACCGACGGCAAACTGTCGTCGCCGAGCGGCAGAACGCCGTGCAGGTTGCACGTACCGAAACCGGCGACGCCCTGGAGCGACGCGAACAAGCCGACCGCGATGCCGAATCCGCCGGGGAATCCCTGACCCAGGCATGGGCCGGGCATTGTTCCGCCCTGCGTTACCTGCGCTTCGATGCCGACCAACCGTTGCGGCAACTGGCCGACTGGGCCGCGCGTCCGGACGGCGACAATCCGGCGCAGGCGGCGCTGCATCGCGCCTGGCGGACCGCCCTGCAGAGCCACGCCACGCGCACGGCGGAACTGGATGCACGACGCCAGGCCCAGCGTCGGCAACGCAGCGAACTGGACGCCGAACGCGAACGCCTGCTGTCCGGAGAAATCGCCCGTCCGCCCTCGCCGCCGACCCGCGCCGTCGAGGTGCGCGCAGGCCGCGCCGGTGCGCCGCTGTGGCAGGTGGTGGACTTCCAGCCGCAACTGGATGCCGACGAACGTGCCGGGCTGGAAGCCGCGCTGGAGGCCAGCGGCCTGCTCGACGCCTGGCTGTCGCCGCAAGGCGAACTGGTCGGCGACGATGGGCGCCTCCTGCTCGACAGCCAGTGGCAGCGCCGCGCCGCGGTGGCAGGCGCCAGCCTGTCCGAGGCCCTGTTGCCGACGCCGCCGCAGGATTGCGGCGTCGCGGCCGACACCATCGCCGCAGTGCTGGCCGGCATCGCCTACGGGGCGCAGGATCGCCCCGAGGCCGAAAGCTGGCTGGCGCCGAACGGGCGGTTCCGTCTCGGCGCCCTGGCCGGCGCATGGGCCAAGCCCGCGGCCAGCTACATCGGTCATGCCGCGCGCGAACGCGTGCGCCGCGAACGGTTGGACGCCATCGCCCTCGAACTTGCGCAGTTGGACGCTGCCGATGCGGAACTGGCGCAGCAGTTCGAAAGGCTGGCAACCGAACGCGAAGGCGGTGAACGCGAGTGGCAGGGTGCGCCATCCGACCAGCCGCTGCGCGAAGCCATCGCCGCCGCGCTGGTGGCCGCAGGCGAGGTCGAGCGTGCCCGCGCCCGGCTTGAGTTGGCCGAACGGCGCAGCCGCGATGCCGAGGGGGAACTGCACGAGGCGCGCGAACAGCTGCAACGCGACGCGACCGATCTGCATCTCCCGGCCGACGCCGAACGCCTGCCGGATGTCGAATCGGCATTGCAGGGCTGTGAACAGGCGCTGGCCGAGTTGATCCAGGCCGTGCGCGATTGGCAGCGTGCCTGGCCCGAACACCTTGAACAACAACAGCGGGAAACCGAGGCACGGAATGCCGCCGAAGACGCCGAGCAAGCCCGCGTCGTCGCCGAGGAATTGGCCGGACAGGCACGCAGTCATTTCGAGACCCTGCGGCAATCGATCGGTCGCAAGGTGGAGGAATTGCTTGCCCAACTCGCCGCTGCGCGCCACGAAAGCAAACAGGCCGAGGACGTGCTGGAACAATGCCGCGATGCCGCTGGCAAGGCCAGTACCGCTCACACGATTGCCGGCGCAAAGGCCGAACAGGCGGAAAAAACGCTCGACGAACGCATTGCCGCCCGCGCGGATGCGGTCGAACGCCTGCGCCAGTTCACCGCCAGCGGCCTGCTGGCCTCGGCCTTGCCCGAACAGGAGCTGCCCGCGCAATGGAGCGTCGATCCGGCCCTGAACCTGGCGCGGCGCATCGAACAGGCGCTGGCCCGCATCGACGACAACGAGCAGGCCTGGACCCGCGTGCAGAAGCAGATTTCCGAAGACCTCGGCGAACTGCAGCGCGGCCTGGGCGTACTCGGCCACCAGGCCATTTCCGAACCCAACGACTTCGGTCTCACGGTCGCCATCCAGTATCAGAACCGTGCCGAGCGACCGGACGCGCTGGCGCGCCTGCTGGCCGAGGACATCGCCCAGCGCAGCGAACTGCTCTCGGCCAGGGAGCGGGAAGTGCTGGAAAACCACCTGCAGGCCGAGATCGCCGCCGAGATCCAGCGACTGATGCGCACTGCCGACGAGCGCGTCAGGGCGATCAACGCAGAACTGCACAAGCGCCCGACCACCACCGGCGTGCGTTACCGCCTGCAATGGGAGGCGCTGTCGGTCGAGGAGGGAGCGCCGGCCGGGTTGGAGCTTGCGCGCCAGCGTCTGCTCCACACCAGCGCCGACCTGTGGTCGCCCGAGGACAGGAGCACGGTCGGCGGGATGCTGCAGCAGCAGATCGCCGCCGAACGCGCGCGTGCCGATGCCGATGCCATCGGCGGCAGCCTGATCGACCAGTTGGCCCGCGCGCTCGACTATCGCCACTGGCACCGCTTCCGCATCCAGCGCCTGCAGGACGGGCAATGGCGCAAGCTGTCCGGCCCGGCCTCCAGCGGCGAGCGCGCACTGGGCCTGACCGTGCCGTTGTTCGCCGCCACCGCCAGCTTCTACGAACACGGCGGTAGCCGGCTGGCGCCAAGGCTGATGCTGCTCGACGAAGCCTTCGCCGGCATCGACGATGCCGCCCGCGCGCACTGCATGGGGCTGGTGCGGGAATTCGACCTGGATTTCGTCATCACCAGCGAGCGCGAATGGGCCTGCTATGCCGAGCTGCCCGGCGTGGCGATCTGCCAGCTGCAGCGCCGCGAAAACGTCGATGCGGTGTTCGTCTCGCGCTGGCTGTGGGACGGCAGCGCTCGTCGCGTCCAGGAAGATCCCGACCGCCGGTTCCCGCCGGCATGAGCGCCGCGGCCGATCCGCGCCTGCAGCGCCTGCTCGGCGGCCCGGAACTGGCCGCGGTACGACAGCGGCTGCGCCGTCGCTTCGAGCAGGCCGAACCGGATGTTCCCTCCGAGCCGGTGCGCCTGGACAAGCTCGATCCGGACGCGCATCGCGCGCTGTGCCAGCTCAGCGGGCGTCCGTCGCGGCTGTCGCGCTCGATGACCCTGGACGTCGCCGATCTGGACGCGCGCCTGCGTGCCGCCGGTCTGGCCGATTCGCTGCGCGATGCGCTGGAGCGGCTGGATGGCCCGATCATCGCCCATGCCAGACTGCGCAGGGATCTCCAGACGCGATGGCGCGCGGTGGCGGGCCAGGCCGGGCCAATGCTGCATGCCTGGCTGGAGGCTTCGCCTGCCGCACTCGGCTTGCTCAAGCGGCTGTCGCGCGATCCCGAACGCGGCGCCGGCTTGCTGGCCGCCGCCGATGCCGTGCTCGCCCGCCTGCCGGCCGCAGGCATGCCCCGTTCGCAATTGGCCGCCGAAACCCTGGGCGATGCGCACGCGCTGGATGCGGGGAGGCCTGTGGCGACCCTGGTGTTGGCTGCCTGGCGCCAGCAGGAGCGCCTGACCGGTGACGAGCCACTGGCCGAGGCCGATCATGCGCAGTTGGACGAATCTCCCGCCACCGGGCAGGAGGCGGCCGCCGAACGCCTGCGCGAGGTGTGGGCACGCGCCGGCGTGTCGGTCAGCGAACTGGCGCGCCCCGCGCTGTTCCTGAACCTGCCGATGCCGATCGACGGCCGCTGCGCCTGGATGCCCGGCGAACCCGCTTACCTGTCGCTGCGGCAACTGTTGCGCCAGCCGCCGGCCTGGCTGGTCGCCGGCCGCCGCGTCCATGTCTGCGAGAACCCGGACATCGTCGCCATCGCCGCCGACCGCCTGGGCCCGGCATGCGCGCCGCTGGTCTGCACCGACGGCATGCCGGCCGCCGCGCAACGCATCCTGCTGGACCAGCTGTCCGCCGCCGGCGCGCGGCTTTGCTACCACGGCGACTACGACTGGCCAGGCATCGTGATCGGCAACTTCGCCATGCGCACCTGGCAGGCATCGCCTTGGCGTTTTGGTGAGGCCGAGTACCGCGCGGCCGTCGGGCACGCCCCGTCGCGGCCGCGCGACCTGGACGCGGGCAGGGTCGAGGCCATCTGGGATGCCGGGTTGGGCGCGGCGATGGCGGCGCATGGCCTGGCGGTTGCCGAGGAGGCCGTCGTCGCCTGCCTGCTCGAGGATCTGGACCGGGGCGCCGGGAACTGATCCGTGTGGGCATTGACGAAGGTCGTTGTGCGGCGAAGTCGAATTCCATCGGAAGTCCCGTGCTGACCGGTGTGTTCCGGGCGCCATCTACGACAGGCCTGTTGCAGGCCCTGCATCGATGGTCAGGTGGGCGCGGGCGGGATGAAATCGAAGCGCAGATGGAGCCGCTCAAGTTCGTGTCCACGGCGACCAAGCGCTTCCGCACCGAGAAGATCTTCTTGGACTACCTGCACAACGGGCGCGGCGGGGAGGCAGAGGATTGCCCGTCGGCTGTTTGGCCTATGCCCGTCTGCGCGGTCCACGAGGCAGCGAAGACTACCGGGCTGATGTCACGACGGGGCCATGTCGCTGCGGTGCCTTTCCAGTAGACTCAATCCATGTCTGCCGCGACCCAAACCGCTTCTTTCGTTGTTGCTCACTGGCGGCGCTTCCGATAAGGAAGCGGCAGTTCGTTGCGGCCTCAAACCGCGCCTTGCCGCCGTATCGGGAAGCAAGGTGCAGCGGCTTTCCGGCAGGGCGGCTCCAGGACTCAGGAGATTGCCCGATGCCCCAGTAGCCTTCTCGTCGTGACCACCGTGCGGCAGCCTCGCCCCCACCGAGCCGTTGCTCGGCGCCGGGCGCACAGCCAATCGCCTGGTCCACAGCAGCCCCTGCTCGATGTTTATGGCAGTGCGTCTAAAAGGCAGGGTTCTGTGAAAATAAAATCCATCAAACACTAAGTTAGTGACGACATGGTCCTGATGATCGACAACTACGACAGCTTCACCTGGAACCTCGTGCAGTACCTGCAGGCGCTCGGCGCCGAGGTCCGGGTGGAGCGCAACGATGCGTTGTCGGTCGATGCGATCGAAAAGCTCGCGCCCGAGCGCATCGTGATCTCGCCGGGGCCGTGCACGCCGAACGAAGCGGGCGTGTCGCTGGAACTGATCGAGCGCCTCGGCGCGACGACGCCGATCCTCGGCGTGTGCCTCGGCCATCAGGGCATCGGCCAGGCCTATGGCGGCAAGGTGATCCGCGCGCAGCGGATCATGCACGGCAAGACCTCGGCGATCCGCCACGAAGGCCGTGGCGTGTTCGCTGGCCTGCCGGATGGCTACGAGGCGACGCGCTACCACTCGCTTGTCGTCGAGCAGTCCTCGCTGCCGGAGTGCCTCGAAGTCACCGCGTGGACGGAGAACGACGACGGCAGCCGCGAGGAGATCATGGGCCTGCGCCATCGCAGCCATCCGGTCGAAGGCGTGCAGTTCCATCCCGAGTCGATCCTGACCGAGCATGGACATGCGCTGTTGAAGAACTTCCTGGAGCGGTAAGGCCGGCAACCGCGCAAGCGCCGTCATCCCGGCGAAAGCCGGGATGACGAGAAAAACGAATCACGAATCACGAGTCCCCAATGCCCATCACCCCCCACGAAGCCCTGCAACGCACCATCGAACACCGCGAGATCTTCCGCGACGAGATGGTCGGACTGATGCGCCAGATCATGTTGGGCGAGGTTTCGCCGCTGATGACCGCGGCGATCCTCACCGGCCTGCGGGTCAAGAAGGAAACCGTCGACGAGATCGCCGGTGCGGCGCAGGTGATGCGCGAGTTCGCGTTGCCGGTCCCGCTCGCCGATGCGGACCGCGCGCATCTTGTGGACATCGTCGGCACCGGCGGCGATGGCGCGCACACGTTCAACATCTCGACGGCGAGCATGTTCGTCGTCGCCGCGGCCGGCGCGAAGGTCGCCAAGCACGGCAACCGCAGCGTGTCCTCGAAATCCGGCAGCGCGGATCTGCTCGAAGCGCTCGGTGCGCGCATCGATCTGCAGCCCGACGATGTCGCGCGCTGCATCGCGGCGACCGGCATCGGCTTCATGTTCGCGCCGGTGCATCACCCGGCGATGCAGGCGGTCGCGCCGGTGCGCCGCGAGATGGGCGTGCGCACGATCTTCAACATCCTCGGCCCGCTGACCAATCCGGCCGGCGCGCCGAACATCCTGATGGGCGTGTTCCATCCCGATCTCGTCGGCATCCAGGTGCGCGTGCTGCGCGAACTCGGCGCGGAACGTGCGCTGGTGGTCTGGGGCCGCGACGGCATGGACGAGATCTCGCTCGGCGCCGGCACGCTCGTCGGCGAACTGCGCGACGGCGAGGTGCGCGAGTACGAGATCCATCCCGAGGACTTCGGCATCGCGATGGCGGCCAGCCGCAACCTGCGCGTCGAGAACGCCGACGAATCGAAGGCGCTGGTGCGCCAGGCGCTCGACGGCACGCCGGGCCTGGCCCAGGACATCGTCTGCCTCAACGCGGGCGCGGCGCTGTATGTGGCAGGCGTGGCGACATCGATCGCGGAGGGTGTGGCGCTCGCGCGCACGACCGTCGCGTCGGGCGAAGCGCTGCGCCGCCTGCAGGCGTTCGTCGCGGAGACGCAACGCACGCACACTTGAATCGGAACATTCCGGTTCCCCGCGACCTCGCTGGCGGGTATGCTGAATGCGTTGCATGGATGCTGCCCTTTCGATGAAGAAGCGATCCCTGCATGCACCACCTTGCACTACCCCGTCCGCCGTACCACGTCGTGATCTTCCGCTACCGCCGCAACGGTGAGGACGCGGCCGGTTACGGCGAAGCGCGCCGCGACATGCTCGAGATGGCGAAGCTGCAACCAGGCTTCCTCGGCATGGAGTCGGTCGACGGCGACGGCGGCGACGGCGTCACCCTGAGCTACTGGACCGACGAGGCCTCGATCCGGGCCTGGCGCGCGCACGACGATCAGGGCGTGATCCGCGAGAAGGGACGACGCGGCTGGTACGAACACTACGCGCTGCAGATCGCGCAGATCGAACGCGCCTACGACTGGTCGCGCGACGAAGCCGGTGACGCTGACGCGCCCGAGACCGTGTTCTCCGTCTGACGGTCCGGCGCACCGTCGCCTGCGTTATCGTGGGCGGCCTTTCCAGACCGGCGCGCTGCGCTGGCCCATGGTGCAGATCTTGAACGACGTCCTGCAGCGCATCCTCGCGCGCAAACATGAAGAAGTCGCGGCGCGTCGTACCGCGCTGCCGCTGGCCGACATCGCCGCACGCGCCGCCGCCGCGCCGCCGGTGCGCGGGTTCGCGGCCGCGATCGAGGCGAAGATCGCCGCCGGCCAGGCCGCGGTCATCGCCGAGGTCAAGAAGGCCAGCCCGTCGCAGGGCGTGATCCGCGCGGACTTCCAGCCCGCCGGGATCGCGCGCAGCTACGCGGCCGGCGGCGCGGCCTGTCTGTCGGTGCTGACCGACATCGATTTCTTCCAGGGCGCCGACGACTACCTCGTGCAGGCGCGCGCAGCCTGCACGCTGCCGGTGCTGCGCAAGGACTTCATCGTCGATCCGTGGCAGGTCTTTGAAGCGCGCGCGCTCGGCGCGGACTGCGTGCTGCTGATCGTCGCCGCGCTCGACGACCGCCAACTGGTCGAGATCGCCGAACTGGCGATGTCGATCGATCTCGACGTGCTGGTCGAAGTGCACGACATCGACGAACTCGAGCGCGCGCTGCAGGTGCCGGCGCCGCTGCTGGGCATCAACAACCGCAGCCTGCGTTCGTTCGAGGTCTCGCTCGACACCACGCTGGATCTGCGCAGCGCGGTGCCGCGCGACCGCCGTCTGGTCACCGAGAGCGGCATCCACACCGCCGCCGATGTCGCGCGCATGCGCGAGGCCGGCATCGACGCGTTCCTGGTCGGCGAAGCCTTCATGCGCGAGCCCGATCCGGGCATCGCGCTGCGCACGCTGTTCGCGATGCCGGGCGCGCAGGCGACCGACAGCCGTCCGGTCGCCGACATCTCCGCGATCGCGATCGCCGCGGCGACCACGCCCGCGCCTGTGGAGGCGGACACCGCCAGTGCCGACACCGGCACGCCGGTCGTCGCCCAACTGCTCAAGGACACCGCCGCGAACGACGCCGTGCGGACCGTGGTCTTCGATTTCGACCACACGCTCTACGACGGCGACTCGGGCACGCATCTGTTCCGCTGGCTGATTACCCGCAGCGTCTGGCGCACCGCGCTGGCGTGTCTGGCCGCGCCGGTGCTCGGACCGATGATCGCGTGCCTGCCGACGCGGCGTTACGGGATCTCCGGTTTCGTGTGGATCGGGACCGTCGGCCTGCACAACCGCGGCGTGCTGGACCGGCTGATCGACCGCTACGTCGCGGAGAACGCCGCGCAGATCAAACCCAAACTGCTGCCGATCGCGCTCGATGTGCTGCACGCGCATCGCGTCGCCGGCGACAACGTGGTCATCGCGACCGGCGCCCCGCCGGAACTCGCCCGCGCGATCCTCGCCTTCGTCGCGCACGAATCCGTGCCGGTGATCGGCACTGCGGTCGGACCGAAATTCGGCGCGGTCGTCGCCACCCGCCACTGCCACGCCGAGGAGAAGATGCGCATGTTGCGCGAGCGCGGCTATGGTTCGATCGACATCGCGTATTCGGATTCCTCGGCCGACCTGCCGCTGCTCAAGGCCGCGAAGGCGCCGGTGGTGGTGAATCCGAAGGCCGGCAACATCGACATGTTCCGGCGCGTGTTGCCGACGGGCACGCCGGTGCTCAACTGGGGCTGCGCCGACCGCGGCGGCGACCCGGTCGCCGCGCCGTAGGGAGAACGGCGGAAGCGATCCGGATCGCGGATTCCTGTGGGAGCGCGCTCGCGCGCGATGAGGCTCGACCGGGAAAGCCCCATCGCGCGCAAGCGCGCTCCCACAAGATCGGTCGACCTATGCAGGTCCAAGGCGCCCCGGCCCTCAGGCCAGCAGCGTGCGGCCGATCTGGTAGAGGCTGATCGCCATCACCAGGATGCCGACCGCGAGCAGCACCCAGCGCTCGCGGACGTGTTTGACGAAGAGCGCGGCCAGCGGCGCGGCGATCATGCCGCCGACCAGCAGGCCGAGGATCACGTCCAGGTGCTGCAGGCCCATCGTCAGGAAGAACGTCACCGAGATCGACACCGTGACCAGGAACTCGGCCGCGTTGACGGTGCCGATCGTGGTGCGCGCGATCCCACCGCGGGCGAGCAGTGTGGACGTGGCGACCGGGCCCCAGCCGCCACCGCCCGTGGCATCGAGCAGGCCGGCGAAGAAGCCGAGCACCGGCACCCGGCGCACTTCCTTTTTCGGCAGCAGCCGGCCGGCCGCGCGCAGCAGGATCAGGATCGACAGGACCAGCAGGTAGGCGTAGATGAAAGGCCGGATCACGTCGCCGGGCAGCCGGGTCAGCACATAGGCGCCGATGGCGCCGCCGACCATGCCGGGCAGGGCCAGGCGCAGGAACAGCCGCTTGTCGACGTTGCGCATCGCCAGATGCGAAGCGCCCGACGCGCCGGTCGTGAACACCTCGGCGGTATGCACGCTGGCGCTGACCGCCGCCGGCGGCACGCCCATGCTCAGCAGAACCGAGGACGACACCAGCCCGAAGGCCATGCCGAGCGCGCCGTCGATCAGCTGCGCGGCCAGTCCCACCAGCACGAAGAACAGGAATTGATCGCCGAGTTCCATGCTGCAGGCTCAGAAAGGTCGGGACAGTCTGCCGCGGCGGCGTGACCGGGACGTGTGCCCCGCGTCAGGCGTCGCCGAGCCGCTTGATGAAACGCAGGGTGCCGTCGGAGAAGCCGCAGGCCTTGTAGAACGCATGCGCGTCGGCGCGCTGCGAACCGCTGACCAGTTCCAGTCGGGCCGCACCGGCGAAACGCGCCCGGCGATCGGCTTCCTTGAGCAACTCGCGCCCCAGTCCCTTGCCCTGCGAATCGCTGGTCACGACCAGCGCGGTGATGCGGCAGGTCGTCGAGCCGAGCGGCAGGTAGTACATGAAGTCGAGCGCGATCAGGCCGCAGACCCGACCGCCGCTGCGCGCGACCACCAGCGCCTGTCGCTCGTTGTCGGTGATCAGGCGGATGCGCTCGCGGGCTTCGCGCTCGGTACAGGGATAGCCCATCTCCGACAGCAGCGCGGCCACGTCGTCGGCATCGATCACCGACGCACTGCGCAGGTCGGCGTCGGGCAGGTCGCCCCGCGGGCCGAAATGTCCGAGGCTCATGCCGGCGCTCCTAGCGCGTGCCGAACAGCACGATGGTCTTGCCGCGGGCGGTCAGCTTGTTTTCCGCCTGCAGCTTCTTGAGCACGCGGCCGGCCATTTCGCGCGAACAGCCGACCAGCCGCGCCAGTTCCTGCCGCGAGATCCGCAGCTGGGTGCCCTGCGGATGGCTCATCGCCTCCGGCTCGCGGGTCAGGTCGTGCAGGGTACGGATGATGCGGTCGGTGACGTCGAGGAACGCGAGACGCCCGGCCTTGCGGCTGGTGTCGAGCAGGCGACGCGAGAGCTGCGCGCCGATCGCGTACATGATCGAGGTCGCGTCATCGGCCAGCACGCCGTCGAACAGCTGGTACAGCCGCTCGTAGCTGATCTCGGCCAGCTCGCACTGCGTGCGCGTGCGCAGGATGACCTCGCGCACGTCGGACTCGATGAACAGGCCCATCTCGCCGACGAGTTCGCCGGTGCCGAAGTAGCCCAGGATCAGCTCGCGACCGTCGTCTTCCTCGGTGATGATGCTGACCGAACCGCTGACCACGTAGTACAGCGTGCCGGCCGGATCGCCGGGACGGAACACTTCGCTGCGCGGCGGATAGCGGCGGCGGTGGCAGTGGGCGAGAAAGCGCCCGATGGCGTCCGGCGTCGGTGCCATCGGGTGCGGTGGGCGGGGGGCATGGGGATTGATCAGGGCCACAGGTGTTGGTGTCATGGGCTTCGGATCGGGGGAATGCCGCAGAGTAGGCGCTCCGGCTGTCCGGGGCAAACCCGCGTCACTCCGATGTCGCAGCGCGCGGGTGCTTTGCCGCATAATCGGCGTTTCGCCCAACCCCCGAGGGTCGACCGCTGTGGTCAAACCGCTCCCGCGCCTGAAGCTCCAGGGTTTCAACAACCTGACCAAGGCCCTGTCCTTCAACATCTACGACGTGTGCTACGCCGCGTCGGAAGACGAGCGTCAGCGCTACATCGCGTATATCGACGAGGTCTACAACGCCGACAGGCTGACCCAGATCCTGACCGACGTGGCCGAGATCATCGGTGCGAACATCCTCAACGTCGCGCGCCAGGACTACGACCCGCAGGGGGCGTCGGTGACCATCCTCATTTCCGAGGAGCCGGTGGTCGACCGCAAGGACGCGAAGGGCGTGATTTCCGACGCCGTCGTCGCACACCTCGACAAGTCGCACATCACGGTGCACACGTATCCGGAGACGCATCCGGACAATGGCATTGCGACGTTCCGCGCCGACATCGATGTCGCCACCTGCGGCGTGATCTCGCCGCTGAAGGCGCTGAACTACCTGATCGAGAGCCTCGAGTCGGACATCGTGGTGATGGACTACCGCGTGCGCGGCTTCACCCGCGACGTGAAGGGCCGCAAGCACTACATCGACCACAAGATCAATTCGATCCAGGATTACCTGGCCAAGAACATCAAGTCGCGTTACGACGCGCTCGACGTGAACGTCTACCAGGAAAACATCTTCCACACCAAGATGCACCTGAAGGAGTTCGATCTCGACCAGTACCTGTTCGAAGAGAAGGCCCGCAATCTCTCGTTCAAGGACCGGATGAAGATCGAGGCGCGCCTCAAGCGCGAGATCGAGGAGTTGTATCACGGGCGCAATCTGGTCGATTGACGGCGCCGGAATTCGGAGTTCGGGATTGGGGATTCGCGAAGGCGGCCCGTGCTCCCGGGAAACGGCCTCGCGCGATGCGGGGCCGTTTTCGTTGGTGGCTACGGCCGCCGCACGCGCCTTGTTTCGGGTTGCGGGCGCCGTCTTTTCCAATCCCCAATCCCGATTCCCGAATCCCTGCTGTAGCGCGCAGCGTTACAGCCTGTACGCCACCGCCTTCATCAGGCTCGACGCGGTCGCCATCAGCGACGGCACCGGCCAGGGCAGCACGCGCGCGCCGGCCTGCTCGGCGTGTTCGGCATGGCGCGCCTCGTCCTCCTTCATCTGCCTGAGGATGTCGCGGCTGCGCTGGTCGGCTTCCGGCAGGGTCTGCAGGTGTTCGTCGAGATGCGCTTCGACCTGGCGTTCGGTTTCCACGACGAAGCCGAGATTCCAGCCGTCGCCGCGCAGACCGGCCACGACACCGAGCGCATAGCTGCCGCCGTACCACAGCGGATTGAACACGCTGGGGTGGCTGTCGAGTTCGCGCAGCCGCTGCGCGCACCAGGCCAGGTGATCGGTTTCTTCCTGCGCCGCGTCGAGCAGGTGCGCGCGCGTGTCGGCCTCGCGGGCGACCGCGGCCTGGCCGAAGTACAGCCCTTGGGCGCAGATCTCGCCGACATGGTTGATCCGCATCAGGCCCGCGGCGTGGCGGCGCTCGGCCTCGTTGAGCACGACGTCGGGCGTTTCCACGGCGGGATTGGAGCGGGTGGCCGGCGGATTGCCGAATACCGTATCGAGCGCGCGCTGGGTTTCGACCAGCAACTGGTCGAGCGGATCAAGGCGCGATCGGGGGCTGGTCATCATCGGTGACTTCATTGCAAGGCGGATGCCCGGCTTTCCATTCTCGGCGCTCCCGGACGCCGATGCCAGTCGGGCCTCGTGAAGGTCCGCACAATCGGAGCTCCAGTGCGCAATTCGATGCGTGTGCGCCGCGGGCAGATGCTTTTTCAGTATGTGCGCCGATGAATGGGGGCGAGCCGCTGTCACAGTGGCGATTCCGGTCGCAATTCTTCACTGTCCGACGAAGGCGTGTCGATGTTTGGAAAAAAATCGACGCTTGCAAAGATAGATTGCGTTTCATTTTCTGATGAATAGGCATAACGCCGGGTTCAGATTTCGGATTCGCGAAAATGAACGAATTAATAACGGAATATCACGGCCCCTTCACGAGCTCAAGGCGAATTCTAAGTCGCAGTCGCAGTCGCAGTCGCAGTCGCAGTCGCAGTCGCAGTCGCAGTCGCAGTCGCAGTCGCAGTCGCAGTCGCAGTCGCAGTCGCAGCCGCAGCCGCAGCCGCAGTCGCAATGGCGGCAGCGCGGGGATGATCCAAAACGACGAGAGGGAATTTCGATATGAAAGCGAACCGGAAGCAAAGCAAGATTCTGGCCATCACTGTCTCATTGGGCGTTGCGGCGGTGATCACGCTGGCTTACGCCAACGAAAGAACACCCAATGCACAACAGCAAGATGTGCAGCGCGCGAAATACGTAGCCGAGATCGCCAAGCGATGGGGACCCCAGATCGAACGTCGCTACGGCATGGCGTCCGGAGATTGGACCAACCAGATGATGGGAACATTCGTCTCTTCGGATGTCAGCAACCTTCGGCGCGCCGCGTCTGCACGCAGCTTCGACGCGATGACGGGCGCCTTGTTCGGCGGGAGCTCGGCAGGCAATCTGCCTACTAATCGCCCGCTTCAGATCGGCGATACCGAGAACGACCTGGTGATGACCCCGCTGCCGCCGTGCCGCATCGTCGACACCCGCGTCGCGGGCGGCATCCTTACCGCCAATACCACCCGCAGCTTCCGCGGCTGGACCACCACCGACTTCATCTCGCAGGGCGGCTCGTCAACCAACTGCGGCATCCCGGAGAACGCCTCGGTGCTGCTTGCCAACGTGGTCGCGGTCAACACGGCGAATCCGACCGGCTACCTGACCATATATCCGAGCAACACCAACCAGCCCAACGCGGCGACGATCAACTTCGTCGGTTCCGATATCGCCAACCACATCGCGCTTAAGCTCTGCCGGCCTGGGTGCACCAACCAGTTCACGGCGTTCTCGATCTCGAACACGCATATCGTGGTCGATGTCTACGGCTACTACATGGAGCCGGTGGCCACGCCGTTAGACTGCGTGGTGAATACCGAGACCGGCAACCTGCTTAACCTCAACCTGATCAACGTCACGTCGACCTGCCCGGCCGGCTACACCGCGACCGGCGGCGGTTGTGGTGGGCCCCTCGGGCTCACCGTCGCGTCTTCCGGACCCGCCGTCGACGGCAACGGCAGGCCTACCGGCTGGACCTGCGGTCTGACGACCTCGATCATCGGCGGGCTCCTTGGTTACGAGGTGGATGCCACCTGCTGCAGGATCCCGGGTCGCTGATGCAAAGGGAAGGCGCGGGTCGGGTGCCCGCGCCTTCCGTCCGACAATCTGGAGGTTGGCATGCATTCGAGTTCCATGAGGCACATGCGTGACCTGGTGTCACGCCACGTTCCGCGTTCCCAGCCGCACCGCGTGCTCGACATCGGCAGCTACGATGTTAACGGCAGCTACAAGCAGATCTTCGACGATCCCGGCTGGACCTACATCGGAGCCGACCTTGAGCCGGGCCCCAACGTGGACGTGGTCCTTGAGTCCCCGTACAGGCTGCCGTTCGCCAGTGGTTCCATCGACATTCTGGTCTCCGGGCAGGCGATCGAGCACATGGATTTCTTCTGGTTGAGCTGGCTGGAGATGGTGCGTGTCGTCGCGCCTGGCGGACTGGTGTTCCTGATCGCGCCCTCGCGCGGTCCGGAGCATCGCTATCCCGTCGACTGCTGGCGCTTCTATCCCGACGGGTTCGACGCGCTGGCGCGCTGGGCCGGCGTGGAAAGCGTGGAGATCACCACGGACTGGGAACCCGATGCTGATCCCGGCAGCGCCGCATGGGGCGACACCGTCGGTGTGTTCCGGGTACCGCGTCCGCGCCTCGCGCGACGGGCCGCCCAGGCGCTCGTGCGCAGCCTGTCTCGGCGCATGATCCGGCCGGCCTCCGGTGGCGCCCACGGCGGGCACAACGTGTCCCACGCCGACTGAGTTCCCCGGGCCTCGATCCGGAGCTTTCTGCGACGGAGGCGGTCTCCGCTCCCGGCCGGCCGGCCGGTTGCGGCGGCGGCGGTGGGCGGCTATCATTCCGCTTCTGTGTTGCACGCTTTACAACGCGAGGCGACGTTCCGCCGGCCACCGGCGCAACCAGCCCGACCAGTCACCCACCGAGTATTCCCATGAAGACCTTCATTGCCAAGAACGAGACCGTCCAGCGCGACTGGTATCTCGTCGACGCGTCCGGCAAGACCCTGGGCCGCCTGAGCGCGGAAATCGCCCACCGTCTGCGCGGCAAGCACAAGCCCGTCTACACCCCGCACATCGATACCGGCGACTACATCATCGTGGTCAACGCCGAGAAGATCGCCGTGACCGGCAAGAAGATGACGGACAAGCTCTACCACCGTTTCACGGGCTACATCGGCAACCTGAAGACCGAGACCCTGGGCCAGGCGCTCGAGCGCCACCCGGAGCGCGTGATCGAGATCGCCGTCAAGGGCATGCTGCCGAAGAACACCCTCGGCCGCGCCATGTACCGCAAGCTCAAGGTCTACAAGGGTGCCGAGCACCCGCACGCCGCCCAGCAGCCGCAGCCCCTGGAACTCTAAGTCATGGCAATCACCCAGAATTACGGCACCGGCCGTCGCAAGTCCTCCGTCGCCCGCGTGTTCCTGCGCAAGGGCAGCGGCAAGATCACCGTCAACGATCGTCCGCTCGACGAGTTCTTCGGCCGTGAGACCGCGCGCATGATCGTGCGCCAGCCGCTCGAGCTGACCCAGAACACCGAGACGTTCGACATCCTGGTGACCACCACCGGTGGTGGCACGACCGGCCAGGCCGGTGCGATCCGCCTCGGCATCTCGCGCGCACTGGTCGAGTACGACGAGACGCTGAAGATCGAGCTGCGCAAGGCGGGCTTCATGACCCGTGACGCACGCGAAGTCGAGCGCAAGAAGGTCGGCCTGCACAAGGCGCGTCGCGCCACGCAGTTCTCGAAGCGCTGATCGCGCTTTGCCGGATCCGCGCGAATGCGTGGATCCGGCGTTCGCCGAAGCTTGCGGAGCACTGCGGTTTCGGCGTTACAATATCTCCATAGCCCCGTCGCCAAGCGGTAAGGCACCTGACTCTGACTCAGGCATTCGGAGGTTCGAATCCTTCCGGGGCTGCCACATCGAAAACAAAAAAGCCCGCCGAAAGGCGGGCTTTTTTGTGTCTGTGGTTCATGGTGATCATCCTCGCGGCCTTAGACTCACGCGCGGCAATTTCTTCTGCTCGTGTCCGTTGTTTCGCGAGCTGTCGTTTGCGGAGCGACTGCATTCCATGCATGCGCATGGCGACACGATGCACGCGCATCGATGCGGCTCTAGAATTCCGCGATGAATGCATTTCCGCCGCCTTACACCGCTCCCGATGCCGTGGTCGACGCCTTGCGCACGCATGGCTGCGCGGTGCTCGCACCGTCGACGCTCGCCACCCTCTGCGGCGTGCGCATCGAGGATCTCGAAGCCTGGCGCCCGGGCTGGGACGATCTGCCGCCCGATGCCTATCTCAAGGACGGCGGGCGCTATCGCCGGCGTCGGCACGGCTGCTTCGTGCAGCACGGCGACACACTCGCGCAGGCCGCGCATCGCGCGCACTGGCAATCCGAGCACTACAACGCGCTGCACGGCGGCATGCATCGCTGGTTCGAACCGCTGGCGCCGGCGCTGGTCGCCGATCCGGCATGGACGCGGCTCGTCGCCGGGCTCGGCCACGTCTGCGCGCAGGTACGCGGTGGTGGCGACTGGCGTGTCGAAGCGCACCAGTTCCGCATCGACACCACCGATGGCATCGGCCGGCCGACGCCCGAGGGCGCGCACCGCGATGGCGTGGATTTCGTTGCGGTGCTGCTGGTCGGCCGGAGCGGCATCAAGGGCGGCGAAACGCGCGTGTTCGAGGCCGATGGCCCCGCCGGCCAGCGCTTCACCCTGACCGAACCGTGGGCGGTGCTGCTGCTCGACGACCACCGCGTGATCCACGAATCCACACCGATCCAGCCCGTCGATGACGCCGGGCATCGCGACACGCTGGTGCTGACCTACCGCGCCGGCGCGTTCCAGGGCGAGGACTGACGCGCGTCGCTGCGCCCGGGTTGGTTACAATCGCAACAGATAGCCGACGCCAACCGGAGTTGCCATGAAGCTGGGTTCTTTGAAAGAGGGCGGCCGCGACGGCACCCTGATCGTCGTGTCGCGCGACCTCGCAAGCGCCGTGCGCGCGACCGGCATCGCCGCGACGCTGCAGCAGGCGCTCGACGACTGGTCGAACGCCGCCCCTCGCCTCAACGCGCTGTACGAATCGCTCAATGCCGGCGACGCCGATGGCGTGTTCGATCTCGATGTCGCGCGCCTCGCTGCGCCGTTGCCGCGCGCCTACGAGTTCGTCGATGGCAGCGCCTACCTGCCGCATGTCGAGCGCGTGCGCCGCGCGCGTGGCGCCGAGGTGCCGGAGAGCTTCTATACCGATCCGCTGATGTACCAGGCCACCAGCGCCGGCTTCTACGGACCGCGCGACACCGTCAAGGTGACCAGCGAAGACCACGGCATCGACCTCGAGGCCGAGATTGTCGTGATCACCGACGACGTGCCGATGGCGGTGACGCCCGAGCAGGCCGCCGGCCACATCCAGTTGATCGGTCTGGTCAACGACGTCAGCCTGCGCAACCTGATTCCCGGCGAGCTCGCCAAGGGCTTCGGCTTCCTGCAGGCCAAGCCGCGCTCGGCGCTGAGCCCGGTGTTCGTGACCCCGGACGAGCTGGGCGATGCCTGGCAGGACAACAAGCTGCATCTGCCGCTGCTCACGCACATCAACGGCGAATGGTTCGGCGCGCCGGAAGCCGGCGTCGACATGCAGTTCGACTTCTCGCAACTGGTCGCGCACGCGGCGAAGACGCGGCCGCTGGTCGCCGGCACGCTCGTCGGCTCGGGCACGATCGCCAACGCGGACACGTCGAAGGGCGCCTCGTGCTTCGCCGAGAAGCGCACCGTCGAGACCCTGGAGCAGGGCGCGCCGAAGACGCCGTTCATGGCGTTCGGCGACACGGTGCGCATCGAGATGCTCGGTGCCGATGGCGCGAGCATCTTCGGCGCCATCGAGCAGGTGATCGAACGCCAGGCGCTGCCGGAGTAAGGCGATGGCGGCCGCGCTGACGCTGCATACCTATTGGCGGTCCAGCGCGGCCTATCGCGTGCGCATCGCCCTGCATCTCAAGGGCCTGGCGTTCGACAGCGTGCCGGTGCATCTGGTGCACGGTGGCGGCGAGCAGCGCCAGCCCGCGTTCGCGGCGCGTAATCCGCAGAAGCTGGTGCCGACGCTGCAGCATGGCGATGCGGTGCTGACCCAGTCGCTGGCGATCATCGAATACCTCGACGAGACGTTTCCGGAGGTTCCGCTGCTGCCGCGGGATGCGCTGTCGCGTCAACGCGCGCGCGCGCTCGCGCAACTGGTCGCCTGCGACATCCATCCGCTCGGCAACCTGCGCGTGCTGCAGTACCTCGAGGATGAGCTGCAGTTGCCGCCGGATGCGCGCGCGCGCTGGGTCGCGCGCTGGGTGCGGGATGGACTGGCGGCTTTCGAGGCCTTGCTGCTGCAGCAAGGCGCCGGCGGTTTCTGTATCGGCGATGCACCGACGATCGCCGATTGTGCGCTGGTGCCGCAGCTCTACAACGCGCGTCGCTTCGGCATCGATCTGGCGCCGTATCCATTGATCCGCCGGATCGAAACGGCCTGCGCCGCGCTGCCCGCCTTCGCGGCCGCGGCGCCGGAACGGCAGGCGGACGCGCCTCCGTCCTGAGGTGGGCAATCGCGTCCTCCGGACTCGCGGCCAAGGCCGCTCCCACGAACGCGATTCGCGTCGTCGGCGGATCGAGGTGGGCTCAGTGTTCGCTGCCGAACACGTCCGCGTAGGGGTCGTGGCTGCCGGTCCCGCCTTCCGACAGCCGGAACTTCAAGTCCAGGCCATCGCGTGAATCGGCCGCCCGCAGCGCCGTCTCGCGCTCGATCCGGCCTTCCTTGTACAGCCGGAACAGGCACTGGTCGAAGGTCTCGACGCCGTCTTCCAGCGAGTCCTCCATCGCCTGCTTGATCTCGTGCACCTGGCCGCGACGCAGCAGGTCGCGGATCATCGGCGTGTTGAGCAGGACCTCGGTCGCCGGCATGCGCCGCCCGTCGAGACCCTGCACCAGGCGCTGCGACACCACCGCGCGCAGGTTCAGCGCGAGGTTCATCAGCACGTTCTTGTGCGCGGCTTCGGGGAAGAAGTTGAGGATGCGCTCGATGGTCTGGTCGGCGTTGTTGGAGTGCAGCGTCGCCAGGCAGATGTGGCCGGTCTCGGCGAAGGAGATCGCCGCTTCCATCGTGGTCGCGTCGAGGATCTCGCCGATCAGGATGACGTCCGGCGCCTCGCGCATCGCGTTCTTGAGCGCGTTGTGGAAAGTCAGCGTGTCCAGCCCGACCTCACGCTGGTTGACCAGCGATTTCTTGTGCCGGTGCAGGTACTCGATCGGATCCTCGATGGTGAGGATGTGGCCCGAGGTGCTGGCGTTGCGGTAGTCGATCATCGAGGCCAGCGTGGTCGACTTGCCCGAACCGGTGGAGCCGACGATCAGCACCAGGCCGCGCGGCGCCATGATGATGTCCTTGAGCACCTGCGGCAGCTGCAGTTCCTCGATGCTCGGGATGTTGCTGCGGATCGCGCGGATGACCATGCCCGCTTCGCCGCGCTGCCTGAACACGTTGATGCGGAAGCGCCCGGCGTCCTGCAGCGAATAGGCCATGTTGAGTTCGAAATCGCGCTCGAACTGCTGGATCTGGCTCTCGTCCATCAGCGAATACGCGATCTTGCGGACCATGCCGGGCGGCAGGCCGGTGCTGCCCAGGGGGTAGAGCTTGCCCTCGACCTTGATGTACACCGGCGCGCCGGTGCTCAGGAACATGTCGGACGCATTCTTGTCGGTCATCAGCTTCAGGAAGTAGCCGATATCCATGTACGAACTCCCCCACGTGCGACCGGCCTGCGTTGCGCATCCGGCTGCGGCTGACCACAATGATCCGGATCAAGCGTCCGGGCACGATCCTCGATGAACACAAGCTTCGCATACATCCGTCCAATGCTGCAGGGCCTCGCGCTCGCAGGGGTGCTGGCGTTCGCCGGCTGTGCGAGTACGCCGCCGCCGACCGAAGAACTCGCGGCCGCGCAGCTGTCGGTCGCCCGCGCGGGCGATGCCGACGCCGACCAGTACGCGCCCGCCGACATCACCCAGGCACGCCGCGCGCTGTCGCAGGCGCAGGCCGCGATGGGCATGGACCGCGCGGATGAAGCACGCACCCTGGCGCTGTCGGCGAGCGCGCTCGCCGATCTCGCGCATGCCCGCGCCCGTCAGGCGGAGACCGAAGCCGAACTGTCCGCGCGCCGGGCCGAGATCACCAACCTGCGCCAGCGGCTGCAGGTGGAGGAATGAGCACGATGCGATCGATGACGCCCTACGCATTGGCGCTGGCCCTGCTGGTGCCGTTCGCCGCCGGTGCCCAGTCCACGCCGGAAGGCGAGGCCGCGCTTCTGCAGCAGCGGCTGCAGGCGATCGATGCGAATCCCGACACGGCGGGCACCGCCGCCTACGAGCGTCTGCAGGCGCGCCAGTCGCTGGCAGCGCTGGCCACGGCCCGCAGCAGCCAGCGGGCCGCGGCGCTGCAGATCGCGCAGTGGCGCGTGGAGACGGCCGAACTCGCTGCGCGGACCGAGGCCGCGCGGCGCGAGCTGACCCAGCTCGAGCGCGAGCGCAGCGCGCTGATCGTCGAGGCCAGTCGCCAGGACGCCGTGCGCGCCCGCCAGGAAGCGGAGCGCCTGCGCATCCAGGCCCAGATCCAGACCGAAGAAGCCGCGCGCCTGCGTCTGGCGGCCGAGGAGGAAGTCACCGCCCGCCAGCAGGCCGAGACGGTGCTGCAGGGCGTGGCCAGTGGCGAGGCGGCCAAGCTGCGCGCCGCCCGCCAGCGCGACGCCGAATTGCGTCGCCGCGAGGCCGAACTGCTCAAGAGTCTCGAGCAGCCCTGATCGGCGATGGCCGGCGTCTGTCGGCCCACCCGCGCACTGCACGCCGACGTGCGGCAGTGCGCCGTCTGACGACCGGTTGTTAGTTTTTCGTCAGGCTGAATCCGATTGGAATCAATCGCTTACGAAGTTTTCCGGTCGCGCGCCGCGTCGTGGCGCGGTTCTTCGACAGCCGCGTTGCAAGCGTTTCCCTGCCTCACTGCGATGCCGACGTCCAATCGGGCTTTTGCCCTTGTGGGGTCTCGATACGAGGAGTAGGGTCGGTTGTCCGGGTGGCACCGATTCCTTCCGCCATCCGGTCACTGAGCCAGGCCGATGACCGAGATGATCCCCCACGAGGTCCCCGCATCCCGTCCGCAGGACGGTGACGGCGAGCTGATCGGATCGTCCGCCCCACGTTCCTGGATGCAGCCCACGTAGCGCCCCGTCCGTCGCCGGTCGGGGCGTTCGTATTTCCAGTCAGGAGGATTCCATGTTCGAAGCGCAATCGCAGACCGAACTCGAAGAGATCATGAAAGGAAACGTCGAGTTCCGGCAGCTCTACTACCGGCACAAGGAACTGGACAAGAAGGTGCTGAACGCAGAGCTCGGCGTGTTCGCCGTCGATGAGACCACGCTGTCGCAGATGAAGCGCGAAAAGCTCGCGGCAAAGGATCGCCTGACCCAGATGTACGACCAGATGCAGAAACACTAGGTTCGTCTGTCGCGGGCGGTGGCGGCCATCCTCGTCGGTCGCCATCGCCCGCGAATTGTTGTCCGCGGATGCGATAATCGCGATCTGTCTCGCTGCAACCCGGACCTGCAATGCCGATCGCCGACTCCGTTCTCGACCTGATCGCCGACACGCCCATCGTGCGTGCGCGCCGCCTCGATGCGGGCGTCTGCGAGCTCTATTTCAAGCTCGAGAGCCAGAATCCCGGTGGCTCCATCAAGGACCGCATCGGCTTGGCGATGATCGAGGCCGCCGAAGCGCGCGGCGACATCGCGCCCGGCGCCACGCTGGTGGAAGGCACCGCCGGCAATACCGGCATCGGCCTGGCGCTGGTGGCACAGCAGAAGGGCTACAAGCTGATCCTCGTGGTCCCGGACAAGATGAGCCGGGAGAAGATCTTCAATCTCAAGGCGATGGGCGCCGAGGTCGTGCTGACCCGCTCCGACGTCGCCAAGGGCCACCCCGAGTACTACCAGGACCTCGCCGAGCGCATCGCGCGCGAGACCCCGGGCGCCTATTTCATCAACCAGTTCGGCAACCCCGACAACCCGGCCGCGCACGAGCACGGCACAGGGCCGGAAATCTTGCGGCAGATGGGTGAGGTGGGCGGACTGGACGCGATCGTGTTCGGTTGCGGCAGCTCGGGCACCATGACCGGCCTGTCGCGCTGCTTCGCCAAGGACGCGCCGGACGTGGAGCTGGTGCTGGCCGATCCGGTCGGCTCGATCCTGGCGGAGTACATCAACGACGGCGTGCTCAACGACAAGTCGGGCAGTTGGATGGTCGAAGGCATCGGCGAGGATTTCCTGCCGGGCATTTCCGACTTCTCGCGGGTCAGCCGCGCCTACGCGATCAGCGACCAGGAAAGCTTCCTCGCCGCGCGCGAACTGCTGCGCACCGAGGGCATCCTCGGCGGCTCGTCGACCGGCACGCTGCTGGCGGCTGCGCTGAAGTACTGCCGCGCGCAGACCACGCCGAAGAAGGTGCTGGTGTTCGTCTGCGACACCGGCAACAAGTACCTGAGCAAGCTCTACAACGACTACTGGATGCTCGACAACGGCTTCCTGGAGCGTGAGCAGCATGGCGATCTGCGCGACCTGATCCTGCGCCCGTACTCGCGTCGCGACACGGTGGTACTGCAGCCGACCGACCTGCTGGTCACGGCCTACCAGCGCATGAAGCTCTACGAGATCTCGCAGCTGCCGGTGATGGACGGCGACCGCATCGTCGGCATCCTCGACGAGAGCGACGTGCTGCTGCATGTGTACGGCGACGAAGCCCGCTTCCGCGAGCCGGTGTCGTCGGCGATGGTCAGCAAGCTCGACTTCCTCGACGTCAAGTCGCCGGTCGAAGCGCTACTGCCGGTGTTCGACCGCGGCCAGGTGGCAATCGTCACCGAGGGCGACCGGTTCCTCGGCCTGATCACCCGGATCGACCTGCTGAACTACCTGCGCCGCCGGGTGCAGTAGATCCGCGCCGTTGTTTCTCCTCCCTTGCTTGCGGGGGATTGCCCTCCCGTAGGGGGGGGGGGGGGGGGGGGGGGTGGGGGGGCCCCCCCCCCCCCCCGCCCCCCCCCCCCCCGCGCCTACGGGGAAGCAAGCCGCCCGCGCGTCCTTGATCGGCATCGTGCCTCTGAAGCCGCCCATCCGGGCGCAGCCAGGTCATTCGTCAGTCGGGAGCCGAGGGGATGACGCTCCGTCTTCGCGCAGGAGTGCGTGCGAAAGCGCGAGGCCAGCGCCTTCGCATCCTGTCCCCGAGTGCGGGGCTGGCTCAACGCCAGCCTGTCATGTTGAGCCTGACCGTCTCGCGACCGTTCTCCTGCTGCGACAGGCGCACCGGGACCGGAATGCCCGTCGCGATCCAGGCGGTCGTGGTCTTGCCTTCGCCGGTCTGCACATAACGCACAGCGTTAACCGTGCGCGAGCCGACGGTGATCTGCTCGGTGCCGGCGCGGCGGAAGGTCGCCGGCCGCGTGCGTGCGTTCTCGGTCACGCGGTACTGCATGGCGCGCCCATTCTCGTGGTCGCGGACCAACGCAAGCTGGAGCAACAAGGCATCGACGTCACCCGCCTGCAGCGGGGTCGGCCCGGTGCGGCTGGGCTTGGCGTCTCCCGTCCAGCGGACCTGGAGGTTGCGCCAGTCGTAGCGCGTCGTGATCGAGCGCCGTTGGCCCACGTACTGCAGCCTGTCGCTGCCGCCCAACGGGAGATAGACGCCGTTGCGCTCGCGGAAGTACGTCGCCTGATGCATGGACGCGGCCACGTTGCCGATCGTCATCACATAGGTCCAGTTGTCTCCCGTCCGGGTGAGCGACGCCTGTGCATTGGCCGGGACACCCTGGTAACGGACGCTGTACTCGGCGTTGAACGGCTTTAGCGCGGCCTGTGCGGGCAGGCTCGCCATTACGACCGCCAGCATTGCCGCGGTGATGGTCAGTAGACGCTTCAAGGCTGACTCCGATCAGGTAAAGAGTGCCGCCCACTGGGCGGCGGAAGTCGTAAGCGTACGCTGCCGCCCTGATGGACGGAATGATGGCGCATGACTATTCAGGGAGCAGCCGGGATTTGCGGATTTCATCCGGCGATCGAGAGGGATTTCGCTGCGGCCTTGCGGCCGAAATGCGGACTCCCGCTGAACGGCATTGATCATTTGCCGCCGGTGGGCGCCGCCGCTGTTCATGGGCTGGGGTGGCGCCTGCGGTGCTAGAATCGCAGGCCAATTCAGACAGAATTCCCCATGACCGATGACCGCAACGCGGCCGACGCGGCACGGTGGGCACTCGGCACCAAGGCGATCCACGCCGGCCAGTCGCCCGACCCCTCGACCGGCGCGGTAATGCCGCCGATCTATGCGACGTCGACGTACGCGCAGTCCAGCCCGGGCGAGCACCAGGGCTTCGAGTACTCGCGCACCCACAATCCGACACGCTTCGCCTACGAGCGCTGCGTGGCGGGTCTGGAAGGCGGCACGCGCGGCTTCGCGTTCGCCTCCGGTATGGCGGCGACCGCGACCCTGCTCGAACTGCTCGACAGCGGCGGCCATGTCATCGCGATGGACGACCTCTACGGCGGAAGCTACCGCCTGTTCGAGCGCGTGCGCACGCGCAGCGCCGGGCTGTCCTTCAGCTACGTCGACATGACCGACCCCGCCGCGTTCGAGGCTGCGGTCACCGACAAGACGAAGCTGGTCTGGATCGAGACCCCGACCAACCCGATGCTCAAGATCGTCGACATCCGGGCGATCGCGGACATCGCCCACAGGCGCGGCCTGATCGTCGTCGTCGACAACACCTTCGCCTCGCCGATCCTGCAGCGCCCGATCGAACATGGCGCCGATATCGTCATGCACTCGGCCACCAAGTACCTCAACGGCCACTCCGACATGGTCGGTGGCATGCTGGTGGTCGGCGACAATGCCGAACTGGCCGAACAGCTCGCATTCCTGCAGAACTCCGCGGGCGCCGTGCAGGGCCCCTTCGACAGTTTCCTCGCACTGCGCGGCCTCAAGACGCTGCATCTGCGGATGAAAGCGCATTGCGAGAACGCGCAGGCGCTGGCCGAATTCCTCGAAGGCCATGCCGCGGTCGAGCAGGTGATCTATCCGGGTCTGGCGTCGCATCCGCAGCACGCACTGGCCAAGCGCCAGATGGATGGCTTCGGCGGCATCATTTCAGTCCGCATCAAGGGCGGCTTCGAGGCTGCGAAGAAGTTCTGCGAACGCACGGAACTGTTCACCCTGGCCGAGTCGCTCGGCGGTGTGGAAAGTCTGGTCAACCATCCGGCGGTGATGACGCATGCGTCGGTGCCGGTGGAGCGGCGGGCGAAACTCGGCATCCAGGACGACTTGGTGCGTTTGAGCATCGGGGTCGAGTGCGCCAAAGACCTGCAGAACGATCTCGATCGTGCCCTCGCCTGACGGTACCGTCGAGACGGAGGCACAGCGCGTGAAGGGGCCGATGCGGTCGGTGTTCAGCGACCTGCGTTCGAGCATGAGCAACCCGGAGTTCTGGGCGCTGTCCAGCTGGCTGGACATTGTGGCCTCCTATCGTCGGTCGCGCATGGGTCTGTTCTGGATGATCATGCCGATCAACGTCTATGTGTGGGGCGTCGGATCATTTTTTTCAGGGATCATGGGCAAAGGTCTGGCATCCTTCGCCGCACATGTCGCGATCGGCGTGACAGTGTTTCGCCTCCTGAATTCCATGATCATGGAATCTACCGGCGTGATGCGTGGCAGCCAGTCGTTCATTCTCGATGGGCACACCTGTCTGACGGATTTCGTTCTCCGTCTACTCGCCAAGGCTTTGTTCTACGTTGGCGTGGCTTTGCCAGTGATCGCCATTGCCATGGTCATCCATCCCCAGTTACATGTCTGGGGACTGCTGTGGATGGTGCCCGCGTTCGCGCTCGTCCTGGTCAACGCGTTGTGGATCGGCCTCTCGATGTCACTGGTCGGCGCGCGCTTCCCCGATGTCAGTCAGTTGACGGGCAGCATCTTCATCTTCGCGTTCCTGCTCACGCCGATCGTTTGGTCTGCGGATATGGTTCCGGCCGGAACGCTTCGCGCCAAACTGATGCTGCTCAACCCGCTGTATCACCTCATCGAATGCGTGCGTGCCCCTGTGCTAGGGGAGCCGCTGTCGATGATTTCTGTCCAGGTGGTGGTTGCGATGGCGGTCGTGGGATGGGTGCTGACGGCGTGGGCCTACCGTCGTTACGCACGTTTCGTGCCGCTCTGGATGTGATCGCATGAGTGCCCGGATCGAACTCAGCAACGTGACGCTGCAGGTGCCGACCTTCGTGCAGAAGGACCGAAGCGCGCGCTCATGGTTGGGCATGCTGGCAGGCGCGGCATTCGACCCGCCCGTGCGCCGCCTCAACACGCTGCTTCATGATGTCTCCTTCAAGGTCGAGGAAGGGGACCGCTTGGCGATACTGGGGCGTAACGGCGCGGGAAAATCGACGCTGCTACGCGTGCTCAACAAGGTGTTCGTCCCGACCACGGGCACCGTCCAGCTCAAGGGAAGCCATCAGGCGCTCCTCAACATCGGCCTGGGCTTCAACAACGAAGCAACCGTGCGCGAGAACGTGTTCCTGCGCGGTACCGCGATGGGTATCCGCACAGCGCAGCTGAGCGTGCTGATGTCGCCGATTCTCGAGTTCGCTGGACTGGAAGAGAAGGCGAATTACCGGCTGCACACGCTGTCATCAGGGCAGCGCATGCGCCTGGGATTCGCGATTTCCACCTCGGTCCAGCACGACATCATTCTCATGGATGAGTGGGTCGGCACTGGGGACGCCGAGTTCACCAAGCGTGCGAAGGAGCGGATGCAGGGGCGGTTCCAAGGTAGCAAGATCGTAGTCCTAGCCAGTCACAGCATCGGTCTGCTGCGTGATGTCTGCAACAAGGCGCTGGTAATGGAGCGCGGTCGGGTCGTCTACCACGGCGACCTCGGTGCGGGCTTGCAGGTCTACCAGGCCCTGATGAGCCAGCCGGCACCGACCGAGTCGGAAGCCGAGGCGATGGCCGCACCCGCCGGGCAGCAGCCGGCCGTTTCCGGCGTGGTCGAGCGGGTCCACTTCGACGACGCAGGCATGGTCGTGGTCGGCTGGGCGCTTGTTGAGTTCCAGCGTCCGCCAGGCGTGATCGCGCTGGATCTCGGCGACGGCGTCCCGCGACCAGTGGATACCCTGGAATGGCTCTCGCGTCCCGACGTCCAATCGCATTTCGGCCTTGTCGATGCGCATTGCGGTTTTCGTTTCAGGATCGATTCCCCAAGCCTGCGTTCGTTCGCTGATCTAAAGGGACGCTTGCACGTCATGGCTGGCGATGTTGCCGAAGACTTGGCTGCACCGCTCCGGGTCGCCCAAGCCGTCGCGGTTCACCTAGATGGCGTCACGGCGATGTCATCCGGTACTTAGAGGAGCCTGGATGAGCCAGTATCAGACCTTTCCCGACGCCGTCGGCGCATCTTCCACGATCGACAAGCTCAGGGCTCTGCATCTGCCCGCGATGGAAGGCTGTTCCTTTCTCGATGTGGGCTGTAACGAAGGGTTCTTCTGCGGTTTCGCCAGATTCGATGGCGCCGCCCGAGTTGTGGGAATCGACCGTTCTCAGATGTTCATCGAGCGTGCGCGGCAACGCTTCCCCGATTGCGAGTTCCTCAATCAGGGCTGGGATGCGCTTCCAGAGGGCGAGTTCGACGTCATCCTGTTGGCGTCGGCGCTGCATTACGCCGACGATCAGCCTGCACTGGTCCGGCGACTCGTGTCGCGGCTGACCCGCGACGGTGTACTGATCCTTGAGTTGGGCATCGCTTCCGCGCCCGGTGCGCAGTGGGTGCGAGTGCAGCGTGGCATCGACGAGCGTGACTTCCCCACTATGGGCATGGTCTCGGAAATGCTCAATGGACTGGCCTGGAAATGGATGGGGCCGAGCGTGTCCCAGCCTGGTGATCCTGTGCAACGGCATGTCGTGCATATCAGTCGGATGCGGCCGCTCGCCTATCTGTTGATGCAGCCGCCCGCATTCGGCAAGAGCACCATCTCGGCCAACGTGTTCGTGCCCGCGGGCATACGGATCGTCTCGGGTGATGCGGAGATCGCGCAGGCGGTGCGGCAACGGGATCCGGCCGTGTCCGATGCCCTGCATGCATGTTTGTCCGAAGCCTATTCGCCCTATCGTCTCGACGAGGTCATCCGTCGCGTGTTCGAGGCGGGGCTGGGAGGGGAGCTGCTGCAGATGTTCGCGGCGCGAGCGAATGGCGAGAGTTTTGCGCTGGATGCCTATGTTCCGGAGCATTGTCACCCGCTTGTCGAGAGCGGACTTGCCGATGCTGGTTATCTTCCGATACTCATGACTTGGCGTCGTGCCGCGAGGCCACTGCGTGCGGTCGAAGCCCTCGAGCAGCAGTCCAATGCTTTCCTGTTGAGGATGGATATGGAGAGCGGGAGCGATGACAGGACATTCGAGCCTTCCGGAATCATCGACGAACTTGAGGTGAGCGACGGCCGGCTGCATCTACGCGGGTGGTCGTTCGGTGCACGTGGGCGCCTGGAAGGGCCCGTCAGTGCAAAATGTGGCGAACATGTGCTGCTTCCCCTAGGCTTCCAGCTCCAGACCCGACAAGACGTGCAGGTTCATTTCGGACTTCCCTCGGCGTTGTGCGGGTTCCAGGCCACGTTCGCGCTGTCGGATACATCCGATGCGGAGAAACTGGCGGGCTTGGTGGTCAGGGGATTTGCAGTGGGGCCGGCAGAAGGCATCGTGATCCCGCTGCCTTCCCGGTCACTGCCACGATAACGTCTGCACAGGCACCGTCTTCCTCGGGGGGCCGGCCAAGAATCTTTGAGGGTGAACCATGGATGAGATGAGCATAGCGGGCCAGACGGCCAGCGATCCGGCGGCCGAACGTGTCGCGTTTGAAGAGATATTCAACCGCGCGATGATGTGGACGCCTGGGTATCGGGCTCCGTCGGCATGGACCGAACATCTGCCCTTCGCTTTCTGGCTGATGCAGACGGCCGCGCCGTCGAGTCTGGTCGAACTGGGCTCGCATTACGGAAGTTCATACTTCGGCTTTTGCCAGGCGATCCAGCGTCTCGGGTTGACGACGCGCTGTTACGCGATCGATACTTGGAAAGGAGACGAGCACGCGGGTTTCTATGGTGAGGATGTGTTCGGGCAGGTGAGGGACCACAATGCCGTTTTCTTCTCCGAGTTCTCGAGCCTTGTGCGGGCGACGTTCGACGAAGCACTCGGGCATTTCGAGGACGGCAGTATCGACGTGCTGCACATCGACGGCATGCATACCGAGGAGGCCGTGCGCCACGACGTCGATTCCTGGCTGCCGAAGCTATCGGAGCGCGGCGTGTTGCTTATGCACGACACCAATGTGCACGAGCGGGACTTTGGCGTTTACAGGGTCTTCGCCGCATTGCGGGAACAGTATCCGTCCTTCGAGTTCCTGCACGGTCACGGGCTGGGTGTGGTCATGGTCGGCCCTGCGCAGCCGGAGGCGCTCAGGCGCTTGGCCGCGCTCGACGACGCGGCTACCAAGCTGGTGCGCGAGGCGTTCGCAAGGCTGGGGCGCGCATGCGCCGAATCGGTCGAGGGCATCGAGCAGGCCAAGAGGCTTCGAGCGTACATCGACGAGAATGATGCGCGTGGCAAGCGCATCGAGCAGAAGCGTGAGGAACTGACCCGGCTGATGGCGGAAGTTGCATCCGCGCATGCCGAACGCGATGCCGTCGGCACGCGCGCGCAGCGAGCCGAGAAAGATGCCAAGGCACGGCTCGAGCGGCTGGGCGTACGGGAACGGGAGATCGAAACACAGCGTGAGGAATTAGCCCGGCTGATGGCGGAAGTTGAATCCGCGCATGCCGAACGCGATGCCGCTGACGCGCGCGCGCATCGAGCCGAGAAAGATGCCAAGGCACGGCTCGAGCAGCTGGGGGTACGAGAACGGGAGATCGAAACACTTCGCGGGGAAGTGGCGGCCTGCCGTGTCGAATCGGAAGAGCTGCGCGCCGAATCCGCCGTGCTTTCCGGAAAGCTCGACAGCGCGGTGGAGGCGCGCCGCATGACTGATGCCGCCTTGGAAAAGATGCGGGAGGACTTTGCGGCGGCGCAGAGGCAGTTCGACAGCGCATCGCGGGCTGCTGCAGAAGCGAAGGTCGAAGTCGAAGCGCTGCAAGCGAAGAAGCAAGCAGCTGAAACGGCCCTAGATCGCGTGCTCGACAGCAGTCGCAGGCTCCAGGAAGAGTCCGAGAGACTGTCCGCTGCACTGGTCGATCGCTATGCCGAACTCGCATCGTTGACCAAGCGTCTGGAACTGGGGGAGCTTGGATTGCGCGACAGCCAAGCCCGGCAGCGTGATCTGGAGGCTCGTGCAACTGCGGCAGAGCAGGGCCGCGATGCCCTGCGCGCGGAGCTCCAGGCGCTTCGCGAGGACTGGATGCAGGTCTTGGGATCGAACTCGTGGAAGCTCACCAGGCCACTGCGTGGTGTCCGTCGCTTGCTCTCGGGGAGGAGCGCAGGCACGAGCTCGGATCCGCATGATGCGCTGGTGTCGGAGATTCGGGCCTCGGGACGCTTCGACGATGCCTGGTATCTGCAGCAGAACCCCGACGTGGCGGCATGCGGATGGGACGCGCTGCGTCACTATGTCCTCTTCGGTGCGCGCGAAGGGCGCGACCCGTCGCCGGATTTCAAGGCAGCGGTCTACATTGCCAGGCATCCGGATGCGATGACCGGGCTGTCCAACCCGCTGATCCACGCCCTGCGAAGCGGGGCAGCCTGATGGAGCAGGTCTGCAACGGCGTCGAGGAGATCCGGAACTCGGCGCTGTTCGATGCGCACTGGTACGTCCAGACATTCCCGGACGTGCCGCGGACTGGCCTGGACCCGGCCTATCACTACCTGCGTTTCGGACGCACGCTCGAGCGCAGTCCGTCCCTTCGGTTCGACGCGGTCAAGTATGTCGAGCAGCACGCCGACGTCGCCGCCACCGATGCCAACCCCCTGCTTCACTACATCCGACATGGCCGGACGGAAGGGCGCAGCATCTATGCGACCGACCTGGCCACTTCCGACCTGCCGCCCGACTTGCCCGCGCTGCTGGCGGCGCCCTACGTCTTCGATGCTGACCAGTTGGGGCCGTTTTCGGATCGACTACTGCAGGGAATCACGGTGCCTTCCATCAGCGTGGTCATGCCGACCTGGAACCGGCGTGGCGTGATCGGTCGGGCGTTGCGTTCGGCATTCGACCAGCGACTTCCGGCGCACGAAGTGATCGTAGTCGACGATGGCAGCGTCGACGGCACCGCGGATTACCTGCGAGAGTGTTTTGCCGGAGAGGTCGCAAACGGTCGACTGGTGATACTCGAAGGCGAGCGCGGAGGCGTATCTGCGGCACGCAATCGCGCGCTTGCGGTCGCGCGTTCGCAGTACATCGCCTACCTAGACAGCGACAACACATGGCATCGGGATCATTTGCTGCTCACCGTGGGGGTGCTGGCCGCGAGCGCCGCCCCATGCAGTGCGTACAGCGCGGTGCGGATCAATCGCGCCGGTGACGATGCCCGGACGATCCTCAGCAAGCGGTTCAACCGCGATACGCTGTTGCGCGGCAATTTCATCGACCTCAACGCCTTCGTCCACCATCGCTCGCTCTACGAGCGTCACGGGGGCTTCGACAGCAGCCTGCGTCGTCTAGTGGACTGGGACCTCGTCATCCGCTACACGGATGGTCTGCCATCCGTCCGCGTGCCGGCGGTGACGGTCGAGTACTACCTAGACGAAGCTGGCCTCGGGAACATCACGTTCACCGAGCGAATCGAGGCGGCGCGCGACGCCATTTTCGTCAAGCATGCTCGCGAACTCGTGGATCGCCGGATCCTCGTCCCGGCGCAGATCGATCGCATGCGTGCCCGGGTCAGTCTGGCGAAGGTAGCCCCTGGCGTCGCATCACAAGACAAGAGTCCTGCCGTCCGTCCGGACACCGCCGTCGAGGCCCGATTCTGCGTGATGCTCGGGTCGGGCGCGGCTGCCGCGAGTCTTCCCGATCTCGGTGAGTTGGATGCGCCGGTGGTAGTCATGACGCCGGACGGCGCGACGGTCCGCGTCCTTTCTTCGTCGGATCCGGTGATTGCGGCGGATGCGCGCCTTCCTGTGCCGCCTGCGGGGGTCTACTGGTGTCCGGATCTGCGCCAGCCGCTGCCGGGCATCGATCAGCTGCGCGCGATGTTTCTGGCGATCGCGACGTCCAAGGTCGAGATGGCGATGCTGTCGTACGCGCTCGAGGGCACGGAGGACATCGAGGTGGCATGCCTGCAGAACCAGGTCATGGTCGGTACCCGACTCCTGCACCGATGGCGCGATACGGGGCGGGACATGCGCCTCGATGGACATGTCGCCAAGGTGCTCAGGATGCTGCCAGCGCCGGTCGACTGCACGCATCGGGTGTCACTGCGGTCGCTCCTGGGCGAAGGGATCGAGATCGATCCCAGGCATCTGCTGGTCCGTGAAGCGGGTGCCGGCGCGGGCCTGCCTGCACGCCGCCGCCCGCTTCCCGCGCGGCGCGCCTCCCTGTCCCGGCCGGTGGTGCTTGTATTGCCCATGAAGGTTGCGGTGGGGGGCGTGGAGCGCAATACCATCGAGATCATGCGTGCGCTCAAGGACGAGTACGCGTTCGTGTACGTCACCATGGAGAAGGTGTTCGCGCAGCAAGGTAGCCTTGCGGCACAAGTCGGCGAAGCGGCGAGCCGACTCATCGACATGGCGGAGTGCTCTTGGCACGAGGCCTATCTGGAACTGCTCGCAATGCTGCGTGACGTCTACGCGCCTGACGTGGTCTGGATCTGCAACGGCTCGATGTGGCTGTGCGCGAACGCCAGCAAGGTCCGAGAGGTGTTCCACGACGTGCCGATCGTCGACCAGCAGGTCTACGATGTCGAAGAAGGCTGGATCCGGCGCTACAGGGAAGCGGGTATCCAGTCTTTCGACCGTTTCGTCGCGATCAATTCACGGATCCGCAAACGCTTCGTCGACGAGTTCGGAATGGACGCGAATCGGATCGATCTGATCTATTCGGTGATCGACTCGGAGCGGTTCCGTCGCGAGAAGGCTTCGCTGCCCTCGCGCGAGGCGCTGCGCCGCGCGTTCGACCTGCCTCTCGACCGCAAGGTGTTCGCGTTCATGGGGCGCTTGGTGGAGCAGAAACGGCCACTGGACTTTCTCGAGATCGCCCGGCTGCGGGCGCGTTCCGATGAGCTCTACGTCCTGGTGGGCAATGGCGTGCTTTCCGCCGAAGTGGAAACCTGGATCAGTGAGCACACGGAGGTTGCTGTCCGTTGGATCCCCTACATCGAACATACCGCCGGTTTCTGGGCGGCCATCGATGGTCTCGTCGTGACCTCTGCCTATGAAGGCCTGCCCATCGCAATGCTCGAAGCTCTGGCGATGGGGGTGCCCGCGATCTCGACCGATGTGGGCGATATCGCGCTGGTGCTTGAACAGCACGGAGCGGGTGTGGTGGTCGACGAGATCGGCAATCCCGCTGCATTCGCAGCCTGCATGGATGAATGGATCGGAACATTGGCGGCGCGCCAGGCGCATCTGGTCGAAGAGTCGGAGCGGATACTCGATCGTTTTTCGGCCCGACAGACCGCTATCCTCTACAGCGAGAGTTGGTCAAGGGCGATCAGGGAGCGTCGCGCAGGACGCATCGAGGGGAACGGCTGATGCTGGTGTCGGTGGTCATTCCCAGCTACAACCACGAGCGCTTCCTGCGCCAAGCGGTCGACAGCGTGTTATCGCAGAGCCATCGCCGGATCGAACTGGTCGTGGTGGACGACGGCTCCCGCGACGGATCGGTAGGGCTCCTCAAGCAGATCCACGACCCGCGGCTCGTCGTGCACGTCCAAGAGAACCAGGGGGCCCATGCCGCGATCAATCGTGGTCTTGCACTCGCCCAGGGCGACGTGCTCGCGATCCTGAATTCGGACGACGTGTTTCACCCGGACCGGATCTCGACCTGCGTGCGCGCGCTCGATGACGAAGGCTCCGATCTGGTGTGCACCTGGATCGAGGTCGTCGATGCCGACGGCACGAGCAAGGGTATCAAGCAGGGCTGGAAGAACATGCGGCCGGGATGGGCGTCGGCTTCCGGACCTGAGGCGTTCTGGTCCGGGGAGGATTTCACGCTGAACCTTCTGGCCGGGAATTTCGTCTCGACGACCAGCAACATCGTGATGCGCCGCAGTGTCTACGATCGCGTCGGGGGCATGCGCAACCTGCGCTTCGCCCACGACTGGGATTTCATGCTGCGTGCAGCGGGCGAAGTGATGTGCGGAATCGTACCCAGGCCGTTGATGCAGTACCGGCTGCACGGTTCCAACACGATCACCAGCAACCGCGCCTGGATGCTGTTCGAGGCCTGCTGGGTGCTCGCGGCCAACTTCCATCGTTTCGAAGGCCGCCGGCTTTATGCGCAGGACGACGTGCAGGACCAGATTGCGATGGTGCGCGCGATCGCGGCGTCGGTCCGGGTCGGCGGCTGCGACCGGTTGCTGTGGATGTTGCGCCAGTACCTCGATGCCCGGCGTGCCGCAGGCGATCCTGCGCCGGATGAAGCGCTACTGGAAGATGCGGTGCTGCGACAGGCCTTCATCGAACTGGTGGATGCGTGACCGGACTGCATCCCGGGGACGGGTCCATCGCGGTCGCTGGCGCGGGAGGCTTCATCGGCACCAACCTCTTGCGCGGTCTGACGGCGCGGGGCCATCGCGTGCATGCGTTAAGCCGGTCGTGGATGGTGCCGCCGGAGGGGCTGGCGCTCGCGCTGGATGGCGATGCCGGCACACCTGGCGTGCTGGAATTACTGGTCGAAGGCTGCCAGGCGCTGGTGTACCTGCCGCATGGCTCGCTTCCCGGGACCGACCTGCAGACCGCGGGCCAGGACATGCTGAAGGGGCTGGCGCTGGCGTCCCGCATCGCGGACATCTGCGTGGAGCGGAGCCTGCGGCTGGTGTATGCCTCCTCGGGAGGAACGGTTTATGGGTCGGATGTCGCTGTACCGACGTCTGAGGACGCTGCCTGCAATCCGATCACGATGTATGGCGCGGGAAAGTTGGCCATGGAGAACGTGCTGCGCGTTCATGCGTGGCAACGCGGCCTGGATCTGCGGATCCTGCGCATCAGCAATCCGTATGGACCGTGGCAGCTCGGCCGGAAGGGCCAAGGCGTTATCGGAACCTGGCTTGAACGTGCGCTCGCCGGTGGTGCGATCGAGATCTGGGGCGACGGGTCGGTAGTGCGCGACTATGTGTACATTGACGATGTGGTTGCCGCGATGCACGCGGTGCTTTCACATGCTGGACCTGAGCGCATATTCAACATCGGATCGGGCGACGGCACCAGCCTGCGCGAGATCCTCGATCTGATACAAGCCCTCTGCCCTGTCGATGTCGTTCACCGTGCCGCCCGGCCGGTGGATGTTCCGGTCAGCGTGCTGGATGTTTCTCTGGCACGTGCGGCTCTGGGATGGTGTCCGCAGGTTTCGATTCGCGAGGGCCTGTGTCGTACCCTTGAATGGCTGCAGCATCGTTCTTCCCCCTAGCGGGTGCCTCTTTCGCCAATGAAGATGCAGGAGTGTTTTCGATGGGTGAGTCAGGATTTCTCGAAAGCGCGCGGCCCCTCATGTCCCTCGCTGAGGAAATGGCCTTCAAGGATGCGCTGCAGGGCGTGGAAACCTACGTCGAGTTCGGATGCGGGGGCTCGAGCGCATTGGCGCTTCGCAGCGGCGTATCGCGCCTGTACATTACCGAATCGGATCGTGACTGGGTCGCCAGGCTCAGGAGCGACGCCCAGTTCAATGCGCTCGAGCGCGCTGGCGCGATCGTCTGCTCGGTGCCCGACCTCGGTCCGATCGGCTCCTGGGGCTGGCCGAAGGACCGCAGTCGCATCGAGAACTGGCGTGACTATTCGAGCGGGATATGGTCGCGCGTCGATGCGCCGGTGGACCTGGTGTTTGTCGACGGCCGGTTCCGGGTGGCCTGCACCCTGTCGTCAATCCTTTGCAGCCCGGATGGGCAACGCATCGCGGTGCATGATTTCTGGGCACGCACGCACTACCACGTCATACTCGACTATCTCGAAACCGAGGTGCAAGTCGGCACGCTCGGCGTCTTTCGCGTCAAGCATGGCGCGGATCGTCGGCAAGTGTTCCTGCGCTATCTCGAGTACATGCACGTGCCCGACTAGTGTGGAGGCAGCGGAACATCCGCTGCGACCGGTCTCCATGGAGACCGGTGTTCCGATGCGCACTTCCGCGAAGGAAGCGAATTGAACAGTTGTTCTGATAGTCCCGGGGGGATTCGTCCCGGCTGGTATCGGGTTGGCCGGATCGATCGCACGGCGATGGCGGGTGACCTGCTGGAAGTCGTGCAGCCGGATGGCGGCGTAATGTCTCGACAGGTGATCAGACAGGAGTTTCCGCCTATCGTCTCGCTCGTCTCGCCGAATGCAAGGGTCGAGCGCGTCGCCGCGGACGGATCACGTGTGTCGCTTGACGCAATGCTCGAGCCGATCCCGCGATCACAGGCGGCGCGCAGCATGGTGGCCGCGATCATGTTGGCGGGGCGGAACGGACAACGCGGGGTGCTCTGGGTGCAGGCTGCAATGGATCTGGTCCTGCGCCGCGGCCGCGGCCTGGGCGCATTGCTCTTCGCCCATTACGTACTGGCGCTGCACGCAAGGACGCTGTCCGAGCACAGTCTGCCGCCCGTGGAGATCCGGGGCCATGGGCCGGCGATGCTGGCCGCGCCTCCGCTGGTCGCGCTGCGTGGACTCGAGTATGTCGGCGGCGCGCATGCGCAGTGGCGCGCACTGGACGATGACGGGGGCTTCCTGGTGGAGGCGACGCAGAGCGGGCTTCCCGCGCGGGCCGGCTGGTATCGCCTTTCGCTGCAGATGCAGGCGACGTCCGGTGCCCTGATCGCACCGGCCCTCTATCCCGACTACGGCGGCGGGTGTTCACAGACCGACGTCATCCACCTGCCGGAACCCGATGCGCAGGGACGCATAGACTGCATCGTCCTGTTCCGCCGGGCGCTGCACCGGATGCGCTTCGATCCCAGCGTACGCACATGCACGTTCGACATCCGCCGGATGCTACTGCGCCAGGTGGGGCGGCCCGCGGCGTTGATGGGCATGCTTGCCAAGCGTTCGCCCGACGGCCGGCTGGACTGGACGGGCAGCCGCCGACAGGCGATGCGGTTCACGCGCATGGCGCTGGCGAATGGTCTGTCTTCCGCGGTCTCGGCACTGGAGGCGCCGCAAGAGGTGGCCGGCGACTATGCCGCCTGGGTGCGCCGTTACGACCAACTCCACAGGGATGACCTCCAGGCGCTGGCGGCGCGCGTGGCGGCGCTGCCCCGGACACCGTGCATTTCGCTGGTAGTGCCGGTCTACAACACACCGGCGCGATGGCTGCGGCGCTGCATCGAAAGCGTCCGGGAGCAGGCCTACCCCAACTGGGAGCTGTGTCTGGCGAACGACGCCTCGCCCGCACCGCATGTCTCCGCGATTCTGGATGCGTACGCCGCCAGCGATCCACGCATTCGTGTCGTGCACCGGGAGCGCAACGGACACATCTGCGAGGCGTCCAATTCCGCCCTCGCGCTGGCGAATGGCGAGTGGACAGGCCTGCTCGATCACGACGACGAACTCCGCCCGCATGCGCTTCTGCGTGTCGTAGAGGCGATCGTAGGCAACCCTACGGCCAAGCTGCTGTACTCCGACGAGGACAAGATCGACGCTGCCGGGCAGCGTTTCGATCCAAATTTCAAGCCGGACTGGAACCCCGACCTGCTGCGTTCGCAGAACTACATCTGCCATTTCACTGTGATCCGCACGGACCTGGTGCGCGACGTGGGCGGCTTCATCCCGGGCTTCGAGGGCAGCCAGGACCATGATCTGTTCCTCCGCTGCACCGAATCGCTCGAATCCAGGGAGGTCCATCACATCCCGGAGATCCTCTACCACTGGCGCGCGATCGAAGGTTCGACGGCGTTGTCGCGTGATTCGAAGGATTATGCAGGGCTGGCGGGTGAGCGCGCCGTCCGCGCCCACCTCGCGCGGACGGGCGCCGACGCGGATGTGACACTGCTCCAGCATGGGCACTACCGGGTTTCGTGGGCGGTGCCCACGCCTGCCCCGGCGGTCAGCATCATCGTGCCGACCCGGGACAGGGTTGCCCTGCTGCGCGACTGCGTCGAGAGCGTGCTCGGGAAGAGCACGTACCCGGATTTCGAGATCGTGGTCGTGGACAACCAGTCCAGCGACCCTGAGACCCTTGTATACCTGGCCGATCTTGAGGTCCGTCCCCGTGTCCGTGTGATCCGTTACAACGCCCCCTTCAACTACTCGGCGATCAACAACTACGCCGTGGCGCATTGCAGCGGCGAGCTGGTCGTTCTGCTCAACAACGACATCGAGGTGATCGAGCCTGCCTGGCTCGAGGAAATGGCGGGTTTCGCATTGCGTCCGGATGTCGGCGCGGTTGGCTGCATGCTGCTCTACCCCGATTGGCGGATCCAGCATGCCGGCGTCGTGCTGGGGGTCCAGGGCGTCGCCAATCACTTCTACCAGCACCAGCGGCATGGTGTTCCGGGGCATGGTGCCCGCGCCCTCGTCGCGCAGAACCTGTCCGCGGTCACGGGCGCATGCCTCATGGTCCGTCGGTCCCTCTACGAGGAGGTGGGAGGGCTGGATGAAAAGCTTGCCGTCGCCTTCAATGATGTCGATTTCTGCCTGCGTGTGCGTGAAGCAGGCTATCGGAACGTGTGGACACCGTTCGCCCTCCATTTCCACCACGAGTCGGCGTCCCGCGGTGTCGAGGACTCGCCGGAGAAGATGGCGAGATTCAAGGGTGAGGTCGAGCGGATGCGGGCCCGCTGGGCCTCCGTCCTGGATGAGGATCCGGCCTACAACCCGAATCTCACGCTGGATGCCGTCGGTTGCGGGCTGGCTTTCCCCCCGCGGGGAGCGACTTCGGTGCTCGGACAACAGACCTCTTAGGCCTGTTCACCATCTTTCCTCCAGACGTCGCACTGTCCGGATGTGCACGAAGACGTATCCAAGTGGCACGAGTCGGGAACGGTTCAAGCAGATCCGCCCGACTCTGGAGCAAGCCCGCAAGCGAACCAAGCCCGCGACGGTGGATCTGTACGGGATCTGTTGTGCTGTGCTGTACTGCGCATGGGGTGGCAGTGACGCGCACTTCCCAATGACTTTCCCAAGTGGCGAACCGTGCACCCAGGGGCTGCCGCACGCCGTCGCGGTGACCACGGCGAAGGTGACCGACCGCAGGCGGCATAGGACGCGCTGGGGCGCAACGGGGTCGACTTGACGCGAGTGGATAGCGTGCCGTGCGACAGCGGCTGTACGGACAGCCATTCGCCGGAGGCGCGCGAGGCACTCTGGAAGAACAGGTCACGGTACAGATCGCCAAGCGCAGCGAATTGCGCACCTAACAGTCAAGGAGGCGCAGCATCCGGGCCGTGTAACTGGGAGCGTCGACTTGGCTCAGGACGAGGATGCGCGCGTGTTCGCGTTCGGTGGGCGTCATCTTCGCGATCTTCGCAGCGGCCTGGCGATCGACATCGATGGATGCGCCGGGGGCATTGATCAGGAACCTCTGGTTCGTCTGCGCCAGGATGTGGCGGGGGCATTCTTCCTCGATCAGGGAGGTATCCAAACCTGCAGCCGTGTAGGCGTAGACGACTCTGGAGAATACGGCTGCGAGGATGGCGCTCAGCGACACCGAGAAGCTGTCGCCGAAGATCAACAGCGTCTCCTGGACTGGCGCGCCGGCATTCGTGTAGATCCAGATTCTTCCGTGATTGCCGATGCCGTTGTCGTATCCCGGCTGGAGCTGCGGATAGTCGCGAGGCAGCGTCATGAACGTCCCGTGCTGTCCGCCCTCTACCTTGCCTCCCAAGTCTCCGTAAACCTGCCGTGCTTCGAATCTCGTGGGAAGATCACCTGCATGGCGTTCGAGGCCGATGCTTTCGAGATAGTCTACGGCACCCACCATTGCGCCTTGGTCGGACCAGTGGGTATCGACCGTGCTGTAGGTGGTGTCGCGCGCTTCGCGCAGGCGGTCGAGCGGAAAGCGGGTCAGGTGTCCGGGGCACAGCGCAAGCACTTGGTCGACCGGCGTAAGCGCGGCGCGCTTGTGGGGATAGACGTCGCCGAATACCTCTTCCTTGGCCGGACAGATCAGCAATCGCATCGATCGCGCCGGGTTGTCGAGATTCAGTAGCGCATCGGCATACGCCTCCCATCCGCGGATCTGGAGGGGGTCGATCAACAGTCGACCGGTGTATTGATCGACGCTTCGGTTGGTGTCGTTGTCGAGGAACAAATGTCCGCCAAGCCCGCGTTGCACCTTGAAGATCGTGTCGATTCTGATCTCCGCGAAGGCAACGGTCTGCCCTGCCGTGCGGAAGGAAAAAGCCACCAGGCGTGAGCCTGCCGGGATGGTGATCTCGAATGCAGCCTGGATGCTCCAGTGAGTTTCGATTTCGCCCAGCACCGCGTGTCGTGCAGTGGGAGCCGGGATGTCGGCCGGAAACACGGCCTCCGGTAGCCCGTCGACGTGCAGTATCACTTCGACAGCACCACCCGGCGCTTCGGGGAAGACCCAGCCGCGCAGGCAAAGATCGGCATCATCCTCGAGGATGGACTGGTTGCGTGGCTGATCGAGGTGCCAGGCCTTGATGGGATCCGCTTCAGGGTTCTTCCGCGTCCTCCGTAACGATATGCGCTTCACGCTCTGGATCCTGATGTTTCGCGGGGGAGGCCTATCATCGCAGGACCACCACCTTGTGGGCACGGAAGGACGCCTTCCTGATATTTCTTGCCAGGGCCGCGGTCTCTTCTGAGGTCATGTTCGTGCCTGCGCCTGGCCCGGATCGCGTGAGAGGTGATCGGTCCGGTTCCGCAGCTGTCCGATCCGGCTCGACGCGGTGCGCGCCGAAGTGGACGCTGAAGGAGTAAGCCACCTGGAAGGCGCGCCCCGAAAGTCAGATTGCCGCGATTCGCGCTCGACAGGGCGCGCGACGGGGCGACTTGACGCGAGTGAAGAGCGCGCCGTGCGAAAGCGTCTGTATCGGGCAGCCATTCGCCGGAGGCGTGCGAGGCATTCTGGAGGAACAGGTCGCGGTACAGTTCGCCAAGCACAGCGAACTGCGCGTCTTCAAAGTCGTGCGCAAACGCCGGATTGCCGAACGCAGCTTCGCTTGGCTGGATGAAGAATGGGCGTCCATGGAAAAACTGCGAGCGCAAGCTCAACTCCAGCTTGCAGTTCATCCGTCTGGCATCCTTGGCGGTACTGCTCAGGAGACTTTGAACAGGCTCCGAGGCATCGCTCAGCCCTAATCCCCTAGCTCGGGCATGTTGCGTTCCAGCAGCGGATGCAGTGCCCGTCGCGGCGTGCTGGCGATGTCGTAGGCCAAGAAGCCGAGCATCAGCTGGGAGCCCACCACGATGGGGAGTGCGGCCAGCATGACCTCGCCTGCAGTGCTCGGTATGCCCGACCGGAACGAATGGAACCAGAAACCGATGCCGGCCGCGCCGCCTGCCAGCGTCAGGACCACGCCGGCCACCAGTTGGATCGAAGCAAGCGACGCGTCGCGCAGGAAGTAGTTGTAGAAGATCCGCTTGCCGGCGTTGCGCAGGTGGCGCAGCAGGAAATCGATGATGACGCCGCCGATCCGAAGGTTGCTGACCTCATCACCGTACCTGGCGGGCATCGGGACGTCGACCACCCGGGCCCGGATCGTGTTGAGTCGGAACAGCATGTCGGTCTCGAAGAAATAGCGCGTGCTGACGCGGTCGAAGGGCAGCTGTCTGGCCACCGCCGCATGCAGTGCCGTATAGCCGTTGGTGGGGTCGAACACGTCCCAGTAGCCGGACGAGAGCTTCGACATCATCGACAGTGCCGCGTTTCCCAAGATGCGTATCCCGGGCATCCTGCCGATGTGGGCCAGGTCGTAGAACCGGTTGCCCTTGCTGTAGTCGGCGTCCTTGGAGATGATCGGTGCGACCAGCGGCCCCAACTGGTCGGGGTCCATTTGGCCGTCGCCATCCATCTTGACCAAGATGTCGGCTCCCGCGGCGATGGCCGCCGCATAGCCCCGCATCGTCGCGCCACCCACGCCCAGATTGACCTCGTTCTCAAGCACGAGCACACGTGGATCGCGGCAATGCGTGCGGACATGGTCGCCGCTGTGCTCCGGGCAGCGGTCATCGATCACCACGATGCGGAAGATCCATGGCGGCAGGCCGGCGATGACATCGAGAATGTGCCGGCGCACCCGAAAGGACGGGATAATGACGGCGATGCGCGGCAACGGGTCGTTCTTGCGCATTATGTTCGGCTTCCAGGGAGCGGCGCGTGGTAGCTGGCGCCGTATGCGAGTGCGATCAGGCGCGCGACGGGGCCGGGCCAGAAGCGGGAGAACATCTCGAGATCCTCGCGCGCGCGTATGCCGGAGCGCACGCCGACGCTGGTCTCGCTGTCTGGATGGATGCGGTGCTGAACCAGCGGCCTGCGCAGATGGACGAAGGTCCCCTGCAGTTCGGTCAGGCGTACCCAAGCGTCCCAGTCGAGATTGGTCCGCATGTGCTCGTCGAAGTGCAATCCGCTGCGTTGTCTGGAGAACGTCACGGTGGGGCAGGAGATCGGGCATCCGAAGCGAAGCAATCGCCGGCGTGCCCCGCGTCCGCTGATCTCGCGCCGTCCGAGGTAGGCCAGCTCAATCAGGGTCCGCTTGATGCGCAGCAATGGGGTGCCGTTGCGCACGAGGTCTCCCAGGAGTTCAGCATAGTCGGTGGAAATCAGCAGCGCGTCGGGCGATTCGCGCACCGCCGATGCGACCGCCTGGCCGAAGCCGGGCAGGTACACATCGTCCTGGTGGGCGATCGTCACCCATTCGGTGCCGGCCGCATCCACGGCTGTGTTCCAGTCGTGTCCGATGCTCCGATTTGGTCCGTGCAGCAGGTATCGCGCGCCGTACCGCGTGGCGGTCTCCTCGAGGCGGGCGCCGGGCACGGACGCGGATACGATGATGGGGGACGCTAGGTGCTGGGCCACCAGCGAAGCCAGGCACGCGTCCAGGTGGGGCGAATCGCCATATGCCGGTACGACATAGGCATGGTCGAAGTGGAACGGCACCCCGCTCATGCGCTTCCCCTGCCGGACTGGACCAGCAGCAGCACCCCGCACGACACCAGGGCGATTCCGGCCCACTGCATGGTGTTGAGGCGTTCTCCATAGAGCTGCCAACTGGCCAGGGCGATCAACAGGTAGAAGAACGATCCGGAAATGGCGAACGCCATGCCCAGTTTGACCCGGCTCACCACCACCACCCAAACCATGAAGCCGATGCCCTGTATGCAGACCGCGGCGATGACCGATGGCGACAACATGGCCGCGAGCAACCACTGCAGGCCGGCCGGCACGGGGTCGCGCATCGCGATCTGCGTCACTGCCCGCTTGACCAGCAACTGGCTGGCCAGCGTCGAGCAGGTGACGAACAGGATCATCATGATTTCACGGATCATTGCGGCGCCTCTTCGGGAAGGGAGGAGGGGCGGGGTGCCCGGCGCAGGCGAAGGACGGCGGCATCGCCGTGTTGCGCGACGATCTCTTCGCTGTGGAGGAGCGCGTCGGCGCCGGCGAGGCAGCCATGGGTGCGGCCCGCGGGAAGGAAGACGTATCCGATGCCTTGGTCGATGAGCCAGTCACGGTCGAATCTGCGGCAGACATGCCGGTCATAGCTGTCAGTCGTGAAGGCGTCGTTACCCTGGAAATAGAAGAACGCCGACGGCGGCAGGTCCAGGAAAGGCGCGAGCCGCGAGCCCCCGACCGGAATCAGCCAGCGTTCCCGACCCAAGTCGCGTACCGCGTTGAGGGTCAACAGGCGATTGTCCACAGACATTTCCGGCGTCCCGGTCCGCAGGGTACGACTGAATGCATCGAGGGCTGCCACGTCGTCCGGATGTGGACAAACCAATCCCCCACAGTAGTTCCACTTGGGCTGCGTCATCCATGGCTGCGGTGTCCGGCCGGACACGAACGAGACAGCGACGAGCAGGGCGCCGAGCATCCAGAGCGCGGCGTGGGTGCTCCGCGCCCCCTCACGGCTCGCTATCTGGGCAAGGGCGAACGCCGGCAGGCCCAGCGCGCAGACGATCCTGAGCTGGGCGAACGCAACATCGGCATAGGCGGCGAGCAGGTAGAGGCGCGGGTCGGTCGTGAAGCGTGCGGCGACGGCGTTGGTCACCGCGATCACCACGATGCTGGCAGCAACCGCCACAATCGCCTGCCATGGCGGCAGCCACCGTCGTGAGGTGGTGGCCAGCAGGGCAAGCGACAGCAGGGTCGGCGCCAGCCAGACCAGCCAGCCGGCCGAGGGAAGCAGGCGCAGGGCGCCTGCGAAATGGGTGAGTGGAGCGACGGCCAGTGCCTGCAGGCCTGCAATGACGCCTTCGCGCAGATCCACAGGCACGAGCTCCGGGCCGAGCGCGACCCCGGTGCCCAGCGCCTGTCCGCTCAGCATGGACAGGTAGTAGGGATCGGCCAGGACGAGGGCCACGCCCAGTGGCAGCGACAGGAACAGAAGGACGTCCCGCCTTCGCGAAAGTGCTGCCCAGAGCGTCGTGGCCCCCACCAGTACAGCGGCGCCTGCCAGGCTGATCGGATTCAGTGATGCGATCGCGAACACGCCCAGCGTCATCACGGGCAGCCGCTGGCGTATGGACCAGGCGGGCCTGCCCATCCATGCGGTCGCGATCAACGCAAGAAAACCGAATGCGAGGATGCGGCCAAGCCCTTCCTGATGGACGAAATGGCGATACAGCGGCAACAGCATGGCCGCCGCCAGGATGCCGGCGGTGGACAACGCGATCGCGGACCTGCGCAGGGGCGAGTTGATGCGCTCGGATGCCGCATCGGCGATCGCGAACGCGGCGACAAAGTACGTGATCCACGGAAGTGCCGTGATCACGTTGCGGCTGTCGCTCCAGGCCAGCCAGCTCCACGCCGCGCCCAGGAGCGCGGTGCCGCCCGGATAGTTTAGCGGCTGGTCGCCCCATGGGCCCTGCTGCCAGGGCAGGCCGCCCAGTCGCTGTACCTGGAGTGCGAAGAAGGCGTGTTGGTCCGGGTCGCTGGACAACATGACCAGCCGCGGGAGTTCGCGGTCCGCCACCATCAGGCAGACGGCGAGCAACAACGCAAGCTGCGAGTAGAGCCAGCCGTCGTGCGTGACACGCGCGATGGGCGCTGCGTGCCGGGTGCGCAGGATCGTCCAGGTCGCGATCGCTACGAGCGCGAGCATTTCCCAGGCCGTGACGGGTAGCCCGAGCACCATCGTCGCCAGGGATCGGAGCTGGAGGTAGGCCATTGCCGCGGCCTGTCCCAGCAGAAGCCAGAGGAACAGGCGGCTGCGGCCGTTCCGACGTCCCTCAAGGTCCAGTGCTGCGCCGATCAGGGTGAATCCCAAGGCGCCGGTAAACAGGGGCAGGCCGTACTGCAGGGCTTCAATCGGCCGAAATGCCGGTGCAATATCCAGCACCGCGAGTATCGCCACGAAGCCTGCGGCGGTCAGGATGGCCGTCGTGGTTGCGACGGGCGGACGCAGGCCTGCACGGATCGAGATGATGAACGCCCGGACGGCGAGGCCTCCGCTGACACAGCCCAGCAGCAGGAGGACTGCGGCGATCGCGATACGTTCCGGCGGGCTTTTCCGGATATCGGGCGGCACCTCGAAGCGCAGCGCCGGATCGGGACCTGTGGAAACAAAGTGCCGTCCGTCGGCTCCGGGAGCGCGTTGGATGTCATGCAGCGGTTCCAGTGCATCGACAAGTGTGCTCCCCTGCCATTCGACCAATCGACTGCCAGCCGTAAAGCGCACCGATTCGACCGTGATCTCGCCAGGGCCGCGTGCAGGGTCGAGGCGCAGCCATCGGGGCGGGCGGCTACCGTCGATCCTGAACTCGTGACGACGGGCATCGCCATCGTGGACCATGGTGAAATGCATGGACTGCGGTTCGGAAAACTCCAGCCCGCGTGCATGGAACAGTTGCCCATCGCCTGATGCCATGCCGGCGATGTCCACCGCGATCACGATGGGCCGATCCGTCATGCACCAGACTGCGCCCGTGAGGAGCAGGACGCTTATCAGCCCCGTCATTGCCTGTCGCAACCAGCCGCGGCAAAGCCAGCGCACGAGCGCGTTCATGCGATCTCCATGGCAAGCCGCGGACGGGCAAGTCCGTCCGTGTGGCTATCGGCGTGGATGGGTCGCCCGGGCAACTTGATCAAGCGTTCCCCATGCCAGCATTGTTCGGGCATCGTGGCAGCACAATCAGCCGATGGCGGCTTCCAGCTCCGGCAACACCTTAAACAGATCCCCCACCAGGCCCACGTCGGCGATCTCGAAGATCGGCGCATCGGCATCCTTGTTGATCGCGACGATCGTGCCCGCGTCCTTGATGCCGGTCAGGTGCTGGATCGCGCCGGAGATGCCGATGGCGACGTACAACTCCGGGGCGATGATCTTGCCGGTCTGACCGACCTGCAGTTCGTTGGGCACGTAGCCAGCGTCGACCGCCGCACGCGAGGCGCCGACAGCGGCACCGAGCTTGTCGGCGAAATCGAAGACGATCTTGAAGTTCTCCTCCGAGCCGACACCGCGGCCGCCCGAGACGACGCGCTTGGCGCTCTGCAGGTCGGGGCGGTCGGTGCTGCCTGCGGCGAGACCGATGAAGCGGGTATGCGTCGGCAGCCTGGCGTCGATGCTGGTGGTCTCGACCGTGGCGCTGCCGCCGCGTGCCGCTTCCTGCCAGGACGCGGTGCGCACCGTGGCGATGACCGGCTGGTCGGACGGGGCTTCGACGGTGACGATCGCGTTACCGGCGTAGATCGGGCGCTTGAAGACGTGGCTGCTTTCGACCGTCATCAGGTCGGAGATCTGGTTCACGCCCAGCAACGCGGCGACGACCGGCAGCAGGTCCTTGCCGAACGTGGTCGACGGCGCGAACACGTGGCTGTAGCCGGCGGCAAGCTTCGCGATCTGCGGACCCAGCACCTGTGCGAGTGCCTGTGCGTTGACCGGATTGGCGACAGCGAGGACCTTGGACACGCCGGCAATCGTGGCGGCTTCGGTGGCCGCGCCGGCCGGATCGGCCGCGAACACCGCAACGTCGATGGACTCGGGCGACAACGCCTGCGCCGCGGCGACGGTCTTGGCGGTCGCGCTGGCGTTCAAGGTGCCGTCGAGGTGCTCGGCGATGACAAGGACTTTGGACATGAGGTTCTCCTGCGATCCGGCGCCGGGCCGGACGTCACTGGGCTCCCGCGTGCGCGGGAGCGACGGAATTCAGAGCAGGCCCTTGGCCTTGAGCGCGGCGACCAGTTCGGCTGCGTCCTTGACCATGACGCCCTTGCCGCGCCGGGTCGGCGCCTCGTAATGCGTGGTCCTGAGCGTATCGGCCGACTCGACGCCGAGATCGGCGAAGGGGATCGATTCCATCGGCTTCGACTTCGCTTTCATGATGTCGGGCAGCTTGATGAAGCGCGGCTCGTTGAGGCGCAGGTCGGTCGTGACGACGGCCGGCAGGTCGACTTCGAGTGTTTCCAGACCGGCATCGACTTCGCGGGTCACCGTGGCCTTGCCGTCGGCGATCTCGATCCTGGAGGCGAACGTCGCCTGCGGCCGCGACCAGAGTGTCGCCAGCATCTGGCCGGTCTGGTTGGCGTCGTCGTCGATCGCCTGCTTGCCGAGGATCACCAGGTCCGGCTGTTCCTTCTCGACCAGCTTCAGCAGGGTGCGGGCGGCGGTCAACGGCTGGATCGGCTGGTCGCAGACCACGTGGATCGCGCGGTTGGCGCCCATGGCCAAGCCGTTGCGCAGGTGCGCCTGGGCATCGGTCGGCGCGATCGTCGCGACCACCACCTCGGTAGCGATGCCCTTGTCGCGCAGGCGCAGGGCTTCTTCCAGCGCGATCTCATCGAAGGGATTGGCCGACAGCTTCACGCCATCGGTAACCACGCCGGACCCGTCCGGCTTGACCTGGATGCGGACGTTGTAGTCCACCACGCGCTTGTAGGCGACGAGGATCTTCATCGGTGCGGCATTCCTTGTGCGTTGCGGATCACCCGGCCGCGGCGGCTGGCGCGGGGCAATCCGCCGATTCTAACGGGGTGGCCTACGGCGCGCGAACATCGGATCACGCCGCTCGGGCGTTCATCTTCGTGCCGAAATCGCCGGGGCGAGCCGGTATCCTTGGCGACTGGCCCCGAACGGGGCATTTCGATCGTCCACAGGAGTGAATTCGTGCCCACATGGCTCGTCACCGGCGGCGCCGGTTTCATCGGCGGCAATTTCGTACTGGAGGCCGTGCGTCGCGGCGTCCGCGTGATCAATCTCGATGCCCTGACCTATGCAGGCAACCTGCAGACGCTGGCGTCGATCGAGTCCGATCCGAACCACGTATTCGTGCATGGCGACATCGGCGACCGCGCGCTCGTCGCCGGTCTGCTGGCCGAGCACCAGCCCGATGCGGTGCTGAACTTCGCCGCCGAAAGCCACGTCGACCGTTCCATCGACGGCCCGGCCGCGTTCATCGAGACCAACGTCGTCGGCACGCTCGGTCTGCTCGAGTCGGTGCGGGACTACTGGAAGGCCTTGCCCGACGGCCGCCGCGAAGCGTTCCGTTTCCTGCATGTCTCGACCGATGAGGTCTACGGCACGCTCGGCGAGACCGGCAAGTTTTCCGAGACCACGCCCTACGCGCCGAATTCGCCGTATTCGGCGTCCAAGGCGGCGTCCGACCACCTGGTGCGTGCGTTCCACCACACCTACGGGCTGCCGGTGCTGACCACCAACTGTTCGAACAACTACGGGCCGTACCACTTCCCGGAGAAGCTCATCCCGCTGGTGATCGCCAAGGCGTTGGCCGGCGAGCCGTTGCCGGTCTACGGCGATGGCAAGCAGGTCCGCGACTGGCTGTTCGTCACCGACCACTGCGCCGCGATCCGCACGGTGCTCGAGAAGGGCCGGGTCGGCGAGACCTACAACGTGGGGGGCGATTCCGAGCGCCAGAACATCGAAGTGGTCGAGACGATCTGCCGCCTGCTCGACGCGCGCCGTCCGCGCGAGGATGGGCAGTCGCGTGCGACCCAGATCACCTACGTGACCGATCGCCCGGGCCACGATCGCCGCTACGCGATCGACGCATCCAAGCTGCAGGGCGAACTCGGCTGGAAGCCCGAGCACACCTTCGAGAGCGGCATCGAAGCGACCGTGGACTGGTATCTCGACAACCAGCCCTGGGTGCAGCGCATCCTCGACGGCAGCTATCGTCTGGAACGCATGGGGGCCGAAGCATGACCGCGCGCAAGGGCATCATCCTCGCCGGCGGCTCCGGGACGCGTCTGTATCCGATCACCAAGGGCGTCAGCAAGCAACTGCTGCCGGTGTACGACAAGCCGATGATTTATTACCCGCTCAGCGTATTGATGCTGGCGGGCATCCGCGAGGTGCTGATCATCAATACGCCGCACGAGCAGGCGCTGTTCCAATCGCTGCTCGGCGATGGATCGCAGTGGGGCATGGACATCCAGTACGCCGTGCAGCCGAGTCCGGATGGTTTGGCGCAGGCCTATCTGATCGGCCGTGATTTCGTCGGCGGCAAGCCGAGCTGTCTGGTGCTGGGCGACAACATCTTCCACGGTCACGGCCTGACCGATACGCTGAAGAGCGCTGATGTGCGCAGCGACGGCGCGACGGTGTTCGGTTACTGGGTCAACGATCCCGAACGTTACGGTGTGGCCGAGTTCGATGCCGCCGGCAAGGTCATCGATATCGCCGAGAAGCCCGAGAACCCGCGTTCGAACTACGCCGTCACGGGTCTGTACTTCTACGACGGGTGCGCCAGCGACTACGCTGCCGAACTGAAGCCTTCGCCGCGCGGCGAACTGGAGATCACCGATCTCAACCGCCGCTATCTCGACGACGGCGCGCTGTATCTCGAGCAGCTCGGTCGCGGCTATGCGTGGCTGGACACCGGCACGCACCAGTCCTTGCACGAAGCCTCGAACTTCATCCAGACCATCCAGGACCGCCAGGGCCTGCAGGTGTGCTGTCCGGAGGAGATCGCGTTCGGCAACGGCTGGATCGATGCCGAGCAACTGTCCGCGCTCGCCAGGCCGCTGTCCAAGAATGGTTATGGCCAGTACCTGATGTCCCTCGTCGAGCGCGGAGTGGTGCGTTGAAGATCATCGAAACCAAGCTGCCGGGCGCCGTCGTCATCGAGCCGGCCGTGTTCGGCGATGCGCGCGGGTTCTTCTTCGAGACCTGGAATGCCGAGCGGTTCGGGCAGCACGGTCTGCCGACGAACTTCGTGCAGAGCAACGTCTCGTCCTCGTCCAGGGGCGTGCTGCGCGGCCTGCATTACCAGTGGCCGCGGCCGCAGGGCAAGCTGGTCAGCGTGCTGCGGGGCGAGGTGCTTGATGTCGCCGTCGACATCCGTCGCGGCTCGCCGACCTTCGGGCAGTGGGAGAGCGTGATCCTGAGCGAGGACAACAAACGCCAGTTCTGGATACCGGAAGGGTTCGCGCATGGCTTTGCGGTGCTGTCAGACAGCGCGGTCTTCAGCTACCTGTGCACCGACGTGTACGTGAAGGAAGCCGATGCCGGTGTGCGCTGGAACGATCCGGCGATCGGCGTCGATTGGCAGGTCGACGCGCCGTTGCTGTCCGACAAGGACACCCACGCGCCGCTGCTGGCCGACATCGCCGAGGCTCGGTTGCCGGTGTTCGCCGCATGACCTCGCTGGTCTTCGGCGCGAATGGTCAGGTCGGCCAGGAGCTGTTGCGCGCGCTTGCGCCGCTGGGTGATGTAATCGGCACGACCCGTAGCGGCGCGCTGCCCGACGGCAGTGCCTGCCTGACTGCGGACTTTTCGGATCCGGAAGCGGTCGTCGCGCTGCTCGACGCGACGCGGCCGATGCGCGTGATCAATGCCGCCGCGTACACCGCGGTCGACAAGGCCGAGAGCGAGCCCGCGGCGGCGCAGGCGGCGAATGCGGAGACGCCAGGCGCGATTGCGCGCTGGTGCGCCGCTCGGGATGTGCCGCTGGTGCATTACTCCACCGACTACGTCTTCGACGGCAGCGGCACGCGTCCGTATCGGCCCGACGACGCCACGGCGCCGCTCGGTGTCTACGGCGCCAGCAAACTCGCGGGCGAAGAGGCGATCCGCGCTGCGGGTGGCCGCCATCTGATCTTTCGCACTGCCTGGGTCTACGCCGCGCACGGCCAGAACTTCCTGCGCACGATGCTGCGCGTCGGCGCCGAACGCGACGTGCTGCGCGTGGTTGCCGACCAGGTCGGCACGCCGACGCCGGCTGCACTGATCGCCGACATCACCGCGCGGGTCCTGCAGGCCGACGGCGAAGCCTCCGGCACCTGGCACCTGACTGCGTCGGGCGAAACCAGCTGGCACGGGTTCGCCGAGGCGATCTTCGAGGGCGCGTTCGCCCGCAGCCTGATATCGCGCACGCCGAAGGTCGAGGCGATTACCACGGCCGATTATCCGACGCCGGCGAAACGTCCCGCCTACTCGCGGCTGGACACGGCCTCCCTCGAGCGTGATTTCCGGGTCGTGCTGCCGCGCTGGCGCGACGCGCTCGGCGGTGTGCTCGATACGCTCGCGGCCGCGCAACGTGCGTAGAGCGGAGCTTGCCCCGCTGCTCCGGCTCCGCAGCCTGCATGGAACGGCAGTCCGGCAAGCTCGACTCTGCGGCGCACCAATGCCTGATTCCGGGATGTTCTAGTCTTTCCCGAAAAGGTCGCGGGTGTATATTTTATGGGGTACGTCGGCGATGTCCTCCGTGACCCGGTTTGCGACGATCACATCGCTTTCCTGCTTGAAATGTGCCAGGTCGCTCACGACCCTGGAGTTGAAGAACATGCCTTCATCCAGTGCCGGTTCGTAAACGATCACCTCCAGTCCTTTCGCCTTCAGCCGCTTCATGATGCCCTGGATGGATGAGGCCCGGAAATTGTCGGAGCCTGCCTTCATTATCAGCCGATATATTCCCACCACGCGCGGCTGGCGCTGCAGGATCTGTTCGGAAATGAAGTCCTTTCGCGTGGAGTTGGAGGCCACGATTGCGGCGATCAGGTTTTGCGGAACCTCCCTGTAGTTGGCCAGGAGCTGTTTCGTGTCCTTCGGCAGGCAGTAGCCACCGTATCCGAATGACGGATTGTTGTAGTGGTGGCCGATGCGTGGGTCCAGTCCGACGCCTTCGATGATCGCCCGCGTGTCCAATCCCAACGTCTGTGCATACGAATCGAGTTCATTGAAGAAGGCGACGCGCATGGCCAGATAGGTGTTGGCGAAAAGCTTGATCGCTTCAGCGTCCGTGGACCCGGTGAGCAGTACCGGGATGTCGCTTTTCAGTGCGCCTTGCTTGAACAGGTCGGCGACGTGCTGGGCGCGCTCGGAACGCTCTCCGATGATGATCCTGCTCGGATGCAGGTTGTCATGGAGGGCCCGGCCTTCTCGCAGGAACTCCGGCGAGAAAATGATGTTCTCACTGCCGAACTGCTCCCTTGCGGCCAGGGTAAAGCCGACTGGGACGGTCGATTTGATCAGGACTATGGCCGAGGGGTTGACCGCCAATACCGCGGCGATGGTCGATTCCACCGTGCTGGTGTTGAAGTAGTTGTTGGTTTCGTCGTAGTCGGTGGGGGTCGAGACCACGACGAGGTCGGCATCGCGATAGGCCGCTTCAGCGTCTAGCGTTGCATTCAGATGTAGGGGTTTCCCGGACAGGTACAGGTTGATCTCCTGGTCCTCTATCGGTGAAACGCGGGCGTTGATCAGGTCGACTTTTCGCTGGTCGATGTCTATCGCGACGACCTCGTTGTGCTGGGCCAGCAGGATGGCATTGGATAGACCCACGTAGCCCGTACCCACAACGGCGATTTTCATGCGGCGATTCATTTCTTACCTTCTTGAAGTGTCTGCAGACCAGTGTTCGCTCAGGCGCGCCCGTAGGTGTCCTCGAAACGCACGATATCGTCCTCCCCCAGATAGCTGCCCGACTGCACCTCGATCAGTTCAAGCGGTACCTTGCCCGGGTTGCGCAGCCGATGCGTCACACCGAGCGGAATGTAGGTGCTCTGGTTCTCGCCCAGCAGCAGCACGTCGTCGCCACGCGTGACTTCGGCCGTGCCACTGACAACGATCCAGTGCTCGGCGCGGTGGTGGTGCATCTGCAGGCTCAGCACGCCGCCGGGCTTGACGGTGATGCGTTTGACCTGATGACGCGGACCGTTGTCGATCGAGTCGTAGGCGCCCCACGGGCGATAGACCTTGCGATGCCAGGCCGCCTGCGGCAGGTCGCGCGCTTTGAGTTCGGCGACCACGTCCTTGACCTGCTGGATGCGGTCGCTGCGCCCGACGAGGATGGCGTCGGGCGTTTCCACGACGATCGTGTCTTCCAGCCCGATCATCGCGATCAGGCGCTCGCCGTAGGCGTAGGTGTTGCGGCAGTCGATCGACACGACCTCGCCATGATGCGCATTGCCGTCGGCGTCCTGCGGCGAGACCTCGCGCAGGCTCGCCCACGAGCCGACATCGCTCCAGCCTGCGTCCAGCGGCATCACCACCGCCGCGTCGGTCTTTTCCATGACCGCGTAGTCGATCGAATCCGACGGGCTTGCGGCAAACGCGTCGGCGTCGAGGCGGGTGAAGTCGACGTCCTTGCGCGCGGCCGACCACGATGCGCGCACCGCCGCCAGCATCGTCGGCGCGTGGCGTTCGAGTTCGGCGAGATACGCGTCGGCGCGGAACAGGAACATGCCGCTGTTCCAGAAATGGTCGCCGGAGGACACATAGGCTTGCGCGCGCGCCAGATCCGGCTTCTCGACGAAGGCTTCGACCGGCATGGGTCCACCTTCATTGCGCGCTGTGGCTTTGATGTAGCCGTAGCCGGTTTCCGGCCCGCGCGGCACGACGCCGAACGTCACCAGCCTGCCGGCCTCGGCCGCAGGCAGCGCGGCGCGCACCGCAGCGTGGAAGGCTTCGGGCGTCTGCACGACATGGTCCGACGGCAGCACCAGCAGCACCGCATCCGGCGTCTCGCGCAGCGCTTCGAGTGCGGCCGCGGCGATTGCGGGCGCGGTATTGCGGCCAACCGGTTCGAGCACGATCGCCGCAGGCGTCGCGCCGACCTGCTGCAACTGCTCGGCGACGACGAAGCGGTGCGCCTCGTTGGCGACGACGATCGGCCCGGCATCGCCGGCCAGCGGCGCCGCGCGCAGCCAGGTCGCCTGCAGCATCGTGTCCGCGCCGACCAGCGGCAGGAACTGCTTGGGATGCATCTCGCGCGACAGCGGCCACAGGCGCGTGCCTGAGCCACCGGAAAGCAGGACCGGGACGATCGTGGACATGGCAGGCCTCAAGCGGACAACAGGTCGGACAGCTCGCGCGTGCGGGCATCCAGCAGCGCACGGTCCGCGCGCGTTTCGATGTTGAGCCGCAGCAGCGGTTCGGTGTTGGAGCTGCGCAGATTGAAGCGCCAGTCGCCGAAATCGGCGCTGATGCCGTCGGTGCGATCGATCGCCGGCGACTGCGCGGCGTAGTACGCCGTCACCCGATCGACCGCGGCCTTTGCGTCGGCGACGCGGAAGTTGATCTCGCCGCTGCACGGAAACTTCGCGACGCGCTCGGCGACGAGATCGCCCAGCGAGCGGCCGCTGGTCGATACGAGTTCGGCGATCAACAGCCACGGAATCATCCCGGAATCGGCATAGGCGAATTCGCGGAAGTAGTGATGCGCGCTCATCTCGCCGCCGTAGACCGCGTCTTCGGCGCGCATCTTCTCCTTGATGAAGGCGTGGCCGCTCTTGCACAGCACTGGCACGCCGCCGGCGGCTTCGACCTGCTCGACGGTGTTCCAGACCAGACGCGGGTCGTGCACGACCTTGCCGCCGGGCTGCTTGGCGAGAATCGCTTCGGCCAGCAGGCCGACGAGGTAATAGCCCTCGATGAACGCACCGGTTTCGTCGAAGAAGAAGCAGCGGTCGAAATCGCCATCCCAGGCGATGCCGAAATCCGCGCCGTGTGCGCGCACTGCGTCGGCTGTCGCCTGACGGTTTTCGGGCAGCAGGGGATTCGGGATGCCGTTGGGGAAGTTGCCGTCGGCCTCGTGGAACACGCGCACGAACTCGAACGGCAGACGGGAAGCGAGCAGATCGACGATCGAGCCGGCGCCGCCATTGCCGGCATTGACGACGAGCTTGAGCGGACGCAGCGCCTTGGCTTCGACGTAACCCAGCAGATGATCGATGTAGGCCGACTTGTCCGGCGCGGCGGTCTCGGTGCCCGGCGTGGCCACGGGCGCGGGCAGGTCGCCCGCCTCGACCGCGTCCGAGATCGCGAACAGGCCGGTGTCGGAACTGATCGGCCGGGCGTTCTCACGCACCAGTTTCATGCCGTTGTAGTCCATCGGATTGTGGCTGGCGGTCACCATCACGCCGCCGGCCGCGCCGAGGTGGTCGACCTGGAAATAGACCTCTTCCGTGCCGCCGACACCGATGTCGATGATCTCGCGTCCCTGGCTGCGCAGCCCTTCCGACAATGCGGCCTGCAGTTCCGGACTGCTCAGGCGCACGTCGCGGCCCAGCACGATCGCGCCCGGCGGCAGCTGCGCGGCCAGCGCGATACCGATGTCGCGGGCAAGGACGGGATTGAGTTCGTCCGGCACGCGGCCGCGGAGGTCGTAGGCCTTGAAGGCGGGCAGGGGCATGGTCGATCCATCGGTGGGGAAGGCCAATTCTAGCGTTTCGCGGGGATGGGACGGTTTGCGCCACTGCGCCAAGGCCCAGGGCCGCATACGCGCGCAGCCGGTAGAATCGAGGGCCGTTGCGCCATGAGGATCGAAATGAGCGAGCAGAGTTCCGCCGCGGGTCGACGCGGCAAGCAGTATCCCGATGCCGCGACGGCATTGGCCGACATCGTGGCCGACGGCCAGACCTTCGCCGTCGGCGGTTTCGGCCTGTGCGGCATTCCCGAGGCGCTGATCGCAGCCTTGCGCGACTCGGGCGTCAAGGACATCACCGCGATCTCCAACAACGCCGGCGTCGACGGCTTCGGCCTCGGTCAGCTGCTGGAGACCCGGCAGATCCGCAAGATGATTTCGTCCTATGTGGGCGAAAACAAGGAGTTCGAGCGCCAGTATCTGGGCGGCGAACTGGAACTCGAGTTCAACCCGCAGGGCACGCTGGCCGAGCGCTTGCGCGCGGGCGGTGCCGGCATCCCGGCGTTCTTCACCGCGACCGGATTCGGCACCATCGTCGCCGAGGGCAAGGAGACGCGCGAGTTCGACGGCAAGCACTACGTGCTGGAGACGGCGCTGGTCGCGGACGTCGCCCTGGTCAAGGCGTGGAAGGCCGACACGGCCGGCAACCTGGTGTTCCGCAAGACCGCGCGCAACTTCAATCCGGCCTGCGCGATGGCCGGCAAGGTCTGCGTGGCCGAGGTCGAGGAACTGGTGGCGATCGGCGACATCGATCCGGATCAGGTGCACCTGCCCGGCATCTACGTCGACCGCATCGTCGTCAACGCGGCACCCGAGAAGCGCATCGAACAGCGCACCGTGCGAGGAGCGAAGTAATGGCCTGGACCCGCGATGAAATGGCCGCGCGCGCCGCGCGCGAACTGACCGACGGCGCGTACGTGAACCTCGGTATCGGCCTGCCGACGCTGGTGGCCAACCACATTCCCGATGGTGTCGATGTCTGGTTGCAGAGCGAGAACGGCCTGCTCGGCATCGGTCCGTTCCCGCTTGATGCCGAGGTCGATGCCGACCTCATCAACGCCGGCAAGCAGACCGTGACCGCGCGCAAGGGCGCGAGCTACTTCGGCAGCCACGACTCGTTCGCGATGATCCGCGGCGGCCACATCGATCTCGCGATCCTCGGCGCGATGCAGGTCACCGGCAGCGGCGATCTCGCGAACTGGATGGTGCCCGGCAAGATGGTCAAGGGCATGGGCGGCGCGATGGATCTCGTCGCCGGCGTCAAGCGCGTCGTCGTGCTGATGGAGCACGTCGCGAAGGACGGCAGCCACAAGATCCTGCCCGAATGCACACTCCCCCTGACCGGCGTGGGCGTGGTCGACCGGATCATCACGGACCTTGCAGTGTTCGACGTGACGGCCGATGGCCTGGTGCTGGTTGAGACGGCGGACGGCGTGGATGTCGACGAGTTGAAGACGAAGACCGGCGTCGCGTTCGCGGCCGCGGCCTGACCTTCAGGTCCCGGCGCGCGTTCCACCCGCCGGGACCTGGCCGCGTCCGGTAAACGCGTCCTCCACGCCGATACCCACGAGCCAGGGCGCCTGCCAACGGCCGGTGCCCACGGATTCGAGGGGGATCTGCACGGCATCGACATCGAATTCGAGTTCGTCTGCGAGTGGGCCTGCCGCCGCCAGTGCGGCATCGATGAATGCCAGCGCGCCGGTGTGGACGGCATCGACGCTGGACCAGCGGGCGTGGTCGACGTCGCTCGCGTATCTCGGGTGCCGCACGCCGCCGCGCATCTCGAAGCCCGCGAACTGCGCATGCGGCGCGGTCAATATGCTTTCCAGCAGCAGATCGTGCGCGAGTACCGGCGAGTAGCCGTCATCGCGTCGCGCGTCGTAGTAGCGGGCCTCGGCGTCGCCAACGCCAGACAGCCGAGCCTCTGCGCGACCGTCGAGTGCGAAGTAGGCGCCATCGACCGGACGCGCCAACAGACGCGAGAAGTGGCGCTGGATGGTGCCCGCGTATCCGATATCCGCCAGCAGGACTGGTGCATCGCCGACGATCTCGTGCCAGTAGGCCTGATAGTGGAGACGCGCCGCCTCGGCAGCGGACCGCAGCGCGTCGAAGGCTGGCGCCAGTCGTGCGACGCTGGCATCGCGCATCTCCGGCAGGAACACGGCTTCCTGCATGGCCGCGTCGCCGATGCGCGCGCGTACGGCGGCGCTGGCGCAAGCGCCCAGTCGTGCGTCGAGCAGGCCCGCCAGGGTGCCGTTATAGGTGCCGTCGAGCAGCGCCGGCAGATCGTCGAGGCTTCGCAGCGTCGCCAGCCCGGTCGCCTGACGCGAGGCGAGGAAGTAGCTGCCACGCAGACCGCGCGTCAGTGCCGGCGCAGCGTCCTGCAAGCGATCGAAAGCCTCGCTCAGCAAGTGGCCTTCCCGGCTCAGGAACAGCAGCGCTTCGACTCCCGTATCGGTCGCCCGACGTGACAGCCAGGTCAGGTAGTCGAGCACCATCGGGCCGATGACCACGTAGCCCAGCGTCCGTGGCGAAAGCACAGGCGCGCCATGGAAGGCTTCGGGTTCGACATCCGCGATGGCGCTGAAATGGTTGGCGATCAGCCCCAGGCGCAGCTGCTCCGACCATGACGCGTCCGGTGTGGTGCGCAACGGACGCAATGCCGGCACGACATCCAGCAGTGCGGCCGCGCGCAGGATATGCACGGGTGTCAGCATGCCGTGCCAATGCGGCTGCTGGATGTCGGCATGTTCGTTGTCGCCGATATGCAGCCAGGTGGCGGGCGCGATGCCCGCACGCTTTGCGAGCACGGGCCAGACGCTGCCCTCGTCCTTGCGCAGGCCTGTTTCGCACGAGACGTAGCATTCGTCGGTCAGCGAACTCACTTCGACGGGGAGAATGTCGCGCAACGTCGCCTCGTCCAGATACATGTCCGACAGGGCGACCAGACGCTTTCCGCGTGCCCTCAGCGACGCGAGAACCGAGAGGACGCCCGTGCGCGGCGACAGCAGCCGACGTTCCGTTGCGAGCTCCAGCGCGGACAGCGCTTCGACAGGCGCGGCAGGCGCGAGCGCTGCCATGGCCGCATAGATTTCGCCGAGGGTCGGATCCCGGCGCACGTCATGTCGTGCGCGTGCCTCGGCGCGGGCCCTCAGGTCGATGAAGCCCTCGACGCCCAACGAGGCTTCGGCCAGGCGTGACAGATACGCCCGGGCGGATTCCGGAGACAGGAACGGGCGTTGCACCAGCGTGTCGAACACGTCAAGCGACACCAGGGCCGCATCGACTGCCGCGACTTCGATCCGCGCCTGCAGGGAGGACGAGAAGTAGGTGGACCAGTTCCGGTTGCCTTCGCTGGACAGCGCCAGCGCGCCGTTGCGCGGCAGTACGCCGGCGCGATAGCCGCTTGCCCGCGTGACGGCGACGAACAGCCGTTCGAGCGCGTGCTGCAGGGTGCCATCGAGTTGTCCCTGTTCTTCCGGAAATGCATCGAGCGGAAGCCCGAGCGACAGCAGGGGGCGGATCGCGTCGATGCGTGCCCAGAACATCGAGCCGGCTGGAAAATCGATATAGGCGTGCGGATCGATGGAAAACCCGATACGGCTCGCGAGGCTGCGTGCGTCGGCGAGGTTGCCGAGCCAGGTATGGCCCCAGAGCGGTACGGTTTCGTGGCTCTCGGGGTAGATCATGCCCAGTGTGGGTTCGGCCGCGAACATGCCCAGTTGCCACGCGATCCGGTCACGGTCCCCAAGCAGGGACTCCACCAGATAGCTGCGCCAGCGGTTCTGCACGCTGCCGGTGTACAGCGATTTCTTGCTGTGCAGGTGTCCAACGATGTCGAGGCCGAGGAGTGCTTCCCGGAATGTGACCAGCAGCGGCGCGATGTCCCGGCCGCGGTTGGGCACGCAGGCGATCTCGATGCGCTCGATGGCGTCGATATCGACGAAGGCGCTGCGCACACGCGTCGCGGCGTTGGCGTCGGTCACCGAGACCAGCAATACGAACGGCAGAGGCATCCGCGCCAATGCGCTGGCGAACTCTTCGGCGAGATCCGGATAGAACAGGTGCAGCATCACCCCGACGCGCAGCGTTGTGCCGTCGATCGGTCGAGGCGGCGGGAACCGGTAGCCGTCCTCCGGGGGCTGTGCCGTCGACAGCGGCCGTCCTGCCACCCGGAGGCGAGCGAGCACGCCGCGGGGGCCGAGCGCACGCAGCATCCGCCAGACGCGTGCAACAAGCGCAGCGAATCCCCGGATCCCGCCCCCCCTGGCATCGATGCCGCGACGCACAGCGCTCACCAGTCCGGTGACACGTCCCGTCACCATGGGGTTGCCCGCACGGGCCTGGTGGTGCCGGCGCATGTGTCGGGATCGGAGCGGGGGCAGACTGGCGGCATCGTCATGGACGTGATTGTCGCGGCTCGTGTCATCACGCCGCAAACCGCGCGCGTCTGCGGCATGCTGGCGCGATGAAAGCGCTGCGCGACATGACGGGTCTTGAAGGGACGGTGCAATTCGCGCAGCGCTGGCTTCCCATTCCCGAAGCGGATGCGTTGTTCGAGGCGTTGCGTGTGGATATCCCTTGGACCCGCCATCGTCTGCGCATCTTCGGGCGCGAGGTGGACGCGCCGCGGCTCAGTTGCTGGATCGGCGATCCCGAGGCGGCCTATCGTTACTCGGGCGCGCGTTTTGCGCCCGAGCCGTGGTCTGAGGTGTTGGTACCGGTGCGCGATGCGGTCTCCGAAGCCGCGGAAGTCGCCTTCAACAGCGTACTCGCCAATCTGTATCGCGATGGGCGCGATGCGATGGGCTGGCACAGCGACGACGAGCGCGAGCTCGGACCCCGGCCGGTGATCGCGTCATTGAGCCTCGGGGCGACGCGGCGGTTCGTGTTGAAGGCGCGTGCGCCGGACATGGACGGCCGGTTCGCGCGACACGTGCTGGAACTGCCGCACGGCAGCCTGCTGGTGATGCGTGGCGACACCCAGGTGCGCTACCGGCACGCATTGCCGCGAACGGCGAAGCCGGTCGGGCCACGGATCAATCTGACGTTCCGGAGGATCCTGCCATTGCAGGTGTAACCCAGGACGGCTGCTGCGCCGTCGCGATGGAACCCTGCACGGCCATGAGCCGAGGTGCGCACAGGTTGACGCGGTGCGCTCCACAGGCGTAGACGACCGTCAGCGCCTCGCCGCGGCAGGCCTCTCATGCGCGCGTTCATGCGCGTTGCCGGATTCGAGAATCCATCCGGCCATCTCGCTGCTGACGCTCTGCAGCGCGACCGAGAACGCATCGACCACCTGGGCGACCTCGGCGCTGGCGGCAGGTTGGGCCGCCACGAAGGTGCGCGAGCCGGCGACGGTCTGGTCGATGTTGTGGATCAGCTTGACGTTGGCTTCGATCGTCGCCGCGGGCAGCGCATTGCCGTTGTAGTCGGCCTCGAACCGGCGCAGGTCGATGACCAGCTTGTAGTCTGCGGTAATGCCCGCGCCCTGGCGTGCGACGGCCGGGATGTGGCCCGAGTCCTCGAGCGTGCGCAGCACGGTGTCGTGCAGCATGTCGGTCGGGGTCTTGGCCCAGCTGGCGCTGCGGTAGACCTGCAGTTCGGACGGCGTCGGGCGCACGGCGATGCGGAAGCTGTCGATCATGCGCGCGGCGGTCGGCGGGCTCAGCGTCAGCTGCCAGTCGGCGCGCGGCCACGCCGGATCGGCCTCGACGCGCGGGTCGGGCGCGTAGATCGTCGAACGGTCGCGATCGCCGCCACCGCCGCCCAGCAGCGAACTGCAGCCGGCAAGCAGGGTGCCGAGCACGAGTGCGACGGCGAGGCGGGGCAGGACGTGTCGCGTGGAGGTCGTGGGCGTGATCATTCGGGTTCGAATTCCTTCGGCGCGTCGCGGCCGAGCAGGTAGCGCGCGGGGTTGGCGTCCAGGCGGTCGCTGATGCGGCGCAGGTCGCGGACCAGCGAGCGCAGTTCGCCGAGCGTCGGGCCGAGCTGCGACAGGCCGTCGTTGGCGAAACTGCTGATCGCCGCGCGGTTCTCGTTGAGGATGGTGTCGGCGCCGCCGGCGGCCGAGTCCATGCGCGCCAGCGTGCTTTCCAGGCTCGCGACGAGCGTCGGCAGCTTCTGCACCAGTTCGCGGTCGAAGCTGGTCATCGCGCGATTGGTCGTGGTCAGCGTCTGCTCCAGCTGTTCGCTGGCGGTGCGCGCGTTGACGATGATCGCGGCCAGGTCCTCGCGTTGCCCGGCGACCGAACCGGTCATGCCCTCGATGTTCTCCAGCGTGTTGGAGATGCGCGCGACGTTCTCCTCGCTGAGCACCTGGTCGAGCCGCTCGACGAGGCGGTTCGCGGTGTCGGAGATGTTCTGCAGCGCCGAGGCTTCGGTCTGGATGATCGGCACGCGGTCGCTGTCTTCGGCCACCAGCAGCGGCGCTTCGGGCGAGCCGCCGGTGAGCTGGATGATCGGCGAACCGGTCAGGCTGGTCATCGACATGCGCGCGCGCGTATCGGTCTTGACCGGCGCATTGGCCTGCACGCGCAGCCGCGCGATGACCTGGCGCGGGTCCTGCGGCGCGAGCTGCAGGGTGTCGACCGTGCCGACGGCGATGCCGTTGTACTGCACGCTGCTGCCTTCGCTCAGTCCGGTCACCGGCTCGCGGAAGACGACGTCGTACTCGTTCCAGCTGCGGTCGGACGAATACTTCGCCGCCCACAGCGCGAAGCCGAGCAGGGCGATCGACGCGATGAGCGTGAACGCGCCGATGAGGATGTAGTTGGCTCTCGTTTCCATGGCTCAGTGGGCTCCCGGGCCGTCGGCCCTGGCATCGCGTGCGGCACGGCCGCGCGGGCCGTGGAAATAATCCTGGATCCAGGGATGGTCGATCCGTTCGATCTCCGCCACCGGGGCCACCGCGACCACCTGTTTGTCGGCCAGGACCGCGATGCGGTCACAGATAGCGTACAGGGTGTCGAGGTCGTGTGTGATCAGGAACACGGTCAGTCCCAGCGCTTCCTGCAGCGTGCGGATCAGGCGGTCGAACGCGGCCGCGCCGATCGGATCGAGACCGGCCGTGGGCTCGTCGAGAAACAGCAGCGGCGGGTCGAGCGCCAGCGCACGCGCCAGGCCCGCGCGCTTGCGCATGCCGCCCGACAGCTCCGCCGGCAGCTTGTCGAGCGCGTTCGCCGGCAGGCCGGACAATTTGACCTTCAGCAGCGCCAGTTCGTAGCGCAGCGAATCGCGCAGGTCCGGGTGGTGTTCCTTCAGCGGCACCTGCACGTTTTCGCCCACGGTCAGCGACGAGAACAGTGCGCCGTCCTGGAACAGCACGCCGGTGTTGCGCTCGATGTGCCTGCGTTCTTCGATGTCGCGCGACAGCGCGTCGGCGCCCAGCACTTCGATAGTGCCGGCCTGCGGCGGACGCAGGCCGAGGATGCTGCGCATCAGCACCGACTTGCCGGTGCCCGAACCGCCGACCACGCCGAGGATCTCGCCGCGGCGCACGTCGAGGTCGAGATGGTCGTGCACGGTCTGCGCGCCGAACCGGTTGACCAGGCCACGCACGCGGATGGCGACGTCGCCGGAGGCGACGTCGGGATCGGGGATTGGGGATTGGGGATTCGGCAAAGCGTCGCCGTCCCGCGGAACGGGCACACCTGGGCGCTGCTGCTCTTTCGAATCACCGATCACGAATCACCAATCCCGGCTCCATCACCACCCCACATGCATGAACCAGATCGCGGCGAACGCGTCGAACACGATCACCAGCGAGATCGTCTGCACCACGCTCGACGTGGTGCGCTCGCCGACCGACTGCGCCGTGCCCTTGACCTGCAGGCCTTCCAGACAGCCGATCAGGCCGATCACCAGCGCGAAGATCGGCGCCTTCGACATGCCGACGAAGAAATGCCGGACATTCATGGTCTCGTACATGCGCGCCATGTAGGCCTGCGGCGGGATGTCGAGGCTGAAGGCGCCCACGGTCAGGCCGCCGACCAGGCCGGCGATCATCGCGATGAAGGTCAGCAGCGGCAGCATCACCATCAGCGCGACCACGCGCGGGATCACCAGCAGATCCACCGGGTCGAGCCCCAGCGTGCGGATCGCATCGACTTCTTCGCGGCTCACCATCGCGCCGATCTGCGCGGTGAACGCACTGGCGGTGCGGCCGGCCAGCAGGATCGCCGTCAGCAGCACGCCGAACTCGCGCAGGAACGCGATCGAGACCAGTTCGACGACGAAGATCGTCGCGCCGAATTCGGCCAGCACGGTCGAGCCGAGAAACGCGATCACCGCGCCGACCAGGAACGACAGCAGCGCGACCAGCGGCACCGCGTCCAGGCCGACCTGTTCCATGTGGTGCACGGTCGAGGTCAAGCGGAAGCGTCGCGGCGACACCAGCAGACGACCGAGCTTGAGCAGGGTTTCGCCGAGGAAGCTGACCAGCGCGACGACTTCGCGCCAGTTGTCGTGCATCGTCTCGCCGAAACGCGCGAGCGCGGCATACACGCCGTAGTCGCGCTTCTTCTTCGGCCGGTCGTCGGCGACGTCTTCGATCGCCTCGACCAGCGCGTGGTGATCGTCGCGGAAGCGGAACGTCGAGAAATCCAGGCCGCGTTTCTCGGCGAAGCGCAGCAGTTGCAGCACGCCGACCGAATCCAGCCGGTCCACGCCGGTAGCGTCCACGTCGCCCGCCGGCGCTTCGTGCGCGCGCAACACCGTCTCGATGTCGCCGGCGTGCGCGAGCGTCCAGTGTCCGTGCAGCCGCAGCGACCCACCGTCACCGGTATCGGCGCTGGGCGTGGCGTGTCGGGGGACGGTCATGCAGGCATCGGTCGGTCGAGGTGCAAACGCCGGTGAGCATACCGAAATCGGGTGTGACGCTGCGCATCACGGCGGCGCGGCCTACCGGGCAACCGGTGCCCATGCGATCCTGTGCCGATGTCCGGCGCCACTCCGCTCACCACTGCCAGCTACGCCACGCGCATCGCCTTCGTGGTCGAGCTGGCCGAGCATCTGCATGCCTACGGCACCACCGCGCAGCGCCTCGAGGGTGCGGTGATCGCGGTGACCCAGCAGCTCGGCATCGACTGCGAGCCGTGGGTGAACCCGACCGGCATGGTGCTGTCCTTCAGCGATCCGCTGCGCCCGCCGGGCGACAGCGACACCACCCGCGTGATCCGCATGTCGCCGGGTGACGTGGACCTCTACAAGCTGTGCGAGACCGACCGCATCGCCGAGCAGGTGATGGCCGGCGAGATGGACCTGGCCGAGGGTTATGCCGCGTTGCGCGCGCTCGACGAACGCCAGCCGCGCGCCTGGGGCAAGGCGCTGCAGGTCATGGGGTTCGCGATGGTAGCCATGGGCGTCGCCGGCCTGTGGCGGCTGCCGTGGGCCGACATCGCGACGGCGGGCACCATCGGCCTGCTGATCGGCCTGCTCGACATGGTCACGCGCAACGGCACGCGGCTGAAGGAAGCGCACGAAGCGCTGGCCGGCATGCTGGCCGGCCTGGTCGCGATCCTGGTATCGGCCTTCGTCGCACCGCTGAACCTCAATACCGTGGTCATCGCATCGCTGATCGTGATGCTGCCCGGCATGGCGCTGACCAATGCGATCAACGAACTGACCAGCCAGCATCTGGTGTCGGGCACCGCGCGCTTCGCCGGTGCGATCACCACCGTGCTCAAACTCACCATCGGCACGATCATCGCGCTCACGCTGATGCAGATGCTCGGCGTGAGCCCGAACGTGCGCGCGCTGCGGCCGCAGCCCGACTGGGTGGAATGGGTGGCGCTGGCGACTGCGGCCGGTGCGTTCGCGATCCTGTTCCGCGCCGGCCGCCGCGACGTGCTGCTGGTGATGGGCGCCGCCGCGTCGGGATATCTCGTCTCGCGCTGGGTCGGCGCTGCGTTGGGCCCGAACATCGGCCTGTTCGTCGCCGCGCTGGCGACCACTGCGGCGGGCAACGGCTACGCGCGCTGGGCCAATCGCCCGGGCGCAGTGATCCGGGTGCCCGGCCTGATCATGCTGGTGCCCGGCAGCAACAGCCTGCGCGGGCTGATGAATCTGGTGCAGCAGCAGGACGTGGCCGCGGGCCAGGAGGCGGTGCTGGTGGTGATGAACATCGTGCTGGCGCTGATCGCGGGCCTGCTGTTCGGCAACGTGTTGCTGCCGGCGCGCAAGAATCTTTGAGAACCTGTTCACGATCCCGCCGAACGTCGCGTGGCCGCGTTGCGGCCACCCTGCGGGCCGGGCCCGTGGACGTGCAGACCCGCGTCATCGCTCGGTCGCGTACGGACGTACGCGCTCTCGCGCTTCCTTGGCCTGCACGCCCACACGCTCCGGCGCGACATACGCCCAGATCGTGAACTGAGCGCCGCACATGAAAACGCCCTCCGTGCGGAGGGCGTCGTCGAAGCGGCATTGCACGGCTTGCGCCGCCGCGGTCACTTCTGGATCAGGAACTCTTCGAGCTTGCGGCCCTTCTTGGTGTGCGCGGCCAGCCACAGCGGCTGCTTGCCACGACCGGTCCAGGTCTCGTTCTTGTTCGCCGGGTTGCGGTACTTCGGCGGCACCTTGCCGAGCTTGCGTCCCTTGGTCGCGCTCTTGCGCGTCGCCGGGGCGGCGGCGGATGCCGCGCGCGGTGCGCCGCCACCGAACAGCTCGGCGATGCTGTAACCCTCGGCCGCGGCCAGGTCGGTCAGCTTCTTGCGCACGGCCGTCAGCGGCTTGCGCTTCTTGAGCGTGGTCTTGCGCGCCTTGGCCTGGGTGATCAGCGCGTCGAGCTGTTGGGGGGAAAATGCATTGAGGTCAAACGCCATTCGAGTCGGCTCCGGCTGATTGTTGGGAATGCCAGTCCATGGGCAGGTGCGGCATCTTAATCCTGTTTATACCGGGCCGACAAATACCGCGCGCACGGCGTCGCGGCCTGGGCGTGCAGGCCGTGTGAACATTGCGGATTATCCGACGGTAAATGCCGGCGGGTGCGCGCCGGAAACCGTCAGCCGCGCAGGCGCGAAAACAGCGCCTCGCGATCGAGACCCTCGGCTTCGCTGGCGCTGCGGGCGCGATATTCGAATGCGCCCGATTCCAGTCCGCGCGCCGACACCACCACGCGATGCGGGATGCCGATCAGTTCGATGTCGCCGAACATCATCCCCGGGCGCAGGCCGCGATCGTCGAGCACCGTCTCGAAGCCGGCAGCGCGGAGTTCGCGATAGAGCGCGTCCGCCGCCTCGGCCACGTGCGCCTCGTTCTTCGGGTTGATCACGCACACCGCCACCTGCCACGGCGCCATCGCGAGCGGCCACACTATGCCCTTGGCATCGTGGTTCTGTTCGATCGCCGCGGCGACGATGCGCGATACGCCGATGCCGTAGCAGCCCATGAAGGGCACGGTCGCCTTGCCGGTGGCGTCGAGCACCTTGAAGTTCATGGCCTCGGCGTACTTGCGGCCGAGCTGGAACACGTGGCCGACCTCGATGCCGCGGGCGATTTTCAGTTCGCCGCCGTCCTGCGCGCGGTCGCCGACGACGACGTCGCGGATATCGGCGACGACGTCGGCCTCGGGCAGATCGCGGCTCCAGTTGACGCCGGCGATGTGGAAACCGGTTTCGTTGGCACCGACGACGAAATCGGCCAGTGCCGCGACTTCCAGGTCGGCGACGACGCGGATCGGCCTGATCGCACCGATCGGGCCCAGAAAGCCCGGCGTGGCGCCCAGGTGTCCGGCGATTTCCGCTTCCGTCGCCATGCGGTAATCGGCCAGGCCGTCGACCTTGGCGAGCTTGATCGCATTGACCGCGTGGTCGCCGCGCACCAGCGCGAGCACGAAGCTCTCGCCGGCCATCAGCGCGATCGATTTCGCGGTGCGCGCGAGTGGAATATCGAGCAGGGCGGCGACGTCCTCGCAGGTCTTCTGCGTGGGCGTGTCGACCTTGCGCAGGCCTTCCGATGCAGCTGGACGCGGCGCGGGTGCAGCGGCGCGCGCGGCTTCGACATTCGCGGCATAGTCCGAACCGGTCGAGAACACCAGCGCGTCCTCGCCCGAATCGGCGATCACGTGGAATTCCTGCGAGGCGTCGCCGCCGATCGCGCCCGAATCGGCCTGTACCGACCGGAACTCGAGCCCGAGACGGGTGAAGATGCGCGTGTAGGCGGCATGCATCTTCTGGTACGAGGCGGCCATGCCGGCCTCGTCGATGTCGAACGAATACGCGTCCTTCATCAGGAATTCGCGCGCGCGCATCACGCCGAAACGCGGGCGGATCTCGTCGCGGAACTTGGTCTGGATCTGGTAGAAATTCACCGGCAGCTGCTTGTAGCTGCCCAGTTCGCCGCGCGCGAAATCGGTGACGACTTCCTCGTGGGTCGGGCCGAAGCAGTACCAGCTTTCCTTGCGGTCCTGCATCTTCAGCAACTGGCCGCCGAACTTTTCCCAGCGCCCGGTTTCTTCCCACAGCTCGCGCGGCTGCACGGCCGGCATCAGCAGTTCGATCGCGCCGGCGGCGTCCATTTCCTCGCGCACGATGCCTTCGACCTTGCGCAGCACGCGCAGGCCCAGCGGCGACCACGTATAGAGACCGGCGCCCAGCCTGCGCAGCATGCCGGCCTTGAGCATCAGCTTGTGGCTGGCGACCTCGGCATCGGCGGGCGTTTCTTTCTCGGTGCGGAGATGGAACTGCGACAGGCGCATCGGCGGCTTCTGGCTGGAGATGAAAGGGGGCGTATTGTGCCACGCGCGCCCCTGCGGTCCGGCCCGGCGGGCGCGCTGCGGTCGGCGCTGTACACCGTCATTCCCGCTGGATACTCCCCGACCAGCCGTGCCGCCTCTCCAGCGGCTGTAGGAACGCGCTTGCGCGCGATCGGTTCCCTGCGAATGCCTCGATCGCGCGCAAGCGCGCTCCCACGGAAACCCTCCGGCGCCGTCGCGGGAATGACGCGCAAAGGGACTCTTGTTCAGAGGATTCCTAGCGGCAGTAGGCGCGGACCGCGGCTTCCGACAGCGCGAGCTGGTCGGCGCGTTCGCTGCCGGCGAGTTCGCGCGGCGTGCCGTCGGCGCCGAGCTGCTGCACCGCGCCTTCGCCCCTGAGCGCGGCGACGTTGGTCCGGGCGAGTTCGCACTGGGTGTTGCCGCTGCCGGCGTTCGCGGTCGTCGCCGCAGGCGTGACCGGCGTGGACGAAGCGGCGTTGCCGTGCACGTTGCGTACTTCGAAGCGTGTGCCCGCGGGCGGCGGCGTCTGCGAGTAATGGGTGACGCCGCGCGCGTCCTTCCAGCTGTAGACCTCGCTGGCGGCGAGTGGCGCGGCGGCGATGAGCAGTGCAAGGGCGGTCACGAAAGTGCGGCGCATGGCGGTCCCCGGCAGGTGCTCGAATGTGGCGGCGATTGCAGCACTCCGGGGCCGCAGGCGCAACCGCCGTCGCCGGGCGGCCCGATGCAGGCGCTACACTGCCCCGCATGAGCCAGACCGACCCGACCCCGCGCCGCGGCCGCGGCATCTACCTGCTGCCCAACCTCTTCACCACCGGCGGCCTGTTCGCGGGATTCTTCGCGATCATCGCCGCGTCGCAGGGCCGCTTCAGCGCCGCCTGCATCGCGATCTTCGTCGCCGCGGTGCTCGACGGCATCGACGGCCGCGTCGCACGCCTGACCAATACCCAGAGCGAGTTCGGCGTGCAGTACGACTCGCTGGCCGACCTGATCAGTTTCGGTCTGGCGCCGGCGCTGGTGATGTACCACTGGTCGCTGATGGCGATGCGCCTCGACGGCACCACGCTCGGCAAGATCGGCTGGCTCGGCGCGTTTCTCTACGCCGCCTGCGCGGCGCTGCGGCTGGCGCGTTTCAACAGCCAGGTGGCGACGGTCGACAAACGGTATTTCGTCGGGCTGGCGAGTCCGGCGGCGGCGGGCCTGATGGCGAGTTTCGTCTGGACCTGCCACGAACTCGATTTCACCGGCGACGCGCTGCGCTATGCCGCGCTCGCGGTCACCGTGGTCTGCGGCCTGTTGATGGTCAGCCGCATCCGCTACACCAGTTTCAAGGGCAGCGGCACCGGACCGAAGGCCGATCGCGTGCCGTTCGTCGCGCTGGTCGTCGCGGTCGGCCTGCTGATCGCGATGTGGGTCGATCCGCCCAAGACCCTGCTCATTGCCGCGGTGCTGTACGCCCTGTCGGGTCCGGCCCTGTGGCTGTTGCGGCGCCGCGGAGGCGCGGAGGCCACCTCGTGACCTGGGATGCGCTGCAGATCGCGGCGCTCGATGCGCTGGGCCACGACCGCTATCGCGTGCAGGTGCCGGGCCAGGCATTGCCGGACGATCCGCTGGTCGATCCGCTGCTGCGCGCCGCCGGGTTGCGTCGCGATGGCGACGGTGCATTCGCATTCGTGCGCAGTCTCGGCGCGCTGTCGGAACTGCGTTCGGCCGCGGCCAAGCGCGCCCTGTGGCCGCGCCTGCGCCGGTTGCGCCGTCATGGCGGCTGAGCCCGACGCGCAGTCGATCCCGGATGCGGCGCTGGCGGCGCGCGACTGGGCGCTGCGCCCGATGCGCGCGACCGATGTCGACGCGGTCATGGAAATCGAATTGCGCGCGTATCCGTTTCCGTGGACGCGCGGCATTTTCGACGATTGTCTGCGCGCGGCGTATCCGGCGTGGGTGCTGCATGTCGCCGGGCGGCTCGCCGGTTACGGCGTCTTGAGCGTCGCGGCCGGCGAGGCGCACGTGCTCAACGTCTGCGTCGATCCAGCGCTGCAGGGCCGCGGCCACGGCCGTCGCCTGTTCCGCGCGCTGGTCGATCTCGCCCAGCGGCACGGCGCGCAGCGCGTGTTTCTCGAAGTGCGGCCATCGAATCCGAATGCGGTCGCGCTGTACCACGACGAAGGTTTCAACGAAATCGGCCGGCGGCCGCGTTACTACCCCGCGCACAATGGCCGCGAGGACGCGATCGTCATGGCCCGCGAACTGTTCGGCGCGGACTGAAACCGCCGCCGCGTTGCATCCGGCGCGCGCTGCGCGCCCCGACCGGAGAGCCGCCATGGGCGAACACACCCGCATCGACAACGAGAAACGCATCGCGCTGCTGATCGATGCCGACAATGCGCCGGCCGCGAAGATCGACGTGATCCTGGCCGAGGTCGCGCGCCACGGCGTCGCCAACGTGCGCCGCGCCTACGGCAACTGGAAGAGCCCGCATCTCGGCAGCTGGGAGAAAGTGCTGCACGAATATGCGATACGCCCGATCCAGCAGTTCGCCTACGCCACCGGCAAGAACGCATCCGACATGGCGATGGTCATCGACGCGATGGACCTGATGTACGCGCGCAATCTCGATGGCTTCGCGATCGTGTCCAGCGATGCGGATTTCACCCCGCTGGTGATGCGGCTGCTGACCGAGGGAATGAAGGTGTACGGCTTTGGCGAAAGCAAGACGCCGCTCGCGTTCCGGAGCGCGTGTTCCCGCTTCACCTACCTGGAGGCGCTGGGCTCGGAGGCCGAAGCCGAACAGGCCTCCACTGTCGCTTCGACGGAAGCGTCGATTCAGCCGACCCGGAAAACCCGGGCAGAAATGCGCCAGGACACCCGGCTGGTGCAGATGCTGCGCACCGCGGTGTCGTCTGCTGCGGAAGGCGACGACGGCTGGGCCAATCTGTCTGCGGTCGGCAGTCAGATCGGCAACCAGGCCTCGTTCGACTCGCGCAACTACGGCTACGCGAAACTCAGCGGTCTGGTAACCGAGATCGGCCTGTTCGAGGTGCGAAAGGACGGCAAGACGGTCTGCGTGCGGATTGCGCCGCCGAAAACCGCCGCGAAAAAGACGACGAAAGCAGCCGCGAAGAAAATCCCGGCGAAGCAGGCATAGTTCTCACGCGCGACGCGTGCGTTTCCGAATCCCCAATCCCGAATCCCCAATCCCCAATCCCCAATCCCCAGCCTCAGTACAGATCCACCGGATCCACATCCAGCGACCAGCGCGCGCGGCGCGCTTCGGGCAGGGCGTGGATCAACGGCAGGGCCGCATCGAGGATCGCGTGCAGGCGCGGGCGCTGGTCGGTGGCGATCAGCAGCTGCGCGCGATAGTTGCCGGCGCGTCGCGGCATCGGTGCGACCACCGGGCCGTCGAGCAGCAGCGTCGGCATGCCGGCAGCGTCGCGTCCCGCATGCGGGGCGAGCACGCGGCGCGCGGCCTGCAGGAAGGCCATCGGCGGTTCGGCCTGCTGCGATTCGGCGCGCAGCAGCGCCAGCGGCGCGAACGGGGGGAATCCTGCCGCCTCGCGTTGCATCAGTTCGCCGGCGGCGAAGGCGTGATAGCCGCCCCGGATCAGCGTCAGCAGCAGCGGATGTTCGGGGTGGTGGGTCTGCAGCAGTACCTGGCCGGGTTTCTCGGCGCGCCCGGCGCGGCCGGCGACCTGGATCAGCAGCTGCGCGAGTTTCTCGCCGGCGCGGAAGTCGGCCGAGAACAGGCCTTCGTCGATGCCGACCACGCACACGAGCGTGAGATTCGGCAGGTCGTGGCCCTTGGCCAGCATCTGGGTGCCGATCAGGATGCCCGGCTGACTGCCGAGCGAGCCCAGCAGACCCTCGAGCGCGTCGCGTCGGCGCGTGCTGCCGCGGTCGATGCGCAGCACCGGCACATCGGCGAAGCGCGCGGCCAGCAGTTCCTCGATGCGTTCGGTGCCCACGCCCTGCGGCTGCAGGCCGAGGCTGGCGCAGTCCGGGCAGGCCGGCGGCGCGCTCGCGCGATGGCCGCAGTGATGGCATTGCAGGCGACGTCCGCCCGCGTGCACGGTCATCGGATGCGGCCGGTCGGGCGTGCTGCAGCGCGGGCAGTGCGCGCTCCAGCCGCAGTCGTGGCACAGCAGCACCGGCGCATAGCCGCGGCGGTTCTTGAACACCAGCACCTGACCGCCGGCGGCGAGCGCAGCGGAGATCGCCGCGAACATCTCCGGCGACAGACCGGCCTCGAGCGGGCGCTTGCGCACATCGAGCACGCGCACCGTCGGCGGTTTCGCCGCACCCGCGCGATGGGTCAGGCGCAGATGCGCGTAGCGGCCGGAGAGGGCGTTCTGCAGCGATTCCAGCGACGGCGTCGCGCTGCCCAGCAACACCGGCACATCGAGCGCCTTGGCGCGCACCAGCGCGAAATCGCGTGCGTGGTAGCGGATGCCGTCCTGCTGTTTGTAGCTGCCGTCGTGTTCCTCGTCGACGACGATGAGCCCGGCATCGGGCAGCGGCACGAACACCGCCGAGCGCGTACCGACGACGACGCGCGCCTCGCCGCGCGCCGCAGCCGCCCACACCCGCGCGCGTTCGCCGTCGCCCAGCCCCGAATGCAGCGCGTGGACGGGCACGCCGAGGCGCGCGCGGAAACGCGCCAGCGTCTGCGGGGTCAGGCCGATCTCCGGCACCAGCACCAGCGACTGGCGTCCGCGGGCGAGGCAGTCGGCGATCGCCTGCAGATAGACCTCGGTCTTGCCGCTGCCGGTCACGCCATCGAGCAGCAGCGCCGCGAAACCGCTGCAGGCGGCGACGGCTGCGACCGCCTGCTGCTGTTCATCGTGCAGGGCCGGGCCAGACTGCGGTGTGGGCGCCAGTTGCGAGGGCGGTACGGCGAAACGCTCGGCCAGCCCGCGACCGGCCAGCGTGCGGGCAGCGGTGCGCCAGCCGGCCATCGCCAGATCCAGCGCGTCCTCGTCGCGCGGCGTCGGCGCGAGCAGGGACGCTAGGCGCTGCGGGCGGCCACCGGCCTTCAGGCCGGCCAGCGCGGTCCGGCCGGCTTCGGTCAGCCGCCAGGCCCAGGCGTGGGTATCGGGCAGCGCCTCGCCGCGGCGCAGGGCGGCGGGCAGCGCGGTCGCCAGGACTTCGCCGAGCGGCGCGTGGGTGTAACGGGCCAGCCAGCGCAGCGAGGCGGCGAGTTCGCCGTGCAGCAGCGGGGCGTCGTCGAGCCATTCGATGGCGTCGCGCAGCGCCTGCGCGGGATCATCCGGCGCACCGACCCCGGCGACGACACCGATCAGTTCCCGCGGGCCGAACGGCACCCGGACCCGGCGGCCGACATCGGCCGGTCCGATCGCCGAACCGGACGGTGCGCAATAGTCGAACAGGCGCGGCAGGGGCACCGGCAGGGCGACCTGGAGGACGGAAATGGCGGCATTCGGATCGGACACCTGCAAAGTCTATCGGCTCGACCACGCGCTTCCATCATTTGCGCGCGGAACCTCGCTTGACTTGGACGTTATGTCTGCAAGTGCCGGAAAGAAAAGGGATTGCCGCTTATCCACATGATCTGTGGATAAGCCTGTGCATACACCGCTTCGAATACGACGTTATGCGGTATTCAGTGGGGTAGAGGACGGGTTGGACAAAAAAGTGCCATATGGATAATTGGTAGTAAAATCAACCGCTTGCCCGTGAAACATTGTTGTCATGCAGCATCGCCATGGGGTCGGCTTCACCCGGGTGACACCGTTGTGGGCCCTGTGAACAACCACTTGCGCACGCTGGCGTCTGTGGAACGTTTCCGCAGCGGTCTGTCAAGGCTTGGGCGATGGCGCCGGATGGCTATGATGCGCGGTCGCACACGCCGGCCCCGATGACCACGCCTCCCCCGTCAGCTCCACCCGGAATGTCCTCCGCCGTCGGCGCGTTCCTGCGCGGGGTGGAGCGGCGCGCGGCCGCGTTCGCGCAGTGGCAGAGCGGCGATATCGAGACCGGCGATGCCGCGCTGGCCGCCGCGATGACCGAATTCGGCCAACTGGCGACCAATACCCCGTTTCCGGACTGGCCGCGCCGGTTCTGGGCCCAGCTGCTGGCGGCCCCGGCGCTGCGTGCCCCCGCCGTGCTGCCCGATGATGCCGATGGGCTGCCCGCACTGGCCGGGCTGTCCGGCGGTCCGCGGGTGACGGTGCTGCTGCGGATGGTGGCCGGGCTGCCCGAACACGAAGCGGCCGCGGTCCTCGGCGTGACCCGGGCCACGTATCGGCTTGGCCTGCAGCGGGCGTTGCCGCACCGCGAGGACGGCAGCCCGGATCCTGAAGCCTGGCGTCGCATCGCCGAGGCCGCGCAGGCGGCGATCCGCGCGCTGCCGCCCGATCGGCTCGCGCGCCTGGCCGGCCTGCGCGAGGCCGCGCTGCGCGGTCAGGTGCCGCCGCTGCGCCGGTTTCCGCTGCAGCGTGCGGTTGCCGCGCCGCCGCCGGCCGAAGCCGCGCCGCCCTCGTCCCGGACGCGGGCGCGCTGGCTGTGGCCGGCGCAGGCGGTGGTGCTGGTCGCGATGCTCGCCGCGCTGGCCTGGACCTGGCGCGATGCCTGGCCGGGCGGCGGTCTCGACGTCGACACGACGATCCGGATCGAAGCGCTGCCGGACGCGCAGTCGCCCGCATCGACCTACGACGATGAGATCGCCCTGCTCACCGCGCCCGACTTCGAACTGCTGACCGAGTCCGAGGCCGCGAACTGGCGAGAAGACCCCGCGTTCTATGCGTGGCTGTCCACGCAGATCGAAACCCCGGCCGACGACACCCGCGATGCCCATCTCGACGATGTGCCGGATGAGGCCGACGGCATGGAGACCACCGATGCCGACCTCTGATCGCGTCCTGCGCCGTGCCGGCATCGCGTTGCTGCTGTTCGCCGCGCCGCTGGCGCAGGCCGCGTTGCCGGCCGCCCTGAAGGCCGACACCCTGCCCGCCGCCGAACGCGCGCAACTCGAAGCCCGGGCCGCGCGCCTGGCACAGATGACGCCGGCCGAACGCGATGCACTGAAGGCGCGCCTGGCCGCCTGGCAGATCCTGCCGGCCGCGGAACGTGCGCGCCGCCGGATCGCCTGGCAGGCGGCCGAGGCCTTGCCGCATGCCGAGCGCATGCGACTGCAGCAGGCGGCGGCGCATTTCGAGACCTTGCCCGAACCCGAGCAGCGCGAACTGCGACTGGCCTTCGAGCAGCTCGATCTGGGCCTGCGTCGCGGCTGGCTGCTGGGCCCGGTGCTCGGCGCCGACTGGCCGCGGTTGCACCCGCTGTTTTCGGCGATGCCGGAAGCGCAGCGCACCCCCGTGCTGCTGGCATTGCGTGCGGCCTCGCCGCAGGCGCGCGACGACCTGGCCGCACTGGCACAGCGCACGCCGCCGCAGGAACGCGACGCACTGCGCGCGCAATGGCTGGCGGTGCCGGCGGATACGCGCGACGCCTGGCTGCGTGCGCGGGTGGCCGGCACGCCCTGAGAATCTGTTCACGATCCACGCGCTCCGGCGCGACATACGCCGGGATCGTGAACAGGTTCTGACGCGGTCCGTCGCTACAACGCGTACAACGCATACCCCGCCATCGGGATCGCGACGCTGAGAAACAGCGCGAAATACGCCATGCCGATCACCGCGAACTTGGCCAGCGTCCACGGCCACGACTGGCCGTAGACGCGCTTCTGCATCAGCAGCAGATAGACCGGCATCGCCCACAGCAGCAGGGTCTGCAGCAGGCCGACGATGGCGGTCGCCCACACGGCGTGTGCCGTCAGCCACGGCATCGCGAGGGCGCCGGAGAACACCAGCAGCAGGCCCAGCATCAGCGCCGCGTGGCTGTAAAGGCCGACGACGACATGCTCGAGATACAGCCGTCCCTGGAACAGGTAGAGCAGCTTCAGCAGCACCGCGAACAGCGGCACCAGGATGAACAGCGCGGTCGGCGCGACGCCGAGCACCGCGCGCGCATAGACCTGCGGATCGTCGAGCAGGCGCTTGGAATTCCGTTCGATGCGTTCGCCGAACGTGCCGCCGCTGGCCGGCGGTCCGCGTGGCGCGATGCGGGTGTCGGTGCCGTCCGGCGCGGATGTCGTCGCGACCGGCGGATCGACAGGCGGATCGACAGGCGCCGCGGCGGCGATCGGGCCTCCGCCCGCCGGCGATGCAGCGTTGGGTGCGAGCTCGGCGATGCGCGTGTCCGCCTGCGCGCGCACCTTGGCCTCGGCAATGTCCAACTGCGGCGTTGCCCCCGGCAGCGCGCCCACGGTGCGCCGGGTTTCCGCGATGCTGGCGAGCGCGTCGTCGCGCATCGTCCGCACGTCGTCGACGCTCTGCGCCTGCGAGAAGTCGAGGGCCACGTCGCCGAGGCGCACCATCTGGCCCGGGTCGAAGTCCTGCATCGCGTCGTGGACCACGAACTTGGCGACGAAGAACGTCAGCAGCGTCAGGATCACGAACAACCGCATCGGCGCGACGTAGCGCACGCGCTGGCCGCCGAGATAACGCTCGGCGATGCGGCCCGGCACGAACAGATCGCGCAGCGTCCGGAAGATGCGTCCGTCGAGATGCCAGAAGGATTCGAACACTTCCTCCACCGCGTGGGCGACGTTGCGCACCGGGCTGTGCGTGGACTGGCCGCAGGCATGGCAGAAGTCGCCGTGCAGCGGCGTGCCGCAGTTTTCGCAGGTGGATGGGTGCGCGTCATCGGACGGCAGCGGCGGCAGGGCAGCGTGGGACATGCGCGACGGATTCCTGGCAAGGCCGCAGCAGCGCGGCCGCGGACACGGATAAAGAAGACTGGGCTGGAACGCCGCGCGTGTCGCTCCCCTGCGCGGCGTGGTGAAGGCGTGTCGGCAGTTCTCGCACATCTCGCGCCGTTGTTGCGCATGCCGGGTCAAGGGCAAGCGAGGAAGGGGACGTCCGTCCACGACCGAGCGATGACGCAGGACCGGGCGCGCGCAGACGTGGCCTTCCGTGTTGTGCCGAAGGGCGCAACGCGATCCGTGCGGGAACTGCCGACACGCCCTAGAATGCCCGTCCTTCGCGCCCCGGTGCCAGCGCACGCATCCGTCGTCCGCGCGGCCGAAGTCGCAGAGCCGTCCCCATGTCTTCCGCAATCACGCCGCCGCCCTTTGGTCACGAAGTGCGGCGCACCGCCGTTCTGGCGGCCCCGCTGGTCGCCGGCCACGTCGCCACCGGCCTGATCGGCTTCGTCGATTCGGTCATCGCCGGCCACCACGGCACCGCCACGCTGGCGGCGGTCGCGGTGGGCACGGCGATCTTCTGGCTGCCGCTGATGGTGCCGATGGGCACACTGATGGCGGTGCCGCCGTCGGTGTCCCAGCTCGACGGCGAGGGCCGCCATGCCGAGGTCGGGCCCTTGTTCCGGCAGGCGCTGTGGCTGGCGGCGGGGCTGGGCCTGGCCCTGTTCGGGCTGCTGACGGCGCTGGCCGCCGGGCTCGGGCCGTTCGGCATCGCGCCGGACATCGTGCCGGGCGCGACCGCGTTCCTGCACGGCATCCGCTGGGGCGTGCCCGCGCTGACGCTGTATTTCTGCATGCGCTACCTCAGCGACGGCCTGCACTGGACGCTGCCGACGATGGTGTTCGGTTTCGGCGGCCTCGCCGTGCTGGTACCGATGGGCTACGCGTTCGCGTTCGGCTGGGGGCCGTTTCCCGAGGGCGGTGCCGGCGGGCTGGGCGTCGCCTCGGCGATCATGATGTGGACGCAGTCGATCGCGTTCGCGCTGTATCTGGCCCTGTCGAAACGCTTCGCGCGCTACCGGCTCTTCACCCGTTTCGACCCGCCGCGCTGGCCGGAGATCCGCGCGCTGCTGCGTACGGGCCTGCCGATCGGCGTGACGGTGACGATGGAAAGCAGCCTGTTCGTCGTGACCGCCCTGCTGATCGGACGACTCGGCGAGATCGAAGCGGCCGCGCACCAGATCGCGATCAACGTCGCCGCCCTGTGCTTCATGGTGCCGTTCGGCCTGGCCGAAGCGACCACCGTGCGCGTGGGCAATGCGATCGGCCGCGGGCTCGGCAGCGCCGGCGTGCGCCGGGCCGGCTTCGCGGGGCTGACGCTGGTGCTGATGACGCAGACGGTCTCGGGCGTGCTGCTCCTGCTGGGCCACGACCATGTGGTGCGCATCTACACCGAGGACGCCGCGGTCGCCGCGCTCGCCGGCGCGCTGCTGCTCTACGCCGCCGCGTTCCAGTTTCCCGACGGCATCCAGGCGCTGTCGGCCGGCGCGCTGCGCGGGCTGAAAGACACCCGTGTGCCGATGTTCCTGGCCGCGGCCGCGTACTGGGGCGTGGGCATGGCGCTGGGCGCCACCCTCGGGCTGGGACTGGGCTGGGGGCCGAAGGGCATGTGGATCGGTCTGATCGCAGGCCTGACCGTCGCCGCCGTGCTGCTGGGCACCCGCTTCCTGCGCAGCAGCCGGCGGGTGCCCGCGCCGTCCCCGGACCCGACGGCACAGTGACGACCGGCGCATGCATTGGCCCGCCGCGCCCGGTAGGCTGCGACATGGGTTGGACCATGGCCGCACCGCTGCCGGCGGCCGTGACCCGAATTTCCTTCTGATGGAGTCGTTTTCCGCATGAGTACTGTGCAGCCACGCGCGCCGCTGACGCGCTTCATTGTCGGCATCTGGGACGGGATGAATTTCATCCGCCGGTTGATCCTCAATGTCCTGTTCTTCGGCCTGTTGTTCCTGTTCGCGCTGCTGGTGCTGGTCGCGATCGTCGGCGGCGGTTCGCGGCAGTCGCCGCTGCTCGAGCGCACCACGCTGGTCATCGCGCCGGAAGGCGCGCTGGTGGAGCAGTACAAGTCCGATCCCTTCATGCGCGCGCTGGCCGAGAACAGCGGCAGTGGTGTCGGCGAAGTGCAACTGCGCGACGTGCTGCGCGCGCTGGACGCGGCGAAGACCGACGACCGCATCGAGCGCGTGCTGCTGCGCACCGATCGCATGACCTTCTCCGGTTACGCGTCGATGCGCGAAGTGGCTGAAGCCATCAGCGAAGTGCGCGCGGCCGGCAAGCAGGTCGTCGCGTTCGGCGAGTATTTCGGCCAGCAGCAGTACCTGCTCGCCGCGCAGGCCGACGAGGTCTACCTCGATCCCGAAGGCGGCATGATGCTCGAAGGCCTCGCCGGCTATCGCCAGTACTACCGCGAGGCGCTGGCCGACAGGCTCGGCGTCGACATGCACCTGTTCAAGGTCGGCGAATACAAGTCGGCGGCCGAGCCCTACATCCTCGACGGGGCGTCGCCGGAGTCGAAGCAAGCCGATCTGTACTGGATGAACGACATCTGGCAGCGGCACATCGCCGACATCGCCAGGGTGCGGGGCACCACGCCCGAGGCGCTCAATGCCGGCGTCGACACGCTGCCGCAGGGCATCGCCGCGGCGCGCGGCGATCTGGCGCAGTACGCGCTGTCGCAGAAGTTCGTCGACGGACTGAAGACGCGTGGGGAGGTCGAAGACCTGCTGGTCGAGCGCGGGGTCACCGACGACGATGCCGAAGGCGGCTTCCGCCAGGTGTCGATGCGCGATTTCCTCGCGCACGTCTCGCCGGCCAGCTCGGCAGCGGACCGTCGCGACCAGGTCGCGGTGGTCGTCGCCGAAGGCGGCATCACCGGGGGCGAGCAGCCGCCGGGCACGATCGGTGGCGAGTCGACATCGGCCCTGCTGCGCGAGGCGCGCGAGGACGACCGCGTGAAGTCGGTCGTGCTGCGCGTGGATTCGGGCGGCGGCGAAGTGTTCGCGTCCGAGCAGATCCGCCGCGAGGTCGACGCGCTCAAGGCCGCCGGCAAGCCGGTGGTGGTGTCGATGGGCGACGTCGCCGCGTCGGGCGGCTACTGGATCAGCATGAACGCCGATCGCATCTACGCCGACGCGTCGACGATCACCGGTTCGATCGGCATCTTCGCGCTGGTGCCGACCTTCCCGCGCACGCTGGAGAAGATCGGCGTGCGCACCGACGGCGTCGGCACGACGCGCTTCGCCGGCGCGTTCGACCTGACCCGCGAGCTGCAGCCCGAGGCCGGCCAGGCGATCCAGGCGATCATCGATCGCGGCTACGCCAACTTCATCGGCAAGGTCGGCGAGGCGCGCGGCCGCAGCAGCGAAGAGATCGACACCGTCGCGCGTGGCCGCGTATGGAGCGGCACCCAGGCGCTGGAACGCGGTCTGGTCGACGAGCTCGGCGGCCTGCGTGCCGCGATCGCCAAGGCCGCCGAACTCGGTGGGCTGGAAGAGGGCAAGTGGCGCACGCGCTACATCGAGAAGACCGCGACGCCGTTCGGCCGTTTCCTGACCGGTTTCGTCAGCGGCCGTCTGGGCGGCGCCCTGGTCGGCCACAGCGACATCGCCCGCGGCCTGCTGGCCCGTGTGGTGCCGCGCGCCGAGCAGGACCTGCAACTGCTCGAAAGCGTGATCGCCCCGCAGCCGGGTCGCCCGGTCAAGGCGGTCGCGTACTGCTTCTGCGAACTCTGAGTCCACGCAACAGCTGGAACACGAACGGCCCGCCATTGGCGGGCCGTTTGCATTGGTGCCTGGCGCGTCACGGGGACGGGCGTTTGGATCAGCGGCGAACGTCGAGTCGCGCGCTGTCGACCAGTGCATCCACGTCGGGAACGCCGACCAGATTGAAGTCGCCCGGCACGCTGTGCTTGAGCCGCGCCGCCGCGAGACCGAACGCGAGCGTGCGTGCATCGTCCAGACCCGACAGCACGCCATGCAGCACACCGGCAGCGAACGCGTCGCCGCCGCCGATCCGGTCGACGATGCCGTCGACGGGCAGGGCATCGATGCGCTGCACACTGCCATCGCGGCGCACCAGCAACGCACCGAGCGCGTGGCGGTCGACGCTGTGCACCGTGCGCTGCGTGCACGCGATGCGCTGCAGATGCGGGAACGCGGCGAACGCGCGCGCGGCCGCCTGCAGGGTGCGTTCGGCGCTGGCGTGTTCGCCGGTCCCGGATGCATCCGCGCCGAGCAACAGGTCGATGTCGCGGTGATCGATGAAGGCGATATCCGCCTCGGCGAGCAGGCCGCGCAGCAACGGCGCCGGCGCGTCGTTCCACGTGGCCCACAGCTTCGGACGGAAGTTGCCGTCGAACGAGACCGTCGTGCCACGGGCGCGCGCGGCGCGCACCGCAGCCAGTGCCGCGTCCGCTGCATCCGGTCCCACTGCCGGCGTCACGCCGGAGACGTGCAGGCAGTCGATGCCGTCGAGCAGGGCCGGCCAGTCGTAGGTTTCAGGCGCAGCGCGCGCGAACGCCGAATCGGCGCGGTCGTAGACCACGTCGCTGGGCCGCAGTCCGGCGCCGGCGGCGAAGAAGTACAGGCCCATGCGTCCCGGGGTGCGGATGATCCGCGAGACATCCACGCCATGCCGGCGCAGTTCGCCCAATGCGCCATCGCCCAGCGCATTCGCCGCGACCGTGCTGGCCAGCGCGGTGTCGTGGCCGAAGCGTGCGAGCGACACCGCGACATTGGTTTCCGCGCCACCGACGTGGACGTCCAGATGCCGCGACTGCAGCAGGAACTCGCGGCCGGGGGCGCCCAGGCGCAGCAACAGCTCGCCGAAACAGAGAATGCGTTTGCCCATCGCGGCAATGCCTTTCGATCGGGCCCGGTGGGGAGCGGGCGAGTGGATGTGGCGGCGCAACATGCTTTGCAGAAGTGCCTCTGCTAGCGTTTGGCCTGCGGTGTCATTCCGGCACCGGAGAACACCATAACAAGCGCGTCCATGCAGTCAAGACGCGCCGAGACCGCTTCGCACCCTGGGAGGGGAACGACATGACGCAGTTGTTCGGTTCGAAAAAGACACCGGTTACCTTGCTGGCCGCGGGCATTGCACTCGCGCTGCAGGCGGTGGCCATGCCCGCCTTCACGCAGACTGCCGATACGACTGCCGACGACGGTGTCGAAGAGACCGCCACCGCGGGTGACGCCACCCAGCTGGAGGTCGTGCGCGTCGTCGGCTACCGCGCCAGCGTCGAGAAGGCGCTCGACATCAAGCGCGGCGAAGCGGGCGTGGTCGATGCGATCGTCGCCGAGGACATCGGCAAGTTCCCCGACCTCAATCTCGCAGAGTCGTTGCAGCGCATCCCGGGCGTGGTGATCACGCGCGACGCAGGCGAGGGGCGCGCCATCTCGGTGCGCGGCCTCGGTCCCGACTTCACCCGCGTGCGCATCAACGGCATGGAAGCGCTGACCACCGTCGGCGCATCCGACCAGAGCGGCGGTTCCAACCGCGGCCGCGGCTTCGACTTCAATGTGTTCGCATCCGACCTGTTCTCGCAGCTGCTCGTGCGCAAGACCGCGTCGGCCGAAGTCGAGGAAGGCTCGCTCGGTGCGACGGTCGATCTGCGTACTGCGCGTCCGTTCGACTACGACGGCCTGACCATCGTCGCCAGCGGGCAGGCGAGCTACAGCGACATGGCGGCGAAGGCCGATCCGCGCGTCGCAGGCCTGGTCTCGAACACGTGGGCCGACGGCAGGTTCGGCGCGCTGGTGTCGGTCGCCTACACCGAGCGCCAGACGCTCGAGGAAGGCTCGGGCACCGGCCGCTGGGCCAATGGCCCGAGCAACGGTGGCTTCGATCCCACCTCGCCGTTCACGCCGGCGCTGTCGGCCGATACCTTCCACCCGCGCTTCCCGCGTTACACGTTGATGGAGCATGCGCAGAAGCGTACCGGCGTCACCGCATCGCTGCAGTTCAAGCCGACCGACCGTCTCGAGTTCTCGCTCGACGGTCTGTACTCGAAGATTGACGCGGTGCGCGACGAGAAGTACATCGAGGCGATTTCCTTCAGCCGCAGCGGCGCGGGCAAACCGGAAACGATCGTGCGGGACGGTGTCGTCGACGGTCACGGCGCCCTGGTCTACGGCGAGTTCGACAATGTCGACATCCGTTCGGAAAGCCGCCACGACGAGTGGAATACGGTGTTCACGCAGTTGACGCTCGACGGCAAGTTCGATGTCACCGACGACTTCACGATCTCCGGCAAGATCGGCACGTCCTCGTCGAAGCATGAGAATCCGATCCAGACGACGATCATCATGGACAAGAACAACGTCGACGGTTACAGCTACGACTACCGCGGCGATCGGTACAAGCCTGTACTGGATTACGGCATCGATCCGACCGATCCCAACGGCTGGACGCTGGCCGAGATCCGTATCCGCCCCCAGTATGTCGAGAACGAGTTCGACACTGCACAGCTCGACTTCAACTGGAACATCAGCCCCGGCTTCCGTCTCAAGGGCGGTGTGCAGGCGAAGGACTACACGTTCTCGACCCGCGAATTGCGCCGCTCGACGGAAGGGCTGACCGGCGTAGCGAACTTCCCCGATGGCACGCGCATCGTCCCGGTCGATCTGACGGGACAGGCCAGCCTCAGCGGGATCGATGGATCACCCGGAAAATGGGTGATTCCCAGCTATCAGGGCATCGCGGACTTCTACGATATCTACAGCAACGCGGGCCCGTTCGCGCTCAGCGAGCGCGCGCTCAACAGCCGCAGCGTCGAGGAGGAGGATCGCGGCGTCTATCTGCAGGGCGAGTTTTCCACCGACCTGGGTTCGATTCCGTTCTCCGGCAACTTCGGGGTGCGTTATGTGCAGACCAGGCAGACCTCGACCGGCACGGCGACGGCCAGCGGCAGCCCCGTGATCTCGACCGTCTCGCGCGAGTACAGCGACACGCTGCCCTCGATGAATCTCGTTGCCGAAGTGCGTCCCGACTTCCTCGTGCGACTGGGCGCTGCCAAGGTGATGTCGCGTCCCGGCCTGGGCTTCCTGACGCCGGGCGTGACGGTCAACGTCAGCGGCGGTGCGCGTACCGTCAGCGGCGGTAATCCGACACTGGACCCGATCCGCGCCGACACCGTCGATCTGGGATTCGAGTGGTATTTCGACGAGGGCGCGATGCTCGGCCTGGGGCTGTTCTGGAAGGACATCGAGACCTTCGTGCAGACGACCCGCGAAGTACGCAGCTATGCATCCAGCGGACTGCCCGCGAGTCTGCTCGACGGCACCGGCGCAACCGTCGATGACGACTTCGTCTTCAGCGTTCCGCTCAATACACCGGGTGGCGAACTGAAAGGGTTCGAAGCGAACTACACCCAGCCCTTCAGCTTCCTGTCGGGCGCGTGGAGCAACTTCGGCGTGCAGCTCAACTACACCTATGTCGATTCGCAGATCCAGTACGTGTTGCCTTCCGGTGCCAGTTCGCTCGAGACCGACCTCGTCGGCCTGTCCAAGCACGCATGGAATGCGACGCTGTACTACGAGGGCCCGGCGTTCTCCGCTCGCGTTTCGGCCACCAACCGGGACGACTATCTGCTGCAGGTGCCTGGCACCGAGCAGGGCTTCAACGAGGATGTGCACGGTCAGGACGGCACAACGACGATCGATGCGTCGCTTCGGTATCGCATCAGCGACCAGATCGAACTGAGCCTGGAGGGCATCAATCTGACGAACGAGCCCTCCGCGTCGTGGGTCGGCGCGAACTCGCGCCTGCCGCTCGATTACAGCGAGACGGGCCGCCAGTACCTGCTGGGCCTGCGCTACAAGTTCTGATCGATCCGCGTGACGCTCGAAAAGGCCGGAGCGGCGACGCTCCGGCCTTTTGCGTTCTGGAGTGCGGGTCGCAAAAGAACCGGGAAATGCGGCTGGAAACCCGCGACCTGCACCATGCATGCGGTGCCGTCTTGTTGCGTTGCAAGATGCCGCGCGCGACATGCGCTGTTAGCGTACGCGCCTCGATGACCATCGGTGTCATCGGCAGGACAGAGGGGGCGCGCAACGCGACCTCCCGCAGAGGCGACAGACCACAGGGTTTGGGGAGGCGCGTGTTGATGGATCGAATCCGTAGCAGCCGGAAGACACCGGTTACCTTGCTGGCCGCCGGCATCGCCGTCGTCCTGTCCCCGCCGGCGATGGCGCAGCAGTCAGCGGATCAGGACCGCGCCGTCGACATGGCCGCCGTGACCGTGACCGGCTATCGCGAAAGCCTGCAGAAATCGCTCGACGAGAAGCGCTACAGCGTGGAGCAGGTCGATGCGATCTTTGCCGAGGACATCGGCAAGTTCCCGGACCAGAACCTCGCCGAATCGATGCAGCGCATCGCCGGCATCTCGATCGATCGCGAAGGCGGCGAAGGCCAGCGCATCTCGGTGCGCGGCCTGGGCTCCGACTTCACCCGCGTGCGCCTCAACGGCCTCGAAGCGCTGGCGACCGCCGGCAGCGGCAGCGCCGGCGTCAACCGGTCGCGCGGCTTCGACTTCAATACCTTCGCGTCCGAGCTCTTCAGCCAGGTCAAGGTCAACAAGACCCAGTCGGCGCAGATGGACGAAGGCTCGCTGGGCTCGACCGTCGATCTGCGTGGCTCGCGCCCGTTCGACTTCAAGGGTTTCCGCGCATCGGCCAGCGCGCAGGTCGGCTACAACGAACTGTCGGAGGAGAACGATCCACGCGTCTCCGGCCTGATCAGCAACACCTGGGCCGAAGGCCGCGTCGGCGCTCTGCTGTCGGCGTCCTGGAGCCAGCGCACGATCTTCGAGGAAGGCTACAACCCGATCCGCTGGGAACACGGCAACCACCGCAATGCCAACCAGTCCAACGCGGCCAACAACGGCACCTATGGCTTCTGCTCGCCGGCCGGCTACAACCCGCAGACGCCGCGCAATCCGCTGGCGAACGAAACGCCGGCCGGTGTCGGCAGCCAGGCCAACCAGGACCGCAACAACGGCTGGGGCAGCTACGGCATCGACGCCGACAACTGCGGCACCGGTCTGCCGCGTCCTGCCGCGACGCCGGAGAACATCGCCGCCTACGAGACCGCGACCAATGCCTGGATCCCGCGCTATCCCCGCTACATCCGCACCAGGCACGAGATCGAGCGTCTCGGCGTCACCGGCGCATTCCAGTTCCGCATCGGCGACGACACCCTGCTGAGCTTCGACGCGCTGTATTCCAGGCTCGACAAGGACCAGCGCGAGGATTCGCTGGGCGCCAATCTGCACCGCGCGGCGAACCTTGGCGGCAAGACCCAGATCGTCGTGCGCGAGGCCCAGGTCGACGACCGCAACCGCCTCGTCTACGGTGTGTTCGACAACGTCGATTTCCGTACCGAGTCCAGCCAGATCGAAGAGTCGACCGAGTTCAAGCAGTTCAGTCTGCAGCTCGAACACCGCTTCAACGATGGCGTGCGCCTCGACGCGACGATCGGTCATTCGTCCTCGGACTACGCGCGCCCGGTGTTCTCGATGGTCAGCTTCGACAACGCGAACCTCGACGGTTTCGTGCTCGACCTGCGCGGCGATCCGGAAATGCCGAGCATGACCTTCCCCTTCGACACCAGCAGCCCGGATGCGTGGCAGTGGCTCGGTTACGGCGCGGTGCCGGTCAACAGCAACGGCACGGCCCGCGGCGCGAACATCAGCGAAGTGCGTCTGAATCCGAATTACGTCAGCAACGCCTTCGATTCGGCCAAGGTCGATCTGTCGTTCGATCTCAATCCCACGTTCACCTTCCGCACGGGCCTGGCGTGGAAGGACTACGACATGCGCACCGAGGAGTACCGGCACATCAGCTACGGCCGCCTGCCGCAGGCGCTGCCGGATGGCGTGACGATCGGTGACCTGAGCACCACGCTCGACGGCTTCGGCAAGAACCTGCCGGGCAGCATGCCGGCCTCGTGGCTGATCCCGGATTTCGACAGGATCGCCGGCCTGCTGAACATCTACAGCAACGCCGACAACGGCGTGCCGGGCGGCGATTACCGGCTCGCCGGCATCGGTCACTTCGGGTCTTCGAACAACAACTTCTCGGTCAACGAACGCAGCATGGCGACCTACGCCCAGCTGGACTTCAACACCGACCTGTTCTCGCGCGCACTGCGCGGCAACGTCGGCGTGCGATTGGTCAAGACCCAGATCAGCGCGGCCGGCTGGGCGCCGTGCCCGACGGGCGGCGAGGCGAACTGCGAGCGCGTATTCGGTGTCGCCAATGCGACGTCCGCGGCCGGCGACCGCTTCGTCGTCGAGAGCGTCGTCGGCCATAACTACACCGATGTGCTGCCGTCGCTGAATCTCTCCTGGGACCTGACCGACACCTTCGTGATGCGCTTCGGCGCGGCCAAGACCATGGCCCGTCCAACGCTGACCTACATGTCGCCCAGCGTCACCGGCGGTCCGACGAACTTCTTCGACGATGGTCGCTTCTACTCGATCAACCTCGGCAACCCGAAGCTCGATCCGTTCCGCTCGACCAACTTCGACCTGAGCGCGGAGTGGTACTTCGGCGAGGGCGCCCTCCTGTCGGCGGCGGTGTTCTACAAGGACATCGAGACCTACGTGCAGCGCACGCGTCTGCTGAGCACGTGGTCGGAACTCGGCTACTCGCTGGACCTGCTGCCGCCGGGCTTCAACGCCAACACGATCTTCAACGTGCAGAGCTACTACAACACCCCCGGCGGTCCGCTGAAGGGCTGGGAGCTGACTTACCAGCAGCCCTTCACCTTCCTGTCGGGCTTCTGGCGCAAGTTCGGCGTGCAGATGAACTACACGCACGTCGACTCGGAGATCGAGTACATGTTCAGCACCGCGGCCAGCAGCAATACCGCTGTGGTGACCCAGATCACCGAGAACCAGCTGGTGAACCTGTCGCCGAATTCGTACAACGCCACGCTGTACTACGACGACGGCCGCTTCAGTGCGCGCGTGTCGACCAGCTACCGCGACGGCTACATCGGCGAAGTGCTCAGCCGCGAGAACGTCTGGGACCTCGACGGCAACCAGTTCGGCACCGCGGACGTCACCGGCAAGCACAGCGTGCGCAACGTGGACTTCAACACCTCGTTCAAGGTCAACGACAAGCTGAGCCTGACGTTCGAAGCGGTGAATCTGCTCGATACGCCCGACCGCCGCTACGTCGATTCCGACCTGATGCTGCCCGACCGGTACACCACGACCGGTCGCCAGTACTACGTCGGTGCGCGCTATCGCTTCTGAGGCCTCCCTGCGTCGCCCGCTGCCGTCGCAGATGCGACGGTGGCGGGGACGTGCCTGCCTTCACTGCATCGCCGATGCAGGACAGGAGGTCGTTCGAATGGGCATTTCGATGCGCGGGTGGAAGATCGCACTGCTGCTGGTGTGGCTGGGCGCGGGCGCTGCCGCGTTCGCATCCGGGCCCGATCCCGTCGCCGAGCGCATGTTGCAGGCGCAGACCGCGTCGGGTGGCTGGCCCAAGCATCTCGCCGGCCAGGCCATCGACTACGCGAAGCCGTTCGACGACGCGGCGAGCGCCGCACTCGCGCAGGCCGGGCGCGCCGACGATGCGACGATCGACAACGACGCGACTACGCGCGAAATCGTGCATCTGGCGGAGGCCTGGCGCGCGCATGGCGACGACCGCTATCGCGATGCGGCGCTGCGCGGTGTCGATTATCTGCTCGCCGCGCAATACGCCAACGGCGGCTGGCCGCAGTTCCATCCCGACCGCTCCGGCTATCGCGGCCAGGTCACCTTCAACGACGATGCGATGACCCGCGTCGTCGGCCTGTTGCAGGACATCGCCGAAGGCGAGGGCGCGCTCGCGGCATGGACGCCGTTGCGCGGCGACGCCGCCGCGGGCGCTGTGGAACGCGCGGTCGCGTTGATCCTCGACCTGCAGGTCCGCATCGACGGCACGCCGACGATCTGGGCCGCGCAGTACGACGAGACCACGCTGCAGCCGGCCACCGCGCGCAGCTACGAGCTGCCGTCGCTGGCGAGCGCTGAATCGGTCGCGATCGTGCGCCTGCTGGTGCGGCAGACGCCATCGCCGCGCATCGTCGACGCGATCGAAAGTGCGGCGGCATGGTTCGAGGCGCACGGTCTCGCCGATACCGCATTCGAACGCATCGGACGGGATGGATCGCGTCCGCGCGATGTCCGCCTCGTCGCGCAACCGGGCACGACGACCTGGGCGCGGTTCTACGATCTGCAGCGGCAGCAGCCGTTGCTGGTCGATCGTGGCGGCGCGGTGGTCGCGTCGCTGGCCGACATGTCGGACGAACGCCGCACCGGCTACGCCTGGTACGGCATCTGGCCCCAGTCACTGCTGGAGAAAGATCTGCCGCGTTGGCGGCAGCGCCATGCGGTGGAGGGCCGCCGGGCCGAAAATCCGTAACCAGCGCGCCGGCGCTGGCCGGTGCGTCGCTGTCGAGGAGATCGAGTGTTGAACCAGATGTCGAAGCGAGTCCTGGCCGTCGCCTGTGCGCTGGGCCTGTCGGCCGCCGTCCATGCGGACGAGACGCCCCGGCTGCTGTTCCACGTGTCGGCCGACCGGGATTTCGTCGCCGACACCGCGGCCGGCGATCCGGTGCCGAACTTCAAGGACAAGGTGCGTCTGGTCGACGACGGCGTGCGCGGCCGTGCGATCGAATGGGACGACGACGGCGTGCTGGCGTGGAACGCGCCCGGCAACATCGATGCCGCGCGCGGCACGCTGAGCTTCTTCTGGCGCTCGCGCGATCCGGTCGGCGAGGCGCCGTTCGTGATCTTCCGCGTCGGCTATGCCGACCACGCCAGCTGGGACATGGCCTGGCTGCGCATCGACTGGAACGGCCACGGCTTCGATGCCTTCGTCACCGATGCCAACCTCGCGCGCTCGCGTGTGTCGTTCCGCATGGAGACCGTGCCGGGCGCCGATGCGTGGACGCATCTCGCCTTCGCCTGGGACGAGACCATCGGCGTGCGCCTGTACCTCGATGGCCGCGAAGTCGCACGCGAAGAACGCCCGGCGAATGCACAGGCCGGTTTCGACTACGACGCCGGGCTGGACCAGTTCGGTCTCGCCGCGCGCATCCTCGCGCCGCACCAGGTGCAGAGCCGCTACACCTTCCTGCGCGGCAGCGATTTCGACGACATCCGCGTACACGACCGCATGCTCGACGCCGCCGGCGTGCAGGCCGTGCGGAGCTTCCGCACGCCGACCGCGGCCGTTGCACCGGACGATCGCGACGCCGCATGGCTGTTCCGCCACGGCTGGCAGGCCGGCGCCGCGCCGCCACTGCTCGCTGCGCCGGTGACGACGATCCGCAAGGTCGAGTTCGCCGACGCGAAGGACCTCAAGCAATGGATGTGGAAAGGCAACGACGGCATCGCCGAGACCACGTGGCCGGGCGTCTACAACCGCTCGCGGCTGCGCGGGCGCGACGACTACTTCCAGCTGCCCGACTGGAACACCTATGTCGACGGCGGAAAGGCGCTGGATCTGACCCTGCCCGACGAACCCTTCAACCGCATCGAGCTGCGCGGCGCCGCCTACGGCGAAGCGACGTACGGCGCCGATGCCGGGACGCAACAGCCGCTGTTCTCGCGGCCGCAGGGCGCGGTGCGCAGCGTCGATGAGTTCGAGACCCGCCAGGGCGGTCACCTGCGCTTCGCCAACACCGCGCAGGAAACCCCGATCCAGGAAGTCTGGGCGTATCACGTCAGCGATGCCGCCGAGCCCGAGGGCTCGGTGAAGCAGGCCTACACGATCCGCAGCAACGCCGAGATCGACTACACCAACCTCGTCGAGCTGCGTGAATTCATCGAGGGCCGCCATGCGCCGGAAGAGCGCAGCATGGTGCTGGCGCTGCCCGGGCGCGCGGCGTTCCGGGAACGGACCACGCTGCCGGTGCGCGAGGCCAAGCAGCCGATCGTGCACGTGCTGATTCCGTCGGGCATCGGCAATGCGCCCGCCGCGCAGCCGCTGATCCGCAGCTGGGCGCACAGCTGGGAAAACATGTACGACGGGCTCGACGGCATCGCCATCGACATTCCAGCACTGGAGCTGCCGGCGACGCACGATGTTGACGGTGCGCCGGCGATCCCGCTCAACATCCGCATCAAGGATCCGATCTGGCCGGCGCGCGACATGATCGACGTATCCGTCTCGGTGACGCCGGGCGAGGCGCGCACGCTGTGGCTGGACCTGCGCGACCGCATCCTGACCGACGACAGCCTGTGGATCAGCATCGCCTCGGCCGCACTGGGCTTCGATGCGGCCGAGCTCGACGGCGCCGAAGTGCGCATGGTCTACAAGCCGCGCGAAGAGGCCATTGCCGAGCACGTCGCCGACCGCTTCAACCAGGTCCGCGACAACTGGGGTTTCCTGGTCGAGGAGCACACCACGTCGAAGCGCCAGCGCCTGTACGCACGCGCATTCGCCGACATCAGCGATCTGCTGCGGGTGGATCCGGGCCACGCACTGGGCCGGCGCTACTGGAACTACATGAGCTACAACAGCCAGGGCCTGCCGCCGTTCGAGCAGCCCGAAGCGCCGGCTGGCGTGCCGCTGTGGGCGTTCCGCCAGCTGGAAGACCTCAAGGCCGTGCGCCGGTTCGTCGAGTGGTGGATCGACGAGCGCCAGGTCGCGTTCGGCGATTTCGGCGGCGGCATCTCCGACGACAGCGACCTGTCGCAGCAGTGGCCGGGCCTGGCGCTGATGGGCGTGATCCCCGACAAGATCAACGCCTCGATCACCGCACTGGCCGATGCGGCCTACGCGAACGACATGTTCGCCGGTGGCCTGTCGACGATCGAGACCGACGAGTTGCATGCCTACGAGGAAGGCATCAACACCAACAGCGCGATGGCCCTGCTCAACTGGGGCGACCCGCTGACCACGACGCGGCTGATGGAAACCGTGCGCGATCTCGACGAGAAGATCGTGCTGCGCAATCCGCAGGGTCACCTGCTGTTCTCGAGCAACTGGTTCGGCGGCCACAAGGTCTACCGCGAGCCGCGCTGGCAGTGGCAGAAGCCGTATTCGTTCCCGGTGCTGCATCCGGCGTTCCTGCTCGGCGTGTTCAATGCCGATCCGACCAGCCGCGCGATGATCACCGGCCTCGCCGATGGCTATCTCGCCCACGCCTACACCGACGAGAAGGGCGCCTGGCAGTTGCCCAACGAGATCAACTGGGCGACCGGCGAGCGCCGCGGCGGCGATCTGTTCGACGGTTCCGGCGGCGCCGACACGATGCATCTCTACTGGGCTGCGTGGCGCTGGACCGGTGACGACAAGTACCTGCAGCCGCTGCAGTACCGCGTGGACCGCAGTGGTCCGGCGGGCCTGTCGAACCTGGCCGAGAACTACGTCGACGTGCTCGGCAAGCGCGAGGACTGGGGCACGCGTCTGCAGCAGTCGGCCGACAAGGGCGACACCGGCGTGCAGAGCGTGTTCGCCTGGCAGCAGACCGGCAACAAGGCGTATCTCGAAGCCCTGCATGCCGACGGCATCCAGGCCAAGGCGATGCGCGAGTACATGAACACCGAAGGCCACTGGTGGTCGGACCGTGTCGATGCGCCCAGCGAGTTCCTGCAGCGCGCCCGCCTCGGCGGTCTGGCTCTGCGTCGCAACACCACGTATCCCGGCCACACGGTGAGCTGGCGCTTTGCCGACGACGCGCAGGCGGAAGCCGTCGCGCTGCTGGTGTCGGCACCGTCGCGCGAGGCGTTCAAGGTGATCGCCCACAACACCGGCACGCGCGTAGCGAATGCGGCGATGACCGGCTGGAACGTCGCGCCGGGTCGCTGGCGCATCACCAGCGGCGTCGACCGCAATGGGGATGAGACCATCGACGGCCGCGCGCAGACGCGCGAGGTCACGCTGGAGTCGAGTACGTCGGTGGACCTCACGTTCGCATCGGGCCAGACCCAGGTGTTCGAGTTCGAGCTGATCGAAGCCGGCACACCGGTCGAGACGCGCGCCGACATCGGCATCGGCCGCGGCGACTTGCGCGTGGTCGACGGTGCGGTCGAGGTGACCGTGCACAGCCTCGGCCATGCCGATGCGCCGGGTGGCGTCGCGATCCTTGAGGACGCGCGGGGCCGCGAACTCGCCCGCGCCGACATTCCCGCGCTCGAAGCGCCCCGCGATCTGCGTCCGCGCAATACGACGCTGCGGCTGGAACACGCGGCCGGCGTCGATCCGCGCGGCGGTCGCGTGCGCATCGCGTTGCCGGGCGACGGCGAGGAAGTGACGCGACTCAACAACGTCGCCGAGGTGCGTTGATGCCGCGTCCAGCACGGCGACGGCACTGAATTCGCGCCGGCCGCGGTTGGCGAGCCGGCGGAATTGGCGATGTTCGGCGCCGCGGACGGTGGATCGGGCTCGGGCACGCCGGCACGGCGTGCGCCTCGTGCAGGTCACGCGTGGGGCGGCGGGGCAGGCGATGCCTGCAGTGTCGCGGTCGACGTTGCGATCGACGGACCGGTGCACCTGCTGGGTCGATGCGACGCGTTGCTTGCGTGGGTGGGGGGGGGGGGGGGGGGGGGGGGGCCCCCCGCGACCCCGGAAAGGGCGCGCAGGCGCCCCCCCACCCA